>LR026961.1:3491424-4161683 GCA_900498135.1 uncultured Desulfatiglans sp.
TTTCCATCCGGAAATGGTCTTTTTGGCCAATCTCGGCGTCAATCTGCACGTTTGCTTGTGCGGCGACCACAGGTCGCCTCCGCGCAAACGCTTGATTTCCATCCGGAAATGGTCTTTTTGGCCAATCTCGGCGTCAATCTGCACGTTTGCTTGTGCGGCGACCTGCAGGTCGCCTCCGCGCAAACGCTTGATTTCCTTGATATTGGCCAAAAATCCTCATTTCCGGATTGGAAACTGAGTTCTACCGCGAAATCATTTCCGGATGGAAACGGGGTCCTAGGATGAAAGCCAGCTTACCGGTCCAGAGGGGCTGTCGTCCTCGGACGAGGGGAGCGCTCCCTCCACGGCCGCCCCGATCGGTTCCCTGCACTGTGGGAACGTGCGTGCGATTCACTTTCCCTGCCTGAACGCGGGTCCGCTCAGAATCCTATCCTCTTACCCGACAACCCCTGTTTCCCCTGCCAAAAAATATTGACTTTGCCATATGCCTATGTTACCTTCGCAAAAAAATGAATGATAGTTCATTCATCGTTTTGGAGGGGTTCAGGCATAACCTTTCAGAATATCCAGTTATTTTTGGCAGGGTAGAGCGTTTGGAATCGTTAGCGGACGTCTAAAGGAGGTCGTTTTATGGACAAGAGGATCAGGAAGGCCGGAGTGCTGGGGGCGGGTGTGATGGGCGCCACCATAGCCGCGCAGTTGGCCAACGTCGGTATCGAGACGATCCTGCTCGATATCGTGCCCCCGAAGCTGGGAGACGATGACCGGAAAAAGGGACTGACGGAACAAAGCAAGGCGTTTCGGAATAAATTCAGCAACAACGGCATTGCCACGGCCCTCAAAGCCAAACCGGCGTCCTTCTACATCTCTGAAAACGCCGCGCTGATCACGGCGGGGAATCTCGAAGACGATCTCGGAAAGCTCGCCGATGTCGACTGGATTATCGAAGTCGTGGTGGAGCGTTTGGACATCAAGCGCTCCGTCTTCGAAAAGCTGGAGACCATCCTGAAGCCCGGGATCCTGGTGACCTCCAACACCTCCGGGATCTCCGCCGCAGCGATGTGCGAGGGGCGCTCGGAGACCTTCAAACAGCACTTCGCGATCACCCACTTCTTCAATCCCCCCCGCTATATGAAGCTCCTCGAGATCGTGCCCGGGCCGGACACCCTGCCGGAAGTGGTGGATCAACTCGCCGAGGTCTGCGAGAAGCTGGTGGGCAAGGGTGTGGTCTACGCCAAGGATACCCCGAACTTCATCGCCAACCGGATCGGCGTCTACAGCATGCTTTACGGCATCAGGGCCATGACGGACCTGGGGCTGAGCGTCGAAGCGGTCGATGCCCTGACGGGACCGGTCATCGGGCACCCGAAGAGCGCCTCCTTCCGGACCGCCGACCTGGTCGGGCTCGACACGCTCGTCCATGTGGCCGACAACGTTTACGACGGGGCGCCTGACGACGAGAAACGCGAGATGTTCAAGGCCCCCGAGTTCATCCTCCAGATGATCGAGAAGGGCCTGCTCGGCGAGAAGACCAAGCAGGGCTTCTATAAGAAGGGGAAAGACGCTGAGGGAAAGAAGGTCATCCTTTCGATCGACTACAAGACCCTCGATTACACCCCGCAGCAGAAGGTGAAGTTCGCCTCGCTCGAGGCCGCCAAGAACGCCGGCGGCACCGGGCAGAAGATCAAGGCCCTTTATTATGCGGACGACCCCGCCGGCCAGTACACCTTCCGGACCACCACCGAGACCCTGATCTACTCGGCCAACCGCATCCCCGAGATCGCGGATGACATCGTCAACGTCGACAATGCCATGAAGTGGGGCTTCGCCTGGAAGATGGGTCCCTTCGAGGCTTGGGACGCCCTCGGGCTCGAGAAATCCGTCGCGAAGATGAAGGCCGCCGGATACACCGTCCCCGGCTGGGTGCAGGAGATGCTCGACTCGGGCAAGACGTCCTTCTACAAGAGCGAAAACGGCAAACGCCTCTACTATGACAAGCTCTCGGGAGAATACCGCGAGATCCCCGTCAAGCCGGGGATTATTCTGCTGCCTTCGCTCAGGGAGCGGAACAAGGTCGTCGCGGAAAACAGCGGTGCGACCCTTTACGACATGGGCGACGGGGTGGCCTGCCTCGAGTTCCACACCAAGATGAACGCCATGGGCGACGACATCATTAGCATGGTGAACAAGTCCGCGGACATCGTCTCCGAGCAGTTCGAGGGCCTCGTGGTCGGGAACCACGGGGGTGCCTTCTCCGCCGGTGCCAATCTGCCACTGATCCTCTTTACCGCGCAGGAGGAGGAGTGGGATGACCTCGACTGGATGATCAACACCTTCCAGCAGTCCCTGATGAAGCTCAAATACCTCGACAAGCCCGTTGTCGCGGCCCCGGCCGGCCTGGCGCTAGGCGGCGGCTGCGAGATCTGCCTCGCCTCGGACCGCGTCCGGTTCGCTGCCGAGACCTACATGGGGCTGGTGGAGGTCGGGGTCGGGCTGGTCCCGGCCGGCGGCGGGACGAAGGAGCTGCTGATCCGCAACACCGACCACCTCTTCGAGGTGCCCCGGGGCGGGATCTATCCGAAGCAGATCGAGCTGATGCCGTTCATCGCCCGCGCCTTCGAAACCATCGCGACCGCGAAGGTGGCGACCTCCGGCCCCGAGGCGATCAAGCTCGGATACCTGAAGCCGACCGACAAGATGACCGTCAACCGGGATTACCTCCTCGAGGACGCCAAGAAGACGGTGCTCGCCATAAACATGGAAGGCTATCGAGCGCCGCGGCCCAGACAGGCGATCCGCGTGGCGGGCGAAAACACCTTCGCCATGATCAAGCTGGCGCTCTGGACGATGCACGAGTCCGGCTACATCACCGACCATGATGTGACGGTCTCCACGAAGGTCGGGTACATCCTGTGCGGCGGCGAGGTCCTGGCCGACACGCTGGTCAGCGAGCAGTATCTGCTGGATCTCGAACGGGAGGCCTTCCTGAGCCTGTGCGGAGATCCGAAGACCCAGGCGCGGATCCAGCACATGTTGACCACCGGCAAGCCGCTCCGGAATTGATCCTTGCAAGGAACCTTTCTGACCATCGTGATGAGGGAGGATGCAATATGATGATGAAAGAAGCTGTGATAGTAGCCGCCTGCAGGACTGCGGTTGGAAAAGCTCCCCGGGGGATCCTGAAGGACACCCGGCCCGAGTATATGGGGTGCACCGTGCTGGGCGATCTGCTGAAGCGGGCCGGCGGCCTCGATCCGAATCTGATCGACGACGTGGTGATCGGCTGCACCTTTCCGGAGGCCACCCAGGGGCTCAACCTGGGGCGCGTGCTGGTCATGTCCATGGGCTGGCCGGACCGCATCCCCGGGATGACGGTCAACCGGTTCTGCTCGTCGGGGCTCCAGGCCATCGCCATCGGCGCGGAGAAGATCATGTGCGGGTTTTCGGAGGTGGTCGTGGCCGGCGGCGTCGAGAGCATGAGCCAGATCCCGATGGGGGGCAGCATGATGTACCCCAACCCGGCCCTGGTCGAGATGCGTCCGGGGGCCTTCACCGGCATGGGCCTGACCGCTGAAAACGTGGCTGAACGCTACGGGATCGGCCGGGATGAACAGGACGCCTTCGGTGCCCTCAGCCAGCAGAAGGCCGAGGCGGCCATCAAGGCGGGGCGGTTCAAAAGCCAGATCGTGCCCCTGAATATCAAGAAGCAGGTGCGCCTGCCCAATGGGCGGTTCGGGTATGAGGAGTTCGTCTTCGACACGGACGAAGGCATGCGGCCGGGTACGACCAAGGAAAGCATCGCCAGTCTGAAGCCCGCCTTCAAACCCAACGGGAGTGTCACCGCCGGCAACTCGTCCCAGACCTCCGACGCCGCCGCCGCCGTGCTCCTCATGACCAAAGAGAAGGCCAAGGAACTGGGCCTGAAGCCCATGGCCACCTTCCGCTGGCATGCGGTCGAGGGCTGCGAACCCGAATACATGGGTGTCGGCCCGGCCGTCGCCATCCCGAAAGTCCTGAAGCTTGCCGGGATGAGCATCGATCAGATGGACCTGATCGAGTTGAACGAGGCCTTCGCCGCCCAGGCCATCTACTGCATCGATACCCTTGGTATCAACAAAGAGATCACGAACGTAAACGGCGGAGCCATCGCGCTGGGGCACCCCCTGGGCTGCACCGGGGCGAAGCTCACGACCCAGCTCGTCTATGAGATGCAGGAGCGCAAGGCGCGCTTCGGGCTGGTCTCCATGTGCATCGGCTTCGGCATGGGCGCAGCGGCCATCTTCGAGGTCGAGGATTACTGAGGCGGGCACGCCTGGAGGGGGACGGCTCGAACCGTTGTTCCATGCCGGCGATGACGCATTTGAAGCGACGTTTCCAGACTGATCGATGGAAGCCCGGACGGGGCTTTTGACGGCGGCGGGGCGGTGACGGTCCAATCAACGATTAGAAAAGGAGTGACTGACATGGCGGAAAAAAGGGTTTTTGCAGGCGGGGAGTTTCTCGTCACGGACGTGGCGCCGGAGGATGTCTTTACGCCGGAAGACTTCACTGAAGAGCATAAGATGATCTACGAAACAGCCAAGGACTTCGTGGCCAAGGAGGTCCAGCCCCATATCGAAGCACTGGAGGAGAAGAATCACGACCTGGTTCTGAAACTGCTCAAGCAGTCCGGCGAGCTGGGTCTGCTCGGCACCGACATCCCGGAGTCCTACGGCGGGCTTGGACTCGACAAGGTCAGCACGACCGTGGTGGGCGAAGTCATGGGGACAGCCGGCTCCTTTTCGGTCGTCTACGGGGCGCACACGGGGATCGGGACGCTGCCGATCGTCTACTTCGGCAACGAGGCCCAGAAGGAGAAGTACCTCCCGCTCCTCTCCTCCGGAGAGTGGTGCGCCGCCTACTGCCTGACCGAGCCCGGCGCGGGGTCCGATGCCCTCAACGCGCGCACCAAGGCGGTGCTCTCGGAGGACGGCAAATTCTATCTGATGAACGGTGAAAAGATGTTCATCACCAACGCCGGCTGGGCCTCGAGCTTCGTGGTGTACGCCAAGGTGGACGGGGAGAAGTTCACGGGTTTCATCGTCGAAAAGGACTTCCCGGGGGTCTCCACCGGGAAGGAAGAGAAGAAGATGGGCGTGCACGGCTCTTCCACCCGTCCGGTCATCCTCGAGGATGCCCGGGTGCCGGTCGAAAACGTCCTGTACGAAGTCGGCAAGGGCCACAAGATCGCCTTCAACATCCTGAACCTCGGGCGCTGGAAACTGGGGGCGATGACGGTCGGCGGCTGCAAGGGCTGCGTCACCCAGGCGGTCAAATACGCCAATGGGCGGGTGCAGTTCAAGGTGCCCATCAGCTCGTTCGGGATGATCAAGAGCAAGCTCGCGGAGATGGCGGTACGGACCTTCATGAGCGAGAGCATGATGTACCGCATGGCCGGGATGTTCGACGACAAACTGGGGACCCTGGACGCCGAGGCCAAGAAGAGCGGGGCCGAAAACGCGAAGGCGATCGAGGAGTACGCGGCCGAATGTTCGATCACCAAGGTCTACGGGTCCGAATGCCTGGATTACTGCGTCGACGAGTATGTCCAGATCCTCGGCGGCTACGGGTTCTGCGCCGAGTATCCGGCCGAGCGCTACTATCGGGATTCACGCATCAACAAGATCTGGGAGGGCACGAACGAGATCAACCGGATGTTGGTGCCCGGAACGATGATGCGCCGGGCCATGCAGGGGCGGCTTGCCCTCCTCCCGGCCGCCCAGGCGATCGCGGGGTTCCTCATGGGCTATTCGCCGCTGTCGGTGCAGCTGCCGGATACGCCGCTCGCCCAGCAGGAGCACATGGTCGGGATGGCCAAGAAGATCGCCCTCATGGTGGCCGGCGTGGCGGCGCAGAAGTTCGGGGCGAACCTGGCGAAGGAGCAGGAGATCCTCGCCAAGGTCGCGGACATCGTCATCGAGATCTTCGCTATGGAGAGCGGGCTGCTGCGTGCGCTCAAGATCATCGGCAAGGAGGGCGAGGACAAGGCCCGCTATCAGATCGAGGCCGTCAAGGTCTACGTCGATGAGATGATCCCAAAGATTGAAAGCTGGGCCAAACAGGTCATCGCCTACACGGAGGGCGGCGACATGCTGCGCACTCAACTGGCTGGAATCAAGAAGCTCGCGCGCTACCAGCCCATCGACACCGTGAGCCTCAAACGGTCGATCGCCGACCGCATCATCGAGATGGAGGCGTATCCCTTCTGATCGGTAGGATTTTTTTATGTTGGAAATTGTTTCGTGTTTTCTGCTAAAGTGATGTATCAAAAAGAGGGCTTGTGCCCTCTTTTTGATTTTTCCGCTCATGGCGTGGATGGCGCGGCGGTGGAGTCGCTGCAGCGGCTTCCGGCTTTCTCGAAGTCGTGGAAAGCAGTGGGGCGGGTTCAGTCGGGACAATGTGTCCTGCGCAAGCGGATGCACCGACCCAAGCCGGGATGGGCCGCAGCCCTGCGGGGCGAGCGTCCCACCCATATTGAGCACAGGCACGGCATACGGACGCGCCGCAGCCCCGCGGGGCGAACACAAACCGGAGATGCCGTGACGGAATTCCGGTCTTGAAGAGAGCGGCGCCCAAAGGGCGGAAAAGCGGCGGGTCGACCCGGAAGGGAATCGGGGCGGTCCCGGCGGTATTTCAAGTGATCCAGAGGAAAATGCATGTCAGAGAGAATGGAAAGATTGCGGAATTTGGGCATCAGCGCCCACATCGATTCGGGCAAGACCACGCTCACGGAGAGGATCCTCTTCTACACCCACCGGATTCATGCGATCCATGAAGTCCGCGGGAAGGACGGCGTGGGAGCCAAGATGGACTCGATGGAGCTCGAACGGGAGCGCGGCATCACCATCGCCTCGGCCGCCACCTACTGCCAGTGGAACGGACACCAGATCAACATCATCGACACGCCGGGGCACGTAGACTTTACGATCGAGGTCGAGCGGGCGCTGCGCGTCCTGGACGGCGCGGTCCTGATCCTGTGCGCGGTGGGCGGGGTGCAGTCGCAGTCCCTGACGGTGGACCGGCAGATGAACCGCTACCGGGTGCCGCGGATCGCCTTCATCAACAAGTGCGACCGTTCGGGCGCCAACCCGCTCCGGGTGGTGGATCAGCTGAGGACACGGCTGAACCACAATGCGGTCCTCGTTCAGCTGCCGATCGGCGCCGAAGGGGATTTCTGCGGGGTCGTTGACCTGGTGAGCATGCGGGCCTTGTACTTCGAAGGTCCGAAAGGCGAGGAGATCCGGGTCGAAGCGATCCCGGCCGACCTGGCCGATCAGGCGGCCAGGAAGCGGGAGGAACTCCTCGATGCGGCCTCCATGTTCTCGGATGAGCTGATGGAGGCCATCTTCGAGGATCAGGTCACGGAGCCCCTCGTCATCGAGGCCCTGCGCCGCGGGACGCTCTCCCGGCAGCTGACCCCGGTCTTCGTCGGCTCTGCCTACAAGAATATCGGGGTGCAGGCCCTGCTCGACGGGGTGACCCGTTTCCTGCCGGGTCCGGCGGATATCTCGAACGAGGCCCTCGACCTCGAAGCCGGGGAGCAGGCGGTCCCGCTGCAGCCCGACCCGGATGCCCCGCTCGTAGCGTTGGCGTTCAAACTGGAGGTGACGCCCTACGGTCAGCTGACCTATATGCGCATCTACCAGGGGTCGCTCGGCAAGGGGGACGATCTCGTCATATCGCGCACCCGCAAGAAGCTCAAGGTCGGCCGTCTCGTCCGCATGCACGCAGAGGAGATGGAGGACATCAGCCGGGCGGAGGCCGGCGACATCGTCGCGCTGTTCGGGATCGACTGTTTTTCGGGCGACACCTTCACGGACGGGCGCCTGAATGTGAGCATGTCTTCGATGTTCGTGCCCGAACCGGTCATTTCCCTGGCCCTGACGCCGCAGGACAACAAGAGCCAGGTGAACATGTCCAAGGCCTTGAACCGCTTCATGAAGGAGGATCCGACCTTCCGGTCCCACGTCGATCCGGAGTCCGGGGAGACGATCATCTCCGGCATGGGCGAGCTGCACCTGGACATCTACCTCGAGCGGATGAAGCGTGAGTTCAACGCCGCCGTGACGGCCGGCATGCCGCAGGTCGCCTACCGGGAGGCGGTCACCGAACGGGTCGCCTTCGACTACACCCACAAGAAGCAGACCGGCGGCGCCGGCCAGTACGGACGTGTCGCCGGCTACCTGGCCCCGTCCGAGGAGGGGGAGTACACCTTCGTCAACGAGGTCAAGGGCGGGGCCATCCCGACCGAATTCATCCCCGCCGTAGACAAGGGGTTTCAATCCTGCCTCAAGAAGGGTCTGCTGATCGGGTTCCCGGTCATCGGCATGACGGTCGGGGTGAACGACGGGCAGGCGCACAGCGTCGACTCCTCGGAGATGGCCTTCAGCCAGGCGGCGGTCGGCGCATTCAAGCAAGCCTACATGAAGGCGCGGCCGGTCATTCTCGAGCCGATCATGAAGGTGTCCGTGGAGTGTCCTTCGGAGTACCAGGGGGGGGTCATGGCATCCTTGAACCAGCGCCGGGGGCTCATCATGGGGTCCACGGAAGACGGGGTCTTCACCGGGGTCGAGGCCGAGGTGCCTCTGTCCGAGATGTTCGGCTATGCAACGGTGCTCCGTTCTTTGACGCAGGGCAAGGGCGAGTTCACTATGGAGTTTGCACGCTACGCGAAACTGCCGGAGGCCCTCGCGGACGATCTGAAAAAGCGCCTCAGGGAGAAGAAGACAAAGGGGGATAACATCTCATGAACGACTGGAATGCATCGAGTCCTGCGAAGATCCTTTCGATCTCTTCGCAGGGCGGCCTCGGCAGGGGAAACCTGGGAGCGGTGGTGGCCCGTGCGGGCGTGGGCAAGACGGCCTGTCTCATTCATATCGGGTTGAAGCGTCTTCTTGACGGGGAGCGGGTGGTGCACGTCTCCCTGAAGGAGGGCCCCGACAAGGTCTCTGCCTATTATGCACTGATCTTGGCGGAGATGGTCCGCACCCTCCCGCCGGACGAACAGAAGCGGCTGCAGGCTGAGATGGAAAAGAAGCGGATGATCCTCGCCTACCTGAACCAGAGCTTCGATGTGGCGAGGCTTCGGGCCAACCTCGTCAATCTGAGGGATCACCTCGGCTTCAGCGCAGACCTGCTGATGATCGACGGCCTCGATTTCGGGCAGGTGAAGCGGGAGGATCTGGAGGCCTTCAAGGCCTTCGCCGCGGAGTGGGGAGTGGAGATCTGGTTCTCCGTCCTGTCCCACAGGCACCTGCAAGAGACCAACGCCCGCGGCGTCCCGCAGCCGCTGGATGCGCTGGACGACTTCTTCGGCGTCATCCTCCAACTCCACCCCGAGCCGTCCGGCATCTATCTGAAGTTCCTGAAGGACCACGATGCACCTGCTGCTCCCGAAGCGTCCTGGCGCCTCGATCCGAATACCTACCTCGTGCTCTCCTGATCCCGGAGGCGCGAAGCATGCGGCCGGGCGGGCGCCCGCCGGCGCCTCCGCCGTCGGCAAACACGGCAGCCCCTGCGCCCGGTCCGGGAAAGAAGCGATGAAAACGGCTATCGAACTGGTTCTGGCCCTTGCGATTCTCGTGGGGGTGTATCTGCTCACCCAGCGCATCGTCATCTGGCGGCTGCAAAGGACCTGCAACCGGGTCCTGCGTGACCTCCAGGCCAAGGGCGCCTTCAGCCCGGAATCGGCGGTCCCGCTGCCCTACGCCCGTAAGAACCCGCTCCGCATCGGCGTGCGCGACTACCGCCCGAAGGCCGTGGAGATCCTCCTGATTCAGGGCAAGGTGGCCACGAACGAAGACGGCGCCTACTACCTGAGGCGCAGTTCCACCGTCGAGGAGGCGAGTCTGCAGGCTAACCGTCCCCAGGCCGGCGGTGAGGTTTAAAGGGTTCAGGCGGAAAGTCAGCGGGAAAGTGGGCAGGTTCGAGCAATCGATAACCCTTGGTGTGGTCAGGAGGTGCAGGCATGGAGAAGGAGAAACGATCCGTCGGCAAAGGGGCGTGGTTGAAGGTCTTTTGTCCGGAGGCGCGGTGTTTGACGGAGGACGAGATCCTGTCGATTCCGGCCGAGGAGCGCAAGGAGGCCGAGTCGGGCGCTGAAAAAGGGCTCTGGCTGGAAGTCTTCTGTCCGGAGGGTGCCTGCCTGAAGGAGGAGGAGCGGATCGATCTGCCGGTCCGCCCCGGCGCGGAGCAGAAAGAGGGGGGAGCATGGTTGAGGCTGTTCTGCCCGGAGGGCCGCTGCCTGATAGAGGAGGAATCCGGCGTTCCTTAGGGTGGGTCAGCGGGTGCGGCCGAAGGCCGCGCCGGTGACGCGGCATTCGGCCGTTCGGAGGTTCGGCGGGGAGGTCCGCACGCGGCTCAGAAATAATAGCCGAAATTGATGTTCAGCATGGTTTCCCAATCCGCGTTCGGATCGCCCTGCGCCATGGGGTCGTTGACCCCTCCCACCCATATGGCGTTCTTGCCCATGATGAGGTCGATGTAGGTGTAGACCGGGCCGGCGCTGATCAGGCAGCCGAGCGTGTTCAGTTGGGAATCCTCGAAGGAATCCTCCTTTTTGTCGATCAGGCTGTAGTCGTTGTAAAAGGTCAGGGTGCTGATCGGCCCCCAGTTGATCGGGAGATCGTAGCTCAACCCGGCAACGTAGACATCGGCCTCGGCCGCCACGGGGAAGGAGGCACCGAAGGCGCCCATCCGGATGGTCTTGTCGTTCACGCCGGCGGGGTTTTCAGGGCTGTAAGCATAGCGTATCGCCTCCAGCATGAGATTCCAGCGCCCGTAGCGTCCGTTCAGGTGGAGCGCCCCGGCCCAGTGCTCGCCGTCCGCCCCGGTGAGTGTGTTGTACAGCTGGCCGTATTCGCCCGAAACCCCCAGCTCCGTATTGCCCCAGTCCCCGTGGTCGAAGAGGTAGGCCAGGCGGAGGTTCCCCTGGTTGGTTTCTTCGTTGGCCTGGTCGCCGACCTGCACGACATCGAAGGAATAACGGTCGAGCTTCCCGGCGTTCCCCCACTCGCCATTCTTGAAGAAGGCCCACTGCAGATTCACATCGCCGAAGTCGTGGATGGATTTCAGGCCCATGTCGTAGTCGTCTTCGAGCCCGACGTAGTAGGGAAGCCCGAACCACCAGTTGTGGGAGGCGTAGGGCAGAATGCCGAACGGCACCTGGGTGATGCCGAGCTGGCCCTGCCACGCATCGGTTATGTTGTAGCCGATCCAGGCGTGGTGGATCACATCCATGTAACTGTACCAGCGGTACTGGGCTGATAGGATGAGATCGTTCAGTTCCGCGTCGACATCGAACCGGAAGATGTCGAAGCTCATGTCACCCCCCTTGTCCCGGTTGGCGGTGCTGTAGTCGTTGGCATCGTCATAGCGGTAGTTGAAACGGAGCGCCCCGCCGATCTTGACCCCCTTCTCCTCCATCTCATCGCGCACCGTCTGCATCTTTTCGAGGAGGGAAGCGTCGTCGACCTGGGTTTTCATCGTCTCCTGGGTCTTCTCCGTTTCAGCGAGGCGCCTTTCCATGTCTTCCAGCCTGGCCTTCAAGGGCTCGAGGGCCTCGATCTGGGATTTCAGTGCGCGGATCTCCTCCCTGAGGGACTCCACGTCCTCGCCGCCCGCCCGTCCGGCGGCGGGTTGAATAAAGAGAACGAACATCAGCACCCCGAGGAACATCAGCCATTTTCTGTTCAGCATGAGGATACACTCCTTCCTGTTCCTGAGCTCGAAGACGGCCCCGTCTTCGCATAGGTGAAAGGATGGGATTCAGGGCCGCATCCGCCCGTTTCAGCTAATCGCCTGCGAGCCAGGCGTCGACCTTCTCTGGATTTTCTTCGATCCAGCGCTTCGCGGACGCGGCTGGGTCCTCGCCTTCGGCGTTCCATCCCATGACCTCGCCGATGTCGGCAAGGGTCCAGTGAAAACGGTCGAGGAACCGATAGACCTCTGGCATGTCCTTTTCGAGGCCTTTCCGGACGATGGTGCGGATCTGCTCGGCATCGCCGTATACGCCCTTTGGATCCTGCAGGTACTTGAGATCCCAACGGGAGAATTTCCAATGGGGTGTCCAGCCGGTGACAACGACCCATTCTTCCTTTTCCACCTTGTCTTTCAAGACGGCCGTCATGATGGCGCCGGTCCCCTCCATGAGCTGGAACCGGTCGAGGTCGTATTCCTCCATGGCCTTCTCGGTCTTGCTCATGATACCCGCTCCGGGGTCGATCCCGATGATCTTTCCGTCGAACTTGGCGGCGTTGGCGTTCAACTCCGCTATGGAGTCGATGGTGACATAGGCCGGCACCACCAGACCGATCCCGGCCCCCTCCAGGTTGGGACCAAGGTCGATCACTTTGTCCCTGAACCGCTCGAGGTAGTGGCCGTGGGTGACGGGCAGCCAGGCCGTTGTAATGGCGTCGATATCCCCCGTGGCAAGGGCCTGCCACATGGCGGCGGCGCTGACCGGGGTGAGTTCGACGTCATAGCCCATCTTCTCTTCGAGCACCGCCTCGACGACATTCGCGCTTGCAGTGGCGCAGGACCACTCCACGTAGGCGATCTCGACCTTTCCTTTCGCCGCGAAGCACTGCGCTGCAGGAAGAAAAAACAGACCTGCCATTAGAAAGGGCAGGATTCGACTTTTCATGAGAACCTCCTTCTTGATGGGGTTTGAGTTGTCCCTGGTTGGAAAAGGCTACATTCCAAGTGATCAGGGCGCCCGCCTGCAAAGCCCCTGCAGGCGAGGCGAGAAATTTGTCGACAAAACCAGCCTAATCCGAAAACCGGCGCAGCCTGAGCTGGTTTGGTGGTTTCAGTAAACCCACTGATTCAATGCGTTTGAGCCTGGATTCGAAAGGCTCTTCCGGATCGAAATCGGTCTTATTCCCTCTTTTGCCGTCCTCCAACGCGCTGCATGATCCTGTCAAGGATGATGGCGACGATCACGATGCCGATGCCGGCTTCGAAACCCTTGGCGGGTTGGAGCCGTTGAATGGCCTTCCAGACCTCTCCTCCGAGACCCTTGGCGCCGATCATGGCGGCGATGACCACCATAGACAGGGCGAGCATGATGGTCTGGTTGATCCCGGCCATGATGGTCGGCATGGCGATGGGCAGCTGCAGCTTGAACAGCTTCTGGCCCTTGGTGCTGCCAAAGGCGTCGGCGGCCTCGACCAGATCCTTCGGCACCTGTTTGATCCCGAGACAGGTCAGACGGATCGCCGGAGGCATGCTGAAGATGACGGTCGAAAAAATGGCCGCAACGGCGCCGAGGCCGAAGAACGGGATGGCCGGAATCAGGTAGACGAAGGCCGGCATGGTCTGCATAAAATCGAGGACCGGCATGATGATACGATAGAAAACGGTGTTGATGGCAGCCAGGATCCCTAAAGGGATGCCGATGACGATGGCGAAGAGGGTCGAGATGAGCACCAGGGCCAGGGTGCTGATGGTGGGTTCCCAGAGTCCCATGTTCCAGATCAGTCCGAGGCCTAGGAGGGTGAAGACGGCGATCCCGATCCTACGGCTCAAGAACCACGCCAATCCGGAAAACAGCAAGATCAGCAGCCACGGCGGAAAAAACATCATGCCCGCAACAAGAATGTTGATCCCCTGTTCGGTGACATTCGAGAAGGCCTTAGTGGCGAAGGAAAAATGGTCGACCAGAAACTCGATGCTCTGCTCGATGGCTTGTCCGATGGGCATCCTAGGCATCTGCATTCTCTGTCCCCCCGTTTCGGGTTACATCGGCCAGGCCCGCCAGGAGCGAGCCCTTGATCACCACCCCGATCAGCTTGTTCCCCGGTGTGACCACAGGGAGCGGATAGCTGATCTCCGCCAGAAGCGGGAACAACTCGATGGCCGGCGTGTCCGGCGAGGCTGTCCTGATGTCCCGGAAAAGAACACCATCGAGCCCTTTATCGCCGCGCTTGGCAGCCGCTGCAGCATCGTCCGCGGTGACATAACCGAGGAGCCTCCCATTTTCCTGGACGAAAATGGTCGAGATGCCGGCATGGCGCATCTTGCGGAGGACCGCCCGGGGGCCGTCCGTCTTGTAATGCGCCACCTCTTTCGGTTTGAGCATGACCGACTCGGCCGTGACGACCTTGGACATGTCCACGTCCTCGACGAACTTGGCAACGTAGTCGTTCGCGGGATTCGTGAGGATCTCCTCGGAGGTTCCCTGCTGTACGATGAAACCGTCCTTCATGAGGACGATCCGGTCTCCGAGCTTGATGGCCTCGTCGAGATCGTGGCTGATGAAGATGATGGTTTTCTGCATGGTCTCCTGCAACGTGAGGAGTTCGTCCTGCATATCCCGGCGGATGAGGGGGTCGAGGGCACTGAAGGCCTCATCCATGAGCATGATGTCGGCATCCAGGGCGAGTGCCCGCGCCAGGCCGACACGCTGCTGCATGCCTCCGCTCAGCTGGGCCGGGTAGGAGTGCTCCCAGCCCTTGAGCCCCACCTGCTCGATGGCCTGCATGGCCGCTTCTCGGCGCTTTTGCGGGGGCACCTTCTGGATCTCGAGGCCGTATTCCACGTTCTCGACGACGGAGCGATGAGGAAAGAGGGCGAAGTTCTGGAAGACCATCCCGAAGTGGTGCTGCCTGAAGATCCTGAGGGCCTCGACGGAAAGGGCTGTAACTTCTTCCCCGTTGACGATCACCTTGCCGGCCGTCGGTTCGATGAGCCGGTTGATGCATCGGACGAGCGTGGACTTGCCGCTCCCGGAAAGCCCCATGACCACGACGATTTCCCCCTCGTCCACGCTGAAACACGCATTGGCCACGCCGACGCCGTTGCCGGTCATTTCCATGATCTCTTGTTTAGTCCGGCCTTGCTCGAGAAGGCGCATGGCTTCTTCGGGATGTGGTCCGAAGATCTTGTAGAGCCCTTCGATCTCAATCTTGTGCGGCATTGTCTTTCTCCTTACCATGGTTGACCAAAGGGTCCCAGCCCGTGAGCATGGAGTCTGATCATGCGTGATCATCTCTGCGGTGGCATGTGTAATTCGCCTTCAGCGGGGAGGGGGTGGTCAGTTTCCGGAACAGGATGCGCTGGAGTTCCCGGTGGGTGAAGTAAGGATCGTCATTGCGCAGGTAGGGCAGCTGAACCCTCTTTTCACGGAGGATCTCCCGTGAGAGCTCCCCGAACACGATGTCCTTTTCGAAGAGGCGCGCCTTGGTGATCCTCTGCCCGTAGGGGTTGATGATCTCGCTCCCGCCCCAGAATCGGTAGGTCTTCGGGACGTGATGGGGAAACTCCATCGACAGGCCGGCGGGTTCGCATTCCCCGAAGGTCTCCTCCCCGACCCGGTTCGCGCAGATGTTGTAAATGCCGAAGATGCGCGAATAGAAGGTGTTGATGGTCTCCCAGCTCTCGAGATTGGAGAATCCCTCTCCCATCGATTCCTTGGAGGAGTTGATGACCGTGATGAAGACGTCGGCCTTCTGGGTGACCCCGAGGTAGGGGAGGGACGGGTGCCAGAGGTCGTTGCAGACGTAGACGGCGAAGCAATAACCGCCGTAGCGGAAGACCGGGACCCGTTTTCCGGATGAGAAGTATTTCCGCTCCTCGAAGACCCCGTAGTTCGGGAGATTGAGTTTGCGGTAGGCAAAGAGCAGTTCGCCGTCCACGGCGACGAGGGCGGAGTTGTAAAAGTTCATCGAGGGGGATTCCTCGATGAAACCGACGATGGCGGCCGTACCGCGCGTCGCCTCGGCGATTTGGCGGATTTCCTTCGAATCCATCCGAAGGGCGACCTTCGGATAGTGGTGCCCCACGAAGTAGCCGGTCAGTGCGAGTTCGGGAAAGACAACCATCTCCGCACCCTGTTCGCGTCCTGCGTGGATCTTTTCGATGACGTCGGCCAGATTGGCCTGGACATCCAGGAGGACCGGGCTGGTCTGGCACACGGCGATGCGCATGGATTTTCACCTCCCTCTTTTCTGGGGATCAGCAGGTAAAGGCCTTTCCGGTGTTCTTCAGCGTGTGGTCGTCGCGCATGTAGTTCGCCTGGCTTCCGTTCCTTCGAATGGCCTCGTACCCCTCCTCGTCGTAGGGCTCCAGAGGATAATCGGGTGCGGCCTCCGGACCGGTTTCGCGGCACAGCTCGATGTGGCGCTCGAGTTTGGCGATCGAAAAGGAGATGAGCTCGCGCAGGAACCCGAAGGCATGACGCATCTGGTGGAAGCCGTGCCGTTTCATCAGGCCGAAGCCCTTGACGGCCTCCTCCTCGGCCTTGCCGTTGGGGGCGTCCTGGCTGGTCGTGCAGGCGGTCTGGATGGAGGGCAGGCCCAGCGGCTGATTGACCTTTTCCATCAGAAGGTTCGCGACGTTGTGGGCGACCAGCCCGAGGTCCACGGCATAGTTTTTCTGGATGTTGGCGATCGAGGGCAGCCCGGCATGAACCACCGTGATCCCCGGGTTGATGAGCTGGGTCAAGGTGATCCCGAAAAGGGCCTCGGCGTGGGTCAGGGTGAGGAGGCCGGACATGGAGTAGGGGGCGGAGAGCCCTGCCATGGGCATGGTCGACACGTAGATCGGGATCCCGGCCCGGACGGCCGCGAGGAAGGGCTCGATCATGCTTTCGATCACGTTGAGGGGGCTGTTGATGATAGAAAACTGGAGGGTGAGTCCTCCCCGGGTCTCGTGGATTTCTCGGGCCTTGTCGATCCCTTCGGGGGTGACGGCGGCCACGTAGATCGGCTTCGAACAGTGCTCGATCAAGGTCTCCATCACCGGGACCTCGGAGTTCTTGATCAGGACGCCGCGGGCCATGAAGGCCACCTCATCCGCTTCCTGGACGATCTTGGCGATTCGGACCAGGTGGTCGAAGGTGGGAGGGATGAGTTCGCCGGTCTCGTCGTCGTAAACGAAAGGGGCTGTTCCACCGACCCCGAAGGCGTTCTCGTCGATCCAGTAACGATCCCGTTTCGGTGCAGACTGCAGGGCCTGCTCCACGAGCGGCGAGAGCACGTGGATGTGCCCGGAGGTTTCGTCGTAGGCTGCAAGGCCGGTGCCCTCGAAGAGGGATCTGACCTCAGGGTGGGCGCAGCGGACGCCGACTTCCTCCAGCACCTGAAGCGCGTCCTGGTGTATGCGATCGATGTATCCGTTCATGGGTAACTGCATGTTAAATCACCTTTCTTGTCCGCGGCTGGAAACCGCCCCTTTCGGCCGATAACCCCCCGATCGGCCGTGATTGGTCGTGCGGCGGCCCGGGAGGGGGCGCCTTCCGGCAATGGCCTGATTTTCTCGATCTTCATTGAAGATCGTCCATGCCGCGCCTGGAAGCGTGCTCATGTCCATCTGAATTTCCGGCGCGGGCATGGCTCGGGCGCGATTCTGCCGCGGATTTCTTTCTTTTGATTCCGTAATGGGCACATCGTTCGATTCCGGCAGGGAGATGTTCTCGTTCAAAGAGGGCCTCCCATTCCGAAATCCTGTAAAAATCCCGTTCTTTCCAAAGGCGAGCCGGGGGATGAGGACAAAGGCCTCCATCACAGGCGGACCGTCAGTCCGTCGTAGGCGAAACGCGCATTGGGCAGCGTTTTTTCGAGCGCCCGATAGTCGTCGAGGCCGCGGTTCCAGTACTCTTCGAGGTGAACGAAAAGGATCTGGCGGGCGCTGATGCGTCCGGCCAGGGCCAGGGTCTCCTCGAAGGTGTAAAGCGTCTGACGGGAGACGTGTTCCGCAGGATAATGGAACCCGTGCTTCAGCCCCTCTTCGAAGATCCCTGGTTGGATGACCAGCAGGTCGGCGTGCTGCACCTCGGGACGCTCCTCCGGAAAGGGCTTGATGTCGCAGGGCGCATAGACGATCCGGTTCCGGGCGTCTTCGAAGACGAACACGAACGCTGTCTGGGCGCCACGTTCGACCGGGATCGCCGTCACGAGCAAAGCACCCATCCGGGTTGTTTCATCGAAGGCCTCGCGTTCCACGAAGCCCTGTCGCTCGTAGAAGTCGATCAACGGTCCGTAGACGGACCGGATCTCACGGATGCGCTCATCCAGGGCTTCAGGGAGATGAAGACGGATCCGTTTCCCGGGATAGGCCTCCCAGGATCGGAAATCGAGCGCCATCTGCTCCACCGCCCGGAAGCCTTCCACGTGATCGGGATCGAGGTGGGTGAAGAGCAGATGGTCGATCCGGTCGAGCCGGCACCGGTTGATCTGCTCACAGACCTCGGCCGGGGTGTCGATCAGGACATGTTCATCGTGGATGAAGGCCGAGGGGCCCGTACGCCGGTATCGCCCCCCTTTTCGCCGCGCCTCTTTGCAGACGCTGCATTCGCAGAGGGGTTTCGGGATGCCCATGCACCCCCCTGATCCGAGAATGGTTATCTCCATCGTCTTTTCCACCGATGTCGCTGGATGCGCGCGGTCTACGGAGCCACGGGCCGTCGATGCCTCGCATTCGAACAGCCGTCGAGGCCGGGGATCCCTTTTGCAGGAGGGGCTCCCCGGCGGAGGCGGCTTCGATCGGGAGGATCCGGGACGGGCTCCGCGCGGCGCAAATCCGTGATCAGCTCCAGGGAAAGGGGCTGTGCGATACCGGGTGCAGTTCGCCCTTCCGATAGCGGTCGAACCGGAAGGGCTTCAGCAGGGCCTGCTCCTCTCCCAGCACTTCGTTGGCGACCAATTCACCGACGCCGATCATCTTGTAGCCGTGGTTGGAGTCGAGGATCATGTAGCAATTCTCTTTGAAGCGGTCGAAGATGGGGAAATTATCCGGCGTAAAGCACCCCAGTCCGCCGGATGGCTCGTTCTTATAGTCCCGGTACCGGTCTTCGTAGCGCTTCTGACAGTGGGCCAGCGCCGAGGTCCACATGTGAACGAACTCCGGACCCACCACGAAATCCGGCGAGTCGATGCCGTAGGGATCGACCTTGACATCGCCTTCCACCTTGTAGGGGGCGGCTCCGCCCTGCACGCCGCCGAAGTGGAAATCTGGTTTGTAATAGATGCCCCACATCTTGTCGGTGATGAGAGAGCCGTCCTCGCTCGAATGGAGCGGGGCATCCGAATCGACGTGGATGACCGGCGGCATCTGCCCCCGGTTGTCCATGGCATATTCGGGCGGGACCCCGAGGGTGCCCTCCACGAGGCACCAGTAAGTCCACATCGGAATGTCGCTGTGGACGTTTCCGTTCCGGTCCTTGATGTCAACGACCTCGGGCAGGTCGAGCATGTCCCAGAAGGTCTTCGCCCAAGGGCCGGGGGCCACGATCAGCCAATCGCAGGCGATCGAACCGTTGTCGGTCTCCACATGGGTCACGGCGCCCCCTTGGGTGCGGATGCCCGTGACGCTCGCGCCCGTCACGACCCGGACACCCTCCGCCTCGGCCTTGTCCGCCAGACGGTAGAGGGAACGGGTGTTGTGAGCGTATCCGCCGAGCTTCTCGTGCAGGACGGAGGTGATGTTCTTCGCCTGCCAGTCTTCGAAGACGTTTTTCCGCATGTATTCGAGGCAATCCTTTTTCCCTTCGATGAAGACGGAGGTGTAGCCGATGGCCTTTTGCTGGCGGTAAATCTCGGCCACATCCTCATGCATCACCTCCGGGGAGATCTGCATGTAGCCCACCGGGTGGTAGCCGTACTTTTCGGCATCCTCCTGCCAGATGGCGACGCTGTGCGCCATCAGTTCGCGCATGGCGGGCTGAAAGTAGTTGTTGCGGATGACGCCGCAGGCAATGCCGGAGGCGCCGGCGCCGATCGCCGTCTTGTCGAGCACGAGGATATCCTTGCCGGAGCCCGCTCCGGGCTTGTTTTTCAAGGTTTTGGCGAGGTGCCAGGCCGTGCTCAGCCCGTGGATGCCCGCGCCGATAATCACGTATTTCGATTTGGATGGAAGTGCCATCGTATAGATACCGTCCTTTCTTGTTAGGGTGATTGTGAAGATGGATCAGGCGGTGGCGAGTTTGGAGAGATCTTCTGCATTCTGCGAGTGGTCGTGTTTGAGCGCACCGTCTACGGTCCCTTTGACCTTTTCTCGCTCTTCAGCGAAATCGAAGCCGGTCCAGATCCCGATAGACCCCAGGATGGAGTCCTGCGGGTGAAATCCGCGAAAGATCTTGAAGTAGTAGGCAGCCTCTTTGCTGTTGATGACGGCTTCTGGGTTTTCCTGCCTGATCTGGAAATATTCCTCGTCGCTCATAGCTTCTTCGGCCATCTGTTCGCCCAGGCTTTCGCAGCCCGCTCCCTGGGTGTACTGCACCTTGTAACGCCAAAGGATATCGTCCGGGAGGTAGTCGGTGTCTTCGAATGCCTTGCGCAGGATCCACTTTTCGATCTTGGCTCCGTTGTGTTCCCGGATCTTGAGTTCGGGGGGGATTTTCATGCTGAGGTCAATCATCTCGACATCCAGGAACGGGACACGCAGTTCCAGACTGAAATGCATCCCCATGCGGTCCGCACGCTGCAGGTTGATGTTGTGAAGATTGCCTATGCAGCGGTGGGCTTCCAGGTTGAGTTTATCGAACGGAAAGTGCTTCATGTAGTGATAGCCCGTGAAGAGTTCGTCGGCCCCCTCCCCTGTGAGGACGACCGTGACATAGCGGGCGGCGAGTTTGCAGGTGAAATAGCAGGGGACGGCGCAGCGGACCAGTGACGGGTCGTAGGTCTCGAGCTTCTGGATCACGAGCGGCAAGGCCTCGTGATACTCTGCTTCCGTAAAGAGCAGTTCGTGATGAGTCGATCCAATATGCGCTGCGGCGATCCTTGCCGCCTTGACGTCGTCGCTGACATCCCCCGAGGCATCCTTCATCCCGACTACAAAAGTGTGCAGATTCGGGATTTCCTCGGCCGCGATGGCGGCCACGAGGCTGCTGTCGAGACCGCCGCTGCAAAAGGAGCCGACCGGGACCTCCGGGTCGGCGAGGAGTCTTTTCTTGACGGCCCTGACGAAGGTTTTCCGGATTTTGCGGCAGACCGGTTCGATATCCGTCAGGAGGTGATCCTCTATGGGCGGGATGTCGTAGTAGCGCACGAAGCCGCGCTCGGGTGTATAGTAGTGCCCGGCCGGAAATTCATGGACCTCGTCCACGCCGGCCAGGGTCATAGCGCCCAACTCCGAGGTGAAGTACAGGGATCCCTGCCTGTAGCCATAGTAAAGGGGTTTGATGCCGATCGGGTCGCGGGCCATCAGGAATGCCTCGTCGTCGAAAAGGGCGAAGGCGAACATGCCATCCAGCTCCTTTACGCAATCGGGTCCCTTTTCCTGATAGAGCCGCAGGATCACTTCGGTGTCGGAATCGGTCTTGAATGCGTATTTGGGGCGTAGTGACTGTTTGAGTTGACGGAAATTATAGATCTCGCCGTTGCAGATGATCCCCGCGCTGCCCCCGTTGGCCAGAATCGGCTGATGTCCTTTGGCGACGTCGACAATGGAAAGACGGGTGTGTCCGAATACCAGGTTTTTACAGGGGTGGATTCCCCGGTCATCGGGTCCGCGATGACCCAGCGCGTCCAGCATCCGGTTGACGGTTTTCGCATCGGTGGTGCCTATGCACCCCGCAATACCACACATGGCAGCCTCCTATCCTGAGAGTTCTTTGTTCTGTCCGGGATCTTGTCTATTCGACGTGGGGGTGATCTATCTCAGTTCACGAAAACTTTGCCGAGGTTCGCGGTGGTGAGCGGGTCCTCCATGTACATGCCGAGGCCGATATGACGGATCGACTCCATGCCCCTCTCGTCGTAGACGGGCATCTCGATCAAAGGGGCGTCGGCAGCGGTGATCTCCTTTGAAAGCTTGCTGGCCTTGTCGAGCTTTTCGAAGGAGAAATCGATCAGGTAACGGAGAAAGGCGAAGGGGTGGCGCATCATGTGAAAGCCGTACTTCAAGCACATCGCCTGGCCGGCCATCGCGTCCTGGTAGGCCTTTTCGGTCAGATGCTCTTCGTGGGTGGTCCCTGCGCTCTGGCATGTGGGGAGGTTCAGCATGAGATTCAGGTGGCTCATCAGGATGTTGAGCAGAAAGTGGCTCACAAGCCCGTAGTTCGGATTGTATTCGATGCGCGGGTCGGCGATTGTCGGAAAGCCGGCATGGATACAGGTGATACCCGGGTTCAGGAGCTGCGCGGCGCAAAGGCCGAAGAGCACCTCGGCGTGCGTCATGGCCAGCACGCCGTTGTAGCAATATGGGGCGCTGATGCCTGCCATGGGCATGGCTGAAACGAAAACCGGGAGACCGGCCCGCACCACCTTGACGAAGTGCTCGGAGAAGTTCTCGTTGACTTCGAGCGGCGGTCGTGTCAGGCAGAAGACGATCATGATGTCCTGCCGTTGCTGGTGGATCTCCTGTGCCCTGGCGAGCGCGGCATCGGAGGTGACGGCGAAGTACAGAGGCTTGGAGCAGATCTCGGACATCAAAGACATCTGCTCGACTTCGTCTTTCAGTTTAATGCCCCGGCCCATGCCGGCCACGGCGTCGTTCGCCTGGGCGATCCTGGCGATCTCCTTCGCGTAATCCGTGTTCGGAAAGATCCCGCCCTGTCCTTTTTGATCATCGTAGACGTAAGGTGCGGTCCCGCCGATGAAGAAGCTGTTCTGGGGCACGAAGAAGTCATCCAGGCCGGGAATGGTCTCGAGGCAACGCTGCACGAGTTCCCTGGTCACGAAGATCCGGTCCTCGTACACAAAACCGAGCCCGTCGTTTTCATAGGCTTTGAAGGCCGCCTGGATATCTGGCTGCCGGCAGCCGACGCCAAGGTTTTCGAGGATCCACAGGGCGTCTTCATGGACCCTGAAGAGCATCTGAACGGTGTCTTCTCCCAGAGCGGCCTTGGCCTGCGCTACCTGGTCTTCTCTCATACGTTCCACGTTATTCTCCTTGTTTGCAGGTTAGATGACGTTCCACCCGGAAATGATCTTTCAGCCCATCTCGGCGCCGATCTCCACATGTGTTTGCACGGCGGTTTTCGAATCTCCTCCGCACAACCGGGAGATCTCTCGGACCCCTCCTTACTGTGTGGAAAGCGGGGGTCGTCCTCGACCGAGTCAGCCGTCTCCGGATGGAGAAACATCCCTTTCATGCACCTGTCGGCGCGGAACCCCTGCTGGTGGGGACGCTGTCCTTTCCGGCAGGGCTCCCGATCAGGTGAAAGAGGAGGCTCCCCATCAGGGGAGTCGGTGGTGAAAAGGGTTAGGCTGCTTGATATTTTGTGGAAAAATCAAATCACGCAAAATAATTTCAACTCAAAATATTACATGAAAAAAAATCACTTGTCAAGGGGTAGGCTTGACAAGTGAAGATAAGGATGTGGGCCGCTACCGGTGCGGAAGGTCTATCCCGAGTTCGTCTGGGGTGTGTTCGCCGGCATCCTCCATCTCGAGATCGGCCAGGTCGGGCATGTCGAGCATGCCTGTCAAGGTGTGCAGTCCCTTGCGGATGTTTTCGACCTCATTCCGGGGGAGTTTCCGGAGGCCTTCCATGATTTTGCGCTGAACAGGCGGCGGGGCGTTCATGGCCAGGGATTCACCTGCCTCAGTCAGTTCGATCATGATGACCCGGCGGTCGGGCGAGTTGCGGACGCGCCGGACAAGACCCTTTTGCTCCAGGCGGTCGATGATCCCCGTGACCGTGCTGGATTTGACGAGGATGAGCCGTGCGATCTGAGAGGCGGGAATGGGCCCGTTGGCATGCAGCGCGAGGATGCAGTTCAACTGCGGAGTACTGATCTGATGGTATTTCATCAACTCTTTCGAGTAAAGAGTTCCTGCCTGTCCCAAACGGCGTATCTGGTAAAGGATCTCGCCGATAAGAACATCTCGTTCCTCCTGGATTAATCTTGGATTCTTTGCAGCGCTCGATTGCGATGGCATGGTTAAACCCTCAAAGGGCAAAATGGTTAGAGTGCGCAGACGGTTTTCAGGTCCGAATGGCACGCTTCTAATCCAGTAACCGCCGCGACTGCCTGCCTCTGCGGCAGGGTCTGAGACGGACGGATAAAGGTTTTTACCGAAGTTCTTTTCCTGGGAAAATGTGCGGCAGCTTGGTTGCCACTTTATAGATATTATAGGAAAAGCTGGCAGTGTTTGGCAATGACAAAACACCCTTGCCGGTTTTCGGCGCTGTTGGAACCAGCCGGGGGATCGATCGTGTCGGCCGGTTTTGAGGCCGCCTGCGAGGGGGGTGCGCCGCCGTTTTTTTAGGACCTCGGTTTCAGAAGTAGCGGCTCGATTTGCCTTCTCTGTCAAGGAGGCTCCTCGCGAGGAGCAGGGTTTGGTTGCGATCCTCCATGTGCAGCGCCTGCTCCAATCCTCCAGCATCCATATTGACGTTGATGGCCTCCTTGGTGAGTCTGAGGCCCATCGGGTTCTTCCCGTTCATGGTTCGGGCGAGTTCGAGGGCCGTGTCCATCAGGGTCTCTTTTTCGACGATACGACTGACCAGCCCGAGCGCCATCGCCTCATCCGCCGTCATAAAATTGCCTGTCAGCATGTATTCGTATGCGCGCCCCCCGCCGATCAGCCGCGGGAGGAGGTAGCTGCAGGCCATGTCGGCGCCGCCGAGCCCGATGTTGATGTAGGCCGCTGAAAACCGGGCATCGGGGCTGATCAAGCGGACATCCGATGCCAGTGCGAAGCTGAACCCCAGGCCGACTGCGGCCCCATGCACCATGACGACGATAGGTTGGGGCGCTTGGCGCATCGCCAGGTTGAGACGCGCCAGGCGGGCCTGAAAACGGTAGAACTGGTCCGTGTTCATGCCGGGGGCCTCTTTCATGATCTCCTTCATGTCGAGGCCGGCGCAGAATCCCCTCTCTCCGTTTCCACGGAGGAGGATGACGTGGGTGTCCAGGTCGTAAAGACGCTCCTTCCAGAACGCCTCGAGCTCCTCCATCATCCGGAAATCGACGGCGTTGTACTTTCGGGGGCGGTTCAGCGACAGCAGCCCGATCCCCGGTTCGAGCGATTGGTAATCGATCGTGTCCATGGCTCTTCCCACCTTCCTCCGGAAATGGTCTTTTTGGCCCATCTCGGCGTCAATCTGCACGTTTGCTTGTGCGGCGACCTGCAGGTCGCCTCCGCGCAAACGCTTGATTTCCTTGATCTTGGCCAAAAATCCTCATTTCCGGAATGTTGAGGGCCTCCTTGGGTGAGTCTGAGGCCCATCGGGNTCTTCCGGGACGTTGAGGGCCTCTTGAATGAGTCTGAGGCCCACCGGGTTGTTCCCGTTCATCGAAGGTTCCGTTCGGTTGTCTCGAACAGGTCAGTTCCGAACGTAAGGTTCCCAGGGAAATGGTCTTTTTGGCCCATCTCGGCGTCAATCTGCACGTTTGCTTGTGCGGCGACCTGCAGGTCGCCTCCGCGCAANCGCTTGATTTCCTTGATCTTGGCCAAAAATCCTCATTTCCGGAATGTTGAGGGCCTCCTTGGGTGAGTCTGAGGCCCATCGGGNTCTTCCGGGACGTTGAGGGCCTCTTGAATGAGTCTGAGGCCCACCGGGTTGTTCCCGTTCATCGAAGGTTCCGTTCGGTTGTCTCGAACAGGTCAGTTCCGAACGTAAGGTTCCCAGGGAAATGGTCTTTTTGGCCCATCTCGGCGTCAATCTGCACGTTTGCTTGTGCGGCGGCTCAGCGTTCTTCTCTGTCGGCCTTTGTCCTTGCCGGTGCGGAGCAATTTCAGTATATTTCCGGTGTGAACCCGGCATCTCGAAGCAGGCAGCCTGGGCCGCTCCCCCCAAAAGAAGAAGGATCCCGATGAAAGACTATCCCCTCGAAACGCTCATCACCCACCAGAAAAACCTGGAGCGCATCCTCGACAATCTTGCGGAGGGCATCATAGCGCACGACACCTCCAGGCGCATTCTTTTTTTCAACCGGGCGGCCGAGGAGATCACAGGATACAAGCGGGAGCAGGTGGTCGGCCGGGACTGCCACGAGGCATTCGGACGTCCCTTCTGCGGCGAGCGTTGCGCTTTTGCGGGGGAGACGCCCCGCGATATGCAGGATGTGGAATACCCGCTTCACATCACCCACCTGCGAGGCGGGCAGCGTCAGCTGGAGATGCGTGTAACGCCGATGAGGGACGACCGGCAGCGCTTTGTGGGGGTCATCGCTGCGTTCCGGGATGTCACCGACCTCGTGGATTTGAAGCTGCAGTTGGGGGAGATCGAGAGCTTTGCCGGGATCGTCGGGCGGGACCAGAAGATGATTCATGTCTATCGCCGCATTCGAGACCTTGCCATCGTCGACTATCCCGTGCACATCAGCGGTGAGACAGGCACGGGAAAGGAGTTGGTAGCCGCGGCGATCCACCATGAAAGCCGCCGCGGAGGAGGACCCTTCGTACCGGTGAACTGCGCGGCGCTGCCGGAGGGGGTCCTCGAGAGCGAGCTCTTCGGACACGTCAAAGGGGCCTTTACCGGCGCTGTGCGGAGCAGGAAGGGGCGCTTCGAACTCGCAGCCGGCGGGACCCTGTTTCTCGATGAAGTGGCGGATATGCCGCAGAGCGTTCAGGCGAGGCTTTTGCGGGTCCTGCAGGAGGGCCGCTTCGAGCGTGTTGGCGCCGAAGGGTCCGTTGCAGCGGATGTTCGCATCATCAGCGCGACGAACCAGGACCTGAAAGCGTGTGTCGAGACGCGGCGGTTCCGGGAAGACCTCTACTACAGGATTCATGTCGTTCCGATCCACCTGCCGCCGCTGCGCGAAAGGCGCGGAGACATCCCCCTGCTCGTGCGGCATTTCCTCGAAAGGACCGCATCGGACGCCGGCAGGCAGGCCGTCGTCTCACAGGAGGCCATGGCGGCGATGATGGATTACGCATGGCCCGGCAATGTACGCGAGCTGCAGAGCGCCATTCGCTTCGCTCTGGTCCACGCCAAGGGGCGCTTGATACACAGACGGGATCTCCCCCTCGAACTGAGGCATACGGGCAGTCAGGCCGGGCCGAAGCGCCGGCCCAAAAAACTCACAGGCGAAGGGGTTCGCTCAGCTTTGGAGCGGAGCGGTGGCAACAAGGCCAAGGCGGCGCGTCTGCTCGGAGTCGGTCGTGCGACCTTGTACCGTTTTCTAGCGGAAAACGACTGTGTCTCATGATACACTTTTGTCTCATCGATGATTTTCCTGCATCCTTTTCGACTTTTCCGGGAACCAAGACTTCAAACGGATGAAACAGCGACCGAAGCTGCGCCCCCAAGCTCTGCAGCAGACAACCGGATTGGTCAACCGTCGAAGCGGGAGGTTGGAATCGTCAACTGTTGCGACGGGCGGCCTGTTTTTCCCCGGCTGGGAATCGGGCGGTCGCTTGTCTTCTCAAGATAAAACACGACAGGGCCGGCTTCTGAATGCGGCGGAGCCTCCAACGCCGTGCTCGAACGTAAAAGAGAAGCGGCGCTGAAGCGGGTTGGAGCCGGAAACGGCGGGCCTTTGGCTTCGAAAAGACGAAAATGGCGACCGGCTCGATGAGTCCTGCGCCGTCCGGAAAGTGAGCAATGGAGAAAGGTGTCTCGGCGAGAAGTGTCTCACCCATGTCTCATCTGCAAGGTCATGGTACGGCTCGGAAGGGGCGCCTCATTCGGCGCGGGGCAAGGCCGCGATGATTAGGCCCTGGCGGTCTTTGCCTCGATCCAAGGCATCCTCGAGCGGAGCACCCTTGTTTAGAAGGGGTTCCCGCGATTGAAGGACCGGGGTGGGGCGGAAGCTGCAGGTCGGTGAAGTTCCGCCTGCCGCCTCTTCTAGGGAGGAGCGGCTTGAACGATATCATTGGCACGCATTTTGTAAAGATTCTTCGAATAAAAGACACAGAAGGCCCTGACACGGGTGGATGCCGATGAAACCATGCGACCGCACCATCAAACAAACGCTGGAATTGACCGAGCGCATGATCGCTCTGGCGGACGAGGGTGACGAGGTGAGGGAAGATTCGAGCTGCGGCATCCTTTACGGGGTGTTGAGGGACAGCGCATTTCGAATAAGACAGCTCGCGGAAAAGGAGCGTGAGGCGCACATCCGCAAGGGCTGGTGGAAGGAATAACGGCAAGGATCCCGGTTTTCTCGCAAAAGCAGCCGGGGTAGATGTTTAACCCGATGAACAGGACTTGAATTCCATTAGGAAGGGAGGAAAAAATGAGCAAGACGGAGCAAAATCTGAGAGAGGCCTTTGCCGGTGAATCACAGGCCAACCGAAAGTATCTGGCTTTTGCGAAGCAGGCCGACAAGGAGGGATACCCGCAGGCGGCCAAGCTGTTCCGCGCTGCGGCTGAGGCCGAGACGGTCCATGCCCACGCGCATCTGAGGGTGCTCGGTGAGGTCAAGGGCACCGCCGAGAATCTGAAGGCCGCCATCAACGGAGAGACCCACGAATTCAAAGAGATGTACCCGGAGATGATCGAGACGGCTAAGGCCGAGGGGAACAAGGCCGCCGAGAGGTCCTTTTCCTATGCCAACGCGGTGGAGCAGGTGCACGCGAACCTTTATCAGAACGCCCTGCAGAGCCTGGACAATCCGCCCGACGTCGATTGCTATTACGTCTGCTCGGTCTGCGGGTATACCATTGAGAACGAAGCGCCCGACACCTGCCCTGTGTGCGGGGCCAAGTCGAAGGCGTTTGCGCGGGTCGATTAGTTGTTCTGCGCCGGCGCGGACTGAGGGACGGTCCCGGCGTTTTCTATGCAGTCCATAACAGTCGTTCTGTGCCAGCGCGGACTGAGGACCTCTGGAAAGAGAGAGGCCTCTCGCTGCGCTAGGTGGAAAATGGCGCGTAGATTCAAGTCGACGATTCGAATCGAAGCGGCATGGAAGTGAACCCGAAGCTTATGATCGGCCGGCGGCTTTGACACGCCGGCCAGGAGGATGATATGGCGGCGCCAGAAGACATGTATCAATGTCAAACGGTAAACTGTGGGTACATATACGACCCCGACCGGGGGGATCGAAAAGGGAAGATTCCCAAGGGAACCCGTTTTCAGGATCTTCCGGATGATTGGAAATGTCCCGTCTGCGGCGCGGGGAAAAAGATGTTCAGACCTTTGGCGGGCCCAGGGTCCGTCGCGAAGGAAGGCATCTGAGGCCGGGGGTGCCGTGGACACGAGAATTGCCTTGACATCAGGGGAGTCAGGATTTAAAAATAGGAATGATTCCTAATTAGGTGACAAGGCGATGACGACAGGGACTTCACATCGAATGACGCGCCAAAGGGAGGTGATTCTCGAGGAGATCCGCAAGATGGATTGCCACCCCACGGCCGACTCCATTTACGAGGCGGTGAGGAAGCGCCTGCCGAGGATCAGCATGGGGACGGTCTACCGGAACCTCGATATCCTGGCCTCATGCGGAATGATCCGAAAACTCGAGCCGGATTTCCCTCAGATGCACTTCGACTGTAACACGAAGGAGCATTATCATGTTACGTGCATAAAATGCGGCAAGATTGAAGATGCGCCGGTCGACATGCTGAAGGACTCCGTTGGCAATCTTGAATCGGCGATGGGGAAGTTGACCAAGTACGGCATCTTCGGACACCGTCTTGAATTTTTAGGCATTTGCGCTGAATGCCGTGCAAAAGGGGAGACGCTTCCAGTGGAGGATGGTGTTCCCGACGCCGAAGACCTCGAGGACGAGAAGGAAACAAAGGCCTGAGCCGGCGCTCTCCGGCCTGAAACGGCATACGGCACAATCGGATCGGAGAGATGCGTTCCAGCAGGGATGGATCGCCGCTCTTCGGGATCGGCTGCTGCTGTCCAGCGGCCCTGTGAAAGGCCGTTT
This sequence comes from uncultured Desulfatiglans sp., assembly GCA_900498135.1. NCBI lineage: Bacteria > Pseudomonadati > Thermodesulfobacteriota > Desulfobacteria > Desulfatiglandales > Desulfatiglandaceae > Desulfatiglans > uncultured Desulfatiglans sp. Next base: position 3,521,174 of record LR026961.1, read on the forward strand.
CCGGCCATCGGCCTCTTGAACGGGGCGGATGGCTGACCGCGAACGACCGGAGGCCTTCTGCAGGATGACGGAGCGGAAACGGGGAAGGAGGAGATATGGAAGAGCGTAGCGGAGTTGTTACCATGAAGGGAAATCCGCTGACTTTGCTCGGCGGGGAGATAAAAGTCGGTGACATGGCGCCCGATTTTGTCGTTGTGGACAACGATCTCCAACCAGTGCGTTTTTCGTCCTATTCCGGAAAGATCGTCGTTATATCGGCTGTGCCGTCGTTGGACACGCCGGTGTGCGATATGGAGACCAGGCGCTTCAATGACGAGGCGGGCCGCCTCTCGGGTGACGTGGTGATTCTGACGATCAGCATGGATCTTCCTTTCGCTCAGAAGAGATGGTGTGGAGCGGCGGGCGTGGATCGGGTCATTACGCTTTCCGATTATCGAGACGCAGAGTTCGGCAAGGCCTATGGGGCTTTGATCAAAGAACTGAGGCTCCTGGCCAGGATGGTCTTCGTGGTGGACCAGAGCGGGGTGGTTCGTTACGTGCAAACCGTAAAAGAATTGACGCAGGAGCCGGATTACGAGGCGGTTCTTGCGGCGGTGCGCGCCCTTGCCGATTGAATCCGAACCGGAAGATTGCAGGGCTTCGGGGATTTCCCTCCGCCCTCGAATCCGCCGGGGAGCCACCTCGTGCGACCTTCGGAGATCGATCCATACGCAAGTCTGGAATAGCCGTTGTAGAACGGTAAACGACAACCATCCATTGAAAAGGAGGAACACCGATGGCTCAGAAGCTTGAAATCTATAAATGTGATGTGTGCGGCAATATCGTCGAGGTCCTTTTTGGCGGAGAGGGGGAACTGGTCTGCTGTGGACAGCCGATGAAGCTCTTCAAGGAAAATACGGTCGATGCGGCAAAGGAAAAGCATGTACCGGTCATCGAGAAGCTCCCTGAAGGCGGCTTCAAGGTCAAGGTCGGCAGCGTGCCGCACCCGATGGAAGAGAAGCATTACATCCAGTGGATAGAGGTCATCGCGGACGGCAAGGCCTATCGGCAGTTCCTGGAGCCCGGAGCCGCACCGGAGGCTGTATTCAAGATCGATGCTGCATCGATTGTCGCCAGGGAGTACTGCAATCTTCACGGCCTTTGGAAGGCCTAAGCAGGCGGGGAATGGTGCTCCCGTCCGAATGCATGCCAGGGTTCAACCGGTTTTCGGAAGAATCCGGCCTTGCGGTGCGAGGAGCGCCGTGATCTGCAGCGAATGACGAGAAGGGAGGCGGATATGGGCGATTGGAAATGCAAGGAATGCGGTTATACGGTGAAGGCGGAGACGCCGCCCGAGACGTGCCCCATGTGCAAGAAGAAGTGCGAGTTCGTGGACGTCTCCTGCTATATCCCTGACTGCGGGCAGACGGGCAGCGACCCCAGGTTGAAATAATATCCCTCCGGAAATGGTTTCGCGGTAGGACTCAGTTTTCCATCCGGAAATGGTCTTTTTGGCCAATCTCGGCGTCAATCTGCACCTTTGCTTGTGCGGCGACCTACAGGTCGCCTCCGCGTAAACGCTTGATTTTCTTGATATTGTCCAAACCGGGACCCGCTGCGAAGCGGTGGGACTGAGCACCCGAAGGGTGTAAAGAAAAATCCTCATTTCCGGATGAAAGAGCGTCGTTTGCGGAGCGGAGGGCTGCGCGGGCGGGAGAATTCACGGCTGGATCACGGGGCATCATTTCGGTTTACCCTTTACGGAAGAGGAGGAGCGGGACATGTCGGAGAAAAAGTACCGGGTGCGGGCGGAGTGCCCTGCTTGTGCCTGCGGGGATGTTTCCTTTCTCGGCCCTGAAAAACTACGGGAGAAGTTTATCGGCAACGAGGAGGAGGTCGAGATCCTCTGCCCGCATTGCGGAGCGAAGCTGAAAGGCAAGGTCGAGATCGAAGACGTTGAATGAACCCTTGGAAGCGGGCGTTCTCAACCGCACCGCCTTGAGGTCGCAGATATGGGAAAAGCCCTGGTCGTTTACGCCACCAGAACCAACGAGACCAAAAACATTGCGGAACTGATCGCGGAGGGGATTCGTTTTTCCGGGCACGAGGCGAATGTGGTCAATGTGACCCAGATCAAGAAGGAAGGCGATCTAGGGGGATATGATGCCTACGTATTCGGTTCGGCCACCTACCATGGAGAGATGATGCAGGGCATGAAAACGCTGCTCTTCCTTGCTGAAAAGGCCGGGCTGGGGGGCAAGGCCGGTGCGTCGTTCGGCGCCTTCGGTTGGAGCGGTGAGGCCCCGGACCGCATCTTCGACACCATGAAGAATATCTTCAACATGAACATGGTCGGCGCAGCGCTGCGCCTCAAGTCCGCAAGCCTCGGCGGCGGGACCAAGATGGCTCAGGACTACGGCCGCGAGGTCGGGCAGAAGCTCTCGGCGGGTTGATCGAAACCGGGTTCTGCCGGGAAATCATCTCCGGATGGGAACGAGGCAGGAGAAGAAAATCTTGTGGGGTGAGTTGGATCGAAATCCTTCAAACGCCCGGGTATGGATGGGAAAACGATTCCGCGAAATGCTTTTTGCAAACCGAAAAGAAATGAGTTCAGAGCGCGGATCTTCTTCGGGGAAGGAGATCCGCCGTTCGGAACGGGTTTTTCAGGGGACGTTTACTCGAGAGTCGATTGGTAGGCCGGCGCAGAGATTGGTCAAGCAGAACATCCTCTGATCAAATCCCATGTGGCACCGTTAGACAGGGAAAGGAAAATGATGTTTGAATACCGTATCACCCGTCATACGGAATCCGATTTCAACCGTGTGACCTATTTTTGCTCCGAGAAGGGGGAATGCCGTTTGGAAGATGTCTCGGACTCGCAGACGTCGGCATTGTCCGCCATGTTGAATGAACGAGGCGCTGACGGCTGGGAATTGGTCCAGCTTCTGTTTGGCAAGGGAGGGTTGTTGGCGGTTTGGAAACGTACAATATAACTGTATAGGTAATAGTAATAGTTACTAGTCATGAAGACTGACTCAATCCAAGAAGGAGGATCTCTGATGGAAAAGGAAAAGAAGAAGGACGAACTCGTGCAGTTGAACGTCAAAGAGGCGACGATGTGTGATGCGACCGCGCAGATGCTCAGAAAGGCGGAAAAAGACGGCGTGGAGACGGCTTTCCACCGCGCGGCGACGATGAAGGCTTGCCCGATCGGGGCGGATTCCGCCTGCTGCAAGCACTGCTCCATGGGGCCCTGCCGGCTCAACGCCAAGGATCCCTATGGCAAGGTCGGCGTGTGCGGTGCGACGATCGACACGATCCAGGCCCGTAACTTCGCCCGCATGGTGGCCAGCGGTGCAGCGGCCCACACCGACCACGGGATGAGCATGCTGGACCTTTTTCGCGAGGTGGTGAACGGCCACATCAAGGAATACCAGATCAAGGACACCATCAAACTCGAGGAGGTCTGCCGCGAGATCGGGATCGAGGTCGAGGGGCGCACTTCCGAGGAGATGGCCATGGACCTGTATCATGAACTCGAGCGCACCTATACCCAGGTGGAAGGCGAAATCCCGTTCGCGAAGCGCGTCCCCGAAAAGACCCTGGAGACCTGGCGCAAGCACGGCGTGGTCCCTCGCGGCGCCATGCGCGAGATCATGGAGTTGATGCACAGGACCCACATGGGCGTGGATCAGCACTATGAAAATATCACGAAACAGTGCAGCCGGACGGCCCTTTCGGACGGGTGGGGCGGATCCATGGTGGCCACCGAGATCTCTGACATCCTGTTCGGAACACCGGTTCCCGTCCGCGCCGAGGTCAACATGGGCTGCCTCAAAGAGGACGAGGTCAACGTTATCATCCATGGCCACGAGCCGAATCTGTTCGAGTCCATGCTGGATTCGGTCAACGATCCCTCTCTGATCCAGGCGGCCAAGGATGCCGGAGCCAAGGGGATCAACCTGGTCGGGATGTGCTGCTCCGGGGCCGAGATGCTTTCGCGGCACGGCATTCCGCATGCCGGCAACTTCATGTCGACAGAGGCGATCCTGATCACGGGGGCCGTCGATGCGATGGGCGTCGATGTCCAGTGCATCAAGCAGGGGTTGGCGAAGGTGGCGGAGTGCTACGGGACGAACCTGTTCACCACGAACCCGCGCTGCCACATCGAGGGCGTGGAGCACATTCAGTTCGAGGAGCATGCACCGCGTGAGTGCACCGATGCCATCGTCGAACGTGCGATCGTGCGCTTCAAAAACCGCAAGCTCCCGATCGAGATTCCGCAGATCCGGAACCTCGGCGTCCATGGGTTCTCGCACGAGTATATCAACTACATGCTCGGCGGGAGCTTCCGCTCTTCCTATACCCCGCTGAACGACAACATCATCAACGGGCGGATCCGCGGTGTGGCCGGCGTCGTCGGCTGTACGAACCCGAGGGTCAAGCAAGACTGGGTGCATGTCGAACTCGTCAAAGAGCTGATCAAACGGGACGTCCTGGTGGTGCAGACAGGCTGCTCCCAGATCGCCCTGGCCAAGGCGGGTCTGTACACCCCCGAGGCGGCCCATCTGGCCGGTGCGGGGCTGCGCGAGGTCTGCGAGACCGTGGGGATGCCGCCGGTCCTCGGACTGGGGTCCTGTGTAGACAACAGCCGGATCCTGATCGCCTGCGCGGAAATGGTGCGGGTCGGCGGGCTGGGCGAATCCATCGCCGATCTGCCGGTGGCCGGCGCCGCTCCCGAGTGGATGAGCGAAAAGGCCATCTCGATCGGGCATTACTTTGTGGCCTCCGGCGTGTACACGGTCTTCGGGGTGACCTTCCCGATCGTCGAAGGGACCAAGTTCCACAAGCTCCTTTTCGACGGGCTGGCGGACATGGGCTTCGGGACATGGGGCTTTACGCCGGATCCATACGAGATGGCGCGCTTGATGGTCGCCCACATCGACAAGAAGCGCAAGGCGCTTGGCATCGACAAGGCGCGTGAGCGCGTGCTCATGGATATGGCCTCACGTCGTGACCTGGAAGCGGCCTAACCCCTGCAGCATTACGGTGGGTTGAAAAATGAGGTCGAGGGGCAAGGGGTTCTCACGGAACCCGGGGCCTCTCGGCCTCCGCTGTTTTCTCTGGTTCCCGTCGGACTTTCGGGGGCGGCTCCGTGCTGCAACGCGGTTTTCCTGCGGGATGCCCTGCCACTCGGGTTTTTTGCCGGAACAAAAACGTTCATGATTCAGATCGATCTCTGGTAAACTCATTTCGGTGCAGTCGGGGCCTCCTGCGGCGGGCGTGGCTGCCTCCGAACCTTGCGCTTTCCCGTCAGGTGTCCGGTCTTTTTCGACCGGCTCTTCTCAGGGTGAATTCGAAACGATGTGCCTGATCCTTTTCGCTTGGCGCGTACATCCGGTCTATCGGCTGGTGCTCGCCGCCAACCGGGATGAATATTACGAAAGGCCGACCGCCCCGGCCTCCTTCTGGGAGGATGAGCCGGATCTCCTGGCCGGGAGGGATCTGCGCGCGGGCGGTACGTGGTTCGGCGTAACGCGCCGGGGGCGGATCGCCGGGATCACCAACTACCGGGATCCGGGTGCTCACAACGAGCATGCCCCGTCAAGAGGGCGTCTCATCACGGATTTTCTGCGGGGTGCCGCCCCCGCTGACGTTTTTCTCGAACGTGTTGCTGCCAGGGCACCGGAATACAACGGGTTCAACCTGGTGCTGGGCGATTTGGAAAAGCTCTACTGGTATTCCAACCGGGGGGGCGATCTTGTGGCGCTTGGCCCGGGTGTCTACGGGGTCTCCAACCGGCTGCTGGATACCCCGTGGCAGAAGGTGGTCATGGGGAAAGAACGTCTGGTGGATGCGATGGCACGCTGCGGCCGGCAGGAGGATCTGATCGAGGGGGTTCTCGACATTTTGTCCGACCGGCAGACAGCCCGGGACGAGGACCTGCCCGAGACCGGTGTCGGCCGGGAGTGGGAGCGGGTCCTTTCCTCTATCTTTATCGAGAGCCCAGGTTACGGGACCCGTTCGTCCATGGTCCTGCTCGTCAGAGGCGACGGCGAGGCCTATTTTGCCGAGAAGACGCACGCTCCGGACCAGACGTTCAACGGGCGTATGGTCCGGCACGTATTCAGGATGGACCCGGCAGCCGCTGCGGAGGGCGGGCTCCATGGGTGAAACGATGAGCATGGCCATCAGGGGCGTACTTTTCGATTTCGACGGGACATTGACGCGACCGGGGGCGCTTGATTTCCGGGCGATCAAGGAGGAGATCCGTTGTCCGGCTGACATACCGATCCTCGAATATCTCGAAGGATTACCGGAGGGGGAACGGCGGATCTTTTCAGACGTCCTGGAACGGTGGGAGCAGGAGGCGGCGCTGCGGTCGCTGCCAAACGCGGGGGTGCAGGAGTGCCTTTTGCAGCTCAAAGCGAAGGCACTGTCATTGGGGATTCTTACGCGCAACAGCGCCCGATCGCTCCGGCTCGCTTTCGGAAACCTCAGACCTATTTCCTTGCAAGACTTTTCAGTGGTGATTACGAGGGATGACGCGCGGCCGAAGCCTCATCCCGAAGGTGTTCTGAAGGCAGCGGAGGCGATGGGGTTTCCACCTCATCAAATGCTGATGGTCGGGGACTTCCGCTTCGATGTCATGGCAGGGGCTCGGGCGGGCGCTCTCTCCGTTCTCCTGAGCGCCCAACCTTCAGAGGTGATGCAGCCGGGGGATCCGGAGCCCGACTACGTGATCGGTGAACTGAGGGAGCTTCTGAAGATTCTGCAGGACGGTGCGGCTTCCGGGCGGCGCCGGATTTCGTCCCGGGAGGTGCCTGCCCTCACCGGGTCGCCCTCTTTGCATTCGCCGGTCTGAAAAGGTCAAGCAGTCGAAACCGGACGCCGGCAACCCGGGCAGGTGGGCCGGGGGTCGCCACGCCTGCCTTTTATTGAATGGTTACGAGCACCTTTTGCCCTGGGAAGATGGTGCTCCGCCGCGACAATTTGTTCAGCGTCAAAAACTCCGACAGATTCATGCCGTATTTGCGGGCAATCACCGCCGGGCTGTCACCCCTCATAACGGTGTATTTTCTGGTCTGACTGCCCGAGAACGCACCGCCTCCCTTGGGCAGAGTCAGCACCTGGCCGATTTGAAGGTTGGAGCTCCTCAGACCGTTCATGGACTGGATCACTTTGGTGGTCGTACCATATCGCCGGGCGAGTCCGAAGAGCGAATCCCCCCTCTTCACGGTGTATTCCACGTAATTCTTCCGTTGGACTTTGGAGGGCGTTGCCGCTTTGGCGGTGGTGTTGCCCCGGGACGCGTAGCTGCTGGATGTCGGGATCTTGAGGGTGGATCCAACGAGGATGCGGTTTTTGCTCTTCAGCCGATTGGCGGATTTAATGCGGTCAGCCGATGTGCCGTACCGCGCCGCGATGGAAGAGAGGGTTTCGCCCTTGCGTACACGGTGCCTCACATAGCTGGAGCCTGCTGAGGACGAGGAGGTGCGGGCTTTGGCCACCGCTACAGGCGGGCACCACGCGGGGAGCGTTTCCAATTTGGCGAGAAGTTCCTCTCCTTTCCCCATGGGCACCTTGAGCTCGTAGGGTCTTTCGGGCGTCGTGTTCTGCCTCAATTCGGGGTTCATGCCGAGGAGGGAGTCATAGGGCATGGAAATCGCTTCGGCGACCGCTTTGAGGTGGATCTGTTTGGCGACGGTCACGGTCTCCATCGGGACGACGGGGTCGACCTCGGGCAGGGTGATTCCATATGCCCTGGGGTTTTGCAGGATGTGGAGTACGGCCAGAAAGCGCGGGACGTAAGCCGCTGTTTCCCTTGGTAGCTTTTCGTACAGATCCCAGAAGTTGTCCAGATAGTTGATCTGCTGACTGTTGATATGGCGCAGGACGGCGCCTTCACCACAGTTGTAGGCGGCCAGGGCCGTGGTCCAGTCCCCGAAGATCCGATGCAACTCCGTCAGGTAGGCGATGGCGGCATCGGTGGACTTCTCGGGGTCCATCCGCTCGTCGATCCATTCGTCCCTTTGGAGGCCGAATTTATAGCCGGTCGAGGCGATGAACTGCCAGAGCCCGAGGGCTCGGGCGCGTGAAAAGGCCCTGACCTTGAAGCCGCTTTCGATCAGAGGCAGCCAGGAGAGTTCTTCGGGCAGGCCGGCCTCTTTGAGTTTATCCAATATGAATGGCCGGTACTTTCCGGAGCGGCGGTAGGCGTTGAGGAAGAAAGGGTTGTTCGGTGCGGTCAGGTAGGCGATTTCCTTTTCGACGTGCGCGTTCATGACCATGGGGATGGCCGTGTGAAGTCCGTTGGCGGCGGTGTAACGCGACGAATAGATCTCCACGATGCGCTTCGAGATGGTGATGCGGATATCGTCGCGCTGCTGAAGGATCTCCTCCCCGGCATCGTCTTCGACGCGCAGGATCAGTTGGAAGGCCTCGTCCAAGGCTGAAAGCGCCTTGTCGAGTTCGCCCCGTTCCCAGTATTCGCTCGATGCCTGGCAGAAATCGAGGGCGGTATCGAGAAGTTGTTGATCGGAGAAACGGGTGGTATCGACGTGCTCGAGGGCAGCGCCCCGCATTTTTGCAGGGCCGGAGGCCCGGGTGAACGTGCCGCCTGATTCTGCGGCCTGATAGCCGCCCGGCCGCAGATCCCCTTCGATGGATTGCGGCGGTAACGCGCTGTTTTCGATGGGTAAACCGCTGCCTGCGCACCCCGTCAGCAGCATCCCTCCACAGAGCATCGGCCAAATGGCCCGCGCCAGTCTCGAGACGAGATTCTTTTGCATGATCCTCCTTTGTTCCTGTTCTTTTGTCAGGAAATCAGGTTGTTTACCCCGTCGCTGCGTCAAACCGGAAGGCGCGGAGGCAGGGGCCGGGCACTCCGGTCAACCGCTTCCGCATTGATCTCTGAAGCCTCTCGGCAGCGGCTCGACCCCGATGCCGCTTTTGAGGGTGCACCCGCTGGGTGCAGCCTGGGACACGGTGCCCTTGCCTTTGGGCGGAAAATCCGCCGGTGGAGAAGTTAGGTTGATGGAAAGGCATTTTTTGGGACGCAGGTGTACGCAACGAAACTTCTTGTCTATAAACGAAATCGCTCGACCCTGCGGAATCCGCACGGGTAAAGCTGTGCGACGGGAGGCGGCTATATCTGAGGACTGGAATCTCCGGGGCTTCAAGGATTTCTGCGTGAAGGTCAGGCGCCGCTGAGCGCGGGCGCCCGTATCCGCCTTGCCGCGCTTCCCGTACAGGTTTCGCCGGCGAGTATAGGAGAAGCCTTTCGATTGGTCAAGCCTGAAATGGCGCAGCGGAGCGGGTTTCCTAAATGATTTTTACCTGGATGAACGGCCCGGTGTGGATGAGGGGGCCGGCGGAGGCTCATTTTTTCTGGGGGAGGCCCCGGATGATGTTTTGCAGGATGTCTTCGCGGTTCAAGGAAGGGTCTTCCGAGACGACCATGAGCAGATGGTCCAGAACTCTGCCGACAGCTGGCCCGGGACCGATTCCGAGGAGCCGCATGACGGTGTGTCCGTCAACGGCCAGGTCCTTGGGCCGCAGAGGCAGAGGCTGCCGCATTAGTTCGTGGATCCGCTGCTCGAGCCGGTCGAGGGCTGCGACCCTATGTTCGGAGCCTCGACCGTGCGCCAGGAGATCCGCGCGGCGCAGCGAAAGGAGGTCGGGGACGGCTTCCGGGCCGATGCGCCGAATGAGGCGGCGGATGGCAGGATCGCTCCAGGGCGTTTCGCAATCGAGCATGTGGTGCTCGACGAGATGGGCCGCGCGTTCGGCAAAGGCCGAGGAGAAGCGCAGCCTGCGGAGGATCTCGCGGGTCATCCGGGCGCCGAGCACCGCGTGCCCATGGAAACGCCAGATCCCTTCGACCTTTCGGCGGGTGCCTGGCTTCCCGATGTCGTGAAACAGGGCCGCGACCCGCAGGAGAGGGGTTGGAGGAACCCGGTCCACGGTCTCGAAGACATGCTTGAGGACCGTATAGAGATGTGGAAGGCGTTGAGGCATCCGGTATCCCTCGAGCAGCTCCGGAATGATCCGCTCCAGCAGGCCCGTTTTCCGGAGCAGGATCAGGCTGGATGAAGGACGTCCGAGGAGAAGGATCTTCAAGAGCTCCTCCCGGATCCTTTCTTTGGCGGCACTTTCAATGCGCCAGGCCTCGCTGACGAGGGAGGACCAGGTCCCGGACGCGATCGAAAAGCGGAGCTCCCCTGCGAGACGGATGGCGCGCAGGAGACGGACAGGATCCTCGAGGAAGCGGTCTTCTGCCGGGGGTACCGCGCGGAGCAGGCGTCTGCCGAGGTCGACCGCCCCGCCGAACGGATCCGTGAGCCGGCCGGAGAATGGATCCACGGCCATCGCGTTGACGGTGAAATCGCGATGGGCGAGGTCGCTTTCAAGAGAGCGTGTTTCCCCTTTGAATGGCGTGATTTCGAGGCGGGTCCCGGCGAGGAGCAGCGTGACGGTATTGGCCTGGATGACGAAATGCGCGGTGTCGCGAAAGACCTCGAGGAGGGTTTCGTGCGGGGCGCTTGTCGCCAGATCCCAATCGACCAGGCTGCGCTTCAGTTGTGCATCCCGGATCGCGCCGCCGACGATGGCCACCTCATGTCCGGCGGTCCGGAGGCGGCGGCAGGCCCAGGCGACGGCCTCGGGCAGCGCGGACGGCGGCATGGCTGAAAAGTCCGGGCTCGCTGCGCAGGGTTTCGACGAATCGGAGGAAGGTCCGCGCGAAGCGCAGCAGAAGGGGTATGGATGATCTGTCGGCGGCATGAAGGGTCCTGTCGAAAACTGTCTTGTTTCCATCCGGAAATCATCTTATACCCCATCCGGCTCCGAGCCAAAGAAAATGAGCTCCGGCCCTGAAAAAAGGCTGTGAACGTGGGAAGGATTCCTCCTGATTGGGCGAAAAGTTGGATTTGAGGCTTGAAATTTATTCGCTCCCAGGTTAAAAAAATAAGTTCTCAGGCTTCCAGGTGTGTTCGGCCAGGGGAGTCGATGCGTTGGCGTCCAGCCGGATTCCGCCTGAAAACGAAAAGGAGAGGTGCGACATGCTGCAGTTGAAAAACGTCCGCTTTGCGGTCCAGGATGATTCATCCGGGGATGGCAAGGGTATGAAGACCATCATCGACGGTGTTGACTTCGCCTTCGAAAAGGGGAAGTTTTATGCGATCACGGGGCCGAACGGAAGTGGGAAGACCACGCTGGCCAAACTGATCATGGGTATCAATCCCGTTACGTCCGGGGAGATCCGCTTCGACGGCAAAGATGTTTCGGGATGGTCGATCACCGAGAGGGCGAAGGCGGGGATCGCTTACAGTTTTCAGCATCCCGCCCGGTTCAAGGGTACGACGTTCCGTGATCTCCTCTCGATTGCCATGGGTACGGACGACGAGGAGAAGTTGGTGAAGATCATCGCGAGGGTCGGCATTTGTTCGCTCGATTTCCTCGACAAGCCCGTCGATTCCAAACTGTCGGGGGGAGAGATCAAGAAGGTCGAACTTGCGACAACGATTGCGCGTAATCCCAAAATAGCGATCTACGACGAGCCGGACACCGGCATCGATCTCTGGACCATCGGCCCGATGGTCGAGCTCTTGAAACGAGAGCAAAAGGCGTATGGCACAACCACTCTGGTGGTGAGCCACAACCGGGCCTTCCTCGAAGCGGCCGACATGATTCTGCTGATCAAGAAAGGCCGGATCATCTTCAGCGGGGGCCTGGAGGAAGCGGTGCCCCTGTTGGAGGATCTCAGCATCTGCAGCTACGGCGATGTGTGCGAAGGAGAGAGCGATGCTAAGTGCTATCGATAAAGAACTGCTCAAGCAGGTGGCCGATCTCGAGGACATCCCGAAAGGCGCTTACAACATTCGCAAGAATGGTCAGTTGCTCGGCCGGGAGGTGTCCGCCAACATCTTGATCGAAACGAACGAGGCGGGGAACGGCATCGTCATCACCATCGCGCCGGGAACCCGCAACGAGTCGGTCCACATCCCCGTCATCGTCAGCCAGGCCGGTCTCCACGACGTGGTTTACAACACGTTCATCGTCGGAGAAGACTCCGATGTCACCATCGTAGCCGGCTGCGGGATCCATTGCGGCGGATCGTCGCCCGAGGGGCACGAAGGGATCCACGAGTTCCGGATCGGCAAGCATGCGCGCATGAAATACGTCGAGAAGCACGTGGCCCTCGGCGAGGGAAAAGGCAAGCGCAGCCTCAACCCGACGACCCGCGTTTTTATGGACGAAAGCTCCTACGCCGAGATGGAATTGAGCCAGATCGGCGGCGTCGATGAGGCGGTCAGGCGGAACGAGGCCCAGCTCGGGCCGGGAAGTTCCCTTCTCATCACGGAACGGGTCCTCACGGACGGGCGGCAGTCAGCCGTCTCCCGGAACGAGATCGTGCTCGCCGGAGAAGACAGCAAGGCCAACATGATCTCCAGATCCGTCATCAAAGGGGATTCGCGGCAGGATTTCTACGCTACCCTGGATGCGCGGGCCAAGTGCTTCGGGCATATCGAGTGCGATGCGATCATCATGGACAACGGGACCAATGAGACCATCCCGTCCTTGAAGGCGAGGCATCCGGAAGCCGAAATGACGCACGAGGCTTCCATCGGCAAAATCGCCAACGACCAGCTGATGAAGCTGATGAGCCTCGGCCTGACCTACGACGAGGCCGTGAATAAGATCATCCAGAGTTTCCTGAAGTAGTCACCCTTCGGAAATGGTCTTTTTTGCCCATCTCCGCGTCAACCTGCACGTTTGCTTGTGCGGCGACCTATAGGTCGCCTCCGCGCAAACGCGGGCAAAAAACCCTCATTTCCGAACTGGGAAACGGGCTTTGCGGGGAAGCATTATTTCCGAACCGTAAACGGGGAGTACCAGGCTCCTACGATTTGGCATAGCTGTGAAGGCCTGCCAGGTAGTTCACTCCAAAATAGGTGAAAAGCACACAGGCGAATCCCACCAGGCATAAGACCGCGATCTTCTTTCCGCGCCATCCCCTGACGAGGCGGGAATGGAGCACTGCGGCATAAACCAGCCACGTGATGAGCGACCATGTCTCCTTCGGGTCCCAGCTCCAGTAGCTGCCCCAGGCCGAATGGGCCCAGACCGAACCGGTGATGATGCCGAGGGTCAGCATGAGGAACCCGATCACGACCATCTGATAATTCAGTTCGTCCAGTATGCCGGTCGAGGGCAGAAGCCGCGTAATCCCCCGAGAAGAGCCCGCCTCGCTTCTCCTCTTTATGAGGTACATCAGGCTCAGCCCGAAAGAGAGGCCGAAGGCGGCGTAACCCACGAAGCACGTGATCACATGCGAGATGAGCCAGTTGCTCTTGAGGGCGGGGATGAGCGGCTGGATCTGACTGTTGACCCCAGGTGAAAACGAGGCGTAGGCCATGGCGAGAAAGGCCAGGGGAGTGGCAAAGGCCCCGAGGGTGCGGTTCCGTGTGCGCCACTCCACCAGCAGGTAGAGAAACATGATCATCCATGAGAAGAAGATCAGGGACTCATAGAGGTTGGAAAAGGGGGCGTGGCCGAACCCCATCCTGTAAGATTCGAACCATCGCAGCGCGATGGCGAACGTGTGTCCGACCAGGCCCGCTGCCGAGATCACGGTGGCGATCAGTCCCGGGGCCTTGCGGTGCATGATCAGCATGAGCAAATAGAACAGAAACGCAGCGAAGTAAAAGAACGTAATGTAGCTCAAAAGGGTCGCATTCAGCATCGTATTCAGACCTTTCTATCTCATGTCCATTTGAAGGGGAGCATCCCGCCCTGCCGGGGGTTTGTCGCGGGAATGGACTTCCAGGCGCACGCATGCGCCTCCCCCGTTTCACTCACTCGGTCAGTGGTTGCGATCGTTCAGAAGACGGTTTAGATCGCCCGTCAGACGCTCGAGCTCCCGTTCGAGGCCGACGGGGTTTTTGCTGGATCTCCCCGCAATGCGAACACGGCTCGCGCCGTTTTCGATCCGGTCCAGGCGCACCCAGATATGCCGATGGGACATAAAGAAGGTGACGATGAAACCCGCGATCATCATGAAGCAGCCCGCCCAGACAAGCGGTACGCCGGGATCGCGGTTGACCTGCAGCCCCGTATAATAGCGGCTTTCCAGTTGAGTCAGCACGAAGGTGTAAGGTTCGAAGGCGGCCGGGTTCAGACGCGGGTTGTGCCCGAAAATTCCGGGGAACCGCTCCTGAACGGCCTCGACGTTCTGAAAGACCCAGAATTGAATCTCATCCCCATCGTGCGGTTTGACGCCGATCAGGACGGCGGGGCCCATGACGCCCATCATGTTGGGGTTGGCATCGAGGACCCTGAAGACCCCTTCCTTGCCGGGCAGTTCAACCGCTGGGCCCTGGATCTCGGCATCGACAGGCGTTGTCGCCGGCGGGTCGCCGGCTCGCATGAGGTGAAGGTGCACCCGCCTGCCGGGGGTCGAGCCGTAGCTCGACTGGTAGAAGGTCACGCCTTCGAATTCGGTCGGGTGGTTCACCCGGATGGACCGCTCGGCGGCCACCTTCCCATCGACGAGAAAAGTGAGATCGGAGAGGTATTCTTTAGGCGCCCCGCTTTCGTAGAATTCCACCAGGAACCGGTCGCAGCGGACCTCGAAGCCGAGCGGCATGGTTTCCATCCGGTTTCTGACCGCGATTTCATCGATCGTCTCGCCCTCCACAATGTTGACGAAGCCTTGAAAGCCGAGAAAGGAGCCGATCATGCCCCCAACCAAAATGAGGAACACGCTCAGATGGACCAGGTAGACCCCGAAGTGGGCATAGCGGCCCTTTTCGGCATGCCAGGATGAGCGCGTCTCGTCTTTGGCGGCATGAACGCGCTTGTAGCGCGAACGAAGGAGCGCCTCGATCCGGCCCGGGAGATCACCGGGGTTTCCTTCGACCAGGAAGGCCTGCTCCTCGGGCAGGTTTTCGAAAGGCTGTTCACGCTCCGGGCTCGGTTGAGCGCGGAAGCGCCCCCAGGCCGTGGGGAATCGGTCGATCGAGCAGACCAGGAGGTTGACCGTCAGCGCGCCCAGGAGGATTCGGAACCAAAAGGCATGGTACATATCGAAAAGGTCGAGGGCCGCGAAGAAACGAAATACCCAGGGGTCCAACTCCCGGGCGAATTTCAAGGCCTCCTGCTGCTGAGGGATGAGGGTGCCGGCGATGGACGTGACTGCCAGGATGATCAGAAGCGCGATGGTCAGCTTGACAGAGCTGAAAAAACGCCACAAAAAATGGAGCTTTCTGTCTGGAGGGGTTCGGGATGTCGTCTGGGCCAAATTCTAATCCCCCGTTCATTCATTGAAGATAAGTGAGCTGAGCGCGCGAAGCGCGTGGAGAAAGACCCTTTCCGGAACAAGCCAGTTTCCAATCCGGAAATGAGGATTTTTGACCAATATCAAGGAAATCCAGCGTTTGTGCGGAGGCGACCTATAGGTCGCCGCACAAGCAAACGTGCAGATTGACGCCGAGATTGATCAAAGAGACCCTTTCCGGAACAAGCCAGTTTCCAATCCGGAAATGAGGATTTTTGACCAATATCAAGGAAATCCAGCGTTTGTGCGGAGGCGACCTATAGGTCGCCGCACAAGCAAACGTGCAGATTGACGCCGAGATTGATCAAAGAGACCCTTTCCGGAACAAGCCAGTTTCCAATCCGGAAATGAGGATTTTTGACCAATATCAAGGAAATCCAGCGTTTGTGCGGAGGCGACCTATAGGTCGCCGCACAAGCAAACGTGCAGATTGACGCCGAGATTGGTCAAAAAGACCATTTCCGGATGGAAACTCATTATCGGTATCATGGATGAAGGGCGCAAGCGAAATATGCCAAATGGACGATGTTCGATCGCTGCCGTCTGTTTCGCTGGTTGGAGGGCGTCCTCGTGCCGGATCTCTGTGTCCGGGCAGGCTGGAACAGGCCGCCGGAGGCCGGTATCGATGGGACAGGCGGTTCCCTTCCGGGTGGAGGATTTCCGAGCAGCCGCAATTTTTCGTTGCTCCAAGAACGCACGTTTGGTATCTGGAGTAATTCGGGAAGGGAAGATGCGCCTGCGTAAGTTCGAGTAGGATCTTCCAGCGGGTTGGGCAGCGCCCTCCTGTCCCCGGGCGGCTTGCCATGGGCGGAAGAAGGGCCGGCATCCAAGGAGACAACCGATATGAACCAACGGCCTCTGAGCCGGTTTTCCGGGCTTTTCTGGCGTTTTGCCATCCTGGCCTTCGTCCTGTCTTTCATCCTCCCGTCGTCGAAGTTCGTCGGCGGCATGTCGGATGATGCCTTTATCGTCTGGTTGGCGCGCATCCTTTGGGTGGCGGGTCTCTCAGCGGGTCTTACCGTCCTCTTCTGGCTGGCGGGCCGCTTGAGGGCGCGGAAGGGCGCACCGGGCCCCTCGAAGGGGGGCGGCGCGCCTGCGGGCGCGGAAGATGGGCTGTCCGGAGCGCGCCATGAGACCGGGGGAAAGGGCGGCTGAGCCTGCCGGCCGGTGCCGGCCTGGGCCTCCGATTATCTGTTGACAAGCGAGACGGGCGCTTTTTAGAATACGTCTGTTCGGAAATGACGAAGAACCATCCCCCGCTTTCGGGATGGACCTTGACGACCCCGATCGGCGGAGCACGACCGCAACATCAACCAGGAGGCCGGGCGCGGTCTCTTCTCAACGCGAAGGATGCTGCCCAATGAAAGAATCCGGAAAGAATCGTGAGGCGGGCAAGACCAAGTGGATCGTGGCCTTGGTCGTCGCGTTCCTGGTCTGTTTCTCTCTGGTGGTCATGGTCGTCAATTCCAGAAAACCGGAGCCCCTCGAACTCTCCGATTACGACCGGAATGTGAGAGGGGCTGCCTTCGTCCGTGCCAATCTGGTTCTCCTCGAGCAGATGATCGACAACTGGCTGCCGAACGATCTTTTCTGGCCAACGATCTTTCTGGACAACATGCCCAACTTCCAGCTCGGGCAGCTCGAATTGGTCCGCTACAACCTGCGTGTTCTGAGAGATGAACTGACCCGGCTGCGTACGACGGACAAGATCGACCGGCTGGCCGAAGAGGCGTTTACCGCGATATCGAACGATCCCCGAAGGTGGTGGTTCCCGTCTGCAGAAAGCAAGTGGAAGCTCGCCCACGCCAAGCTCGACACCTTCTATAGCAATCTTCTGACCGGGAAATCGACCTTCTATGCCAGGGCGGACAACCTCGCCACCCTGATGACCGAGTACGCCTCCCTCATGGGCGGGATCAACACCCGCCTCATGAACGCGCCCGGGGACATCCGGGCGGTTCTGATCGACGAGGAGGACGCCGGAGGGTCCGGGGGCGGGGCTGAAATCGTGCAGGTCGACATCCCCTGGAGCGAGATCGACGACAACTTCTACTACGCGCAGGGAGCGGCTTACGCCCTGCTGGCCTCTTTCAAGGCGATCCGGGTCGATTTCCATGACATCCTCGTCAAGAAGAACGCCCTCAAGCTGTTGGACAAGGTCATGGAGTCCCTGCAGCGATGCGACTTCGAGCCTCTGATCATCTTCAACGGGGACCCGGAGAGCATTTTCGCCAACCATTCCTTGAATCTTTCCGGGGTCTTCAACGATGCCCGCCAGAAGATCAGCTCGCTGATCGTGGCCTTGAACCAGGGATAGCCCCCCCGCTCCCACCCCTGTCATGATCTATTCGCGGCGGTCCGGGCGCTGCCTCGCCGCCGCCGAAAGCCCTCCCGCATGCACGAAATGTCTATCGCTCAGGGTTTGATCGACATCCTTCATGAAGAGATGTCCAAGTACCGGGCCGAGCGCCTGCGCCGCGTCAAGGTCCGGATCGGAGAGCTTTCCGGCGTGGTTCCGGAGGCCCTCTCATTCTGTTTCAACGTGATCGTCGAAGGGACGGAGCTGGACGGAGCCCGGCTCGAGCTGGAGCGGGTCCCGCTGGAAGGGCGCTGCCGCGCGTGCGGGGCGTGTTTCCGGATCCGGAACTACGCTTTTCAATGCCCGGAGTGCGGGGATGCATCCATTGAGATCGTCTCCGGCAGGGAGTTGTCCATTGTCGAAATGGAGGTGGATGAAGAAGGGGGAAATGAATGAAGATTGCAGTGGTCAGGGACATTCTCGATGCCAATGAGCGCATCGCTCGGGAAAATCGACGGCTTTTCGACCGGAAAGGCCTGCTGGTGATGAATCTCATGAGTTCGCCGGGGGCCGGGAAGACGAGCCTGCTCGAACAGACGATCGAGGCCCTCGGCGGCGATCTCAGGCTGGGGGTCATCGAGGGGGACATCCAGTCCTCGAAGGATGCCGAACGGATCGCCCGCCGGGGGGTGCAGGTCGTCCAGATCAACACGGGCGGGGCCTGCCACCTGGACGGCAACATGATCCGCGACGCCCTGGACGCGCTCGACCTGGATCGAATGGATCTTCTGGTCGTCGAGAACGTCGGGAATCTCGTCTGCCCGGCCGAGTTCCATGTGGGCGAGGACTTCAAGGCCATGATCCTGAGCGTCACCGAGGGAGAGGACAAGCCCGCGAAATATCCCCTCATGTTCCGTGAGTCGAAGGTGCTGGTCATCAACAAGATCGATCTCCTTCCTTATCTCGACTGCAGTGTGGAGCAGATCCGCGAGGAGGCGCTAAGGGTCAATCCCGAACTCGTGCTGTTCGAGGTCTCCTGCAAAACCGGCGAGGGGCTCGACCGGTGGGTGGAGTGGCTCAAAGAGACGACCCTTGCACGCCGGCCCCCGCTGGAATGACATGGTCGAGCGCGTCAAAGGGTCCATCACGGGCACCGTTCAGGGTGTCGGGTTCCGCCCTTTCGTCTATACGCTCGCCAGGCGCCACGGCCTGTCCGGCTATGTCCGGAACAGCCCGGACGGGGTGGATGTGGAGGTCGAAGGCCCCCGGGCCGGGATCGAGCGGTTCTTCGAAGAGGTCGAGGCCCAGCCGCCGCCGCTCGCCCGCATCGAGGCAGTGATCCGCCGGCCGATGCCCTGCTGGGGCGACAAGCGGTTCGTCATCCGCAAGAGCCTGCCGCGCGGGGAAAAGGACGCCCTCATTCCGCCGGATGTGTGCGTCTGCAGCGCATGCCTGGCCGAGATGCGCGACCCGGCCGACCGGCGCTACCGCTATCCCTTCATCAACTGCACGTTCTGCGGGCCGCGTTACACGATCGTGAAGGATGTGCCCTACGACCGGCCCGGAACGACCATGGCCGGCTTCCCCCTGTGCGAGGCCTGCCGTTTGGAATACGAGAACCCGCTCGACAGGCGCTTTCATGCGGAGCCGATCGCATGCCCGGAGTGCGGCCCGCGCGTTGCGCTCTGCGATGCGGCCGGGCGGCCCCTCGAGGTGGAGGATCCCCTGTGCGCCGCGTGCAGCCTGATCGAATCCGGACACATCCTGGCCGTCAAAGGCCTCGGGGGGTTCCATCTGGCGGCCGATGCCGCCCAGGATCAGGTGCTGAAGCGCCTGAGGAGCCGGAAGCGGCGGGATGGGAAGCCCTTCGCCCTGATGGTGAAGGATCTCGCGGCGGCGCGCCGGATCGCCGTTTTCAACCAGGCCGAGGCACAGTGCCTCTCTTCCCCGGAGCGTCCGATCGTACTCCTGCGCAAGAAGCGCGGACACGGGTTGTCCGATGAGGTGGCGCCGCGTAGCCGTCTTTTCGGGGTGATGCTCCCGTATACGCCCCTGCACGCCCTGTTGATGGAAGGGCGCTTCCCCGCCCTGGTGATGACGAGCGGCAACCGCTCCGGCGAGCCGATCCAGATCGACAACGGGGAGGCCCTCAGGGATCTTGCCGGCGTCGCCGATGGCTTCCTGCTGCACAACCGCGACATTCACATCCACTGCGATGACAGCATCCTGCGCGTGGTTGCGGGGTTTCCGAGTCCGATGAGGCGCTCGCGCGGCTTCGTCCCCGGACCGGTCCATCTGCCGGAGGCCCTGAAGGACATGCCACCCGTGCTGGCGGTGGGCGCCGAACAGAAGAGCACCGTCTGCCTGACGAAAGGCGGCCGTGCTTTCCTGAGCCAGCACATAGGCGATCTTCACAACCTCGAGACCCTGCGCGTCTTCGAACGGACGATCGCGCACCTCGAGCGCCTTCTTGGTGTGCAGCCGCAGGTGGTGGCCCGCGACCTGCACCCGGATTATCTTTCATCGGTCTTCGCCCGCGCCCGAACCGGCTGTCCTGTGGTGCCCGTGCAGCATCACCATGCCCACATCGTCAGCTGCCTCGCCGAGCACGGCTTCGAGGGGCCGGTGATCGGACTGGCCATGGACGGGACGGGCTATGGTCCGGACGGGACGATCTGGGGCGGGGAGATCCTGCTGGCCGACTGGGCGTCCTTCGAGCGCGCCGGCCACTTCGAATACGTTCCCCTTCCCGGAGGGGATGCAGCGGTCCGGCACCCCTGGCGTATGGCGCTGGCCTATCTGGACAAGGTCTTCGGCGACGGCCTTTTCGGTTTGAGGCTTCCGCTCCTGGACAATCTCGATCCGGGCGAGGTCGAGCTCGTTTTGCAGATGTGCCGTACCGGCTTGAATGCGCCTCAGACGTCGAGCTGCGGCCGCTTATTCGATGCGGCCGCGGCCTTGATCGGGCTTCGGGGGAGCGTGACCTACGAGGGGCAGGCGGCCGTCGAGCTCGAGATGTGCCAGTCCCGGACGAAGACGACGGGGTACCCCTGGAGGGTCAGCCCCCTCGACGACGGGTCATGGCTTCTCGAGGCGGGGCCGACCGTCACGGCGCTCGTGGAGGACCTTGCAGCCGGGAAGCCTGCGGGAATCATGAGCCGGAGGTTTCACCTGGCGCTCATCGAGATGCTGTGGGAGGTGTGCAAGGGCATCCGGGAACAGACCGGCCTTTCCATCGTCGCGCTGAGCGGAGGGGTCTTCCAGAACGCGACCCTTCTCGAAGGCCTGACGGGGCTTCTTGAGCGCGGGGGCTTTAGGGTACTGAGCCATCGGCTCGTGCCATGCAACGACGGTGGGTTGAGCCTCGGCCAGGCGGTCTGCGGCGCTTTGCAGACCGCCGGTCGGAGGGGACGCTTCGCCGGGGGTGATCATCAGGCCGGTTCGGGCGCTGCGGCATGCGGCGGTCGATGGGGGGGACGACATGAAGCATATCGATGAATACCGCGACAGATCCGTTGCACAGGCCTTAACCGCGCGGATCGGACGGATGGTCGAACGGGTCGGGCGGCCGATCCGCCTGATGGAGATCTGCGGGACGCACACCATGGCGATCTTCCGCCACGGCATCCGAAGTCTTCTGCCCGGGGAGATCGATCTGGTCTCGGGTCCAGGGTGCCCGGTGTGCGTCACGGCCGCCGAGGACATCGATCGATGCCTTCGGCTCGCGCGTGAGCCGGGCGTGATTGTGGCGACCTTCGGGGATCTCCTGCGCGTTCCAGGCAGCGGTTCGTCGCTCCGGCTGGAGCAGGCCGCGGGCGCGGATGTGCGCATGGTCTACTCCACCATGGACGCCGTCGACCTGGCGAAGGAAAACAAGCGCTCCGATGTGGTTTTCCTGGGGATCGGTTTCGAGACGACCGCCCCGACTGTCGCAGCCGCCCTGCAGACGGCCGGGCGGCAGGGTATCGAGAACTTCTCGGTCCTCGCCATGCACAAGCTGCTGCCGCCTGCGATGCAGGCGCTCCTGGCGGATCCGGATATCCATGTGGATGGCTTCATTTGTCCGGGGCACGTCACGACGATCATCGGGACGTCGGCCTACCGGGATGTGGCCGAACGTCATCGCAAACCCTGCGTGGTGACGGGTTTCGAGCCGGTCGACATTCTCGAGGGGATTCTCATGCTGACCGGACAGATCGCGCAGGGGCGCTCCGAGGTCGAGATCCAGTACCGCCGGGGGGTGAGCGCCAAAGGCAACCCAGGGGCCCTGGCGTGCATGTGGGAGGTCTTCGAGTCGGCCGATGCGCTCTGGCGTGGCCTGGGGACGATCGCCGGGAGCGGCTTGAAGATACGGGATCATCATGCCGCCCGGGATGCGCGGCTGCGCTTCGACCTGGCCGTCCCGCCGGCGCTGGAGCCGGCCGGCTGCCGCTGTGCCGAGGTGTTGAGGGGGCGGATGCGCCCCACCGAATGTCCGCTTTTCGGCCGGCGCTGCACGCCCCAGGATCCCGTAGGCCCCTGCATGGTCTCGGGCGAGGGGACGTGTGCGGCCTATTACCGGTACCGCTGCTGAGGTCTTGCATGTTCGAGAACATCCGTCTTTCCGACCTGCCCGAACGGGCCGTGCGTGTGCTGAGGGCGCCTTCGAGCACCCGACCGGCCATCTGGCTCCTCGAGGAAGAAGGGGCAGGGGCCGTCGTCAAGGATTTCAGCGTCAACCAAGCGTGGTACCGCCACACGGCCGGACGCTTCCTCGTCTGGCGGGAGCAGAAGGCCCTGCGGCGTCTTGCCGGCGTTCCGGGCGTCCCGCGGTTGCTCGGGGTGGTCGACGGGGTCGCGATCGTCATGGAGCGGCTGCCGGGCCGGACGCTCGAAAACCTGGAGCAGGAGCGCAGGCTCGAACCGGGCTTCTTCGATCGGCTGCGGGAGGTGGTTCTGCAGTGCCATGCGAAGGGAGTCGCCCACTGCGACCTGAAGCGCGCCGCGAACATCCTGTTCGGAGACGACGGCCGGCCTTATATCATCGACTGGGGGGCTTCCATCTCGGCGAGCGAGTTCCGGTTCTGCGGGTTGAAGCGGATCTTCGAGCGCTTCGAAGAGGACGATCTCCTGGCGGTGATCAAGGTGAAGCTGCGCCATTGCCCGGAGCAGGTGAGCGCGGACGAAAAGGCCCGCCTTCACTGGCGGAGCGCCCCGGAGCGCCTCATCCGCCGCCTGCGGGACCGCCTGCGGGAGATCCTTCAACGGGTCGCCTGACAGCGCCCTGGCACCCTTCCTCGGTGTCTTCGTAGACCTCGGGCTCGAAGCGCGGGGTGCACAGCGCCAGGAAGGCGAGGTCCGAGCTCCCCGTGCTGGTGATGCGCTGGGAGGCGCCCGGCGGGATGAGGATGACGTCGCCCGGAAGGACTCGGGCCCCGGGCATCCCTTCGACCTCCACCAGCCCGGCCCCCTCCAGGATGACATAACGTTCGACGGTTCCCCGCAAACGGTGCCATCGGGTGGTCCGGCCGGCCGGGACCCTCGCGCGGGCGACCGAGAGCCCCGGGTCATCGGCCGAGTTGGACACTTCGATGATGAAACACCCCTCCTCCGTGTAGAATTCCGCAGAGGGATCGAGCTGTTTGACGACGGGCTGCATGCTGCCACTCCTTGACGCTCCCCGCTTTGCCGCGGGACACTCCGACAAACGAACGGATGCGGCCGCAAGAGGGCCTTGTCCGGGCGCGAAAACGCCGTCTTTCAGCCCCGGAGTCCTTTCTTATAGATCTTGCCTGAGCCGGTGCGCGGGAGGCTCTCCAGCAGTTCCACGCTCTTCGGGCATTTGTAGCCGGCCAGGTGCTTCCGGCAAAAGGCGATGACCTCCTCGGGCCGGATCTCGCGGTCGGGCTTTGGCACCACGAAGGCCTTCACCGCCTCCCCCCATTTCGGATCGGGCACCCCCACGACGGCCGCCTCGAGGATATCCCGGTGCTGATAGAGGACATTTTCCACCTCGGTGGAATAGACGTTCTCGCCGCCGGTGATGATCATGTCCTTCTTGCGGTCGACGATGTTGACATAGCCTTCCGCGTCGATAACCGCCAGATCCCCGGTGCAGAGCCAGCCGTCCCGGATGGCCTTCGCCGTCTCATCCGGGAGGTTCCAGTACCCGGGCGTGACGGTGTCCCCTTTGACGATGATCTCCCCGACCTGCGTTTCATCCGCCGCAACATCCCGCCCGGCCTCATCCACGACCCGCAGCCTCACGTTGATGAACTCCCTCCCCGTCTTGGCCTTGTAGCGGAGCTGTTCTGCCGGCGGCAGCGACCTCATGGGTCCTTTGAGGAGGGAAAGCGTGAGGTAAGGGCTGGTCTCGGTCATCCCGTAGGTCTGGACGTAGTCGCATTGGAGGGTCTCCATGATCCGGCGCACCGTTTCGGGAGCGATCGGCGCCCCGCCGCTCAGCATGAAGCGGAGCGAGGAGTAGTCGAATTCCCGTGCCCGCGGCTCGTTCACCATCAGGTTGAGCATGGTCGGGATGAGGTTCGTCAGTGTGATCCTCTCGCGCTCGATGGTCTCGAGGACGCGCAGGGCCTCGAAGACGGGCAGTATGACGTGTTTGCCGCCGGCCCAGGTGATCGCGAAAGTCGCCCAGGCATCCGCGAGGTGGAAGAGGGGCGCGACGTGGAACCAGTGGTCGCTGTCCGTGATGTGGAGTTCGGCGATGGTGCCGAGGGCGTGGCTCTTGACGTTTCCGTGCGTCAGCATGACGCCCTTCGGCCGACCGGTGGTCCCGCTGGTGTAGTACAGGTGGGCAACGTCCCGGTCCTCGAGGGCCATGGGCTGCGGCGGGTCCGGTGGTTCAGCCGCGATGAGGGCCTCGTAGCCGGCCTCGTTTTCTCCGCAGGACGCGGAGTCCCTCTGAGTCCAGATGATCCGCTCGAGATTAGGTGCGAGTGTCGGGAGGTCCCGGACAGGTTCCCGGAATCGGCCTTGGGCGATCAGGACCCTGGCCCCGCTGTCCTGGAGGATGAAGCCGAGTTCCCCCGGGGAAAGCCGGAAGTTGAGCGGCACGAGGATGAGGCCGAGGTGGGCTGCGGCAAAATAGGTTTCGAGAAAGACGTGGCAATTCTCATGGAGGACGGCGAGGCGGTCGCCTTTCGCGAGTCCCATACGGCGGAGTGCGCCGCAGAGGCGCCAGACCCTGGCGGCGAATTCGGCATAGTCCATGCGGAGATCCCCGCAGACGACGGCCTCACGATGCGGATGAAGCCTCACAGCCTTTGGGAGCAGTTCATTCAGGGGCATAAGGGAATCCTTTCTGTTTTCTCCAACGGGAAAGGTCAGCGGGTTTCACCAGGCTTTCATCCGGATGAAAGCCTGGTCTTGAAGGTCTCTTCACAGCGCACCGCGATCGATCCGAAACCACGGGCGTTCAGAACAGGATGCGCTCCTTCGGGCCATAGCACAATCGCAAGGCAGGGGTCAAGCGCACGCTTCCAGCATCCGTCCCCGAGGAACGATGCACAGAGTTCTGTGCGATTCTCAAGGCCAGGTTTTTTCGGATGATGGGGCTCCCTCTCTTTGGAGAAGCAGTGGGACGGGCATCTCCCGGAGCCTGCAAAAAGTCCAGAGGAAGAAGCTCAGTCCGCGGGGCTCCGCGTCGTTAGCCGATGCATGCGATTTCAGGAGTTATTTTTGCCGTGGTCGGCGTCTCCCGCCCCGGTATGGGGCTCTTCTCCCCTGCCGCTGAACTCGGCCAGAAGATCGCCCACGCTTGGTGGGAAGTGAAAAAGCGGTGCTTGCGCAGCCTGGCACATGGCTTGCAAATACTGCGGGGTGCCGTGAGTGATCCGATGCGGGGGTGCGAAGCGAAGCCTCCGCGAAGATGCCGTTGTTCATGTTCAAAGAAAGGGTTGCCTCCTTGAAGAAGAACCTTCTCCCAGTCGGAGCGTGCCTGCCTGCGCTGCTGATCTTTCTCGTCCTGACGCTGACGTACATCGCCTCATCTGCGGGGATGCAGCGGCCGCCGGACCTCTGTGACATCGACACCCAAACCGCCGGCCCCGTCCGGCTGGGGATCGAATTTATTTTCGGGCAGGCCTTTTACATCCTTTCGGCCTTGTCCCTTTTCTGGTCCGCACTCCTTGTCTGCCTGGTGTGGTCCGTCAGACAGAGATACGCAGACCTCATCCGGAAACGGGACGAGTTGGAGCGGATCACAAACGAATTCCAGGAGCGGTTGCGGGGCAGGACCGGAGGCGGCCGCCCCGATTCCGATGCGTCGATTTTATGAAGCGGTGAAAGGGTGACGTTCGTGGTGTCGAAGGCCTAGGAGTCCGCTCCGACGGCCGCCAAGGTCAGGAACAGGTTGCCATGTCGGCTTGAACTCCGTCCCGATCCTGTGGGGGAGGCAGCAAGATCCGGGGGGCTCTCTGCTGTCAGGTGTATTCAAGCAGACCGGCAGCCTTTTTCCTGGGTGCCGGGATCTTGGAGATCCCGGCACCTTATTCCAACAAAGAGGACCGCCTTATTCTTGGCATGGCCAGGGATACAGCGGTCCTCTTTGTTTGTCCCCTTCATTCGTTTCATTTTTTGGGGCAGGGGACAGAACCACGTTGTATAATGCCGGCAGGCTGCCTGCCCATCTGCACCCTGGTGGATCTCGCTGCGTTCAGGGACGATGGAGTGCCCTGCCTCTCTGAAGTGGATAGGTCCTTCACGGTGGTTTTAAGGGCTCGAGGCAGCGCGCCGGCCGGTCGGATGGGCGGACGATAAGCGGAGCCTTTCCTACGGGCCGGCCCAAATCTTTCAGGGATGGGGTGAAGGAGGAGATGAGCGGTATGACTGATAGCGTTGGTTCGAGGCGGTTTGCGAAATGGTTGCGGACATCTTTATGGATCGGGATGACCGTGCTTTGCGCTTCAACGGTCGGCGGTGCGGCCTGCGCCGAGGGACCGGGGCCCGAAACAGGCCATGGATGGCCCGACCTGGCGGCGTTGGTCAGGGTCGGCGGACCGCTCTCTTTTTGCGGAGAACCGGTGCCTCTCGACAACCGGGAGGTGCGGGAGCGGCTCGAGAAAGAGCTGCTGCTGACGATCTGGGACCGGCCGCAGGTGATGCTCTGGTTGAAGCGGTCAACGCGCTACTTTCCCGCCATCGAGCAGATGCTGAAGGATGCGGGTCTCCCTGAGGACATCAAGTACGTGGCGATCGCCGAAAGCGCCCTGCGGGCGCATGCGGGGTCGCCGAAAGGGGCGATCGGCTTCTGGCAGTTCATGCCGGCCACGGGGCGCCGGATGGGGCTCAGGATCGATTCGCACCTGGACGAACGGCGGAACCTGCGCACTTCGACCGATGCCGCGATCCGCTACCTGTCCGCCCTCTATGCGCAGTTCCAGTCCTGGACAATGGCCGCGGCGGCCTACAACATGGGGGAGGCCGGCCTTCAGACGGAGGTCATGGAGCAGGGGACCGACGATTACTACGCGCTCTACCTGCCGCTCGAGACCCAGCGGTTTCTCTTCCGCATTTTGTCAGCCAAGATGATCTTCTCCGATCCCCTCAGGTACGGGTTCCGTCTCGAAGAAGAAGATTTTTATCCGCCGGTGGCGTCGGAGAGGGTGCAGGTCGCCTGCGCACAGGCTGTGCCGATCCGGGTCGTGGCGCAGGCGGCGGGGGCGACATTCAAGCTGATCAAGGATCTCAACCCGGATCTGAGGGGGTATTATCTAGAGAGCGGGACCCATGAGATCGCCGTGCCCGAAGGGGCTGGCGAAGATTTCCAGCACCGTTTCGAGGGGGGACTGGCATCATGGAGCAAGGGGCGCGCCGAACAGGTCTACACCGTCAGGAGCGGTGACAACCTGTCCATCATCGCCGAACGCTTCAATGTGCCCTTGAAGGCGCTGCTCATCTGGAACCGCCTCGACATGAACCACCCCATCCAGCCTGGTCAACGCCTGGTGATTTATCAGCCCGGCCGGGAGAATTCCCCCGACGCCTCGGCGGCTGAATAGGCGCAACCTCCGAAGGAGGCTCGCAGTGCGGCCTGCAGGTCGCAGCGCAAGCAACCCTGCAGATGGATGCCGAGATTGGTTAAAAAGACCCTTTCCGTATAGAAACTCGGCAGCTGCAAGAGGGTGAGCCCAAAAGGGGGCCGGTGTATTTTTTGGCACGACCGAAAATGCACCGGCCCCTTTTGGGTTGGATTTGACTTTTTATGTAATTTCTATTAAAATAGTTTGAGATCAAAGCAATATCAATGAAACCCGCGCGTCATGCCGGCCAAGCACCAGGCGCCTGCGGGGTCGACCGCACAAGCCCGTTTCTTCAGGAATGAGCTCCGACATGCAGGCGCCTTGCCGGCCGGTGAAGTGCGTGCAGAATCAGCGAGGAGAAGAGACAGGATGTGTACCATTTGTGGACATTATGTGGAAAACGGAAGCATTCCATCGGTCGACATATACGATATGCTCAAGAAAATGGCCCACCGCGGGCCCGATACGCACGGCGTCTTCATGGACGGGGCCGTCGAGCGGGCCGGGGAGATCGACGCTTTGAAGGAGACTCTCCGCGCTCCAAGCCGGATCGCCCTGGGGCACTCGACCCTGAAGATCGTCGGACGGGGGAGGCTGGGACAGCCCTACTGCTCGTGCGACGGAAAGCTGACCATGATCCACAACGGGGAGATCTACAACTACCGGAAGCTTCGCACCCTTCTGGTTCGACCCCACGACATCAAGACCACCAGCGACAGCGAGGTGGTGGTGCATCTGCTCGAGGAGACCTACCAGGGGGATCTGCTCGATGCGGTGAAGAAGGTGATGCCGCTGCTCGACGGGATGTACGCGATCGCGGTGACGGACGGGAAAACGGTTGTGGTGGCGCGTGACCCCATCGGGAAAAAGCCGGTCTATTACACCCGCAACGAGGGTACGACCTACTTTTCTTCGGAGAAGAAGGCGATCTGGAACGGCAGGACCGCTCCCACGCGTCTCAATCCGGGGGGAATTCTCTGCCTCGAGGGGGCGGGTCCTCAACTGCACGAGGGATACCACCTGCAAGCCCCCCCGATCGATATCGTCGATTTTCGCGAGGCGGTAGAGGCTTATAAGGACGTTTTGGTCAAGGCGTTGAAGAAACGGCTGACAGGCCTCACCCAATCCCGGCTGGGCGTCATCTTTTCCGGGGGGATCGATTCGGTTCTGATCGCGAAGCTGCTCCAGCGCGAGGGGAAATCCATCATCTGTTACTGCACCGGTACATCGGAATCCGGGGATATGATCGCCGCCAGGTCTGTTGCGGAGGATCTGGGGCTGGAGTTGAAGACCACGGTGATCGACGAGGGGACCGTCAGAAAGATCCTGCCGGAGGTCATTCGGAACGTGGAGGAGAGCGGACTGCTCCAGGTGGAGGTCGCCATCCCCATGTATATGGCCGCCAGGCTCGCTGCACAGGACGATATCCGTGTCATGTTCACCGGTCAGGCCGCTGACGAGCTCTTTGCCGGATACCCCTGGTACAACGATGTGCTCGAGGAGGACGGGTATCTGAGGCTCCACGAGAAGCTCCTCGAGGACCTCGGCATGCTCTACACGGATACCCTCGAGCGCGAAGACAAACTGACGATGGCCCATGCGATCGAACTCCGGGCGCCGTATCTGGACCGGGATGTCATCCAGACCGCCATGCGCATCTCGCCACGCCTCAAGCTGGATGGACCGGGCGACGCCCTTCGCAAGCGGGTGCACCGCCAGGCCGCCGTCGAGTTAGGGGTGCCGCCCTATCTCGCTTTCCGGGGGAAAGACCCGGCGCAATCCGGCTCCGGGATCCACGGGATCATCGAACGGATCGCCTCGGGCTCCGGGCAGTCCATCGACGCCGCGCTGGTCGACGAGAACGTGCGCAGGGACAAGGGGAGCCTTTACCGTTACGGCGAGAGCCTCTACGGACGGGATCTCACCCGGTCGTACCTTCAGGAGATCGAGCAGACCATCCAGGATTCCTACACGTGCAGTTTCCTGTCAGCCGCTGCGGGAAGCGCCGGGTAATGAGAGTCTGCATCGCCCAGATCAATTACAGCTCCGAGAACATCGGTCGCCACTACGAACGTATCACCGGGATCATCGAAGCCCACCGTTCGTGCGATCTGATCGTCTTCCCGGAGCTGATCCTGCACGGGCACCCGTCCTTCGAGCGTCCGGAGGGGTTTCTCTACCGGAAGATGAAGGTCGTTTACAGCACGATCTCGAGGGACCTCTACCGGTTCGTCGAGCGCGCGGGCGCCCGTGTCATCATCGGGGAGTTGAAACGCAAAGGGGATGACTACTTCAATGTCGCCACCTACATCGACGGAGGACGGATCGAAAGCTATGTCAAGAGCCATGTCCACTGGACGGAACATTTCGTTCCCGGAACGCGTTTGAAGGTCTTCGATTCGCCGTTTGGCGGCATCGGGGTCAATATCTGCTTCGATGCCGCCTTTTCGGAGGTGTGGCGGGTGCTGGCGCTCAAGGGGGCATGGATCGTGGTCAATATCGCAGCGGTTCCAAGGACCTTTCCCGTGGAGAACATGTGGCGGCGCTTTACGGGTGCGGCGGTCTTCAACCAGATCTTCGTCGTTTACGCCAACCGTCCCGGCGGCTACTTCGGCGGCTACAGCGCCGTGTTCGGACCGCGCGGGGAGAGGTTGGCGAACGCCGGTGCGGACGAGGAGGTGTTCGAGGTGGAGATCGATCCCGCCCGGGTGATCGAGTGGCGTCGGGAAGAGGATATCTACGCCAACCGGCGGCCGCTCCTTTACCGCGACATCACCCACCGGCACAGGTCATAGGTTCCTCTCTTTCCGCTCTCCTTTTGCCTAATCGCTCTGCAACTCCTCCAGGCCGGCGAAAAAATCGAGGGATTCGGGGTTTCGGAGCGCGTCCTTGTTGAGGACGGGCTGGCCCTGGATCGTCTTCTTGACCGCCAGTTCGACCTTTTTCATGTTGAGGGTGTACGGGATGTCCGGGACCGCCAGGATCTTGGCCGGGACATGCCGCGGGGAGGCGTTGGTGCGGATGGTGCTGCGCAGCCGCGCCTTCAGGTCGTCGTCGAGCGTGCAACCCGGGGCGGTCTTCACGAAAAGGATCACCCGCACGTCGTTCTTCCAATCCTGCCCCACCACGAGACTGTCTTCCACCTCCTTGAACTGCTCGACCTGTCGGTAGATCTCCGCCGTGCCGATGCGCACGCCTCCGGGGTTCAGGGTGGCGTCCGAGCGCCCGTAGATGACGACCCCGCCGCGGTCGTTGATTTCGATGAAGTCGCCGTGGCGCCAGACGTTCGGGTAGACGTCGAAGTAGGCCGCGTGGTACTTGGAGCCGTCGGGATCGTCCCAGAAGTAGATCGGCATGGACGGCCAGGGGGCGGTGCAGACGAGTTCGCCCTTCTGGTCGATGACGCTCCGGCCGTTGTCGTCGAAGGCCTCCACCTTCATGGCGAGGCCGCGGCACTGGAGCTCCCCGGCGTAGACCGGCCCCATCGGGTTCCCGAGGGCGAAGCAGCCGTTCAGGTCGGTGCCCCCGGCGATGGAGGCTAGCTGGAGGTCCTGCTTGATGTCTCTGTAGACGAACTCGAAGCCCTCGACCGGCAGCGGAGAGCCGGTGGAAAGCAGGGCCCGCAGGGGGCCGAGGTCGAAGGCGCGCCCGGGCTTGACGCCGGCGTTTTCGAGCGCCGCGAGGTACCCGGCGCTGGTTCCGAAGACGGTGATCTTCTCGTCCTGCGCGAGTTCCCACAAGGCGTCCGCCGCCGGGTGGAACGGGTTGCCGTCGAAGAGCACCAGCGTGGCCCCCAGGGCGAGCGAGCTCGTCAGCCAGTTCCACATCATCCAGCCGCAGGTGGTGAAGTAGAAGATGGTGTCCTCGCGCTTGAGGTCCGTGTGGAGCATCAGCTCCTTCAGGTGGTGCACCAGGATCCCGCCGGCGCTCTGCACCATGCACTTGGGGAGCCCGGTCGTCCCCGAGGAGTACATGATGTAGAGCGGGTGATCGAACGGCAGCTGGGCGAACTCCATCTCCGGGGGCGGGGAGGCCTCCTTGAAATCGTCGTAGAGGACGGCCCTGGGGACGGCGCCGATGTCGGGGCGGTCCTGGGTGTAGGGGACGACCACGACCTGCCGGGTCGAGGGGAGGTCCTTGAGGATCTCCGCCACGCGGCCGAGCGAGTCGAAGGTCTTGCCCTTGAAGGGGTAGCCGTCGGCGGTGAAGAGGACCTTGGGTTTGATCTGGCCGAAGCGGTCGAGGACGCCTTTGATCCCGAAATCGGGCGAGCAGGAGGACCAGACGGCCCCGAGGCTGACGGCCGCCAGCATGGCGGCCGTGGTCTGGGGCATGTTGGGCATGAACCCGACCACGCGGTCGCCCGGCGCGACGCCGACCCGCTTCAGGGCGGCGGCAAGGGCGGCGGTCTCTTCGTACAGCCTCCGGTAGGTCCAGCGGATGGTCTTACGGCCTTCGCTCTTGAAGATCAGCGCCGTGTGGTCGTCGCGGAAGCGCAGAAGATTTTCGGCAAAGTTCAGCCGCGCCCCGGAAAACCATTTGGCCCCGGGCATTTTGGACAGGTCGTCGATCACCTCGCGATAGGGCTCGGAGGCGATCACGTCGCTGAACTCCCAGAAGGCGGCCCAGAAGTCGGGGATGTTCTGGACGGACCAGGCATAGAGGCTGGGGTATTCTTCGAAGGTCTTCCCGAAGCGGCGGTTGACGTGCTGCATAAAACGGTACATATTGCTGGACTGGATGCGCTGCTCAGACGGTTCCCACAGAAGCTTCGCCATGATATGATCCTCTCTGCTCAAATGGTTAAAGGATAAAGACGACCGCGGCATCTCCGCAGTGCGATCACCATCTGGGAAAGAAACCTTGCAGACCTCAAACCAGCCACGCCCCAGGCTTATCGTCAGCAACCGCCTCGAGGCGCTCGTGGAGCAGCTTTGCGCCATCCTCGAAGCGCCGCTGTCATCGCCCATGGCCGAGGAGACGATCGTCGTCCAGAGCCAGGGCATGGCGCACTGGTTGTCTATGCAGCTTGCCCGGCGGCTCGGGATCTGCGCCAACGTGCGCTTTCCGTTCCCGAACGCCTTGGTGGAGGAGCTTTTCCGAAAGGTGATGCCCGGGATCCCGGAATCCTCCCCCTTCGAACCGGGTGTCATGACCTGGAGGATTATGAAGGTTTTGGGTGGATTCGTCAACGCCCCCGGCGTCGATTCGCTGAAGGCGTACCTCGGGCGGGGCGACGATCCGCTCAAGGCGCTGCAGCTGGCGGACCGGATCGCGGACACCTTCGACCAGTATCTGCTCTTCCGCCCGGAGATGATGCTCGCGTGGGAGGCGGGAGACGAGGCGCACTGGCAGGCCGAGCTTTGGCGCCGGATCCGTGCGGATGCGCCGCCCGTGCATCGGGCCGCCTTAGCGAAACGGTTTTTCGAAGCGATCCACGCCCTTCCGGAACCGCCCCCGGGGTTCCCCGAGCGGGTCGCGGTCTTCGGGATCTCGGCCCTGCCCCCCTTCCACCTGCACGTCTTGCGGGCGGCCGCGCGCTGGACCGAACTGAACGTCTTTCTCCTCAACCCGAGCCGGGAGTTCTGGGGGGATGTCGTGAGCGAGCGCGAGGCCGGAAGGCTCTCACGCCGCTCGGCCCGGCCGGTGGAACACCTCCACCTGGAGGGCGGCAACAGCCTCCTCGCCTCAATGGGTACCCTGGGGCGCGACTTCCTGGACCTCCTCCAGGAGCAGGACCTGGAGGAGACAGCCTGCTTCGAGCCGGAGCACCCGTCGACCCTTCTTGGCAGGGTTCAGGGGGACATCCTCGCCCTCCGGGAAGGCTTCGGAGAGGTGGATGCCGCCGGCCGGCCTGTCAAGCGGCAGGTTGTCGCGGGCGACGACTCCATCCAGATCCACGCCTGCCACGGGCCGCTCCGGGAGATGGAGGTGCTGCACGATGTCCTCCTGGATCTCTTCGAGCGGGATCCGCGGCTCGCCCCCTCCGATGTCCTCGTCATGGCGCCGGATATCGAGGCCTATGCCCCCTACATACGCGCCGTCTTCGATCAACCGGACGAAGGGGCCTCGCCGAAGATCCCCTTCAGCATCGCGGATCAGGGCCTGCGGCGCGAGGGAAGGCTGGTGGAGCCGTTCCTGGCGATCCTCGCCCTTGCAGGGGGACGCTTCAGGGCCGGCGAGGTCCTGGAGGTTTTGGAATGCCCTGCGGTCCTGGCGGCCTTCGATTTCGAAGAGGGCGACCTCGGTCTGATTCGGCGCTGGGTCCGGGAGAGCGGCGTCAGGTGGGGGATCGACGGAGAGAACCGGCGGGAGAAGGGGCTGCCGGCCTTCCCCGAGAACACGTGGCAGTCCGGGCTGGAGAGGCTTCTCCTCGGATACGCCATGCCCGGCCAGGGCGAGGCCCTTTTTGAGGGGATCCTCCCGTATGACGAACTGGAAGGGTCCGAGGCGGCGGTCCTCGGCAGCCTGGCCGAGTTTCTCGACCGTCTCTTCGGACATGCGAGGGGGCTCGGCCGCCCCCGGCCCCTCGAGGACTGGTCGCGGGATCTCGGCCTGCTCCTGGACACCCTGTTCCGTCCGTCCCCCGAAGACGAGACCGAGATGACGGTCATCCGGGAGGCGCTTCACCGCTTTTCATCGGATGCTGGGCTCGCCGGCTTCGAAGACGAGGTCGATGTCCGCACCATCCGCTGGGTCCTGGCGCGCAGCTTCGGACGGCAGGGCTTCGGCTACGGTTTCATGAGCGGCGGGGTGACCTTTTGCGCCATGCTCCCGATGCGGAGCGTCCCCTTCAAGGTCATCTGCCTGACGGGCCTCGATCATGACGCGTTCCCGCGGTCCTTGCGGCCGCCGGGCTTCGACCTCATGGCCGCCCGGCCGCGCCGCGGGGACCGCTCCCGCCGCAACGATGACCGCTACCTTTTCCTCGAGACCCTGCTCTCCGCCCGGCGGAACCTGATCCTGACCTACGTCGGGCGGAGCGCCCGGGACAACAGCCCCATCCCGCCGTCGGTGCTGGTCATGGAATTGCTCGACTATCTGGAGACGCATTTCGAACCGTCTTCGGCGCAGCCGCCGCGCGGCCCCGAGGCGGCCCAGGCCGGAGGGGCGGAAGGCGAAGGCGCTGCCCGCATGACCGATCTCTGCCTGACCACCCACCACCTGCAGGCCTTTCACCCCGAGTATTTCACAAACGAGGGCAGGCTCTTCAGCTACGGGGCGGCACAGGCCGCAGCCGCCCGGAGGCTTCAGGAGGACCGCCGCCCGCCCGGCGCTTTCATTACCGGGCCGCTCCTCGATGAAGCCGGGGCGGTGGCCCGCGAATGGACCATCGAAGAGCTGAAGGCCTTCGTGGTGAACCCGGCCCGCTTCCTCCTGCAGCGCAGGCTCGATCTGGTGCTGGAGGAGCCGGAGACCCCTTTGGAGGACCGGGAGCTCTTCGAACTCGGCGGGCTCGAACGCTACCAGCTGCGTATGGACATCCTTTCGGCCCGCGAGGCCGGCAGGGACCCCGCGCGGGTTTACAGTGCGGCGCGCGCGGCCGGCCGGCTCCCTCACGGTCCGATGGGCCGGGCGTTTTTCGAGGCGGTCGAGGGCGAGGCGGCGGCCTTCTGGGAAAAGACGGGTCCCTATCTGGCCGGCGGCCCTTCTCCTCCACTGGATGTCGATCTTTTCCTCGGGGGTTGCAGGCTCACGGGGCGGCTTGGCGCCGTTTACCCCCAGGGGCTCGTGCACTACCGGGCCGCCCGTCTGAAGGCGCGGGACCGCTTGCGGCTGTGGATCGAGCACCTGGCATGGCATAGCCTCGCTGAGGCGGACCCTCCGAAGCCGAGCGTTCTGGCCGCCCTCGAAAAGCGCAACAAGGCCCTGGTGTGGACCGGCCGGTCCTATACGCCGCCCGAAGACGCGTCGGAGCTGCTGGCGAAGCTCCTGGCTTGGCTGCAGCGGGGCCTGGAGCGCCCGCTCCCGTTTTTCCCGGAATCGTCGATGGCCTTTGCAGAGGGCGTCCTCAAGAGGGGTGACCGGCCTGAGGCGGCGCTCGAGCGAGCGCGCCGACAGTGGGAGGAAGACGCCTTTTCGAAGGGGGAGTGCTCCGACCCCTATTTCGATCTGTGCTTCGGCAGCGGCGATCCCCTGGACGAAGCGTTCGAGGATCTGGCCGTGGACCTGTGCGGTCC
Organism: uncultured Desulfatiglans sp.; assembly: GCA_900498135.1. Taxonomy (NCBI): domain Bacteria; kingdom Pseudomonadati; phylum Thermodesulfobacteriota; class Desulfobacteria; order Desulfatiglandales; family Desulfatiglandaceae; genus Desulfatiglans; species uncultured Desulfatiglans sp. The sequence goes on from LR026961.1 coordinate 3,556,991, forward strand.
GCTGCTCGAGCACGAGGAGGTCCTCTCATGAGCGCCGCCCCCCTGTTCGATCTCGCGCGGAGCCCCCTGGACGGCGTCAACCTGATCGAGGCGAGCGCCGGTACGGGGAAGACCTACGCCATCACGGGGCTTTTTCTCCGCCTGCTGCTCGAAAAAGGGCTCCCGGTGAGCGACATCCTGGTCGTGACCTTTACGGAGGCGGCGACGGCGGAGCTCAAGGACCGCATCCGGCGGCGGCTCCGCGAGGCCGAGGCGTGGCTTGCCGGGGAGGAAAAGGAGGACCCGCTCCTCGAGGCGCTCTTTGCAGACTCCGCGCGGCCCGAGGTTCTGCGCCGGCGTCTGCGGCTGGCGGTGAGCGGCTTCGACGAGGCGGCGATCTTCACGATCCACGGATTCTGCCAGCGGATGCTGCACGAAAAGGCCTTCGAGAGCGGGGTCCTTTTCGATACGGAGCTGCGGCCCGACCTGACCGACCTCAACCGCGAAGGGGTCGAGGACTTCTGGCGGCGGCATGTCTACGCGGCGCACCCTTTCTTCCTGCGGTACCTCCTGCATGAGGGCGTCGGGGTGGACGACTTCCTGGAGCTGCTTCAGAAGCGCGTGGCGCACCCCGATCTTCAGATCCTCCCCGACCCCCTGGAGGCGGAGGGCCCCTTCAGGGCGGCGCTCGAGCGGGCCGAGGAACTCACCGCGGAGCTCCGCGGGCTCTGGACCCGAGCCGGGGGGGATGTCTGCGGGATCCTCCAGGCGGGCGACTGTCTGAAGAGACGGCCCTACAACCCGGAGCAGATCCCCGGCTGGTGGGAGGCGTTCGGCCGCAGCCTGGCCGGAGGCGTGAACGGCCTGCTGGGCTCGGAGGAACTGCCGCGCTTCAGCGCCGCCAGGATTCGGACGGCCGTCAGAAAGGGCAAGAACGCGCCCGAGCATCCCTTCTTCGATCGGTGCGAGGAGGCGGAAGGGGCGCTCTTGGAGTTGAAGGCCGCCTGCGACCGGATGCTCCTCCAGTTCAAGCGGCGCCTGTTCGACGAGGCCCCGCAGATGATTGCGCTCCGCAAGCGGGAGCTGAATATCCAGTCGTTCGACGACTTGCTCCTGAGCGTCTACGAGGCCCTGCGCTCGAGCGCCGGGGCCGGGCTCACGAAAGGCGTGCGGGCCCGCTTCAAGGCCGCCCTGATCGACGAGTTTCAGGACACGGACCCGATCCAGTACGGGATATTCAAGACCCTTTTCGGCGGCGGGGACGCGGTCCTGTTTCTCATCGGAGACCCGAAGCAGGCCATTTACGGTTTCCGGGGGGCGGATGTCTTCGCGTACATGCAGGCCGCCAGGGAGGCCGAAAGGCGCTACACCCTCGGCGAGAACTGGCGGAGCGAGCCCGGCCTCGTCAAGGCGGTGAACGCCTTCTTCGATGCCTCCCCCGAACCCTTCCTCTTCGAGGAGATCCCCTTTCAGCCGGTCGCCCCGGCGGCGGCGAAGGTGCACGAAGCGCTCAGGATGGAAGGTCCGGAGGGCGAACGGGCGCCCTTCCAGCTCTGGTTCATGGAGCCCCCCGAAGGCGAAGCGGTGTGGCTCAAGGGGAAAGGGAGGGAGGCCGTCCAGGAGGCGGTGGCGGCCGGGATCGTCCGGCTCCTGCAGCTCGGACGGGAGGGCCGGGCCGCGGTCGGCGGCAGGCCCTTGCAGGAAAAGGACATCGCCGTCCTGGTGCGCCGCAACATCGAGGCGAGACGCCTGCAGGAGCGCCTCCGCGAGGACGGGGTCCACAGCGTCCTTTACAGCACGGGAAACCTCTTCGATGCCCCGGAGGCCCTCGAGATGGAGCGGATCCTGGCCGCCAGTCTCGAGCCCGAAAACGACCGGCTGGTGAAAGCGGCTCTTGTCACCCGGGCGCTCGGTCTGGGCGGCGACGAGCTCTATGCCCGCCGGGAGGACGAGGTGTGGTGGGAGGCGGTGCTCGGGCGCTTCCGGGCCTTCCACGAGATCTGGCGCCGCCGGGGCCTGTTGACCCTGGTCCGCCGCATCCTCCTGGAGGGCCGAACGCTGGAACGCCTCGCGGCCCTGCCGGACGGCGAGCGCCGCTGCACCAACGTCCTCCACCTGGCCGAGGTGCTGCACCAAGAAGCCGTCGAAGGCCGGCGCACCATGGAAGGGGCCCTCAAATGGCTCCGCGATCAGCGGGACGCCTCGACCCCCCGTTTGGACGAGCACCAGCTGCGCCTCGAAAGCGACCGGGAGGCGGTCACCCTGATCACCGTGCACCGCGCCAAGGGCCTCGAATGGCCCGTGGTTTTCTGCCCGTTCATGTGGGACGGCATCCGTTCCCGGAGGGAGGGGGAGCCGATCCTCTTCCATGACCCGGAGCGGGACGGGCGGCTTACCCTGGACCTCGGCAGCGATTTCTGGGAGGCGAACCGGCTGTGGGCGGACCGGGAGGAACTCGCCGAGGGGTGCCGGCTGCTTTACGTGGCGCTCACGCGCGCGAAGAGCCGCTGCACCTTCGTCTGGGGGCGGTTCAGAGACGCCGACCGGTCGGCGCCGGCCTACATCCTGCACCACACCGGTTTGCCGGGGGAGGAGCGGACAGCCGGGAAGGCGGGCCCCCTGCCTGAAGGGGGCGGGGCCGACGCCTTGCGCGGGAGGGTCGAGGCGCTCGCTGCCCTGGCCGGCGGGGCGATCCATGTGAGTCAGCCGCCGGCCAGGCGCACCGGTGAAACACTGCCGCCTGCAGGAGCCCGCCGCGCGGGGACTGCCGCGCGCGTCTTCAAGGGGCGGGTGGAGCGCGCCTGGTCGCTCGCGAGCTTCTCCTCCCTTACGGCGGCCTACGACGGAAGAGAAGGGGATGCGCGTGATGTCGATCCACTCGTGGCAGGGGAGCCCGAAAGCGCCCTGGCCGCGATCGAAGAGGCGGCCGCGCCCGAGGGCGGGTTTGCCTTCCCGCGCGGCACGAGGGCGGGCACCTGCCTGCATGCCGTGATGGAGTGCCTCGATTTCGCGCCGGCGGCGCGGGGCACACTGGGTCCGCTCGTGCGGGAAAAGCTGGCGCTGCACGGGTTCGAGGCCGCCTGGGAGGAGCCGGTTGCAGCGATGATCCGGCGCGTTCTCGAGGTCCCGCTCGAAGACGGGGAGGGGACCTTCACCCTCTCGGAGGTCGGGCTTGCGGAGCGGCTGAACGAACTGGGGTTCTATTTTCCACTCCAGCCGGTGAGCCCCCGGTCCCTGCGCGCCGTCTTCGCCCGCCACGCGGCGCGGGCGCCTTCGAGCCTCTTTCCGGAGCCCCTCGGCCGCCTGACCTTCGCCCCGGTGCAGGGCTTCATGCGGGGGTTCATCGACCTCGTCTTCGAGCGCGCCGGCCGCTACTACCTCGTCGACTGGAAGTCGAACTTCCTGGGCGCCCGGGTCGAAGACTACGGCCCCGGCCGGCTGCTGCGCGAGATGGAGTCGTCCGTCTATATCCTCCAGTATCACCTCTACGTGGTGGCGCTGAACCGCTATCTCGCGCTGCGCCTGCCGGGCTACCGCTACAAGACGCATTTCGGCGGCGTCTACTATGTTTTCATGCGCGGCGTGGACCCGTCGCGCGGCGGCCGCTACGGGGTCTTCCGCGACAAACCGTCTTCGGCGCTGATCGAAGACCTGACCGTAAACCTGATGGGTGGTGGCTCATGACGGGACAGACAAGCGCCTTTTTGACTGCGAAGAGGATCGAAGAAGGCCTGAGCCGTCTCGACCTGCACTTCGCCCGGCTGATGGAACGGCTGTCGCAGGTGTCCGACCCCGGCTTGACGGCCGTCGCCGCCCTGGCAAGCCGCGCCACGCGCGAGGGGCATGTCTGTCTGGACCTGCGGCGGCTGAGGGCGGCGGGGCAGGGTTCCTTGTCCGAAGAGGCATGGAACTACAGGCTCGGCAGGTTCGCCTGGCTCGGCGAGCGGCCTGAGCGGCTGCTGAGCACCGCGGTCGTGGGGCGGCCTGGAGAGCGCCGTCCCATGATCCTGGACGATGCCGGCAGGCTTTACCTTTACCGCTACTGGGCCTATGAAAACGACCTGGTCCAGTGGGTCCGCAGACGGTCCGAGAGGCTGATTCCCGCTCCCGATACGGCCCTGGTCCGCGCCATCCTGAACAGGCTTTTTCCGCAGGGCGAAACCCCCGATTGGCAGCAGGCGGCGGCCCTGACGGCCCTCCTCAAGCCGTTCTGCATCATCTCCGGAGGGCCCGGGACCGGGAAGACGACGACTGTCGCCCGCATTCTGGCCCTCCTCCTGGAGCTCGGACCTCCGCAGGCTCTGCGGGTCCGTCTGGCGGCCCCGACGGGCAAGGCCGCTGCGCGCCTCCAGGAGTCGATCAGCACGGTCCGCAAGGGCCTGGCGGTCGACCCGGCCGTCCGGGAGCGGATCCCGGGGGATGTGTCCACAGTGCACCGCCTGCTCGGGAGCATTGCCGGGTCGCCCTACTTCAGGCACAACGCGGCTCATCCGCTGACCGCCGATGTGGTGGTGGTGGACGAGGCCTCCATGCTCGACCTGGCCCTCATGAGCAAGCTGACGGCTGCCCTGCCCGAAGATGCGCGTTTGATCCTCCTTGGCGACAAGGACCAGCTCGCCTCGGTCGAGGCCGGTGCGGTCCTCGGCGACCTCTGCGATCAGGGGCGCGGAGGGGCCTTTTCGCCCGCCCTGGGGGCGCTCCTCGAAAAGACGCTGGACTTTCCTCAGACCGCGGGTGAGAATGAGCCGATGCTGAGCGACTGCATCATCGAGCTGCGGAAGAACTACCGTTTCGGCGAGCGCAGCGGCATCGGGGCCGTAAGCGCGGCAGTGAAGGAGGGTGCGGTTGAACGGGCCCTCGCCTGCTTCAACCGTTCTCCGCAGCTTGTCTGGCGCTCCGCGCCCCCGGCCGCCCGGTTGATGGAGGCCTTGAAGGAGGCGGTCCTGAGCGGCTACGGGCCCTGCCTCGAAGACCTCTCCGAGGACGGCCTCTTCGAGCGCTTCGACCGGTTCCGCATCCTGAGCCCGGTGCGCGAAGGTCCTTACGGGGTCGTTCATCTGAACCGGGTCGTTCGTTCGATCCTGGAGCGGGCCGGGTGGGCGGCGCCGGGCGGGGTCTGGTACCCCGGGCGGCCGGTGATGGTGACCCGCAACGACTACCGCCTCAGGCTGTTCAATGGGGACGTGGGGATTACGGTTCCGGACGCGGAGGCGGAGGGCGGCCTCCGCGTGGTCTTCCCGGGGGCGCAAGGCGTGGTCAGGCGCTTTCATCCACTGCGCCTCCCGGCGCACGAGACGGTTTACGCCATGACGGTCCACAAGGCCCAGGGATCCGAATTCGACGAGGTGCTGCTCGTCCTGCCCGACCGGGACAACCCCCTGATGACGCGGGAGCTCATCTACACCGCCCTTACCCGGGCGCGGCGCAGGGTGGCGGTGCTGGGAGACGAGGCCCTCTTTGCGGCGGCCGCCGGCCGCAGGATCGAACGCTCGAGCGGGCTCAGGGACGCCCTCTGGGGCGTGGGAGCCAGTCCGCAAGGGTGGGACTGAATCCGCGAAGCGTGTGAAGAAACTGGGACCCGCCCCGCAGGGGTGGGACTGAGCACGCGAAGCGTGTGAAGAAATATCCTCATTTCAGGGTGGAAACCCGGGTCTTAACGGGAATCCCCGTCGGACGGACAATCGATAGGGTTGAAGAAGAAACGACGCGTTCTTTCTGCAGCGCATGGATGAGCCATTCATTTCTTGTGTAAAATTAGGCAAGGAGTCATTTGCGCTTTTATGTGATTTTGAATATTCTAAATTTGGATGTTTTAATATAACTTCCTGTTTTTAAGTGTTTGTAGTGTAGAATCAGCAGGCTTTGACAGGGAACGACCCATTCTTTCGAGGAGGAGAAATACGATGCAGGTTCCGCAATACGTGACGGTTGACGAGGTGCAGAAGGTCTGCAGGGAGCTGAAGTTGAGCGACTGGACGGCCAAACAGGTGCCGGAAGTGTCTCTGGAAGAGGCGAAGGTGATTCTGCAAGGGGTCAATGTGGAAAATATGCCGATCGATCTCGGGGAGTTCCGGGACGGTCTGCAGGTGGAATTGGAGCACGGTATGCAGTTTGCCGATGCGAACGTGACGAACAACCACCCCGTGTTGACCGGTATGATCGTCCTGGCGCACCTGAAGGAGTCCCTCGACTACTACAGGCTGCTCGAAGTGGCCGAACTAGAGGGCGACCTGGTGAAGGCTGTGGCTGCCGGCAATCTGGAGAAGGTGCAGAAATATTACAAGAGGCTTGCCGAGGCCCGCATCGCCCTCAGCGAAGCGGAGCTGAAGCGTCTGGGCGGATAAGGTCCGCCGGCCACCCTTACAGGAGCTGCAGCGGGGATTCCGGCGGCCCGGACGATGGGCTCTGATCCGCCCGGGCTTTCCGCCCGCTGGAGACTGTGGCGCCCGACCTTTCATGTCTGTCGGGGCCTGCCGCAGGAGGCGGGTTTCAGCGCCCCGGCCGGATAGGGTTTCGGCTGACTCTCCGGCGCCTTTCCGGGACCCCGACTTCAGCGCCCCGGCCGGATAGGGTTTCGAGTCCTGGTCCGAGGCCTCGCGCCGAGGCCGGGTTCCGTCCTCGATGCGTGCCTTTCACGCCCCTGGAGCGTCTTCCCCTGCGCTGTGCAGGCGGATGGCGCTCACAGGGCAGGCCGCGGCGCAGGCCGGCTCCTCCCCGCATGCAAGCGCCGTCCTCTCCTTTTCTCCAAAAAAACTGATGATGGTCTCGAACCCCCGCTTGGCAAAGGTCAGAAGCGGCTGCCCCATTTTGCGCCTGCAGGCATCGAGGCATTTGCCGCAGAGGATGCAGCGGTTCGGGTAGTAGTCGAGCAGAGGATGCTCGCGAATGACCGGGGGGGAGCTGAGGATCTTGTCGAGCTTCTTGGACTTGAGGCCTGCCTTCAGGAAGCGGGCGGTATCCTGAAGCGGGCAGTGCTTGTTGGAGGGGCAGTGTCCGCAGTCCACGTCGTGGACCGAGAGCAGGAACTGCAGCCCGGCCCGCTGGAGACGCCGGACGCGCTCGGTGCCGGTCCGGACCCGCATGCCGTCGCGCACGGTCTCTGTGCAGGATGTGATGGGGCGCCCCACGCCCTCGATTTCCACGAAGCACATCCTGCACGAGGCCCGGGGCCGGCTTTGCCCCGGGATGTGGCAGAGGTTCGGGATGAAGATCCCGTTATCGAGGCAGACCTCGAGAAGGTTCGCGCCCTCTTCGGCCTGGATCTCCGTGTCGTCTACAATGATCGTCACCATAGTTGCAGCCTGTCTTGTTCCTTTCGGAGACCGCCTGAACGGGCGCGGTCCGTTTTCCTGGCGAGACGCCTCGGAGTCGGCCCCGAAGCGGTGGATATCCTGCTGTGCGTGATGCTTCCTGCGATGAATTTTCAACTGATTCGGCGCGGCGAAGCGGACGGCCAGACAGACGATTGGAAAAGGGCCTCTTACAGAAGGCCGGCAAAAAATCGGCGGGCCCGCTCAGGCGCGGCTGGCAAGGCGCCCCGCAGCTCGGTGTTCCCCCGGAAGCGATGCCGGAGTTCGGCTTTGCGCTGTCTCGACCGGTCTGGCAGCGGCCGCTTTTTGACATCTGTGTAGACGGCAGAACAATCAGCCCTCCGCCGCCTTCGGCGGCCGCTCGATGATCGGGGCCTTTTCGGGCGGCGAGACCTTGCAGACCGCGGCGTACTCGGGCGGGCAGGCCACCATGCACTCCCCGCATTTGACGCAGAGACTCTGATCGATACCTTTTTTCCGGTTGAGCGTAGTGAAGATCGCCTCTACCGGGCAGCTGCCCACGCAGGCGTCGCAGCCGCGCGCGCATTTGTCCAGATCGATGTAGAAGGCGGTCAACGCCCGGCAGACCATGGCCGGGCAGCGCTTCTCGTAGACGTGCGCCTCGTACTCATCCCTGAAGTAACGCAGGGAGGTGAGGACCGGGTTCGGGGCCGTCCGGCCGAGGGCGCAGAGCGATCCGTCCTGGATGTCGCGGCTGAGCTCGTCGAGCAGGGCCAGGTCTCCTTCGCGGGCCTCCCCTTTGGTGATGCGCTCCAGGATGTCCAGCAGATGCCGGGTCCCGATGCGGCAGAAGGTGCACTTGCCGCAGGACTCCTTCTGGGTGAAGTCGAGGAAGTAACGGGCGACGTCGACCATGCAGGTGTCTTCGTCCATGACCACCATGCCGCCGGAGCCCATCATGGCCCCCGCCTGGGAGAGCGAATCGAAGTCGATGGGGGTGTCCAGAAACTCAGCCGGGAGGCAGCCGCCCGACGGGCCGCCGATCTGCACGGCCTTGAAGCGCTTCTTCTTCGGGATTCCCCCACAGACCTCGAAGATGAGGGAGCGGAGCGTGACTCCCATCGGGATTTCGACGAGCCCCGGGTGGGTGACATCCCCGACGACGGAGAAGATCGCCGTGCCCGGGCTCTTTTCCGTGCCGATGGTGCGGTACCACTCCGCACCTCCCTGCAGGATCCGGGGAATGGACGCGAGCGTCTTCACGTTGTTGATGACGGTCGGCAGCCCCCACAGGCCCTTCTCGACCGGGTAGGGCGGACGGTGCTGCGGCATCCCGCGGCGGCCTTCGATCGATTGGATCAGGGCGGTCTCCTCGCCGCAGACGAAGGCCCCCGAACCCTGAAAGACCGAGACGTCCAGGTCGAAGCCGGACCCCAGGATGTCTTTTCCGAGTAAGCGCCATTCGACGGCCTGCTCGATCGCCCGTGTGACGGTCTTGACCGCGAGCGGGTATTCGGCGCGTACGTAGACGACCGCTTCCTTCGCCCCCACCGCATAGGCGCAGAGGGCAAGCCCCTCGAGCACCTGGTGGGGGTTGCTCTCGAGGATCGTCCGGTCCATGTAGGCGCCGGGATCGCCCTCATCGGCGTTGCAGATGACCGTTTTGCCCGCGCTTTCGGCCCCGGCGGCCAGGGCCCATTTCCGGCCCGTGGGGAAACCCGCGCCGCCGCGGCCCCTCAGGCCGGCATCGCTCACCTCGGCGACGACCCCCTGCGGCTCGCCCTGCAGCGCGTTGGCCAGCGCCGCATACCCGCCCCGTGCGATGTAGGCCTCGATGCGCTCCGGGTCGATGTCGCCGCACAGATCCAGGACGACGCGCTTCTCCCGGTTGAAGCGCGGGAAGTCGCTTACCGCCGGGATCATGTCGTTCGCTTCCATGGCCCCGAGCATGTATTCGAAGAGCGGGTCCCCGTCTTCCAGGAAGGATCTCACCAGCATCCGGGCCTTGCCCGGTGTGACCTGGTGGTAGAGGATCGGAGGAAAACCCGGGTTGTGCACGATGACGACCGGCTCGGCATAGCAGTGGCCGATGCAGCCGACGCTCTTGATGCGGGCCTCGATGCCCCGTTCCTCGAGCGCCTCTTCGAATCCTTTTTTGGTTTCGAGGGCGCCGGCCGCCAGACCGCAGGTCGCCATGCCGATTACGATCGAGGGGAGGGCGGTTTCGGAGTGCGCTGCGATCTGCGCCTCGGCTTTTTCCCGAATGGCCGTGAAAAGCGTATCAATCTGTTCCTTGTCGCTCACCCGATGCTTCCTTTCGTCGCTCTCGTTCTTCCTTTTCCTTGGCCAACTGGAATCCCAGGATCAAGCCCTCCACCTTGCTCGGGGCCACATGACCGTGGACGGTCTCGTTGACGAGCGCCACCGGGGCCAGTGCACAGCACCCGACACAGGCGACCCGCTCGATGCTGAACTCCCGGTCGGGGGTTGTTTCACCGTCCTTGATGCCCAGTTTACGCTCGAAGTTCTCGAGGATGATATCCCCGCCCTTCACGTGGCAGGCGGTTCCAAGGCACACCTTGATCTGGTTGCGGCCAGGCGGATTGAACCGGAACTGGTTGTAGAAGGTCGCCACCCCGTATACCTCGCAGGGGGAAAGCTCCAGGTGCCCGGCCACGAGCCGGATCGCGTCCTGGGAGAGGTACTTGTGGCGCTGCTGGATCGTTTGAAGCAGTGGGATGAGATGCCGCCGTTCTTTGGAATACCCAGCGAGGAAGAAGGTGATTTCCTCGACCATCTCCCTTTCCTCGGCCTCGATCGTATCAGCCATGGATCAGCCTCTTGAGTGCGACGAAGGGCGCCTGGGATTGGGTGTCCTTCGGAATGGGTTCTCCGGTATAAAGCCGTTTCCAACCCGGAAATGAGGAAATTTTCTTTACACTCTTCGGGTGCTCAGTCCCACCCGTGCGGGGCGGATCCCGGTCTCTTCACACCATGAGGGTGCCCAGTCCCGGCGTTTCGCGGCAGGTCCCGGTTTTCCCGGCATCGAGGGGAGCACGTATCTGCGCGGAGTCGACCTGTAGGGCGCCTCGCCGCAAAAGCAAACGGGCAGGTCGACGCCGGGATGAGCACAAAATCCCCTTTCCAGATGGAGACCCCCTAGATCTTTTCCATTGCGCCATAGGCCGAGCGGATCCTGTCCCGGAGGATGACGCAGAGTTTTTCGAGCAGGTTGAAGCCGAGTTGGCGTTTGTCGACCATCATCCGGCGCAGATCCTTGCCGTTCATAGCCAGGACCCGGGTCGGCTTCTGGCAGACGGCGCTGGCCATGAGGTTGTGGGGCTGGTCGAGCAGCGTCGACCAGCAGCCGAACACCCGGCCCGAGCCGAGGAGACCGATGGCGACATGGCCCTTCTGATGCCCGAGGTCCACCGACCGCTGCAGCAGAACATGGCCATCGAGCACGATATACAGGTGTTGACCCAGGTCGCCCTGCCGGAAGATGGGCTCGCCTGCCCGGAACTGTTTGACTTCGCACAGGGTCGCCAGCTGACCGATGTCCTCCGCGGCGAGATCGCAGAACAACTCGCAGTTGGACAGGGCTTCTTCGATTTCCTGACGATTCATGGTCGCCCTCCTATGAAATCCTGTGGGCGTTGCAGGGCGGGCAACCCGCCGAGAGGGGCCCGCTGAAACAAGATGACGGATCCTGAAGAGTCTCCGGACCGGAAACGGAAAAGCCGCTTCAACGCCTGATGCCGCTTCGCTCCCGCGGACCGAAAGTGGCTGTGGGCAGAAGGAAACCGGCCGAGGGTGAGGGGGGACAGACAGGCCAAGACGGAATGCGCTGGCCTGTTGGGCGCTCCGGGGGATGCGCCCATGGGTCGTTTCCGGGCGAAACCTGACTTATTTATAGCACGATTGCGTGAAATGTGAAGGGAAAACGCCGACGATTCCGTCGAAACGATTCGGGCCGCAGGTGCTTTTATTCTTTTCTGGGTGATAGCGCTTTTCAGGATCTTGTGCTATAAAGCGGGTCGGACGAACCGATGCGGGACGGGCGGGTGATCGGACCGGCCGGCGGCAGAGGGCTCTTTTCGCCTGGTTTCTTCCGGTTGGAGAGTTTGGTGGGCCGGGCGTCGAGCCTGGGCGTTTTCTCGGTGGTGTCCATCCGGAAATGATTTCCCGCTGCAACCCGGTTCCCATCCTGAAATGAGGATTTTTCTTTGCACGCTTCGCATGCTCGGTCCCACCGCTTCGCGGCGGGTCGCGGGCCAATATGAAGGAAATCATGGGTTTGCGCGGAGGCGGCCTGCTGGTCGCCGCACAGGCGAACGGGCAGATTGACGCCGAGATGGACCCAAAAGACCCTTTCCGGATGGAAACTGGATGGCAGCAAAAAGACCAACGCCAGGAAGGAGCGGAAGGTGCACTCGAGACGTGAACCGCTTGTGCTCGCAGCGGTCACGCTCGGGGCGCTGATCGTTTCGGGCATTCGCCCATTTGACCGGGGGACCTGGATCCTCGAGGTGCTCCCTGTTCTTCTCGGCGGGGCGATTCTGATCGCCACCTATGATTCGTTCAGGTTGAGTACGTTTCTATACCGTCTGCTGACGCTGCATGCACTGATCCTGATTCTCGGCGGCCATTACACGTATGCGAGGGTTCCATTGGGGTTCTGGGTCCAGGATCTTTTCGAGCTGAGCCGCAATCACTACGATCGGCTGGGACACCTTGCACAGGGCTTCATTCCGGCTATTCTCACACGGGAGGTCCTGCTTCGCCGGTCGCCGTTGAGGCCTGGAAAATGGCTGTTCTTTTTGGCATGCTGTGTCTGTCTCGCGTTCAGCGCTTTCTATGAGCTTCTGGAGTGGTGGGCGGCGTTGGCGTTCGGTCAGGGTGCAGAGGCCTTTTTGGGAACCCAGGGAGACCTATGGGATACCCAGTGGGATATGTTTTTGGCCTTGCTTGGTGCGCTGGCGGCCCTAGCAGGGCTTTCACGCGTGCACGACCGCGCCCTCCTGAAGTTGAGGGAATCGCCGGGGACAGGCGGTGCATCGACCGGTAAGAGTGTTCCTTGAAGGACGCGACATCGAGCAGGAGCAGCCGGAAGAGAAGCGCGGCCTGTGCCCGGTGGGAGGGGGCGAGCGGCCCGGGCAGGCGGGGGAACGTTCTGCGGGTCGGTCTGAGCGCGGCTGGGCGGGATGATCATCAACGGGTGCCAGTACCATGACTGAAAGAGTGGAAGCCAGGATCGGGATGGTCAACTTCATCAATACGGCCCCCATCTACGATGTCTGGCAGCGGACCGTGCACCGTCCGGAGTGGCGGATTACGGAGGCGGCGCCTGCGACGCTCAATCGTCTGCTGAGTGGGGGGCAATTGGATGTCGCTTTCGTTTCCTCCCACGAATACGCGGTTCGTCCAGAGTTCTACAAGGTCCTGCCGGGCCTTTCCATCAGTTCGACTGGGCCCGTCGGCAGCGTGTTCCTCTTTGCGGATGTTCTGCCCGGGGAACTGAACGGGCGGCTGGTTTACCTGAGCTCCAAAAGCCAGACCTCCGCGGCCCTCGTCAAAGTGATTCTGGAGCAGTTCCATGGGGTTCATCCGCGCTACCGGACCGGTGACATTCTGGATCTGAGGGGTGAACGGGAGCCGGTGGCAGGCGTGATGGCGATTGGTGACGAGGCCTTGCAACTGGCCCAGGGCGGAACGTCGGGGGTGCGGATCGACCTGGGTGAGGAATGGCATCGGAGAACGGGTCTGCCCTTCGTATTCGCCCTCTGGGTGGTTCGCGAGTCCTTCAGTGCGGAGCATCCGGAGTGCGTGTCGGAGATCCGCTCGGAACTGATGCGCTGCGCGGCGAAGGGCAGGGAGGAGCTGGAGGAGATCAGCCGGAGGGTCGCGCCGCGCATCCCCATGTCCTCGGCAGCCTGCCGCCGCTACCTTCGGAAGATCGAATACGATCTGGAAGAGGAGAAGCGGCGGGCTCTCGATTTGTTCTTCCGCTATCTGATCGAACGCGGCGAAGGGCGGCCCGAGGCCCTTCCCGTGAGGTATTTCGAGGTTGATTGACCGCGTTGCCATGCAGCCACAGGCAGCCATGCATTCGACGAAGCTCGAGGAGGAAGGTTGTGACACTCACCAAATCCGATTTGACAGGGAAGCTGGCGGAGCGGGGGTTTACCCGGAAAAAGGCGGCCGTTTTCGTTGACCGTGTGCTTGAGATCGTCAAGTCCACCCTGGCCAAAGGTGAAGACCTCCTGATCTCGGGCTTCGGCAAGTTCGAGGTGAGAGACAAGGGGCCGCGCAAGGGCCGGAATCCGGCGACCGGAAATGGAATCGAGCTGGAGGCCCGGCGGGTCGTGGTCTTCAGACCTTCGCCGCGTCTCAGGGAAAAGATCAACGGCGACGGCGGAAAGGGCGGTGGACGCCAGGCCGTTGAACAGATCGTTCCAGAGGTCGTCTATGTATGCGATGTCTGCGGAGAGCGGCACTGCATCTGCCGAAAGGAGCGCTGATCCTGCCCGGCAGGGGCGGCATGACCGAACGGCGCGGCATCCCGCTCTTTTTCAGCTTGCATCCAGGCGAGCGTCCGGTTCATGAAGGGTTGTCGAGCACGCGCACTCGATGCTTCTGTATCGCTGAAAGGGAGGGTGGCTCGGGCCGGTTTTGATCGGATCCGGAGGAGCACTCGGGATCCGGTTTTCTGAAACCCGTTGGTTTTATTCCATGTGGAGGGAGACAGCATGGCGGACAGTCCGGCTTCGATCGAGGCTCTCCAGGCGGAGGTCCTCTCCGTCAAGGGGCACTGCAGCGCAGGGCACCGGCAGGGAGACCGTTTTTCGATAGGCTGCTACGACAGCGGCGGCTTGTGCGGTTTTTTCTACCACGATATTTTCCCTACCTTGAGCGTCATGCAGTTCGGGGGTCGTTATCCCTGGGCATCAGGGGATGAAATGGTGGTGGAATGCCCCGACAGGGAAAACGCCGTGACCTTGAGGATCGTTCGAGGGTGAGGGGGCTTTTTCGGCTGGGACCTGTCCTTTCAAAGCGCCGGTTCCCCGGAGCTGAAAACTTTGCCTTTGCCCGGTCCAACGGATCGACCGGCCGGCGCCCTGAACGTATGCGCCTTTGGGCCTCCGCCGGGCAGGGAGCGGGATGCCTTCGATGCAGAGGAATGAAGACGTAGGGCACGGTGCAGAAGAGGTTCGGGAGACTATCCGGCAGAGGATCATCGACCTTCTCTGCGCCGGCGAAATGAGCGCGATCGAGATCTCGCAGGAGTTGCACATCGCCGAAAAGGAGGTCTACGCCCACCTGCCGCATGTCGCCAGAAGCGTCGAACGCCTGGGGAAGAAACTCGTCATTCGGGCGTTCCGCTGCCTCAAATGCGGATATGTGTTCAAGGACAGACAGCGTTTCACGCGTCCCGGCCGCTGCCCCCGCTGCAAGGGGACGCATCTCGAAAGACCCCTCTATGTTATCGAGTGAATACGCCGAGGCGCGGGACGGGGCGGGAAAGAGGAAGGTTTGTTGGGCGGAGGTCCGCCCCGCACGCAGCGCGGTATGCTGCCTATGATGAAGGTGTCTGAAAAGGGGTTGGTCACGCGGCGGTGCATCGAAAGGCGGCTCGAGGCGGCGAATCGAGTGGGGCGGCTTTTCCCGGGAGGGCTCACCAGAGACCTCACCACGTCCGCCGTGCTGTTCACAGTGGGGCCGGCCCCGTTCGGGGCCTTCCGAGACGATCCTTGCCTCATCCTGAACAAACGGTCACAGCGGGTCAAACAGCCCGGGGACCTATGCTTCCCCGGCGGACGGACCGCTCCGCGCCTGGACTGCTGGCTTTCGAAGGTGCTGCAGCTGCCGCTCTCCCCCCTCACCCGCTGGCCGGGTTGGCCGGCCTGGCGCCGGGAGCGACCGCGCGAGGCGCGCCGCCTCGCACTGCTCTTGGCCACAGGTCTGAGGGAGAGCTTCGAAGAAATGCGCCTGAACCCGTTTGGAGTGTCATTTTTAGGCCCGCTGCCTTCGCACTCCCTCGAGATCTTTCAGCGGGTCATATACCCGATGGTCGGGTGGGTCGGTTGGCAGAAGCGTTTCCGGCCCAATTGGGAGGTGGAAAAGGTGGTGTGCATTCCCCTTCGACACCTGCTCCAAAACAGCCGCTACGCCTGTTACCGTGTCGAGATGCAGGGGCTCGAGGCCGTCCGGCCCGGAAAGCTTGTGGAGGATTTTCCCTGCTTCGTGCATGAGGACGGCGGGCAAAGGGAGCTTCTCTGGGGGGCAACCTACCGCATCGTCATGCTTTTTCTCGAGGTGGTGTTCAATTATTCTCCGCCCCCGGAGCGGGTTCTCCCGGTCATCCACGGCGTATTGAAAGGTTCCTACTTTTCGGCCCTGCCTTCGCAGGGGTAGGCGCATCAGGCGCTTCGGTCCCCTGCTCCAGGGTTTATCCAGGCCGATGGGCCCAGGCCCAGCGGGGATGGCGCTTTTCCTCGGGGCTTTTTGCAGCGTTCGTGGAACGGCGGGATTGAAGCCGGGCGCGGCGCCGGCGGGGGCTCTGTCGGCTTGGGCGTATGCAGAGGAAGGAGTCGAACGATGTGCGCCCGAAGAAGCCGATCGATGTGTGGGCGGTCGTCTGCAATCTGGCAGCGCTGAAACGTCCATGCCCTGACCGGTCCATGACGGGAGGGCACGGGCGAAGGGTTCGATTTGAAGAGGATCTGGGGTTTTGTTGAACGACTGGACGGATTGAAAGGAGAGAGGCGATGAGGGGATTCAAGGTTGTCGTGGTGATGTTGTGCGTGATGCTGTCGGGTGCCTGTGCGCAGTTCAATCAGGGAACAGCTGCCGTTCCGGGGGTGGCTTCGCATCTGGATCGGATCGCCGCCCGCGGGGAGCTGGTGGTGGGGATGTCCGGGAACCAGCCGCCGTTGAATTTCATCAGCAAGAGCGGTGAGTTGATGGGGCTCGAAGTGGATCTTGCGAAGCAGATGGCGGACGCCATGGGTGTCAATCTGCGCACCCAGAGCATGGCCTTTGCAGATCTGCTCCCTGCGCTCGAGTCCGGCAGGGTGGACCTGGTGCTTTCCGGTATGACCATCACTCCGGCGCGCAACATGAAGAGCATGTTCGTCGGACCTTACTTCCTTTCGGGAAAGGCGATCCTCACCCGGGAGCAGACCTTGGCCGACATCAGGAATCCCTCCGAAATGAACCGTCCGAATTTGAAAATCGTTGCGCTGAGGGGGTCTACGAGCCAGGCGCTCGTCGAGGATGAGATCCCCGATGCGAAGCTCTCGCTCGCCCAGGATTACGACGAGGGTGTCCAACAGCTCATCAGGGGCGAAGCCGACATCTTCATCGCCGATTATCCGATCTGCATCATCTCGGTTTTCCGCTATCCCGACGAAGGGCTCATCTCGCTGATCACGCCGATGACCTTCGAACCGTTGGGGATCGGACTTCCGGCCGGCGATCCGCTTTATGCGAACTGGATGGAGAATTTTCTGATGCTGCTGGACGGCAGCGGTGAACTGGAGGAACTCACGAACCGTTGGTTCGGAGAGTCGTCCTGGCTGGAAGACCTTCCCTGAATGCGTTGACCCGCCGTTGAAAAGCGCCCCTCTGCTGCGTTGCGACCATGCGGTCTCGCTGCGGCGCACCTGGAGGGGCGTCTCTTTCGACGAAGCTTCGCCGGCCTTGCACTCCGCCGCTTTCTGACGGCCTGCACACCTGGGTTTTTCAAGCCGTTGTCGAAGATTATCCTTCTCTTTCCCTGCCCGATGTCCATTCTTTTGCAGATACCATGCGTCTCGTCCTCCGCCCCTTCCGTCTCGAGGGTTGCTCCTTCGCGCTCTCTACGACCGGCACTGTCATCGCTTTTTTTTACAGCCTGGAAAAGGGTTTGACAGGACCACTCGGCCACGCGTCCCGAGGAAGCGAACCGGTGGCGAAAACGGCTGTCCTGACGGGCTCGGCCGTGCCGTCCAGCCTGCGCTGGGCGCCCTTTTCCCCCTGGCACGCTAATTGAATTGACCGGGTAGGGCCTTCCAGATGATCGTTTCAGGTCCGGAAGACCTTTGTCCTCGGAGCGGCGCTATCCGTGGAGAAGGCGCCTCCCGCTGGATGTCCTGTCGTTTCGCGCTGGCCGTCTTCCCGTGGGTTTGCAGGGGGATGAACCGCAGGCCGGAACCCAGGACATTCGAGAGAGCTGTAAAGGATGCGGAGGCGTTCTTCTTCAGGCGGGGAGACCCTTGCGCCGGTTGCTTCAATGCCGATACAGGAGGGATGCGGAGTATATCGCTATCGCGCTGACGGGAATTCATGGATTTTACGAAAGCTTTTCGCAGTCTCGAGTCCTGAGAGGTTTCCATCCGGAAAGGGTCTTTTTTGCCCATCTCGGCGTCAATCTGCCCGTATGCTTGTACGGCGGCCTGGAGGTCGCTTCCGTGCAAACGTTGGATTTCATTGATATTGGCAAAAAACCTCATTTCCGGATTGGAAACCCGGTCGTACCGGGGAATCATTTCCGCGGACGGACACTGAAAGGTCATTTCCGGGGTCGCGCCGCAGGCGGTCTTCGGGCTCTCCGCGTGGGCGGTCTGAAACCCCTGCGGACAGGAGGAGGAATCTATGACGGAAGATAAAAAGAAGCCTTCGGGCTACGATAAATTCATCAATTGGAAGCTGTTCAGTCTGCCTTTGGGGCTGCTGTTGATCATGTTGATCATTCCAACCCCGAAGAGCATGCTGGACGTGGGCGTCGAGTACGCGTTCGGGCCTAAATACGTGGAGGAGCTGTTCGCCGGGGAGCTTTTCAACCAGAAGCCGGCCGACCTCGAGCAGTGGCAGATCCAGATGGTCCGGATGATGGAGGCAAATCTGCAGAAGTCGTCCTTCAGCCAAAAGTCCTTTCTCAGCCGGACAGAGAAGTGGTGCCGGGAGAACGGCGTTTCCACCACGAAGAAACATTTCGACCAGGTCATGCAATTCGCGTCCCAGATAACCCCGGAGGCGTTCCGCGCCCTGATGGACCGCGGCTACAAGCTGAGGACCGAGGAGCTGACCTTCGATCGGCTCGACGAGAAGGACCAGGCGAAGGCCTTGAAAGCGGGCTTTCACGTGAAAGCCGCGGTGGGGATTGTTCTCTTTGTGGTCCTGTGCTTCGTGACCGAGGCCATGCCGCTCCCCATGGTGTCGCTTTCGATCGGTGTGATCGCCCTCATGACGGGCATCGTGACGCGCAAAAACGTCGCCTCGCTCTACTGGTCGGACGCGACCTGGTTCATCATGGGGAGCCTCATGTTCGCAGCCGCGTTCGTCAAGACCGGTGTGGACAAACGCATCGCCATGATGATGTTCGGCAAGCTCAAGAACCCGGACATCAAGTGGGTGACGCTCATCATCGTGGTGATCATCGCGCCGCTCACCATGTTCATGTCCGACCACGCTCTGGCGGCGATGTTCCTCCCGATCGGCATCATGCTCTACACGACCTCGACGACCGCGACGGGGAAGGACGACCCGGAACTCGCCAAGATGCTCATGATCACCATCGCCATGGCCTGCAACCTCGGAGGCTCCCTCGCCCCCTCGGGCGCTGCGCGCAACATCATCATGATGAACTATGCCGAGGACATGTTCGGCCTTTCCATCGGTTTCGGGCAATGGTGCGTCTACTGCATCCCGTTTCTGATCTTTCTCATCCCCGTCTGCTGGGTGGTGTTGAACTGGCGGTTCAAGCCCGCCGTGACCAACCTGGGTGCGGCCTTTGCCGTCGTCAAGGAGGAGACGGCCAGGGTGGGGGGCGGAAAATGGACGCGTGAGCAGGTCATCGCCCTGGTGATCTTCCTTGCCATGCTTTTCTGCTGGATCACCGAGAAAAACCTTCTGCTCCAGTGGACCGGCATCGACTTCGGGATCGGCGTCCTGGCCGTCATGGGAGCGATCGCCTACATCCTGTCGGGCGTAGTCAACTGGCGCGACTTCCAGACCAAGGTCGACTGGGGGGTCGTCTGGCTGTATGCCGGCGCCATCATCTTCGGGCGCGTGCTCGTGGAGACCGGAGGCGCCTACTGGATCGCCCGCACGCTGCTGCAGGTGACCGAGCCGCTGGGGGTCACGCACGGAATCGGTCTGCTCCTGACCGGGAATGTCATCACCGGCCTGATCACCCAGATCATGGCCGACGGCCCGGCCTGCGCCGCCGTGGGTCCGGTGACCCTGGCCATGGCCGGCATTGTGCACCCGGGGACCGCGATGATCCCCTTCATGGCGATGGGGACCGCCATCGCCTCGTCCTTCGCCTATTGTCTGGTGATCGGCACGCCCCCCAACGCGATTGTCTATGCCAGCGGGTATCTGGAGGCCAAGGACTTTTTGAGGGTGGGCGTCATCCTGTGGATCACCAACATGATCGGCCTGGCCCTGATGGGCGTTACGTATTGGGCGTGGATGGGATGGCCCGGGTTGAAACCGTTCTGAGAAGGAGGCGGATCCGATGAATCGCACAATCAAGGTTCTGATGGTGGACGACGAGGATCAGTTCCGCGCCACCACGAAAAAACTGCTGACCCGCAAGGGCTTCGAAACGATCGTGGCCGCGTCCGGCGAGGAGGCGATCGAACAGCTGCAGAAAAATCCGGACGTGGTCGTCCTCGATATCAAGATGCCCGGCATGGATGGTCATGCCGCCCTGAAGGAGATCCGGAAGCGCGCCCCCAACCTGCCGGTGATCATGCTGACGGGGCATGGGGCACTCCCCTCGGCGAAGGAGGCCCGGAAGGAGGGCGCGTTCGACTACCTGACCAAGCCCTGTGACATCGACGTCCTGGCGGCCAAGATCGGCGATGCCGTCCGGTCGGTCGAAAAGGGCGGCCCGCCGGCGGAAAAGACGGTCAAGGACATCATGGTGCCCTTCGGGAACTATACGACGGTGACGACCGAGCAGACTGTCGGGGAGGCCGTCGAGGCCCTTCGAGAGAGCTACGGCGCTAGCCTGTCCACAAGCCGCATCATGGAGACGGGGCACCGCTCCGTCCTGGTTCTCGACCGGGGGGGCGAGGTACAGGGGGTCCTCACGATCAAGGACCTGCTGGAGGCGATCATGCCGGCCTATCTCAGTGCGCCGAGGCCTTCGACGGCGGACAGCATCCAGTACTCGCCTCTGTTTTGGAAGGGGATGTTCACGATCGAGGTCAAAAAGCTCGTCAAGAAGCGGGTCCAGGAGGTCATGTCCCGGAGACCCTCGACCATCGATGCGGAGGCGAACCTGATGGAGGCATCCTACGCGATGGCGGGGACGGGCGAGCGGCGGCTCCTCGTGATGGATGGGAAAAAGGCGGTGGGCGTCGTCCGTGAACAGGACCTGTTCTTCGAGATGGAGCGGATTCAGCGCTCTTGAGAGCGGGCGGCACGGACGCCGTCTGACAGGATGAAGGCCGCGGGGGGAGTGGATGCGCCGGCACGGCCAGGGAGGTCAAGCCGGCCCTCTCTCCTCCTCGGCGCCCTGTGGACCGGGCGACCCCCACCAGACCGACCAGGCCCCCGAGTAGGTGATCTCCTGCCATCGGCGCTCTTCTTCGCCGGCTTCGTTTTCCAGGCACAGCTCGGCCTTGATCCAGAGGAGCCTCGGGCCTTCGGGCCTTGCGAGGAGCGTGGCGATACGCCGGGGAAACTCCGTCCCTTCGAGCGGTTGACCGGCCCCTACCCGGGTGCGTGCCTTGTAGATGCGAACACCTCGGTCATAGTCGATCCCCAATGCACCCAGAAACGTGCCGATATCCTCGTCGTCGACGAGGTAGGAGTCGCCGTGCAGATCGAACTCCCCCCATCCGAGGCGCGGGTCGGAGCCGTCGCGCTGAAGAATGATGCCCGCATCGTGCAGCTCGATCAGATCGGCTTCCTTGTAATTATCCGTAGTCAAACTGTTTTCCTCCTGGCATCAGGTGAGTGCCGGCGGGCCGGCTGGGTTGGATCATATACCGGAGGGCAGCCCCGGGGCAAAAGAAATCATCTCGAAGGGATGAGGAGGGGAAGGGTGCCGGGGCAGCAAGGGACAACAGTCGCGCTCGCGGAGTAGTGCCCTTTATGTGGCGGCTTGACAGGCCTTTCTCATTCTCTCATACTCAGCGCGGGATGTCCGCTTGGATGAGGCCGCCGGGCCGGTTCCGGATCTCCGGTCGCCTTCGGGCATCCGTTCGAGGCAGGGATGGCGCCGCATCTGCGGGAGGTCCCCAGACTCATTTCGGAAACGGCCTTCCGGCACAGGCCGGTTTCCCATCCGGAAAGGAGAAGGTTCTCTTCACACCCTCCGGGCGCTCCGTCTCATTCGTGGCGGGTTGGGGCTTGCCCCTATCCAGAAAATCAGGCTCTTGCCCGGAGGCGGCCTGCAGGCCGCCGCAAAACGCAAACGTGCAGATCGGCGGAACAATCCGCCCTGGCAGAGAGAACGCGGAAAGGACCCGTACCTTATGATGCGTGAATGGTATGAGAAAAAGCGGGTTACACCGGAGCGAGCAGTGGCGGAGATCGCCGACGGGAGCACGATTGTTCACGGCATGGTCTGCGGGGAGCCGCCGGCCCTGCTCGGGGCGCTGGCTGCACGCCTCCGGGCGGGCGATCTCAAAAAGATCCGGATCTTCAGCCTCCTTCCCGGAAAGCACGCCTCGGCCACCTATCTGGCGCCGGATTTGAGCGACTGCGTCGATTCCTTCACCTGGTTCGTATCGCCGGCTGACCGGAATCTCGTCCGCGTCGGGTTGAACTATTTCGTTCCCAACGAGTTTCACCAGGTGCCGAGGTTCATCCGGGAGTTCATGGATGTTGACGTGACCCTGACGACCGTTTCACCGATGGACAAGAACGGCTTTTTCACCTTCGGGGCCGTGAACGACTACATCAGCACCGCCGCTCGCGTCTGCAGAAAGCTGATTGTCGAGGTGAACCCGCTCATGCCACGGGTCTTCGGCGACTCGCTCCTGCACATTTCGGAGGTGGATGCCCTGATCGAACACGAGGCCCCTATGCTGGAATCCCGGCCCGCCGAGGCGAAGCCTGAGGCCGCTGTCATCGGGCGGCTCGTGGCTGCCGAGGTGCCGGACGAGGCGACGATTCAGGTGGGCTTCGGGGGGATCCCGAACGCCGTCTGCGAGTACCTGCTCGATCGGAAGGATCTGGGGATCCACAGCGAACTGTTCTGCCCCGGGCTGGCCGAACTCATCAAGAAAGGGGTGGCCACCGGCCGGAAAAAGACCTTTCATCCGCGAAAGCATCTTTTCACGAACGTCCTCGGGGACCGGGAGCTCTATGAGTTCGTCCATGACAATCCGAGCTGCGAAAGCTATCCGGTCTCCTACATCAACCATCCGGCCAACATCGCACGGCAGGACCAGTTCATCTCCATCAATGCCACCATCGAGGTCGATCTGCTGGGGCAATGCAACTCGGAGAGCCTCGACGGGGCGCAGTATTCCGGGACAGGCGGGCAGCTCGATTTTGTGCGCGGGGCCTTCGATTCGAAAGGGGGGAAATCCATCATCGCCTTCTATTCGACGGCACGCGATGGGAAGGTCTCCCGGATCGTGCCCCGATTGAGGCCCGGCGCCGTCGTGACGGTCCCGCGGACAGCCACCCACTACCTGGCGACGGAATACGGCATCGTCAACCTGAAGGGAAAGTCCACCCGCGACCGGGCCCTGGCGATCATCAGCCTCGCGCACCCGAAATTCCGGGACGATCTCCTGCGGGAAGCGGAAAACCAGTATCTTATCTAGTCTCCATCCGGAAATGGTCTTTTTGGCCAATCTCGGCGTCAATCTGCACGTTTGCTTGTGCGGCGACCTGTAGGTCGCCTCCGCGCAAGCGCTTGATTTCCTTGATATTGGTCAAACCGGGACCCGCCGCGCCGCGGTGGGACTGAGCACCCTAAGGGTGTAAAGAAAGATCCTCATTTCCGGATTGGAAACTTGGTCCTACCGCGAAATCATTTCCGGATTGGAAACCGGGTTCTGCCGCGAAAGCGAAGAGTGGAGAGCCGGGGCTGCATGTCCATTCGTTAGGATTTTTAGGAGCCGTTGGTTAGAAGGATGCCCGGAGTTCGATAAATGGTCGTTCCGGTCTACCCGGAAGCGAATTGTTTTGCTTTGCGGGCCCCGGCGGGGTAGATTGATTTGAAACTCACGAACCTCGATCGAGGCAGGGGACCGTCCCCTGCAGGATGGTTTGGGGAGGCCTTTGTGAATTTTTGATCAAGTTGCCTGTGCGACGGCGGCGCCCTGCGGAGCGCCGTATGAACGGCACCGATGAAGGTGCAGAGAGCAGGAGGCTGCCCCCTCCGCTGCTTGAAAGGAACTCTGCTTTATGAAAGTCCTGCTCGTTTATCCCCGTTTTCCGGATACCTTCTGGTCCCTGCGCTATGCCCTCCGTTTCATCCGCAGGAGCGCCTCCCACCCGCCGCTCGGGCTGCTCACCATCGGGGCCCTTCTTCCCGGAGACTTCGAACAGCGCCTTGTGGATATGAATGTGGAGGCCCTGACCGACGGGGATCTCGGTTGGGCGGACATGGTCTTCATCAGCGCCATGGTCGTCCAGAGAGAGAGCGTGAGAAGCGTGATCGCACGGTGCAGGGAGAAGGGGGTGCCGGTGGTCGCGGGCGGTCCGCTCTTTACGGGGGAGCCTGATGAGTTCAGCGATGTGGACCACCTCGTGCTGGACGAGGCGGAGATCACCCTGCCGCTTTTTCTGGAGGATCTGAAGGCCGGACGGCCGAAGCGGGTCTACCGTTCGGAGGGCTTCTGCGACATCGAGCAGAGTCCGACGCCTGCCTGGGGCCTCCTCAAGATGAAAAAATACGCCTCCATGAGCCTCCAGTTCTCGCGTGGATGCCCCTTCAACTGCGATTTCTGCAACGTCACGGTCCTTTTCGGCCACAAGCCGCGCATGAAGCGGCCCGAGCAGATCACCGCGGAGCTGGATAGCCTTTACGCCCTTGGCTGGCGCGGCAACGTCTTTTTCGTGGACGACAACTTCATCGGCAACAAGCAGTATCTGAAATCGCGCCTGTTGCCGGCCTTGATCGCCTGGCGCAAGGGCAAGAAGGGCTTCGTGTTCTACACCGAGGCGTCCATCAATCTGGCCGACGACCCGGAGCTCATGCGGCTGATGGTTCGGGCGGGGTTCGACTCGGTCTTCATCGGGATCGAATCACCGGATGAGGCTTGTCTGGCCGAGTGCCGCAAGAAGCAGAACACGAACCGGGATTTGCTTCAGAGCGTCAAGATCATCCAGCGCGCGGGTCTCCAGGTGACGGGCGGCTTCATCGTGGGTTTCGACAACGACACCCGCTCGATCTTTCAGCGTCAGATCGACTTCATTCAGAAAAGCGGGATCGTGACCGCCATGGTGGGCATCCTGAACGCGCCTCCGGGCACGCGGCTCTTCGCGCGACTGCAAGGCGAAAACCGACTGATCTCGAAGATCACGGGGGACAATGTCGACGGCACGACGAACATCATCCCCAAGATGGGGATCGACAGTCTTCTCGAGGGGTATCGCACGCTGATGGGGCACATCTACTCCCCCAAGCACTACTACCGGCGCGTGAAGGTCTTCTTGAAGGAATTCGGGGTGCCCCGCGCAAAGGCGCCGTTGACGTTCCAGAGTTTCCTGGCCTTTTTCAGGTCCTGTTTCCTGCTCGGGGTATGGGGGAAGGAGCGATTTCAATACTGGAAGCTGCTGTTCTGGACGCTCCTGCGCAAGCCGCGGGTGGTGTCGCTGGCCGTGACGCTGGCCGTCTACGGGTACCACTACCGGCGAATCTGCGAGATGTACATTTTGCCGAAGCGCAAGGCCCTCCCCGCCGGCAAGGTATAACGGGCCCGCGCGCCACGGATTTTTCAACACGCGGTCAGATATGCAGAGGAGCGTCTACACCCGCCCGGGGGTTTGCCCGGCGGTGTCGGCGCTCTTCTTGAGCTCGTCGAGAAATTCCTTGAAAAACCTGTCCTTTTCCCGCCAATCGGGTCCGAAATGTTTATTGAAGGACTCGCCGAGGCGGGCGAAAAGCCGTTTCCAGACCGGCTTCCCGCCGCCCAGAACCACGTCTTCGAGATAACTGGCGAGCTCCGAGATCTTTTCCTTCGGAAGGAAAGAGAGCGCACCGAGCTTGATGGCCGTCTTGAGGGCGTCGGGCGTAAGGGCGTGCGCCGTGAGCATGACGGTGGGAAACCCCCTGGAAACGGTGTGGCGCAGGAGTTCGAAGCCGTTCACACCCATGATGTCCAGGATGACGATATCGTAGGTGTAGCTGAGGAGATACTGGAGGGCGGTGTCATAGTCGCCGGCCTTGTGAACCAGGCACATGTCCAGCTCTTCTTCGATCGTTTCCAGGATATCGGGTTCGTCATCCACCACCAGAACAACTTTGTCTTTGAGAGGGCTCGCATCGCTCATGACGGTCTTGCGCTCCTTTCCATCGGTTCGGCGGGCGAAGGGGGGCTGCTATTCGCGACTCCCCCTGAGAAGCCGGGGTGAATGTCTTGCATCCCTGCGCTTTCAGACTTCATTTCTATAGCAGACTTCCTCATGCCAGTCAAAATCAATCATCGGGGTTTTCACACGGGGGGCAACGGGGGACGCGCTTCTATAAGGCTTTGTGGCCCGTTGCGTATCATTGCCCGCGGGCCGCGCCGGGCGCACCAATGGGGCGACCTGCTTCCCGCAGCTCTCAGACAGTCCGATTTTCAATGTCGACAGGCTTATCGTACTACCCACACCCTTCCGCAATGTGTTAGACTGCAGTCATCCGGAAAGGATTCTTTTGCCCATCCCGGCATCGATCTGCCGCCCTGCTTATGATAAAAACCCGCAGATCGCCTCTCCGCAAGGGCGTGAAAAAACCGGGGCCCACCCCGCCGGAGTGGGACTGAGCGCGTGCAGTGTGTGAAGAGACCGGGAACCGGCGTTTTCTTTCCGGATGCGAATGTTTCTCAACAGGAAAGGACAACATTTCAACGATCGGAAAGGAGGTCGATTTACATGACGGTCAAGATTGTCGGTGTCTGTTGCAGTCCGCGGAAGGGGAAGACCACCCGTTATGCATTGGATGTCTGTCTGAAGGCGGCTGAAGAGGCCTTCCCGGAGGTGAAGGGAGTTGTGGTCGAACTGGCCGGGATGGATATTCGAGGGTGCATCGCCTGCGGGGCGTGCATGAAGAAGCTCGAGTGCAGCCAGGAGGACGATTTCGGTCAGCTTATCCCTACGCTGGCCGACCCCGATCTGGGGGGGCTCATTGTGGCGAGCCCGGTTTATCTCGGTGTAATGACCAGCCAGTGCAAGGCCTTCCTGGACCGGACGGTCATGTTCAGGCGGAACGGCTTCAAGTTCCGCAACGTCGCCGGCGGCGCGCTGGCGGTCGGCGGCTTCCGGAGCGGCGGACAGGAGGCCACGATCCAGTCGATCCATACCACGATGCTGGTGCATGACATGGTCGTGGTAGGCGATGGGAGCCCGGGGGCCCATCTCGGCGGGACCCTTTGGAGCAACCATCAGGGCGGGATCGAGGCCGACGACCTCGGGCTCGCAACCGCGCGCAGCCTGGGAGCGCGTGTGGCGGAGGTGGGGCTGAAACTGCGCGGGAGATGACGTAGAGGGAGACGGGTGCCGAAGGCAGAAGCGGACGCATCCAGGGGCGGGAAGATGGGCGGTGAGACCTCATCCGGCATGATGCTCGCCGGCGATATCGGTGGTACCAAGACGGTCCTCGGGCTTTTCAGACGGGGCGCGGCGAGGCCTGTGCTTCTGGTGTCAGAGACCTGGTCGAGCAGCGCCGCGAAAGGTGTTGCGGAGCATGTCGAGCGGTTTCTGGAGCGTCACCCCGCCGAGGTCCAGGCGGCCGTTTTGGCCATGGCCGGCCCGGTGATCGACGGGGTCTGCAAGACCACCCATCTTCCCTGGCGCGTTTCTGAAAAAGAGCTCGAGGCGCGTTTTGGATGGCGCGTCCGGCTCATCAACGACCTGGCCGCGGCGGGTTGTTTCGTGCCGTTCCTCGAAGCCGGTGAAGTCTATGCGTTGAATGAGGCCAAGCCGAGCCCCGGCGGAACCATCGCGCTCATCGCACCCGGAACGGGCCTCGGAAATGCCTTCCTGACCTTCGTGGATGGCCGGTATCGGCCGTTCGCCTCCGAAGGCGGACACGTGGACTTCGCGCCTGCCGACGAGGAGCAGCTGGAGGTGTGGCGTTGTCTTGCCAAGCGATTCGGCCATGTGAGCGTCGAGCGCGTTGCCTCGGGACTTGGCCTGCTGAACCTGTTCGCATGCCTGAAAGAGATCGGCGGCTATTCCGTCCCCGACTGGCTTGCGGAGGATATGAAACGGAAAGACCAGGCCCGCGCCATCACCGAGGCTGCCATGGAAAGGCGGGAGCCGCTGTGCGTCAAGGTCCTGGAGACCTTCTGCTCCGTCCTGGGAGCGGCCGCCGGAAATCTCGGGCTGACGGTGCTTGCGACAGGCGGCTTGTATCTGGCCGGCGGCATTCCTCCGAAGATCCTGCCTGCGCTTGGCGACGGCCGGTTCATGAATGCCTTTGTCGACAAGGGCCGGTTCAGCGGCCTGCTGCAGAGAGTCGCCGTGAGGGTCATCCTCAACCAGAAGACCAGCCTCCTGGGAGCCGCCCAGACAGCATTCGAGATGGACGCGGCCGCAGCCCCGCGGGCGGGCGGAGACCCGCAGCCTTTTTGAACGTCGGTGTGCAAGCCCGATCGGTGCATCGGCCACCCCTCGAGCCCTAGGCGGAAAGGACGGAGTCATGCAGGAGCGAAGAGCGAACAGACTGGCCCGGGAGAAGAGCCCCTACCTCCTTCAGCATGCCTATAACCCCGTGGACTGGTACCCCTGGTCGGAGGAGGCCTTCGCCCGGGCGGCGGCGGAGGACATGCCGGTGTTCCTGTCGATCGGCTATTCCACGTGCCACTGGTGCCATGTGATGGAGAAGGAATCGTTCGAGGACGAGGCGGTCGCGCGGCTGATGAACGACGCCTTCATCTCGATCAAGGTCGATCGCGAGGAGCGTCCGGACCTGGATCACGTCTACATGACCGTCTGCAACATGATGACCGGCAGCGGCGGCTGGCCGCTGACGATCGTGATGACCCCGGAGAAGGCGCCGTTCTTTGCAGCGACCTACATCCCGAAGGAGAACCGCTTCGGGCGGGTCGGACTGCTCGAGCTGATACCGCGCATCCGCGAGGTCTGGCAGACCCGGCGGGCGGAAATCATGGCCTCGGTGGGGAAGATAACGGCCGCCCTGAGCGGGGTCGATGCGGATACGGCCGGCGGGGACCTCGGGACCGCGCTGATCGAAAAAGGGTACCGCGAGATCGCCCGGCGATTCGACGCGGTCCACGGGGGCTTCGGGCCGGCGCCCAAGTTCCCGACCCCGCATCAATTCCTCTTCCTGCTGCGCTGGTGGAAACGCTCCGGGGATGCTACCGCCTTGGAGATGGTCCAAAAGACGCTGACGGCGATGCGCTTCGGGGGAATCTTCGATCAGATCGGCTACGGCTTCCATCGCTACAGTACGGATGAGGAGTGGCTCGTGCCGCATTTCGAAAAGATGCTCTATGACCAGGCGCTGCTCGCTCTGGCTTACCTCGAGGCGTTTCAGGCGACCGGCGTGGCCCTCTACGCGGAGACGGCGAGGGAGATCTTCGCCTACGTGCTACGCGACCTGCGCTCCCCCGAGGGGGCCTTCTACTCGGCTGAGGACGCCGACAGCGAAGGGGTCGAAGGGAAGTTCTACGTCTGGAGTGCGGCGGAGCTGCGGAGCCTCCTCGGGGATGAGGATGCCGAACTCGCCATGGAATGCTTAAGCGCGAAGCCGGAGGGGAACTTCCAGGAGGAGGCCACCGGCCGGAGGACGGGCGGGAACATCCTGCACCTCGGTGAGCCGCTCGAGGCCAAGGCGGGGAGGAAGGGCCTTTCCCCTCAGACCCTGGCGGATCGGCTGGCGCGCATCCGGGATCGGCTCTTCGCGGCGCGGGAGAAGCGGATCCGGCCGCACCGGGACGACAAGGTCCTGACGGATTGGAACGGCCTGATGGCCGCGGCCCTCGCGCGGGGCGCCATGGTCCTGGGCGAACCGGACTACGCTGCGGCCGCCGCAGCGGCGCTCCGTTTCATCCTGGAGAGCATGGGCGGGGCGGACGGCGCCCTGCTCCACCGTTACCGGGAGGGGGAGGGCGGGATCGGCGCGTTTGTGGATGACTATGCCTTCCTGGTCTGGGGGCTCATCGAGTGCTACGAGGCGACCTTCGATGAAAAATGGCTGCGCTCGGCCCTGGCGTTGAACGACAGGATGCTGGAGGACTTCTGGGATCGGGAACGGGGCGGGCTGTTTTTCACCCCCGAAAAGGGAGAGGCCCTGATCGTCCGCAAGAAGGAGATCTACGACGGCGCGGTCCCGTCGGGCAATGCCGTGGCGATGCTGAACCTCCTGCGCCTGAGCCACCTGACGGGCCGGAGCGCCCTCGAGGAGCGGGCTTCGGAGCTGGCGCGCGCCTTTTCATCGCGCATCGGCGACATGCCCTCGGCATACACCTTTTTCATGATCGCGGCGGACTTCGCCGCAGGGCCGGTATCCGAAGTGGTGCTGGTGGGGAGGCGGGAAGACCCCGATCTGCTGGCGCTTCGACGGGAGCTGGCGGCCCGGTTCCATCCGAACCGGGTAACGCTCTTCCGTCCGGGCGACGAAGACCGGCCCGAGATCGACGACTTGACCGGCTTTACCTCCGGCTACCGGATGCGTGACGGCAAGGCCACCGCCTACGTCTGCCGCTCCCAGGCCTGCATGGCCCCGACGACGGAGGCCCGTGAGATGCTTTCGATGCTGGAGTGAAGAGAGGCAGCGCTTTTGAAGACGGCCGCAACCCGAGACTCAGGGACCCACGGCCTCGGCCGTGCGGCCGGGGTGATCAGCGCCTTCACCTTCATCAGCCGGATCCTCGGGCTGGTGCGCGACATGGTCGTGGCCCGGTTTTTCGGCGCCGGGATGGCCGCCGACGCCTTCTTCGTGGCCTTCCGCATCCCGAATTTCCTGCGGAGCCTTTTTGCGGAAGGCTCGCTGACGATCGCATTCATCCCGGTCTTTACCGAATACCTGACCCAGAAGGGGAAACCCGCCGCCTTCGAACTCGCCCGGACCGTCCTGACGCTCCTGTCGATCATCCTGGTCGTCTTGAGCGTGGTGGGGATTCTGCTCGCGCCGTGGATCGTGCGCCTGCAGGCCTTCGGATTCGGCGGCGAAACCGAAAAGTACGCCCTGACGGTGCTGCTGACCCGCATCACCTTCCCCTACATCCTGCTGATCAGCCTGGTGGCCCTCTTCATGGGCGTCCTCAACTCGCTCCGGCGGTTCGCCGCCCCGGCCGCGGCCCCGATCTTCCTGAACGTGGGTATCATCGCGGGGGCCTACTGGATCTCGCCGAGGCTGAGCGAGCCCATCGTCGGGGTGGCCATCGGGGTGCTGCTGGGCGGGTGCATGCAGGTCGGGCTGCAGATCCTGCCGGCCCTGCGGGCGGGGATGAGCCTCAAGCCGCGCTGGCGGTTCGCCCACACGGGGGTGAAGCGGATCGGCCTCCTGATGCTGCCCGCCATCTTCGGCTCGGCTGTCTATCAGTTCAACCAGATCATGGGCACCCTGATCGCCTCCTTCCTGCCCGAGGGGAGCATCTCGTGGCTCTATTACGCCGATCGGCTGGTGCAGTTCCCTCTGGGCGTCTTCGCGATCGCGATCAGCACGGCCTCCCTCCCCACGCTCTCGGGCTATGCCGCCAACCGGGACTTCGAGCGCTTCGGCCGGACCCTCGAATACGGGATACGGCTGGTGTTTTTCATTACGCTCCCGTCCATGGTCGGCCTCATTCTCCTGCGCGGACCCCTGGTGGAGCTCTTCTTCGAACGGGGCGCCTTCGACAGCGTGTCGAGCGCCATGACCGCCCTGGCGCTCTTCTACTACTGCCTCGGGCTGTGGGCCTTTTCAGGGGTGCGCATCCTCGTCTCAGCGTTTTACGCCCTGCAGGACACCCGCACGCCGGTCAAGATCGCCATCGTGGCGCTCGTCACGAACCTGAGCATGAGCCTCGTCCTGATGGGGCCATTGAAGCACGGCGGGCTGGCCCTGGCGCTCACCCTGGCCTCCACGTTGCAGTTTGCCTGTCTGCTGTTTCTGCTCAAAAGGAGGGTGTCGCTGCTGGCCTTGCGACCCGTGGCCCGCTCCATCCTGAAGTCCGCCTGCGCTGCAGTCCTGATGGCGGCGGCGATCCTTCTCTATGAGCGCTGGACCCTGCCGATGAGCCTGTGGGGCGCCGGTTTCTGGCCG
Source organism: uncultured Desulfatiglans sp. (assembly GCA_900498135.1). NCBI lineage: Bacteria > Pseudomonadati > Thermodesulfobacteriota > Desulfobacteria > Desulfatiglandales > Desulfatiglandaceae > Desulfatiglans > uncultured Desulfatiglans sp. Next base: position 3,588,617 of record LR026961.1, read on the forward strand.
CTCTTGACGCGCATCGCGGCGGCCATCGGTGTGGCGGCAGGGGTTTATTTCGGGGCGGCCGTGCTGCTGCGCTGCCCCGAACTCGACGCCGTCCGCGGCCTGCTCCGGCGGCGGTAGGGGTTCAGGGGTCTCATGTCCACGCCTCCGGCGCGCAGCGAAAGATTCGGCTGGTGCGTCTACGACTGGGCTAATTCCGCCTTCGCTACGACGGTGCTGGCGGCCGTTCTCCCGGTCTATTTCGCCGAATGGGTCGTCCCGCCGGGCGGCGCGGCCCTCAGCTGGCTCGGGGTGGATACGCGCTTGAGCGCCACGAGCCTGTGGGGGTATGCCAACGGGCTCGTTGCAATCCTGTTGATCCTGACGGCGCCTGTCCTGGGGGGGATAGCGGATTTCAGCTCCCGCAAGAAGCTGTTTCTCATGACCGGCGCCTACGCCGGGGCGGTCGCCACCCTGGGGCTCGGATTCTGCGGCGCAGGGGACGTGCAGGCGACCCTCCTCCTGTTCTGCATTGGACACTACGCGTTCGTGTGTGCGAACGTCTTCTACGACGCCTTCCTTCCGTTTCTCGCCACGGGCCCCGAAATGGACCGCCTCTCCGGTCAGGGCTATGCCCTGGGCTATCTCGGGGGCGGACTGCTGCTCCTGTTGAATGTCGTTTTCATCCATTTTCACCAGGTCTTCGAGGTGGAGCAGGAGACGGCGGTGCGCTTGTCGCTTGCATCGGCCGGGCTGTGGTGGGGCGGCTTCAGCACCGTGACCCTTTTGACGCTAAGGGAGCGGTCCGCAGCTCTTTCCAGGCGGACGGGGCTCGGCTTTCCGGTGCGAGAAGGCTTAGCCTCGCTCAGGGGAACCCTCCTGCACATTGTCCGGCGGCGGAACCTGCTGCTGTTTTTGATCGCTTACATGATCTACAACGATGGCGTGCAGACGATCATCAAGATGGCGACCATCTTCGGCAAGGAGGAACTGGGGCTGTCGAGCTCCACGCTGCTCGGGACGCTTCTGATGGTGCAGTTCGTCGGGATCGGGGGGGCGCTCGGGATGTCGCGGGCGGCGGAGATGCTCGGGGTCAGACGGACCATCCTCGGTGCGCTGGCGGTCTGGCTCGGGCTGACGCTCTTCGCCTTCCGGATGAAGACGCCGGGTGAATACTGGATCATGGGCCTGGTGGTGGGGCTGATTCTCGGCGGAACGCAGGCCCTGTCCCGATCGTTCTATGCCCGCCTCGTCGTCCGTGAGCATGCCGCCCAGCTCTTCGGGTTCTTCTCGGTCTTCTCCAAGTTTTCCGCCGTCTGGGGGCCGATCCTGTTTGCGTTGATCCGGCAGTTGACCGGGACGTCCCGGCTTTCGATCGTCTCCATCTCGGTCTTTTTCCTGGTGGGCGGGGCGATCCTCTGCTTCGTGGAAGAGGGGCGGGAGGATGCGCCTGCGCCTATTTGACCCGCCGCAACCGCTTTCGTTTGAGGGCGCTCGCGAGGAGCCTGAGGATCGGGCCCTCGATGCAATCCCAGGAGGCCTCCTGCGCCTTGATGATCCGGATCTCCTTGGGTTTGACACGGATCTCGGTAATGCCCTGCAGAGTCATGATCTCCTGGACGATCTGTTTCCCGAGCGCCCCGAGGGAGAGGAGCGATTTAGTCTTCTCGGGCGTGTACGGCGCTCTGAAGGATTCGACGACCGGGTTCGAGATCGGCTCCTGCGTCAGGTAGGAGCGGATCTCTGCATTTGGATGCCGATAAATCTCGATCTCGGGCCCGTCCTCGATTTTTCTCCCGTCGCTCATCGCATGTCCTCCATGTTCCGGTTGGGGGTGAGCATTCGTCCGTAGTGGGTCTGCATGGGAGGCGGGCATGGGGCGCTGCCGGCCTGGGTCCTGCGCCGAGGCTCGCCGAGTGTCTGAAGAGGCGCGGCCGGAACCGGGCCGGCGGAAAATCCGGGGAAGCCTGCTCTGTCTGCGGGTGCGCGCCTCGTGGCAGGCAGCGGTTGCCGGAAGGGCGCATCGAAGCCCCGGTGGCCGTGTCCGAATATCCATGGAAACAGTTTAGTCTCCATCCGGAAATGATTTCCCGGTAGAACCCCGTTTCCAATCCGGAAATGAGGATTTTTGGCCAATATCAAGGAAATCAAGCGTTTGCGCGGAGGCGACCTGCAGGTCGCCGCACAAGCAAACGTGCAGATTGACGCCGAGATTGGCCAAAAAGACCATTTCCGGACGGAAACAGTTTAGCGTTTCATCCCGAAATTTACAATGACCTGCCTGAAGCGGGGACGCCTCATAACGGCCGGGTGCCGAGTGGATTGAGAGGACAGTGCCGGCCGATCATTTTCATGGTGCGGCAAAAAGAGGCTTGCTTTTGCCGCCCTCTTGAGCCTATGAAGGAAAGGCTGAAAGGCTGCGGAGCTTTCGTTCGGGGCCTGTCGAGTCGAGAGCGGCGATGGGGGATGACGGACGGCGCCGAACCGGCGCGGGCCGTCTCCGGGCGGCCGAGTCTGCCGCCGGTTGGGCCGGGCGCTGAGGCGCGGCGCTGCAAAGGCCGCCGTGCCCGCGGGGGCGGGGTTCGCCCTCAAATCCGCCGCCCGCGCAGGGGTTCAGGGACGCAACATCTATTTCATGTGATCGAGGAGGACGAACGGTGGATATCAGGACAGTGGGAGTGATCGGTTCGGGGCAGATGGGCTCCGGTATAGCGCAGGTGGCGGCCGCGAGCGGATACGCGGTGATCATGAACGACATTCAGGACGCGTTTGTGGAGCGCGGCTTTGCGACCATCGAAAAGAGCCTCGGACGGCTCGTCAAGAAGGAGAAGATGACCCCCGAGGAGATGAAGACGATTCTGGGCCGCATCGAAGGTTCGACGGCGCTCGATGACATGGCGCGTGCGGATTTCGTCGTCGAGGCGGCCGTGGAGAACGAGGAGCTGAAAGCGCGGATCTTCGAGCAGTTGGACGCGGTCTGCCGGGAGGAAGCCATACTTGCCTCCAACACCTCTTCGATCTCGATCACCCGGATCGGATCGGTCACCAAACGGCCTGACAAGGTGATCGGCATGCACTTTATGAACCCCGTCCCGATGATGAAGCTCGTAGAGATCATCAACGGTCTGGCCACTTCGCAGGAGACCTTCGCGATCACCCGCGACCTGGCGGTGGCGATGGACAAGACGCCTGTGCCGGCGAACGACTTTCCGGGGTTCATCAGCAACCGCGTGCTGATCCCCATGATCAACGAGGCGGTCTATGCCCTGTTCGAAGGGGTGGGGACGGCCGAAGACATCGACCAGGTCATGAAACTCGGAATGAACCATCCGATGGGGCCGCTGGCGCTGGCGGATCTGATCGGCCTCGACACCTGCCTCGCCATCATGGAGGTCCTGCAGCGCGGGCTCGGCGACGACAAGTACCGCCCCTGCCCCCTGTTGAGGAAATACGTCGCCGCCGGGTGGCTCGGCCGGAAGTCGGGTCGGGGCTTCTACGTCTACTGAGCGGAGCCGCCGGCGCTGCTTTTTTCGCGGGATGTCTACGAGCAGGCGATCCGGTCGGTCGATATCTTCGAGTCCTCGGGGAGGTCAGGAGAGGAGGCCGCCGGGTCCAGCAGGCGTAATCTCTACAGGATTCATAACCTTTGCAAAAATGAATGGGTTGCTTTATAGTAATCGGCATCGGGGGAGGAAATCCAAGGTCCAATTCAGATAAGGAGACTTGCACATGGCAAAAATCCTGATCGTCGATGACGAGGAACATATCCGCTATCTTTATTCCGAGGAATTGACGGAGGCCGGATATGAAGTCATCACCGCTGATAGCGGGTACAAGCTCCTGGAACGAATAGAGAACGAGAAACCCGACCTGGTGGTCTTGGATATCAAGATGGTTGACTACAACGGGCTCGATCTGCTCCAGGACATCCGAAACAAATTCTACAATCTGCCAGTCGTTCTCTGCACGGCTTACGATACCTTCAAGGAAGATATGAAGTCCATCGCGGCCGATTTCTACGTGATCAAGTCGTTCGACTTGACGGAGCTCAGAAACAAGATCGCCATGGCGCTCGAATCGAGGCAGAACAATTCGGGGGATTGACCTGTCCTGACGGGGGGACGTTTCTGGCCGGCATGAGGTGCAGCCGGTGCCTGCAGCGGACGAGGGGCACGGACTATTTGTGGTATTTGGTGCCGTTCATGATGGTGAATGCCCGATAGATCTGCTCGAGGAGAAAAACCCTGGCCATCTCGTGCGTCAGGGTCATTTTGGAAAGGGAAAGGATTTCATGGGCCGCATCTCTGACGGCTGAAGAAAGCCCGAGCGGACCGCCGGTGACAAAGGCCAGGTGGCTGTGCTGCATATAAAGCGCTTCGAGGCGGGAGGCGAACTCCCGTGAGCTGAACATGCGGCCCGTGCGATCGAGCGCTATCAAGGCAGCCTGAGCCGGGACCCGCTTCAGGATGGACTCCCCCTCCAGGCGGATGATTTCCTCATCGGGGCGGGACTTGGTGGCCTTCTCGGGTTTGACGACGATCCAGTCGGTCTGGGTGTAGGGCTTGAGCCGCGCCAGGTAGAATGCTTCGGCATCGCGCAGGAAAGGGGCCCTCGTGCGATCCACCACAACAAAGCTCATCTTAGGCATGTCTTCACTCCTTTCCTGGATTCCTCGCGGCTGCCTTTCCGGCGCGGAAGACTGACCGACCGCGCAGGCCTTTCCGTGCTGCCTCCTGATGCCATCCGGCCATCGACCGAAGACTATCACACGGGTTTCGTGGTCCGCAACCGCCGACTGGGTGTGGCGGATCTCCATTTGCGGACTGGAAGCTGGTTTGGTCCAGGAAATCATTTCCATTCCAAGGAAGGACGAACATGTTCAGCAAGGATCAGTTGGAACGATATTCCGATGTGCTCCTCTGGGGTTTGAAAACCGCGCGGAGAGAGCCTTATGCCAAGGGCGATCTCATATTGCTTCGCTTCGATCTGTCGGCCATCCCGCTGGCGGAGGTCCTCCAGGGGAAGCTGTTGGATTCCGGCTACAACCCGGTTCTCCGGCCGGGAGGCACACCGGTGATGGAGCACCAGTTTTATGAGAAGGCGAATCAGGCGCAGTTGACCTTCATCCCGCCGGGTGAAGTGGATCTTTTCAATGCCCTGAACGGGAACATCTTCCTGCACGCTCCGGCCTCGCTGACCCATTTGAGCGACATCGACCCGAAAAAGATCGGGAAGGCGGCGGTCGCGCGCAAACCCCTGAGGGAGATCCTCGACGGGCGCGAGGCCGAAGGACGTTTCGGCTGGACTCTGTGCACCGTGCCGACCGAGGAACTGGCCCGCCAGGCGAGGCTCTCGTACGAGGATTACAGTGACCAGGTGGTGCGGGCCTGCTACCTCGATCGCCCCGATCCGGTCAAGGCCTGGCGGGATATCCACCGCGAGGCCCAGGCCATCAAGGATTGGCTGAACGGCATGGAGGTCGAGGCCCTCCACATCGAATCCGACCACACCGACCTCGTCGTCAAACCAGGCAAGATGCGGAAGTGGATCGGGATCTCAGGCCACAACATCCCGAGTTTCGAGGTTTTCCTCTCTCCGGATTGGCGGGGCACCACCGGGATCTACTACGCGGATCAGCCTTCCTTTCGGAGCGGCAATTACGTCGAGGGGGTGCGCCTGACCTTCGAGAGGGGCGTCGCCAAGACGATGGAGGCGGAAAAGGGGGGCGAGTTCCTGCGCAAACAGTTGACGATGGACAAAGGGGCCTCCCGGGTGGGGGAATTCTCCCTGACCGACAGGCGTTTTTCGCGGATAGACCGCTTCATGGCCAATACCCTCTACGATGAGAACTTCGGGGGCGAGTTCGGCAACTGCCACCTTGCGGTGGGGGCCTCCTACGCCGACACCTTTGCGGGCGACCCGGACACCTTGACGAAAGAGCTCAAACGGAAGCTCGGGTTCAACGACTCGGCCCTCCACTGGGACCTCGTCAACACGGAGCGCAAGCGGGTGAGCGCTGTGCTTGCCTCCGGGCGGCGCACCGTCATCTACGAGGACGGACAGTTCCAGCACTAGCGGCAGGTGTGAAAAGGTCCGGCGCTCAGCCGGGAGGCAGACCTTGCGAAACCCCGCGGGGCGAAGCGTAAAGAGAACCCATCCGGAAATGGTCTTCCGCCAGAACCCCGTTTCCCCATCGGGGATGTTCTTTTTGGCCCATCTCGGCGTCAATCCGGACCGTCGCTTGTGTCGGGCTGCTGTCGAGGGGCAGGAGCGATCGGCGCAGATGACGTGCCGATGAGAGTGCCCGGTATCGATGCTTCAGAACACCTTTCTGCATATCCAGGGGATCGGCCCGAAGACGGAAAAGGGCCTGTGGCGCCGCGGCATCCGCTGCTGGGACGATTTCTTGCGCCGGAGCGGCACCGTCTTCTCGGATGCGAGAGACCGGTACATCGAGGAGGAGATCAGACGCTCGGCTGACCACCTGGAGGATATCCGCTTTTTCGCGGGGCGTCTGCCGCCGGGTGAACTCTGGCGGCTGTTCGGCGAGTTCAGGTCCCGGGCGGCCTACCTCGATATCGAAACGAGCGGGGGGCTCGACGGGATGGACGAGATCACCGTCATCGGACTTTACGATGGCAACCAGGTCTTTTCCTTCGTGAACGGGCGCGACCTCGACCGCTTCGAGGAGAAGGTGTGCGCCTACGACCTGCTGGTCACCTTCAACGGCAGCCTGTTCGACGTGCCCTTTATCCGGCGCGCCTTCCCGCACATCACCCTTCCCCACGCCCACATCGATCTGCGCTTCGTGCTGAAGCGGCTCGGGTACAGCGGAGGTCTGAAGCGGATCGAGAAGGCACTCGGGGTCGGCCGGGATTCAGACGTGGACGGGTTGAACGGCTATGACGCCGTCAGGATGTGGCGGGCGCACCGGGAGGGGCGGGAGGGGGCGCTCGAGCGTCTGCTTGCCTATAACCGCGCGGACATCGTCAACCTCGAGCCGCTGATGGTCCTCTCATACGAGCGTCTGAAAAGGGAGAAGACAGGGGGTGCAGAGCCTGCCCCCGCTGCGCCCGCCCTTTGAAACGCTCACCTTTCCGTCCAATCCCGTGACAACATCCCCAGGAGCTCCAAGGCCTTGCGGGCCTCCTGCTCCGTCATGCTTCCCATCCCGCAGGCGGGTGTGAGGAGGGAGCGTTGCGCCAGAAGACTGCGGTCGATCCCTTTTCCCTCCAGATAGGCGAGCCCCTTCCTGAGGCGTGATGCCAGGGAGTCGAAGGTTGCTTCCATGACAGCGGGCGAGGTCGGGACGATCCCCCAGGCCACCGCTCCCCCTGCCAACAGGAACTTCCGGATATGATCGGGGTAAAGGAGGAAATAGTCGAGGTGCTCGAAGGCGTCGAAATTGACGATGTCGGGTCCCGCATCCAGGATCATGGACCAGTCCGTGTTGCCGCAGCAATGGATCCCTATCAGCGCGTCGGTGTGCGTCCGGAGATAGTCGATCACGAGGCGCAGCAGTTCGATGACCGTCTCCCGCTGGATCGGGGAGAAGGCCGAGCCGAAGCCGGAGAGATAAGGCTCGTCCAGAAAAATGACCGGTCGACGGCCGGAGGATGCCAGCACTCCGACCTGCCAGCGCGCCTTGATGGCCAGGGCGTGGGTCAGGGCTTCGAGCAGTTCGGGGTTGTGGAGGACGGATGTGCCGTTGGTGTCGCGGATGCCGGCGGCGAAGGTGACGGGGCCGACCGTCTGCCCTTTGAAAAAATCCCCCTCGTCCGCGGGACGATCCGCCAGAATCTCTCCCATCCGGTAAAGTCCGGGGGCATATTCCCGGCTGAGGGCGAAGGCCTCCAGGTCGTGAGACATGAACCGATCGTAAAGGGCCACCAGTGCGTCGGCCTGCGAAGTGTCCGAATCGATGGCCAGGGAACGGTTTTCCAGGTCCGCTGAGAGGAGCGGCATCCCTTCGCTGAACTGGATGGACATGTCCTCGACCGGGCTTCTCCTCGGAAACTGCGGCCAGAAGGGCATCCGCGGCGCCTCCTGCAGGATCCCGCTGCAGGTCGAGGCGATGTCCGTGAAGGGAACGCTGCCGATTCCCGTGGCGATGAAGTGAAAATCAGGCGAGTGTTTCTGCATGGGCTTTTTCCCTGATACGTTCGAGCCATCCCTCGAGGACGGCGACGAGCTGTTGTTTGCGCTGTTCCTTCCGCCTCTGCCGTTCGAGCCTCGTCTGCAATTCTTCCAGGCGCCGCCGTAGGCCCGAGTCACCGGGGTCTGCAGCGAGACAGGCGGTGTACATGCGGACGGCCGTCTCGATATCGCCCTGTTTCAGATAGATCTCCGCCAGGGTCGGGCTTGCCAGGGTTTCTTCCTGCCCCTCTTCGCCGATGGGGACGTTTTCGTTCTGCCGCTCGCTGGGGGGCAGGCTGAGAGAGCGCAGGGCGGCGGCCAGGTCTTCGTCCTCGGGGAGGGGCCGGCCTGAGGCCTGCAAGACGGAGCTTGCGATGGGCGAGGCGTCAGGATCGAGGGCCAGATGAGCCTCGATCGCCCGCTGAGCCTCCCGGTTCCGCCCCCGACGTCTGCAGATATCGGCCTTCAATTGGAAGACACGGCCCAGGCTTCGCAGGGAGCGCTCGATCTGTTCCACCTCCCGCTCGGCGAGGGAAACAAACCCGGCTTCCAGAAGTCTTTCGGCGGTGAACAGCCTCAGGGCGATGCTCTCCGGGTGCCGGTGCAAGGCCTCGAGGGCCTCTTGGAGCGATTCTCTCACCCGGCCTGCGGCGTGCAGCTTGTCCAGGATTTGGAGGACGGCTGCTTCCGGCGGTCCCTGGCGAAGGATGGTGAGGAGAAAGTCAAGATCGTCGGGCATGGCGTAAGGAATCCTTCCGAAAGCGGCAGGGGCGGGGCAGTCTGCGGGCCGGCTCCACCGAAGGTACGGAGGGCGGGAGCTTCAATCCGCCTTTTCTTTTTTTTCGAACCGGTATATGATTTCGTTTTCCTTGACGAGGCTCAGTTCTTTTCGGGCGATGGTTTCCAGATAGGCCATATCGGTTTCAAGGCGGTTGATCTCGTCCATCAAAGCACGGTTTTCGCGGCTCAGCCGATCATTGATTTCCCTCTGCGCATCGCGGTCCTGCCTGGCCTGGTAAAGACGCAGAAACCCTTCGCTGCCCAATCCCAGCCACAGCAGGATGGGGGCGACGATGGCGGCAGCCAGAAGAGGGATTTTTAAAAATCCTATAATCTTCAATGGCATAGCCTTGATCAGTGCTTGTTCGAGTTCATGCCGGAACGTGTGTCGGCCCGTAACGGGCCCGACCCCCGGCAGGGGGAAAAGCTTTTCTACATGGAGCTTTCATAGCACATCCCGCTTTGGAGTACAAATGCTAAAATGGGTATGCCGCAAGATCCGGGCAGAGGGAAAAGAGGAGCGAGGCGATCATGGAATCAGATGACAGGAAAACCGTTTTGCCGGCGGACCGGCCACCCGGGGGAGGGGGTGATCTCACTGCGCTCGAGAGGGGCAAGGGCGGGCTTCTCCCTCTGCATGTCCTGTCAGGGTCGGAGCTGATCAACCGGGTGCTGGCGATGGACAGCCCCGAAGAGTACGTCCAGGATCTTTCCTCCGAAGACCTTTACTGGCTGGTCAAGAAGGTGGGCGCGGACGATGCCGGTCCGCTGCTCCAGTTGGCATCGGAAGACCAATGGCAGTACATCCTGGATCTCGAGTTATGGGGCAAGGACAGCCTGGAACTGGAGGCGGCGGATCGATGGCTCGCACGGCTGCAGCAGGCCGATCTCAGGCGCCTGACGCGCTGGCTGGTCTCGGAGGAGGGTCAGAGCCTGGGCTACCTCTATTTTTTCAGGCGCCTGGAGGTGCTGGTCAAACCTCCCGATGAGGATCTAGAGGTCCCGGACGGTTTTTTCACCCTGGACGGTATTTTCTACCTGCGCGCACCCTGGGAGGAGGCTCGGCAAACGGTCATCGCGATCCTGCACACCCTTGCAGCGAACGACTTCCAGAAATTGCAGGCGCTGCTCGTGACACTGGGGGGCGTAATCCCGGCCGAGCTCGAGGAGAACATGTACCGGCTTCGGAACCTCCGCCTGGCCGAGCACGGGTTTCTGCCTTACGAGGAGGCGCTCGCCATCTACGCACCTCTGGATCCGCGGTTTCTCGCAAAACCGGACGACGCGCAAGCCCCTGCATTGGGGCTCCCGGATTGGGTCCTCGAGGAGGAGATGCTCCCGGTGGCGCCGCTTTTTCACGCCGGGGCGAAAGGGCCCCTCGCCGAGGTGGTCTCGCATGCGGATGATCCGGTGTTTTTAGAGCGGATGCAGATGGAATTCGCAGGGCTCTGCAACCAGATCGTCGTGGCCGATCGGATGACGAGCTTCGAATTGGAGGATCTCATCCGGGTGAGCCGCAAAGGCGCGGGTTACATCGATATCGCCCTGGAGCGGGCTGCCTCCGGGGACCTGGAGCGGGCGCGATCCCTGATCGAGCGGAACACGCTGGCGGCGCTTTTCAGGGCGGGCTTCGGCGAGGTGCTGAGCCTTCGCTGGGAGGCGGAGCGCTGGATGAAGGAAAGCTGGTTCGCCGGCGAGGGCCTTCAGCCCGGTTTTTGGGGGGAACTCTGGGGAGGGGCGCTTTCGGCCATGCTCGAACCGAGGCCGCGCTTCTTTGCGGGGATCGATGAAACTGAACCCTTCCGGGACTTCCAGTGCCTCGAGGAGGTCGAATCAGCCCGGCGGAGCCTTGGGTTGCTGAAGGTTCTCGACAGGCTTCTGGCGAGCATTTCCAAGGGGTGTGGACTGGACAGGCGCCTGCTTCGGGCCGAGCCGACAACCTTCGAACCGATCCTCTTCAACCCCTTCGCCTATGTCTGCCTGGGGCTCGAACCGTCGCTCGAACCGCTTCCGGTGGAGCGGGCGCGGGCATGGCTCAAGCGGCTCGGAGGCGGCCGGCGCGAAGGCTCCGCCCCGATGGCCGCCTTCGAAGATCTTTTCGTGGCAACCACGACAGGATATGCCGCTGGATTCAGCGAGGCCGATCTCCAGACCCTGGAGAGGGCGCTGCGGACGCTGTGGCATGAGTTCGAGGAGGAATACGGGCAGGTTTCCCCTGAAACGCTTTCCTCCCGTTATGCCCCTTTTATTTGGATCGAGTCCGCTCCCTGAGACTCTCTTGGGTAAAACAGGCCGAGCAGGCATCACCCCAGCAGGCGAACGTCCGGTTGTCCTTGAAGAGCGTCGCATGCTGGTAGCCCTCTTTTTCGAGCGCCTTCAAGACCGCGACCGGGATGGTGAGGCCGTCGATAGTGACCTGCTCGCCGTTTTTTTTGCCTGCCAGGAGTTCCGCAATCTTCATCGATCTGTCTCCTTGATCCTTTGGGGTCGTTGACGATGATCTCCGAAGGGGCTGGCCCTCGCGGCCCGCTGCCCCTCCGGGGCCGGTTCAGGTTCTGATCTCCTGCGTCATGAAGATCAGGTATGAGACGGCGAAGCAGATAAGCGTGATCGCGATCAGGACCGTGACGTGGGGAAAGACTACGAGAAGGCTCTGGCCGAGCGGCAGCGGGTTCTGAAAGCGGGAGAGCGAGAGCTGCTCCATGTAGCCGAGGAGAACCATTTTACGGGTCGTCTTGCGCATCGGGTCGATGACGGTCCCGGCGGCATCCGTGTACAGGACCATCGGGGAAGTCAGGGTGAAGAGCTCCTTGATCCGGGCATGCCGCATCGTCGCCTCTGCATCCTGACCCTGCGGGCCCTCGATAGGCGCGGCGACGCCCGCCGCCACGTCCGCTCCAAGGGAGATGAAGAAGGACAGGAAGATCCAGAGGGCCACCGATGCCATGGCGGAGGTGGCGATGCCTTTGAAGAGAATTGAAAAGAGGATCGCAAGGCCTAGCCAGAACGCGACGTAAAAGAGGCTCAACATCAGGAAGACGGCCAGGCGGAGGATCTCCTCGACCCCCGGGACGATGCCGAGCAGGGTGATCCCGAACCCCGAGATGATGAGGACGATGCTGAGGAGCATGACGCCGATCACGGTGACCCCCGCCAGGAACTTGCCATTGATCACGGCATCGCGGTAGATCGGCTGGCTCAGCACCTTGATGAGGGTTCCCTGGGCGCGCTCGCGGTTGATGGCGTCGAAACCCAGCACGAGCCCGATCAGCGGACCGAAGAAGGCCACGAACTGAAGCATGGAAAAAAGCGCCCCGGGGGTGTTGAAAAGCATCAGGAAGACGAACTTGGGCCGTGCGATGCCCTCCAGGTTCTCCCTGAGGGTGACCCCGGCCATGTAGCTGGTGATGAAGCTGACCATCGCGATCAGGGCAAAGAGGATCACGAAGCGGTAGCTGCTGAAGTGGTCGCTCAACTCCTTGCGGTAAACCGCCCAAAGCCCCTGCATAGCTCACCCCTCCTGAAAGTACTTGAGGTAGATCTCTTCAAGGGAATACCGGCTGCCGCCAAGTCCGAAGGTCTGCTCGGCCAAAGCGTCGATGGGGCCCGAGGCTACCATGCCGCCTTCGATCATGATCCCGACGCGGTGCGAGATCCTCTGGACCTGGTGGAGATTGTGGGAGGACAGAAGCACGGTCATGTTCCTTTCGCGGTTCAGGGCTTCGATCAATCCGATCAGGCGGGCCGCCCCGTCGGGGTCGAGCCCCAGGGTCGGTTCATCCAGGAGGAGCACCTTCGGCTCTTTCAGGAGGACTTCGGCGATCCCCAGGCGTTGACGCATCCCGCGCGAGAAGAAACCGACCTTTTTCCGGGCGGCGTCGGCCAGACCCACCTGCTCCAGCAGTCCGGGAACCAAGCGGGCAGAGTCGGCAGGGGATCTTCCGTTGAGGGCGGCGATGTAGGCCAGGCTTTCGACGGCGTCCAGATCCCCGTAAAATCCCACGTTTTCAGGAAGGTAGCCCACCAGTTGCTTGACCGCGCGGGCCCGCCGGACAGGGTCGAGCCCGCAGACCTCGACCGTGCCGGCCGTGGGCACGGTCAGGCCGAGCAGCATGAGGAGCGTGGTCGTCTTCCCGGCGCCGTTGGGGCCGAGGAAGCCGAAGATCTCGCCTTCGCGCACCTCCAGGCTCAGTGAGCGGACCGCTTCGTACCCGCCGTAGCGTTTAGTGAGCCCTTCGGTCCGGATGATCGGTCGCCCTTCCATCTCAGCGTCTTCCCAGGCGGATGAACAGGAAAACCAGGCCTGCCAGGACCACGATGATCAGCCCGATTCCGACCCAGCCCCAGACCACGGAGGCCTTGACGGTCACCCTCAGTTCGAGGTTTTTCGAGAGTTTTCCCGCCTCGGCGCTCAGCGCGAGCGAGTAGTCTCCGACCAGGGCATCGGCGCCGGGTGTGATCGTGGCCTCTACCTGCTTGAGTTCGTCAGGGGCCAGAATCTCGATCTGCCCGGGTTCGAACTCGACGGTCCAGTTCTCGGGTTTGAAGGAAAGGAAGTGGATGTCCTGGAGCGGGGCGGAGCCGCTGTTGCGGACATAGAAGGAGAGGTTTGCGGATTTGCCCTTGACGGCGCTGAGGGAGAGCAGTTCGTTGGTGGTGGCCATTTCCAGCCGGTAGGTGCCGGTCAGGATCACGGTCAGCTGGGTCTCGGCCTGGGCCCCCGGGGCCTTCACCCGGACCAGGATCGGGTACTCCCCCGGTGTGGCCTGAGGCGCAGGTTCGACCTCCACGGCCACGCTCTGGCTCTGGCGCGCCTTCAGGCGCAGGCTCGAGATGAATTTGTCCTCATAGGCCGGCTTGAAGTTGACCTCCCAGTTTTCGGGGGCCTGCGCAGTGAGGCTGAAAACGGCATCCTCTTCGAGCCGGCTTTCCACCTCGACCGAAAACTCGAACCGGCCATCGGTCGGCCCCCTGAGCACAGGATAGGCGGTTTGAAGAGCGGCCCCTTCGGTCTTGCGCTCCGTCTTTTCCCCCTCGACGCTCACCCGCAGCTCGGCGGTCGAGCGGAGGGCGCCATCGGAGCTCCGTCCCTCGACGGTAAAGGTGTATTCCCCTGGTGGCAGCGTCTCATCCTGCTCGAGCTCGAGGGTGACGGTCTTGGAGGAATCGGACTTCACGAAGACCCCTCTGACCCCGAAACGGTATGTCTTGAGCTGCGCCGTCCAACCGTCCGGCGGGGGCTGGACCGTCAGTTCGACGGCTTCGTCCTTGCGGCCGCCGTTCGCGACGATGAGGTCCAGGCTCAAATCTTCCCCCCGGGGGATGACGATACCGGGGTACTCGACCGCCACCGATATCTTCCGCTCAGGAAGGTCTTGCTTCTCCTCGGCGGGAGCGGGGGCCCCCGCGAAGCAGATCAGGGAGAGCAGCATTCCTGTCAAGGCCCAACCCAAACGCCGGTTCCGTCTTCCTTCCATGCACCCAGACCTCCTTTACTCGGTTTCCGATTTGGCGTGTTTCTCGAGGGTTTCCAGAGGGTAACCCGCCTTGCGGTAATCGTCGATCGCCCGCATCTTGAGGGCATCGTCCCCAGCCTTCGCCGCATGGGTGTCGGCGAGCTCCGCCGCGTGGCTCCAGAGTCCCTGCTGTTCGTACTCCTTGATGCGTGTTTCGACCTCGCCGCGGCCCTCGTCAGGCTCGACAACGGACGCCCGGCATCGCGAAACCAGTTTCCGCACCGGGGCGCCGCACGCCGGGCAGCGCTCGAGAGGGGGGTCCTTCATGGACTGCAGGACCTCGAATGCGCGGCGGCAGCGGGCGCAGGCACGCTCGAGATCACAGGCTTCGTATTCATAGATGGGCATTGCCGATTCCCCGGGTTGTCAATAGACCGTTACGCTTCGAACTCCTCAACGTATAATGTATAAAAAAAGCGGCGATTGTAAAGCCCTTCGAAGGCGCTTCAGCCATCATTCGCCCGTAAAAACAGGGGTGCGCTTCTCGGCGAAGGCGGCGATGCCTTCGGCGATGTCACGGCGTTTGAGCGAGGCGTGAAAGAGGGACTGCAGGGCCTGCTCTTCAGCGCGACCCAAGGTTGCACCGCCCGCGATGGTCCGCAGCACCCGCTTCGTACCCGCGAGGGAAAAAGGGGCGTTTCGGGCGATGCGCCGCGCGAGGTCATAGGTGAAGGCCTCGAACCCCTCGTCGGGGATTACGTGATGGACGAGCCCCATCTGCAGGCAGGCCCGGCTGTCGAAGGTGTCCGCAGTCAGGAATAGCTCGAGTGCCCGGGCGAGGCCGAGGACCGCCGCAAAACGGCGGTACCCCGGATAAGGATAGACGAGGCCGAGTCTGGCCGGGGGCATCCCCATGCGGGTGCGCGCCGCCGCGATCCGGATGTCGCAGGCCATGGCCAGTTCGCACCCGCCCCCGAAGGCATCGCCGTTCAGCATGGCGATGACCGGGCGGGGAAATTGTTCGATGGCCTGAAGGGTTTTTTCGAGCGGAAGGGTCTCACCGGCATCGGCACCGGTAAGGTCCTGCTCGACATGCCTGAGGGCCTCGATATTGTAGCCGGAGGAAAAGGCCCGTTCTCCTGCCCCGCGCAGCACCAGGACCCGGACGGCGGGGTCCTCCGTAAGCCCGGCAAGGGCCTCCTCGGTGGCGTTCAGACATTCGAGCGTCAGAAAATTGCGCTTCGAAGGCAGGTTGATGCACAGGGTGACGACGTGCTCCTCCCGCTCGACCAACAGGACAGGCTCGTCCGGCATAGCGGCTCCTCCCTCAGGGTTCTTCCTTTTCTCCGTGGAAGGGGATGATCAACTCGTAGACCCCGCTGTCCAGCACGGCCTTCAATGGGAAGGGCGATTTCTCGAAGACCTTGATCATCGCCTTGTTGGAGGCCAGGACGTCGGCCTTGAAGCCTTCGATTCCTCGGTTTCTCGCGATGTTGATGAGCATCTGGAACAGGTAGGTGGCGATCCCTTTGCCCTGGAATGCCTCGTCGACGACGAAGGCTACATCTGCGTAGGGCCGGTCCGGCAGCCGCACATAGCGGGCCTCTGCGATGATGGTCCCTTCGCCCGGCTCGCCGATGAGCCCGACGATGGACATGGTCTTACGGTAGTCGACGTTGACGTATTCCTGCATCTTCGCGTGGGGCATGGTTTTGATGGGAGAAAAATAGCGGTAATAGACGGCGTTGTCGGAAAACCGATAGAAGAGCCGCCGCATCTGCTCGACGT
This sequence comes from uncultured Desulfatiglans sp., assembly GCA_900498135.1. Taxonomy (NCBI): domain Bacteria; kingdom Pseudomonadati; phylum Thermodesulfobacteriota; class Desulfobacteria; order Desulfatiglandales; family Desulfatiglandaceae; genus Desulfatiglans; species uncultured Desulfatiglans sp. Next base: position 3,604,753 of record LR026961.1, read on the forward strand.
CCGAAGGCCGGATCGCGCGGAACCGGAGCACCAGGTTCCCGCCAAAGGCTTGGGTGGTAGCGAGTTCCTCCGGATACATCTTTCCGGACTCCGAGAGATACGTCTGATCCGGGTAGAGGATATGTTCCTTTTTGGCGAGGCGCACGAGCTCCGCGCGGTCGTCCGGGTGGGCGATGTCGATCAGGGCGAGGGCTCGTTCGCGGATTGTCCGGCCCGCCAGCGGGGCGGTTCCATACTCGGTCACGACGATGTCCAGGGATTCGCGGGCCGAGAACTGGTTCGGGTAGTCCCGAACCGAGGGGACGATATTGGATTCGCCGAGGAGGTTGCGGCTCGGGAGCGCCAGGATCGTCTTCCCGCCGTTCGAGAGCCACGCCCCCGAGAAGAACTCCTGCGCCTCGCCCGGCTGTGTGCCGACGTTGCCTTTGCCGCTGTGAAGGACGATGCCGCCTGTGAAGTCGACCTTCCGGCCGGGCAGCGTCACCACGAAGCGGTCGATGCTCGCGATCCGTTTGGGGTCCGCCACCACGTCGACGCCTTGAAACTCGACGAGTGGGTTGTTATCCAGCCAGCGCATCAGTTCCGCCGATCCGAGGGCGTGGGCCGCGACGGACTTCCCCTTGAAGATGCTCTTGCGCCGGTTGGTCACGGCGCCGCTCTTGACCAGATCCATCAGCGCATCGGTGAAAAAAGGGGAGTGGATCCCGAGGTTCGACTTGCGCACCAGATGGCGGGCGAGGGCCTCGTAGAGGGGGCCGATGGAAAAGGGCAGGCAGCTTCCATCCTGGATCAGCGAGGCCACGTTCGCCCCGATCTTGTCGTAGACCTCCGTGACAGGCCAGCGCGGAAAATAGAAAGGCGGGGTCGTCGCCTCCACGAGGAAATCGAAATCGTCCACGTGGACGAAGGTATCCCCGAAGGTGCGGGGGACCTGCGCGTTGATCTCGCCGACCACAAGGGATGCCTTGGCCATGGCCTGGCGGGCGACGTCCACAGCGACGCCGAGGCTCGCGTAGCCGGCTTCGTCCGGGGGCGTGATCTGGACGAAGGCCGCGTCGATCCCGATCGTGCCCGATTCGATCAGTGAAGGGACCCGCGAAAAGCGGCACGGAATCAGATCCACACGACCCGCCTTGATGGCCTCGCTGGCGACCCACCCGGCGAAAAAGGTTTTCAGCCTGAATTTGTTGGCGTACTTGTCTCCGATCGAAATCGCGTCGCCCAGGCTCACGAGCTGGATCAGTTCGAGATCCTGCAGGTTGTTGGCCTCCGAGGCCATCAGGCTCTTGACCAGTGTGCGCGGTTCAGCGACCGCCGTGCCGAGGAAAATGCTCATCCCCGGCCGGATCTTGCTCAACACCTTCTCTGGGTTGACAATCTTGCTTTTCCAGTTCTTGTTTTTCGAGCCCGGCATGGGGCCTCCTCCGTGAGGCCGTCCCAGGTTGGAGGGCCGGCGTCCATCTGCGCGTTTGCTTGTGCGGCGACCACCAGGTCCCCTCCGCGCAAACGCCCGGTTTGCTGGACTGGGCGAAAATTCCTCATTTTCAAATCGGAAACGGCGTTGCACCGGAAAATCATGTCCAGATGGAAACAAACAAAAAAATCTAACAGAATCGTCGGCCTTAGTCCACCCAAACCTTGAACGATTTGTGGGCGCGGAAAACCTCTCCGGCAAGCGCATCGGCCCTGGCCGTTCCACCCGCGAGCATACAGGCCCGGCCCGGGGGCGCGCAGAGGACCTGCAGCACCGTTTCGACGCAGCGGGAAAGGGCGCGTGGATCGTAGCCTCCTTCGAGGATGAAAAGGATCTTGGGAGCGCCCAGGGCCGATCCGAGGTTCAGGATCAGGCGGGTCAGTTCGGTGAAGGCCTCTTCGGTCAGGTGTGAGCGCCCGATGGGATCGTCTCGGTGTGCGTCGAAACCGGCATCGACCAGGATCAGCTCCGGCCGGTAACGCTCCACGATGCGGGGCAGCAGCATCTGGTAGAGGGCCACCATGTCCTCGTTTTCGAGGTCCCGCGTCAGAGGCACGTTGACGGTGTATCCTGCGCCTTCGCCTTCACCGGCCTCGTCGAAATCCCCCGAGTAGGGGTAGAGCAGCTTGTCGTGGGAAGAGAAATAGAAGACCTCGGGGTCGTCGTAGAAGAATTCGTGGATCCCGTTTCCGTGATGGATGTCCCAGTCGACGATCAGGATCTTTTTCACGCCCATGACGCGCTGCGCGTAGCGCGCCGCGATGGCGACGTTGTTGAAGATGCAGAAACCACCGGCCCGGCCCGGGAGGGCATGGTGACCGGGCGGTCGGATAAGCGCGAAGCAGTTGCCGCAGAGACCGGACCAGACGGCCTTCAGCCCCTCGATGCAGCCGCCGGCCGCAAGCCAGGCGGCGAGATACGTCTTGGCGCTTGCCGGCGTGTCGGGGGCGAGGCTCGTGAACTGGTGCTCGGCGGTCTTGAGGACCTTTTTGATATAGGCCGGCGTGTGGACGAGCTCGAGGTCGTCCATGGCGGCGGGCTGGGGTGTGATCGTGAGAAGCTTTTCCGCAAACTCCCGGTCGATCATCTCGTAGATCGCCCTCAGGCGGCTGGGGTGCTCCGGATGGGTGTGGCCCGGCAGATGATCGAGGTAACGGGGGTCGCGTATGATTCCGGTGACGGGTTGCATCATCCTCCTTTTCGGAGAGGGTGTCCAGGGCCTGATGGGTCAAAGAATTTTCCGGGAACAAGAGAGTTTCCAATCCGGAAATGAGGATTTTGGGCCAATATCAAGGCAATCAAGCGTTTGCGCGGAGGCGACCTTGTGGTCGCCGCACAAGCAAACGTGCAGATCAACGCCGAGATTGGCCCAAAAGACCATTTCAAGATGAAAACGCCTCCGTGTCCATCCCCCGAAAGGCTGTTCCGGGAACAAGAGAGTTTCCAATCCGGAAATGAGGATTTTGGGCCAATATCAAGGCGATCAAGCGTTTGCGCGGAGGCGACCTTATGGTCGCCGCACAAGCAAACGTGCAGATCAACGCCGAGATTGGCCCAAAAGACCATTTCCGGATGGAAACTACGGTAGGCCGACACGCTCCTTGATCAACGTCTCGATGACGCTCGGATCGGCGATCGTGGAGGTGTCGCCGATTTCGTCGACCCGGCCGGCGGCGATCTTCTGGAGGATGCGGCGCATGATCTTTCCGCTCCGTGTCTTCGGCAGGGCGTCCGCCCATTGCAGGACGTCGATGGTCGCGATGGGGCCGATCTCCCTGCGGACCATCTGGACCAGCTCCTTCTTCAGTTCCTCCGATTTCGGAACCCCCGTGTTGAGGGTGACGAAGGCGTAAATGCCCTGGCCTTTGACCGGGTGGGGCATGCCCACCACCGCGGCCTCGGCGACCAGGTCGTGCAGGACGAGCGCGGACTCGACTTCGGCGGTGCCGAGGCGGTGGCCCGAGACATTGATGACGTCATCGATGCGGCCGATGATCCAGAAGTACCCGTCCTGGTCCTTTTTGGCGCCGTCGCCGGTGAAATACATCCCCGGCACCTGGCTGAAATAGGTCTGGCGGAAACGCTCATGGTCGCCGTAGACCGTCCGCGCCATGCCGGGCCAGGGCTTCCGGATGCAGAGTACGCCCTCCTGGTCGGGGAACCGGGCCTCCTGTCCTGTTTCGTCGAGGATCACGGGGTCCACCCCGAAAAAGGGGAAGGAGCAGGACCCTGGCTTGATGGGGGCTACGCCGGGCAGGGGGGTGAGCATGTGCCCGCCCGTCTCCGTCTGCCACCAGGTGTCCATGATCGGGCACCAGTCGCGACCAACGTAGTGGTAGTACCACCGCCAGGCCTCGGGGTTGATGGGTTCGCCGACGGACCCGAGGAGTTTGAGCGAGGAGATGTCATGCTTCTGGACCGGTTCAGGGCCTTCCTTGGCGAGGGAGCGGATCAGGGTCGGGGCGGTGTAGAACTTGGCGATGCGGTATTTCTCGACGATGGCCCAACACCGGTCGAAGCCGGGGTAGTTGGGAACCCCTTCGAACAAGACGCTGGTCAAACCATCGGTCAATGGTCCGTAAACGCCGTAGGAGTGCCCGGTCACCCAGCCGATGTCGGCGGTGCACCAGAAGACCTCGTCGTCCTTGAGGTCGAAAACGAGCCGGGTGGTCATCGCGGCGTAGAGGAGGTAGCCGCCGGTGGTGTGGACGACGCCCTTCGGTTTGCCGGTGCTGCCGCTGGTGTAGAGGATGAAGAGCGGGTCTTCGGCCTCCATCGGCTCGGGCTCCACGAAATCGGGCAGGCCCGGATCCTCGAGGGCCTCGTGCGCCCAGACCTCGCGCTTCGGGTCGAGCTGCGGCTTCAGGCCCGCGCGCTCGAAGACGAGCACCGTCTCGACCCCGGGGCAGCTCTTGAGGGCGTTGTCGACGTTGATTTTGAGGGGCACGGGTTTGCCGGCACGGAATCCGCCGTCAACCGTGACGACCAGCTTTGCGCCGCAGTCTCGGATCCGGTTGGCGAGCGCCTCGGCGCTGAATCCGCCGAAAACCACGCTGTGGACGGCGCCGATGCGGGCGCAGGCGAGCATGGTGACGGGCAGTTCCACGATCATCGGCATGTAGATGATGACCCGGTCCCCCTTCTTTACCCCTTTTTGCTTCAAGAGAGCCGCCATCTTGTTGACGCGCGCGTAGAGATCCCCGTAGGTCACGGTGAGGGTTTCCTCCGGGTTGTCCCCTTCCCAGTAGTAGGCGACCTTGTCCTTGAGGGTTTTCATGTGGCGGTCGAGACAGTTGACCGACGCGTTGAGGACGCCGCCGCCGAACCAGGCGATATCGGCCTGGTTGAAATCATAACGTAGTACGAAATCCCACGGCTTGTCCCACGAGAGGTATCTTCCGGCCTGCTCGGCCCAGAATCCGTCGGGGTCCTCGATCGAGCGGCGGTAAAGCTCCTGGTACTGCTCCATCGAGTTGATGAAGGCGACCTTCCGGTAGTCCTCGAGGTGGGCGTCATACCATTTGGGTGCATCCGTCATAGTCCGTCTCCTTTCACGATGTTGGAACCGGAAATGCGCCTGCGGCTGTCATCGCCGGAAAGGTGTGCGCCGGTTCGGTCTGGTTCTGCAGTCGGTCCGGGCTACGGGCCGGCCCCGTCCCGCCCGGTTCTTCGCGCTGCCCCAAGCATGTCGGGTTCGTACTCGTCCCGCTTGAGTATACGCTTTGCTGTGGTTGGAGTCTTCGGCGTCTGTGTCCTCTCCGACTGATCGCCAGGGCTTCCCCCCTCAAAGGTCCCCGGTGCAGGGCGCCGGGGAGGGGAGGTCGTCGAACAGGGTCTTCAGCGTGACGCCGTCGGCGTCCTGCAAGATATCCACCCGGTAGGGCAGCTTCTCGAAAAGCCGGATCATGGCGCGGTTGCCGGCCGAGGTGTAGGCTACGAAGCCGGGGATGCCGTGATTGCGTGCACTGTCCAGGAGCTTTTCCTGGAGGATGGACGAGATCCCTTTGCCCTGCCAGTCCTTGGCGACGCTGTAGGCCACCTCGGCTGGTCCGCCGCCCGGGCTCGAGAAATAGCCGCCGACGCCGATGACCCGTTCGAAGCCGGGTTCGCCCGTGACGGCGAGGATGGCCATATCGTTCACGTAGTCGACCATGAAGACGTCTGCAACGTCTTCCCGGAGAAAACTGGTTTTTTCGTGCAGAAAACGACGGACCACGTCCTGCTGGTCCATGGCGTAGAAATGCTCTTGAACGAGTCTTTCGTCGGTTGGGCGGGCGGGCCTGAAAAAGACCCTGTGCCCGCCGATCATGCGGACTTCCTCGATGTCGAGGGGATAGATGCAGCGCATGGTGTCGGCCAGGGTGCGCTCCTGGCCGAGGAAGCCCCTCTCTTTGGCCTCGTGGAAGAGTTCGTCCCGGAAGTCCGGATGGGCGATGCTGATCAGGGCGAGCGCGCGCTCCTGAAGGCTCTTCCCGAAGAGGTTCACGACCCCGTACTCGGTGACCACGTACTGCACGTCGCCGCGAGGAACGACGACGGCGACGTTTTCCATGAGCGGAACGATCCGGCTGCTCCTCCCGTCCAGGGTCGTCGAAGGGATCATGATGATGCTCTTGCCCTGGGGCGCCTGGCTCGCCCCGCGGACGAAATCCATGAAGCCGTTGACGCCCGTGAAGTGATTGAAGGGCATGGCGTCGGCCGCCACCTGGCCGGTAAGGTCGATGGCCATCCCGACGTTCAGGGAGGTCATCCGGTTGTGGCGGGCGATGATCATCGGGTCGTTCACATAGTCGGAGGGGTGGAACTCGATGCCGGGGTTGTCGTGCAGGAACTCGTACAGGTTGGCCGACCCGATGGCCCCGCTTGCCACGAGCTTCCCCTCGTTGAAGCCCTTGCGGCGGTTGTTGACTACCCCGCTCGAAAAGAGGTGCATGATCCCGTCGGTCAGGAACTGGGTGTGGACCCCGAGGTCGTTCTTGTCCGAGAGGCCGAGCAGCAAGGCCTGGGGGGTGGTTCCGAGGCTGATCTGCAAGGTCGCGCCGTCTTCGATGAGCTTCGCGGCATGCTGTGCGATCCACCGGGCCGTCGCGAAGTCGGGCGCCTGCCCGATTGTGATCAGGGGTTCGTCATGCTCTACGACGATGTCGACCTCGTTCACGTGGATGAAACTCCGCCCCAGGACGCGCGGCATCTGCGGATTGACCTGCGCGATCACCAAATCAGCGGACTGGGCTGCCGCCATCGTGACGTCGACGCTCACCCCGAGGCTCATCCAGCCGAAATCGTCCGGCTCCGAGACCTGGATCAGGGCGACGTCCAGTTTGAGCTGACGGCTCTTGAAAAGCCTTGGAACGGCCGAGAGGTTGATCGGCGTGATGAAGCGCTTGTTGGCCGAAAGGGCCCGGGGCTTGGCGGAGCCGAGGTAGAAGGAGCGGACGTTGAAGTTGTGACAGGCGGTTTGATCGGCGATCAGGGTGAGAGGGGTGGTCTCCAGGCTGAGGACTCGGACGATCTCCAGATCGGTAAAGGAGGCCGACTGTGCGGCCAGTTCCCGCACCAGGATCTGGGGCTCCCCGCAGGAGGTCCCGATGAACACCCGCTGCCCGCGCTTGATGGCGCGGATCGCCTGCGCGGGGCTCCGGCGCTTCGCGACGTATTGGTCCGGCCAGTAAGGGGTCCTCGTCTTTCCGGAATGGGCCATGTTGTCTGCCACCGCGTAAGGTCAGTCCTGCATGCGGGAGGGGTCGCCGGTCGGCAGGCCCAGTTCGCGCGCCCTCAGGACGCGCCGCAGGAGCTTCCCTGCGCTTGTCTTAGGGAGGTTATCAACAAATTCCACTTCCCGCAAGGGGGTGTCGGGAGAAAGATTGGCCTTGACAAAGGCCTTGATCTCCTGGTTCATCCGCCCGCTCGGGGCTATGCCGGTGTTCAGCTTCACGAAGGCCTTCAGGTGCGGCTGGTTCGGCTGGGCGGTCTTCGCGATGACGGCGGATTCGGCCACGGCCGGATGCTGAAAGAGGATGTGCTCGATCTCGAAGGGACCGATGACCTTCTCCCCGATCTTGATGAGGTCGTCCATCCGCCCCTGGTGGTAGTAGTAGCCCTCCTCGTCCATGATGACCATGTCTCCTGTGGAAAACCAGCCTTCGAAGGGAAAGTACGCCAGGAAGCGCTCTCGATCCTGCCAGATGCCGGTCATGAGCGCGGGCCAGGGCGTCTTGAGCGCCAGCTCCCCCATGGAGAGAAACGGCAGCGGCTCCCCCTTCTCGTCGAGGACGGAGGCCTCGATGCCCGGGACGGGCCTGCCCATGGACCCGGGCTTGATGTCCATGGAGGGGAAATTCGCAAAGCAGATCATCCCGGTCTCGCTCATCCACCAGGTGTCATGCGGAGAGTGCTGGAGGTGGCTCCTGACCCAGTAGAAATGCTCCGGGGCGAGGGCCTCTCCGACCGTCAGGACATGACGGAGGTTCGAGAGGTCGTAGCGCGTCGGCAGGTCTTCACCGGCCTCCATGAGCTTCTTGATCGTCATGGGGGTCGTGTACCACACGGACACCTTGTGCCGTTCGAGGGTCCGGTAACAGTTCGAGGCCGAGAAGGGGTCCCCCAGCACCACGCTCGTCGCCCCGCAAAGCCACGGTGCGAAGGTGCTGTAAACGGTCGCCATCACCCAGGCCGGGTGGCCGTCCGTCCAGAGCACGGTCCCCGGGGAGAGGTCCAGCACGTACCGGCCGGTCATCAGGTGCCCGGCGAGGTCGCGGTGGGCGTGCACGACCCCTTTCGGAGGCCCGGTCGAGCCGGAGGTGTAGATGAGGTAGAGCGGGCTGTCCTCGGCCAGGAGGACCGGGGGAAGGATCGTGGTGCCGCCCGGCAGCCTCTGGGGGATCAGGGTCTCGCGGTTGAAGACCCGCGGCAGCGGGCCTTCCGTGAAAAGCACGTGTTCGACGGGGCCCAGGACCTCGGGCGGGAGGGTTTCGACGGTTTCGGGATGGGTCAGCAGCGCGCGTGGAGAGGCGTTGCGGATGCGCTGATCCAATTCGTCGAACCCGAGGGTCGGGTAGAGCGGGCAGAAAATGATCCCCACGCGGGCGCAGCCGAGCATCGCGAAATAGATCTCGGGGCAGGGTGGCACGAAGATGAACAGCCGGTCGCCGGCCTTCAGGCCAAGGTCGAGGAGCATGGCGCCCCATTGCGAGGAGATCGTCTGCAATTGGGCGTATGTCCAGGAGCGCGCTTCCCCCGCCCGGTCGAAGACGAGCGCCGGTCGCTGTCCGTGCTCCGGGTCCTCCGCCCAGCGGTCGATGGCGTAGGCGACGATGTTGAGCGGTTCGCCGGGTGAGCGTCGCAGCTCCCGGTGGATGTCGTCCCAGGCGAAGGCGCGGTAAAAATTGCTGTAGGAGCCCATTTGGGCATTCGGGTCTTCTGCCTTGATACGAGCCTTGATCATAGGTTGCCCTGCTCTGGCCGCTGTTACGCGGCGTTTGTTTGAAAGGAGGCACCGTGGTCTGAACGCGCTGCACCCGGAGGTGTTTCCAGGCATCTTTCGGACCCGGGAAACGCCAATGCGGGCGGCCCAGGGTGGGCCCCCTATGGCCCTTCGATGTCTATCCGCATCATCCTTTCGCAGTCGAAGGCGTCGCAGAACTGGAACCCGATATTGCGGTAAAGCCTCACCGCATGGAAGTTGACGGTTTCGACGGTCAACCAGACGCATCCGATGCCCCGGTCCCGGGCAAGTTCGAGGGTGCGCCGGGTCAGGATGGTCCCGATCCCCTTGCTGCGGAAATCCTGATGCACGAAGATCAGGAATTCAGCGTCGCATTTCGCCGGATCGATCAGGATCGCGGCATGCCCGATCAGCCGGTCGCAGCGGTGGGCGCAGAGGTTGACCCCGCTGTCCAGGAGAAACGCAACCCAGGACCGGCATGCGGTCGGATTGGAGGGGGGAAGCCCCTGTGAAGCCGGTTTCGGTTCGAAGCCATCGTACATGTCGAGCAGTTCCGGGAGCACAGACGCATCGGCCACCCTGAGTTCCACCGGCATCCCGTATTTGTCGAAATGGGTCACCCTGTCATCCACCTTCTACGCTCCATTGCGGCCAGAGCCGCTTCGCTTGGCAGAGTCGGGCCGGTCCGGTTTTTCGAGGGCGTCGAGCGGTTCGGCGCCCCTCATTTCTTCGAACCGGCCCCTCCCACAAGGGCGGACCGATCGAACCGCAGAGGACCGATTGAACTACGACGGATCGATCGAAGCGACGTAGCGCACGATCTCGGCGGCGTGATCGATCTCGGTCATGTCGGCCGTCCAGGAACCGAAGCCGTTGAAGGTCTTCACGACGGTTTCCGCCAGAACGCTTTCATCGGTGGGATCCACCAGAACCACCCGCGAAAAGAGAGCGGAGTAGGCGTAGTTGGCGGCGATGCCGCTTCGGGCGGCGAAGCCCTGGTAGGTCGCGCGCGTTTCCACGTCAAGGCGCAGCCTTTTTTCCCCCTGCCCTTCGCTCGGCCGGAGGCCTGCGGTCATGAGCTGCTTTTCCAGTTCGAAGCGCAGCCGGGTAGGGATCGACGGGGGCGTTTCCAGTTCGTCTGCGGCCTTGACGATGCCCAGTTCGACCCGGTAGCCCTTCTCGCGAAGCGGTGAACGATCGGGGGGTTGTTCCGCAGGCCGGATCCCGGCGCAGGCCGCTGCGACGCTGACGATCATGATGGTGAGAAGCAGAATCGATCGCTGTCTTTGCATGTCGAATCTCCTTGGTATCCATCCGGAAATGGTCTTTTTTACCGATCCCGGCGTCCATCTTCACGTTTGCCTGTGTGGCGGCCCATAGCCCGCCTGTGCGCAATCGCCGGCTATCCTGATGTATCGGGTGAGCCGGGACCCTCCGCGAAGGGGTGGGACTGAGCGCCCGAAGGGTGTAGGGGAAAGTCCTCCCATCCGAATTGGAAAGCGGATCTTACCGGAAAATGGTTTCCGGAAGGGCGCTCCTCTGAAGGAACGGAGTTCTTCGATCCGTTTCCGAAGGATCTGCCCGTCGCTCCGCCGGGGGGCCGGAAGCGGTGGTTTCTTAAGAAGGAGCATACTCAGTATCGCTTGAAAATTCAACCGGGAAGGCGCAGGATCATGACAGGAATCCGCACGGTGGAGGGCGGAGTGAAAGAACGTCATCGATGCATGCAATTCTGTCGGGATGCCGTGAATCCGCGCGGTCCGGCCCGGCTCGAACGAGGGGGCCCGCTGCTGCTCGTTCATCCGCCTGTGGCGAAGGTGAGCGAGCCGCCGGCCGGGATCGCACGGCTGGCCGGAGCGCTCGGCCGCCGCGGGATCGGGTGCGTGGTCCTCGATGCCAACCTCGAAGGGCTTTTGGGACTGATTCGGACACCGGTCGCGGCGTCGGACCGCTGGACGCAGAGGGCCTTGCGCGGAGTGGAGCGCAACCTCGCCACGCTCTCGTCATGGGACGGTTATCGGAATATTGACCGTTACAAACGGGCCGTCGCGGATCTGAACCGGGTGGCGGGGGCGGCAGCGGCTGAATCGGGCGTGCACCTGACTCTTGCCGATTACCAGGATCCACTCCGCTCAGCCGTGCGAAGCACCGATCTCCTGGCCGCAGCCGAGGCGCCGGAGGCTGATCCGTTCTTCGGTTGGTTCAGCCGGCGCCTGGAGCAGGTGCTTTCCGTCCATCGGCCGTCGATGGTCGGGTTTTCCCTCAATTACTTGAGCCAGGCCCTCACGGCCTTCGCCATGGCGGGATTCCTGAGAAGACTCGACGGGCGGCTACGCATTGTCTTCGGCGGCGGACTGGTGACCTCCTGGATGCGGCGCCCGGCTTTCCGGAATCCGTTCGGGGGCCTCATCGACACGTTGGTCGCGGGTCCCGGCGAAGGCTTCCTCCTGGAAAGCTTCGGGGTCGACGGCCCGGTCGCGGCCGGCACGCCCGACTTTGCACCGTTTTCCGGCTACAAGTACCTTTCTCCGGGGCCGATCCTGCCCTACAGCGCCTCGAGCGGCTGTTACTGGGGACGCTGCTCATTCTGCCCCGAGCGTGCGGAGCGCAATCCCTACCGGCCCGTGCCGCATTCCGACGTTCTGACCGAGCTCGGAGTGCTGTCACGCGCCGAGCGCCCTGTACTGATCCATCTGCTGGACAACGCCGTGAGCCCGGCGCTCCTGAAGCGTCTGGCCGCAGGCGGCGGGCCGGGCGCGCCGTGGTACGGTTTTGCGCGCGCCTCGGAACTCCTGGCAGATGAGGATTTCTGTCGAGCCCTCAAACGCTCGGGCTGCGTGATGCTGAAGCTCGGCCTCGAATCCGGGGACCAGGGCGTCCTCGATGCGATGGGGAAGGGGGCGCGGGTCGAGACCGCGGGGCGCGTCCTCGATGGCCTCCGGCGGGCGGGAATCGCGACCTATGTCTACCTTCTCTTCGGTACACCGGGCGAAGACCGGAGGGCGGCCGAAAGAACGCTGGAGTTCGTCGTGCGGCACCGGGAGGCGATCGGTTTCCTGAATCTGGCGGTCTTCAACCTCCCGATCCACAGCCCCGATGCCCGCGCGCTCGCTACGGACCCCTTCTATGAAGGGGATCTGTCTCTCTACACCAGCTTCGCTCACCCGCGGGGCTGGGATCGGCCCCTCGTCCGGCGGTTCCTGGACCGGGAGTTCCGCCGCCATCCGGCGGTGGCGCCCATCCTGCGGCGCGACCCGCCGCTATTCACCTCCAACCACGCCCCGCTCTTCTCCCTGGCTTCAGCGGCGGAACGGCAATCGCAGGGGCGCCGCCGCTGAACGTTTTGGCGGTCGGGGTGCCAGTCGCCGATTCGACCGCAGCCGGGCGTCCATGCCCCCCGGCGACTTCGGTGCGTCCTGTCCCGAGGCGGCTATTCCGGCACGTTTCGCCTCAGCTCTTCCAGCCACACCTCCGCCTCGGAATCGCTCGGCGCCCTCCAGTCGCTGCGGGGAGACAGGGATCCGCCGGATCCGACCTTGGGCCCGTTCGGGATGGCGGTGCGCTTGAACTGGCTGATCTTGAAAAACCGGTAGAGGAAGACCTCCAGCCATTTGCGGATGGCGGCCAGATCGTAGGCGTGGCGCTTGTCCGCCGGGATGAAGGGGGGCCAGGGACCCTTTTCCGGGTCCCTCCACGCATGGCGGGCGAGAAAGGCCACCTTGCTTGGGCGGAACCCGAAACGGGTGATGTAGTAAAGGTTGAAGTCCTGAAGTTCGTAGGGGCCGATCTGTGCCTCGGTCTTTTGCGCGGGCTGGTCCGACAGGCCGCCGCCGGGCACGAGTTCGGGGGAGATTTCGGTCTCCAGGATCTCCTGGAGGACGGCGCCGGCCGACTCGTCGAACTGCCGGGTGTGGATGACCCAGCGGATCAGGTGCTGGATCAGGGTCTTCGGCACCGAGACATTGACGTTGTAGTGCGACATCTGATCCCCGACGCCGTACGTGGTCCAGCCGAGGGCCAGTTCGCTGATATCCCCGGTCCCCAGAACGATCGCCCTGCGGAGGTTCGCCAGGCGGAACAGGTGTGAGGTCCTTTCACCGGCCTGCACGTTTTCGAAGGTCACATCGTAGACGGGCTTTCCCTGGGCGAAGGGGTGCCCGATGTCCTTGAACATCTGCATGCAGGAGGGCCGGATGTCGATTTCGTGGGCCGTGACCCCGAGGGCGGACATGAGGCGGCGGGCGTTTTCGAGCGTCCTGGTGCTCGTGGCGAATCCCGGCATGGTGTATCCGAGGATGTTGGCGCGCGGCAGGCCGAGGCGGTCCATGGTCTTGGCCGCCACGATCACGGTCTGGGTGGAATCGAGGCCGCCGGAGACACCGATGACCACCCGTTCGATGCCGGCGGCGGTCAGACGCTTCATGAGGCTGTGGATCTGGATGTTGTAAACCTCGAAGCAGCGCTCGTTCAGGACACGGGGGTCGCTCGGCACGTAGGGAAAGCGGAGGACCTCCCGCAAAAGGGCGCTTTCTCCCTCGGGGACCGCGAAGGTGAACGGCACACGACGCAGCGCACGCAGCCGCTCCGTGTGATCGCCGACGGCGTCGCCGAAACTTGTCGTGCGCATCCGTTCCTGGAGGAGGCGTTCGAGGTCGATATCGGCCAGGATCACCTGCTCCTCTTGGGCGAAACGCTGCGACTCGGCGAGGAGATCGTTGTTTTCATAAATCAGGGCATAGCCGTCCCAGGCGACATCGTTGGTGGACTCGCCCGGGCCCGCCGCCGAATAGAGATAGGCCGCGATGCATTTGGCGGATTGGAATGCGCAGAGAAGGCGGCGGTGTTCGGCCTTTCCGACGGTGATATTGCTTGCCGAGAGGTTTGCGAGGATGGTCGCACCGCCCATCGCGGCCCAGGTGCTCGGGGGGATGGGGGCCCAGGCGTCCTCGCAGACCTCGACGTGCAGATTGAAACCGGCCACGTTGCGGGCCTCGAAGATCAGATCGTTTCCGAAGGGGACGCGTCGGCCGGCGAATATCACCTCGTGGGAAAACGCCTGGCGGGCGGCGGCAAACTGCCTCTTCTCGTAGTATTCGCGGTAGTTGGGAAGGAAGCTTTTGGGGACGATGCCGAGAACCTCCCCCCGGTAGACGACGACGGCGCAGTTAAACAGGCGCCCCTCGCAGCGGAGCGGGGCCCCGACGAGCAGCACCGGCGCGAGGGTGCGGCTTGCCTCCACCAGTTGCTCGAGGGCGGAGCGCGTCGCTTCGAGCAGCGCGTCCTGATGGAAAAGGTCGTCGTTCGAGTAGGCGGAAAGACCCATCTCGGGGAAAAGGGCCAAGGCCGCGCGGGCATCCGAGGCCCGCTGGGCGAGGGCCAGGGTCCGCTCCAGGTTGTAGGCGGGGTCCGCCACGCGCACAAAGGGCACGCAGACCGCGGCTCGAATGAAACCATGCGTATAGGGGGAAAAAAAGGAAGGGTTCATGGGGCTCCTGAGTGAGGTTGAGGTGCTGAAACCCGGTTTCGATTCGAAGCTGGTGGGCTGTCTGCGGTTTCGGCCCGAAGCAGGCGCCTGTCCAGTCCACACCCCTCGGAAATGCTTGCCAGGAGCCTGCCGAGGACCTTCAGCAACCCAAGGCTCCGCCGGGCTGATTCGACCTCCTCGAGGCACCGGCTCGGCGCGCCCGGCATGCTGTCAGGCCTGCATGCTCCAAATATTTTGTATAGCCTGCAAGGCCTTCCAAATCAAGTCAAATGACCCGGGATATCTGTGGATGATTTTGCTTTCACATTGAGCCTTTTTTTAGATAATATAAAAAATTTGGTGGTGCAGACATTCGGGGCCTCCTTGCAGCGGTGCCCGTTTGCAGGTCGCCCTCTCCGGAAAGGACCGGGTGCCGGTGGAACCTGCCGCTGCTTTTGGGCGGCGGGCACGGATCGGTTTTCCGGGGCAGGACGGCGGTGATGTGCAGAAGGGGAGCGGTCGGCCTTTGGCCGAAGGGGCCGGACCGGGTTTGCACTTCGACAGTGCGGGATCGTCATTTTCCGGATGGATACGGGGCAGACGGATGGTTGAACCCGAACGGCAGCAAAAAGGCACGAATGGAAGGAATGGCTCGTCGGCCATAGTGCAGCAGGTTCTCAGGGCCTTCGACGAACTCGAGAAGGAGGGCAGGCCGCTGGGCGCCGCTTTCCTGACGCTTCGTGCGGGTTACCATGCCTTGGGAGAGCCTGATCGGATGCGCCTCTTTCTGGAGATGCTCAGGCGGGTCGAGGTTTCCAAGGCTTCCGTCGCGCCTCTGATCGAGGTTCTTACCCAGTGCGACGAGGGCGATCCCCGCTGGCCGGGTCTGCTCGCCGACCTGCGCAGGCGCGTACTTTCTCCGCGATTGAGGCGTTTTCGAAAACTAGCCCACATCCCGGGAGGGCTCAAATTCATCCTGGATTTCAGGGGCGACCTCCTCGCGGCGCAGCGGGAGGGGGGCGTGGAGTTGGGGGCGTTGGACGCCGACATCGTCTTTCTGCTGGAGATGTGGTTTCAGGAGGGATTCCTGTACCTCGAGGAGATCACCCTCGATTCATCCTACCGGCAGATCGAACTAATCAAGAACAACGACATGGTGCACCCGATGACGCGGATCGAGGAGATGGGGCGGCGTCTCGGGAAGGACCGGCGCTGTTTCGCCCTCTATCATCGACTGCTGCCGTTCGAACCGGTGATCTTCATCGAGGTGGCCCTCACTTCGGGGCTTGCCCGCAGCATGGAGGAGGTCCTCGCGCCGGCTGGGGAGGGCTCGAGGATCGATACGGCGATCTTCTATTCCATCAACAACACCCAGAACGGTTTGGCGGGGCTTGGCCTCGGGTGGATGTTGATCGGCAAGGTCGTGGACTACCTGCGCGGTGAAAACGAACATATCCGGACCTTCGCCACGTTGAGCCCTATCCCCGGCTTCTGGAAACGCTATCTGCGGCCTGTCCTGGAGGGCCGGAAAACGGATGCGCGACTGACTTGCAGAGAGGTTGCGGGGTTCTTTTCCAAGAAAGGGGCGGCAATGGTCAGGGCGCGTTCGGAAGGCGAAGCCGGAGGGGACGAGGCCTTCTGCAGGGCCCTTGCCCGCATCCTTGGCGAGGAGCAGTGGGTCCGGGACGAGGAGTTGAGGCGAAGCCTCGAAGGGCCGCTGAAGCGCGCCACCTATTTCTATTTGACAGAAGAGAAGACCGGCCGCGGCAAACCGCTCAACCCCGTAGCCGCCTTTCATCTGGGCAACGGCGCGACCGTGGCCCCGCGCCATATACACTTCCTGGCCAACCCGACCCCGAGGGGGCTGCAGGAGTCTTGCGGGGTGATGGTCAACTACGTTTACGACTCGGATTGGCTCGGACAGATTCGGCGGACATTTCAATGGTTTGATCTCATGGAAGTGCGGGGGATCTTCCGGCGGCGCTGACGATGGCTCACCTGCATTTTACCTTGACAGGTTTACATGCCTTTATTATAGTTATTTTATAGCTAAATAGTAGCGATAGCCGATGACGATAGCATAGAAGGGAGATATAGCAGCGACCAGGAAAAGCGATAGATATTTTCGGGAAAAACCGCCAGCGTTACGCAGATTTGAGCGATCATTCGACCCCGCAGGGGGTCTCCGATTTCACCCCTTACCTTAAAATGCCGGCAGTGCTCGCCCAGGCCGCGGACCATCCGGGAGAAGCTCCGTGCTGCCATCGGCCGAGGGCGGCGGTTTGTCTGTAAAGGAGGCTTGTTTTCTATGGATATCGCCAAGGTCATACCGGAGATTCAGGAGATTGTGGGTGCCGAGAACGTCTTCTTCGATCGTGTGGAGTGCCTCAGCTATTCGCGGGATATGTCGGTCCACCAGGGCGCCCCCGACGCGGTGGTTTTCGCGAAGACGACCGAGCAGATCGCCGCCATCATGAAGATCGCGCACCGCGAAAAGATCCCTGTCACCGCAAGGGGGACCGGAACCAGCGTCACCGGGGCGGTGTTGCCGGTAAGAGGGGGGCTGCTGCTGGACCTCCATCAGATGAACAACATCCTCGAGATCAACAAGGCGGATTTCTACGCTCGCCTAGAGCCCGGGGTCGTCTGTGTACAGCTCAACAATCGGCTTGCCAAGGACAACCTCATGTTCCCGCCCAATCCGGGGAGCGAGGTCGTCGCCACCATCGGCGGCATGGTTTCGACCAACGCGAGCGGGCACCGTGCGGTCAAATACGGTACGACGCGGGACTACATCAAAGGGCTGAAGGTGGTCCTGGCCGACGGTTCCATCATCGAGACGGGCACGCGTGCACCCAAGACCTCCCTCGGATATGACCTGACGCATCTCTTTACGGCGGCCGAAGGGACCCTCGGGATCATCACGGAGGTCATTGCCAAGCTGGAGCCCAAACCGGAATACGCGGCGCTGGCCCTGGCCATTTTCGGGGATCTGAACGCGGCCGGCGACGCGGTGACCGAGGTGACCACCTCCGGGATCAAGCTGGCGGGGTGCGAGATCCTCGACAAGAACAGCATCAAGGTCGTCGAGAAGGCCCTCGGACGTGATGCGAGCAAGATCGAGGCGATTCTCATCATGGAGGCGGATGGCGTCAAGGAAGTCGTGGTCCGCGACATGGAGAAGATCGGCGAGATCTGCCGGAAATGGAACGTTCAGGAATTCGAGTGGACGGACGACCCCCACAAGCGGGAAGAGATGATGCGCGCCCGCGGCGGGCTGGTCCCTACGCTTTCGCGTTTGAAGCCGGGCAACCGCCTCGTGCCGATCGCGGAGGACCTGGGTGTTCCCTCGAGCAAGATCCCGGAGACCATCCGGCGCGCCCAGGAGATCGCCAAGAAATACAACGTGCTGATCGCCACCTTCGGACACGTGGGCGACGGGAATGTGCATACGACCTTTGTCTCCGACGTGCGCAGCCGTGATGACTGGGACCGCCTCAAACCGGCCGTCGAGGAGTTGGTGGCGACCGCCCTGGAGATGAAGGGAACGCTGAGCGCGGAGCACGGGAGCGGCCTGACCCGGGCGCCCCACATGGAGATGCAGCTCGGCCGGTCCTTCGATCTGATGCGGAAGATCAAGCAGGCGCTCGACCCGGACAACATCCTCAACCCGGGCAAGATGGGCCTCGACGATCCGGAGCGGAAATCCGACATCTATGATTACTTCGCCTTCCAGCCGCTGGTGGAGCATCCCGAAGGTCTGAACTCGCTTGGAAAGGCCCTGGACGACGAGGTCCTGGCCTGTATCCATTGCGGGTTCTGCCGCCTGGGGTGTCCGACCTTCAGCGTCACCCACCGGGAGGCCCGCAACGCGCGCGGCCGCAACGCCTTGGCCTTTTATTTTATGAACGGCACGATCGAGCCGTCGAAGGAACTGGCCGAGGCCTTTTACTCCTGCACCACCTGCCAGGCGTGCACTTATTTTTGCCCGGCCCGGATCCGCGTGGACGAGATCGTCGAGGGCGTGCGCCGCAAACTTTATGATGCCGGTTTCGTCCCGGAATCGGTCCTGGCCGTTCGGGACAATATCTTGAAGACCGGTAACGTCTATGCGAGCGCCCAGGCCGACCGGATCGAGATCTACCCGCCGGCTTTGAAGGAGAAGGCAAAAAAGGGCGAGTTGAAGGCCAAGGCCGAGACCCTGCTCTTCATGGGGTGCGTCCCGAGCTACCTCGATATGAAGATGGTGCCGAGCCTGCTGAAGCCGCTGGATGCCGCCGGCGTGGATTACACGGTGCTGGCGACGGATGAGAACTGCTGCGGATTCCCCCTGTACCTGATGGGGTCCAAGGATTTCGAGTCCCATGCCGAGCAGTTGCTGGAGCGGATCAAGGCTACGGGGGCGAAAGAACTCGTCACGCCTTGCGCCGGGTGCTTCAAGACCTTCAAGAAACTCTACCCGCAGTTGGGCGAAATGGGCATCGAAGTGCATCACTCGGTCACCTATTTCGACAAGCTGATCCAGGAAGGACGCCTGAAGTTCAAGGGAGACCTGGGCAAGAAGGTCACCTATCACGATCCGTGCGACCTCGGGCGCGCCCTGCAGATCTTCGATGAGCCGCGCAGGATTCTGCAGGCTGTTCCGGGACTGGAGTTTGCCGAGATGGCGCGCAATCGGCTGCAGTCCCGCTGCTGCGGCGGCGGGGGCGGCGTTCAGGCCTTCAACCCGGAGATGTCCGTGGCGATGGCGGCCGAGCGAGTCAGGGACGCCCTGGCGGTCGGGGCCGAGGTGATCGTATCCGGATGCGCCGCCTGCAAGGACAATCTCAAGAAGGGCGCGAAGGCCATCCCCAAGGGGGAACGCGGCAAGATCAAGATCATGGATATCACGGAGATTGTCGCTGACGCGATGGCATAGCAGTGAAGACGGGCGGCTCGGGCGTTTGCGGCGCCCCTTCCCCGGGGCTTGACCCGGGGGGCGCCGCCTTTTCCAGAGCGGACGGTGCATCCCTGGGGGAGTTCTCCAGGAGCGCGGGCTGGTTTATCTTCCGGAAAAAGCGCTCTTTCTTCGATGTGCGGACCGGAGAGGCACGCTCATCCTGGGAGGCTCCAACCTCCGCCCATCTAGATAGTTTCCATCCGGAAATGGTCTTTTTGGCCAATCTCGGCGTCAATCTGCCCGTTTGCTTGTGCGGCGACCTGCAGGTCGCCTCCGCGCAAACGTTTGATTTCCTTTAGATTGGCCAAACCGGGACCCGCCCCGCAGGGGTGGGACTGAGCACGCGCAGCGTGTAAAGAAAAATCCTCATTTCCGGATTGGAAACTGAGTTCTACCGCGAAATCATTTCCGGATGGATCTAGATAAAGCGGAAAAGGCCGGGATGCGGCCGGGGTGATTGGGACCAGTGGTTCCAGGAGGCCGGTGTCATCGGTGAGAGGCTTCTTCGGGAAGGCTTCCGGAAGACTATCAACGAGAAAAGGGGTGTATGGACGTGGGAGAAAAACCCTTGAGAAAAGAGATCACTGCCGGCAAGATCCTCAAGAAGATCATGGCCGACCATTTTTATGAACTGGATGCTGCAGCCAAGAGCCGCAGCCCGAAGATCGCCTGGTGCACCAGTGTCGGGCCGGCGGAGCTGCTGAGGGGGATGGGGTTTCTGGTTTATTTCCCCGAAAACCACGGCGCCATGCTGGGGGCCACCCGGATGGCGGCGGATTTGATCCCTTACGCGAACGCCGTCGGCTACTCCCCTGATATCTGTTCCTACCTGACCTCCGACATCGGATCCTACCTTCGGAAGCAGACGCCTCTCACCAAGGCGTACGGGATCGAATCGGTGCCGATGCCCGATGTCCTGGTCTTCAACACCAACCAGTGCCGGGATGTGCAGGATTGGTTCGCCTGGTATTCCCGGGAATTGAACGTGCCGCTGGTCGGCCTTTACACGCACCGCGACATCGGCCCCATCCACGAGTATGAGCTGGAGGACATCGCCCAGCAGATCCGCGACCTCATCCCGGCGCTCGAAGAGATTTCAGGGACCCGTTTCGACATGGACCGCTTCAAGGAGGCGCTCGCCCTGTCGAGGAGGACGTCGGAGCTTTGGCGGGCCTGCCTCGAGTCGGCGGCCGCGATCCCCTCGCCCTGGACCTTCTTCGATGCCACCATCCACATGGGCCCCGCGGTGGTGGCACGCGGTACCCAGGCGGCGGTCGACTACTATGAACTGCTCCTGAAAGAGCTGCAGGAGCGGGCGGCGAACAAGGTGGCGGCGGTCGAAGGCGAGCGCCACCGGATCTATTGGGAGGGGATGCCGATCTGGGGCAAGTTGAGGCCGCTCTCCGATCAGTTCGCCTCCCTGAAGACCTGTGTCGTGGCCTCGACTTACTGCAACAGCTGGATCTTCGATCAACTGGACCCGAACGAGCCTTTTTTGAGCATGGCGCGCGCCTATACGGAGCTTTTCATCGTCCGCGACGAGCCTTACAAGGAGGCCTATATCCGGGAAGCGCATGAGCGGTTCCAGTTCGACGGCATCCTGTTCCACGACGCCAAGACCTGCCCCAACAACTCCAATAACCGCTACGGCATGCCCGAGAGGCTGAGCCGGAATCTGGGGATCCCCGTTCTGACGATCAACGGCGATCTCAACGACCTGCGCTGCTACAGCGAGGAGCAGACGAAGACCAATATCGAGGCTTTTATCGAGCAGTTGGAAGAGGATTGAGCGTTGGGAGGAATCTTTGCGGGTGTGGATGTCGGGGCCTCCCGCACCAAAGTGGCCCTGCTGGATGAGGATCGGAAGCTGATCGGCAAAGCTGTCTTGAAATCGGGCACGGATTTTTCGCGCACGGCCGAGACAGGGTTGTCGGAGGCGCTGGAGGAGGCCGGATGCGGGCGGCCGGATATCCGAGGGTGTGTATCCACCGGATACGGCCGGAAAAACGTCACGTTCCACGACGACACCAAGACCGAGATCAGCTGCCACGCGAAGGGCTGTTTCCACTATTTTCCGATGGCCGTCACCATCATCGACATCGGCGGCCAGGACAACAAGGTCATCAAGCTGGACGATCACGGCCGGCGGGTCAGTTTCAAGATGAACCGCAAGTGCGCCGCGGGGACGGGGGCCTTTCTGGAAGAGATGTCGGCCAGGCTCGATATTCCTCTGGAGGAGATGAACGGGCTTGCGGAGGCCTCCACGGATATGGTCGAACTGGGCAGTTATTGCACCGTTTTTTCGGCCACGGAAGTGCTGGAGAAGATCCGGCAGGGGAAAAAAGTCCCGGACATCGTCAAGGGGCTTTTTTTTTCGGTCCTGAAGCGGGTGCTCGAGATGGATTCCTTGACGGAGCGGGTTGTCATGACCGGCGGGGTCGTAGCACACAATCCTTACCTCGTGAAGATGCTGGAGGAGCTGGTGGACCGGGAGATCCTGGTGCCGCCGTTTCCACAGCTGACCGGTGCGGTGGGGGCGGCCCTGTTCGCGCTGGAGGCCGCTTAGTTTCCGATTCGGAAATGAGGACTGTTCTTCACACCGTTCGCGTGCCGAGCTTCACACGAGAAGACACCGGCCAGGCGTCCTGCGGCTGTCTCAGGGCAGGCCTATCATCATTCCGGGTTGGGGCCGGCCCGGCGCTGTTGGCTGGGAAGAAGACCTGCAGCCGTCTGCAGGACACGGCTGAAGGCCGTGTAAAAACTCCGCGCTTTCAGGTGGAAGCGAAATGAAACGATAGGGGGAGGTTTGCACAATGACGAGAAGCAAGTGGATGCACATGGGTACCATCTTGAAGATGAATGCCTACAACTATCCCGACAAGTTGGGATGGCAGGACCGCAACAAGGAATTCACCTTCAAGCAATGGAACGAGCGCGCCTGCCGGTTCGCGAACGGGTTGGTCAAGCTCGGGGTGGGGCATAAGGACACCTTTTCGGTGATCGCTTACAACAGAGGGGAATGGATGGATATCTACGCCGGCTGCGCCAAAGGCGGACAGGTGGTGGTTCCCGTCATGTTCAGGTTGGCCGGACCCGAAATCGAGTTCATCGCGAATCACTCGGAGAGCAAGGCGTTCATCGTGGAGGCCCCCTTCGTGGATCTGATCAACAGCATCCGCGATAAGCTCTCGGTCCCCAAAGGGAACTACATCTACCTGGGCGATGGGCCTGCCCCCGAAGGGTATATCGCCTTCGAGGAATGGCTGGCGGCCTCCTCGCCGGAAGAGCCGGATTGGGTGGTGGATGCCGACGACATCTGGACCATCATGTACACCTCGGGGACGACCGGCCGCCCCAAGGGCGTCATGAAGACCCACGAGAGCTTCATGGCGATGTACTATCTGAACCTGGTTAACATGGGCGTCCGGCCGACCGACAAGGTGATGCTGGTGATGCCGATGTGCCATGTCAACTCCATCTATTATTCATTCCCGTACACGCTCATCACGGCGCCCGTGTTCGTCAACAACATGGTGAGCTTCGACCCCGAAGATCTCCTGCGGACGATCGAAAAGTACAAGATCACCTTCACCTCCCTGGTGCCTACGCATTACATCATGATGCTGGCGCTGCCCGACGAGGTCAAAAACAGCATCGACGTCTCTTCCATCCGGCAGTTGCTGATTTCGTCCGCACCCGCTCGGAAAGATCTCAAGGTCGCGATCATGGAATATTTCAAGAACGCCGAGCTGTGGGAGGCGTATGGCAGCACCGAAGGTGGCCTGGTAACGCTCCTGAGGCCCGAAGACCAGTTCAAGAAGCTCGGTTCGATCGGCAAGGAGATCTTCGGTACGGACCGCATCCGGATCCTGGATGAAGACCGCAACGAGGTGCCGGACGGCGAGGTGGGCGAACTCTTTTACCGCACCCCGATGCTCTTCAAGGAGTACCTGAAGGAGCCCGAAAAGACCAAGGAGGCCTTTTTCGAGGGGTGGTCCTCGGCCGGCGATATGGTCCGGCGCGACGAGGACGGTTACTACGCCCTGGTCGACCGCAAGGCCAACATGATCATCACCGGCGGCGAAAATGTTTATCCCTCCGAGGTCGAAAATGTGGTCGGATCGCACGACGCGGTGAAGGATGTGGCCATCATCGGGATCCCGGACGAAAAATGGGGAGAAACCATCAAGGCTGTGGTCGTTCTACACGCGGGATACGAGCCGTCCCCGGATCTGGCCAAGGAGATCATGGACTTCTGCAAAGGTAGACTTGCAGGTTTCAAGCGGCCGAAGAGCGTCGATTTCATCGCCGATGACCAGATGCCGAGAACCCCGACGGGTAAGATCCTGCACCGGATCCTGCGGGAAAAATACGGGAAATGGAGCGACGCCTGATCCAAGACCGGCAGGGGGAGCAGACAAAGAGCGGCCGGTATGGCTGAAGCTGTTGAACTTGTATCCATCCGGAAATGAT
This sequence comes from uncultured Desulfatiglans sp., assembly GCA_900498135.1. Lineage (NCBI taxonomy): Bacteria > Pseudomonadati > Thermodesulfobacteriota > Desulfobacteria > Desulfatiglandales > Desulfatiglandaceae > Desulfatiglans > uncultured Desulfatiglans sp. The sequence continues at coordinate 3,628,547 of LR026961.1, forward strand.
TTTCCGGTAGAATTCCGTTTCCAATCCGGAAAGGGGAATTTTTGGCCGATATCAAGGAAATCAAGCGTTTGCGCGGAGGCGACCTGCAGGTCGCCGCACAAGCAAACGGGCAGATTGACGCCGAGATTGGCCAAAAAGACCATTTCCGGATGGAAACGAACTTGCACCATCATGGCGTCACCTCGAGCGAGGGGGGCGAAAATACCATTCCAGATGGAAACGGGCTTATGCCTGCCAATCATTTCCAGATGGACACCAATCAATCGGGAGGGTTTATATCATGTTGAAGAAAGCGTTTATTCCTTACAAGGGCTATTACTCGACCCCGTTCTGCCGCTGGCAGGGCAGCATGGCCAATGAGAACGCCATTTCACTGGCCGCCAACACCGCCAAGCGATGGCTGGCGCAGAAGAACTGGGATCCGAAGATGTACGAATACCTGGTCTTTGGAAATACCATCGGCCAGCACCACCAGTTTTACGCGAGCCCCTGGGCCGCAGCTCTCATGGGAGCGGCCGCAACCCCCGGGCTGATCCTGAGCCAGGCCTGCACCACGTCGATGACTTGCATCTTCACGGCTGCAATGGGCGTCGAGGCCGGATGGTACAGCGTGGCTTCCGCGCTCATGACGGACCGCTGCTCCAATGGACCCCACACGATTTGGCCCAACCCGATGGGACCGGGTGGAGAGGTCATTTCGGAGAACTGGATGATGGATAACTTCAACAGCGATCCGAATGTCGGCCTCAAGATGGTCGAAACCGCGGAAAACGTGGCCAAAGAAGGCGGGTTCACCAAAGAACAGTGCGACGAACTGACCCTCAGGCGGTACGAGCAGTACAACGAATCGCTCGCCAATGACCGGGAATTCCAGAAGCGTTACATGTTCCCCGCGGAGGTGGTCATCTCGAAGAAGAAGAGCCTCATGATCGAGGAAGACGAGGGCATCACGCCTACGACCAAAGAGGGGCTGGCCAAGCTGAAGCCCGTCATCCCGGGCGGCGTCCACAGCTTCGGCGCCCAGACGCACCCCGCCGACGGCAACTGCATGGTGACCGTCACCACGGAGGCCAAGGCAAAGGAGCTCAGCGCCGACCCCGCGGTCAGCATCCAGGTGGTCTCGGGCGGCTATTCCCGTGAGCGTCCGGGGTACATGGCCGCCGCACCGGTTCCCGCCGCTCGTCTGGCGCTCGAGAAGGCCGGTCTCAAGATCGAGGACATCAAGGTCATCAAGACCCATAACCCGTTTATCGTGAACGACCTCTATATGAGTCGGCAGATGGGCCTCGATCCGTTCAAGTATAACAACTATGGCTGCTCGCTCGTCTACGGCCACCCGCAGGGACCGACCGCGGGCCGCATCATCATCGAGGGGATCGAAGAGACGGTCAAACTCGGGGGCGGCTACTTCCTCTGGGCCGGCTGCGCAGCGGGTGACACGGGCGGTTCGTTGATTCTCAAGATCTCGTAACCCGCCCTTTAGTTGACCTTCAGTCTTCAATTTGTTATGAAAGATCGTCCCTCTCGAAGGGGGGCGGTCTTTTTTTTGAACCTCTGATCGAAAATCGACCGGCACGGCATGGAGCACGCGGACCTTTCCGATCGTTGGAAGGGGGTGGATCCCGATTTAGTTTCCATCCGGAAATGATTTTCCGGTAGAACCCAGTTTCCAATCCGGAAATGAGGATTTTTTTTACACGCTGCGCGTGCTCAGTCCCACCCCTGCGGGGCGGGTCCCGGTTTGGCCAATATCAAGGAAATCAAGCGTTTGCGCGGAGGCGACCTGGTGGTCGCCGCACAAGCAAACGTGCAGATTGACGCCGAGATTGGCCAAAAAGACCATTTCCGGATGGAAACGATTTAGCTGCGGCGGGAAGGAGCCCCGGGTCCATGCATGCGATTCGGCATCGGGCACGGAGTGAGAGGGGGTTGGCTTGTTTTTTGGGGGAAATCCGTATTTGAGGTTCGGCGCGCCATGATGAAAATGGTGATCTTCCAGTCCCTGGGGGGATTGGGGCTGTTCCTTTTCGGCATGAAGATCATGTCGGAAGGGCTTCAACGCGTGGCCGGCAGCAAAATGCGGCAGATATTGGGCCTCGTTTCCAATAACCGGGTGATCGGCTGTCTGGTGGGGACGGGTGTCACGAGCGTGATCCAGAGTTCGAGTGCGATGACGGTCATGCTGGTCGGGTTCGTAGACGCGGGCCTCATGACGCTGCGCCAGGCCATTGGCGTCATCCTCGGGGCGAACATCGGGACGACGGTCACGGCGCAGCTGATCGCGTTCAAGATCGAGGACTATGCGCTGCCGGCCGTTGCTCTGGGCGTGCTGCTGAAGTTTTTCATCGGCCGGAAGAAATGGCGTTATGTTGGGGACGTCCTGTTGGGATTCGGGTTGGTCTTTTTCGGGCTGAGCCTCATGAAGACCGGCTTCGCTCCGCTCCGCACCAACCCGACCTTCATCGCCTTTTTCACCAAGTTCCAGGCCGACACGCTCGTTGGGATCATGCTCTGCGTCCTGGCCGGTGCGGCCCTCACGATGATCCTGCAGAGTTCCAGCGCGACGGTGGGCATCACCATGGCCCTGGCGAGCCAGGGGCTGCTGAGCTTCGAGGCGAGCGTCGCCCTCATCCTGGGGGAAAACGTCGGTACGACGGTGACCGCACAGCTGGCGGCGGTCGGTGCGAGCGACACGGCGCGTGAGACGGCGATGGCGCACAGCCTGTTCAACGTGTTGGGCGTTTTGAACATCATTCTGATCTTTCCCTACTTTGTGGACCTCGTGTCTTGGGCTACCTCTCTGATGTTCGAGGAGGGCGGAGCCCGACTGCTGGTCGATGGCGAATACCCTTATGTCGCCCGCTATATCGCCAATGCGCACACGCTGTTCAATGTCGTGAATGCCGTCGTCTTCCTGGGGCTGCTGCCATATCTCGTGCGGGCCGCCGTCTGGCTGACCCCGGGCAAGGCCAAAGAAGATGTGATGGAGGAGATGCACCACGTCAAGTACCTCGACAGCCGTTTCGTCGAGACCCCTTCGGTCGCCATCGGACAGGCGCGTGCGGAGACCATTCGAATGGGCGAGATCGTCGAGGTCATGTACAACGACGTGGTGAACTGTTTGAAAGACCGGCAGATGGGAGAGTTGTCCAAGTGGCGGAAACGCGAGGACGCCGTGGACATTCTGCAGAAAGAGATCACTCAGTTTCTCGTACGGGTTGTCCAGGGCCCGATTACGCCCGAAGAGTCGAAAGAGGTCAATTCGTTGATCCGCATGGTCAACAACTTCGAGCGCATGGGGGATGCTGTCGAGAACCTCGCGGAACTCATTCAGGAGCTGATTGAGCAGGATCTCCATCTTTCCGAGGGCGGCCTGTACGATTACCAGGTGATTTCGGATGAGGCGAGGCGTTTCATCCGATTGGTCATCGAGGCCATGAAAAAGGATGACAAGACGGTCATGGGCAGGGCGCAGGTCCTGGAAGACAGCATCAACAACATGCGCGAGGAGATGCGCGGCAATTACCTCATGCGCCTCCAAAGCGGTATCTGCACGGTGGATCCCGGTCTGATCCTGGTGGACATGCTGACGGCCTTCGAGAAGATCGGCGACTACTGTTACAACATTGCTCAGGCTGTGGCGGGAGTGAAATAGTTTTTAGCCGGAAATGGTCTTTTTTGCCCATCTCGGCTTCAATCTGCACGTTTGCTTGTGCGGCGACCTGCAGGTCGCCTCCGCACAAACGCTGGATTGACTTGATCTGGGCAAAAAATCCTCATTTCCGGCCTGGTATGATGTGGTGAGGGATTTGAGGCGGGAAAACTGGTGAGGTTCATCATTCTTCCCGGGCTGGACAATTGATACGGCTGGGTAATCCAACCCGTGGAGGGGTCATGTGATTGCCGGTTGGCTTGCGCGGGGGAGGATAGGGGTCGTGCCGGATGGCCCTCCGTGTAAGGGAAGACAGGGTGGCGCCGGATGGTGATTTCCGGGGGGAGGTTTGTGTTTGGATGAATTGATTCCGGATGGGAAGCAGGAGATGATGCAATCGGGACTTGAATCGAGAACGGAGTGCATTCGCTGCGGGCAGTGCTGCCTGAACAGCAGCCCCACTCTCCAAAAGGAGGACGCCCGCCTCGTGCTGGAGGGTCGGATCCCCTGGGAGGCCCTGTATACCGTCAGGGTCGGAGAACTGGTCCATGACCCGGTGGAGGGGCGCAGCGGCATCGCCGCCAAGGAAATGATCAAGCTCAAAGAGCGGGTGGAGGGAGGCGGGTGCGTTTTCTATGATGCGGAGGAGCGTGCCTGCCGCATTTACCCTTCGCGTCCGAGCCAGTGCTCAGCTCTGGCCTGCTGGGACCTCAGCGCGTTCATGCGTGTCTACGAGGGGCCGAAGGCCCAGCGTACGGATGTCATCGAGGATCCGAATCTTCTTCGTCTGATGGCCGAACACGAGGAGCGCTGCAACTACGAGGAGGTCGCGCACTGGGTCTGGGCCATTGAAGAGCAGGGTGAGGAGGCGGTCGGAGAATTGCTGAATCTCCTGCGCTTCGATCACGATTTGAGGCCCTTGGCCTCAAGGCGCTTGAACCTCGATGCCGCCTGGATGGATCTCCTTTTCGGGCGGCCCCTTGTCGAGACGATCGTGATGTTCGGTTTGGAGGTCAAAAGGGAGGCCGACGGCGCGTTCCTTCTGACAGCGCTTCCACGGGATCGCCGCGCAGAGGGCGGCTCCGGCGCCCGGAAGCCCCCAGCACGGGTTTGAAGCCGCTCGATGGATAGCCTGCGCGTGGACCTCAGATCGTCTCGAAGCCTCGGATACTGAGCAGCGGGACCGGGCATTTCCGGAACATCTTTTCTGCCGTGGACCCGAAGATGACGCTCGAGAGGTTGCTTCGGCCCTTGGTGTTCATGACCACAAGATCCGCCTTTTCCGCTTCGACAGCCTCGAGGATCTCGAGAAAGGGTACGCCCGTCTTCAGGAGGATCTTCGTTTCGACCCCGCCGTGACCCGTCCCGGCCAGCATCCGCTCGATGGCGGTTCTGCGCTCCGCCTTCTCCTGTTCGAGGTAGGTTTCGACCCGAAAGGTCTCGGTGAGCTTAGAGACCTTTTCCACCGCCTCGATGTCCCGCTGGTTGATGACGTGGACCACCGTCAAGCCGGCCTTCATGCCGGCTGCGATAAGAGCTGCGTAGTCGAGAGTAGGTGCTGCGTAGCTCGAGAGATCTACGGCGACCAGAATACGTTTTATCTGTTTCATTCCCTCTCTCCTCCTCATGTGTACGTCCAACAGGGGCGGAATCATCCTGGATTCGACAGCCGCCGGAACTCAAATCTGAAGGATTTGGATCGATCTGTCAAAGGATATCCGGAAGCCAGGAAGGTTGTCCTCGGAAATCCGCGACTCCGCCCCTCGGGTGTGGACCTTGCGGGTTCTGTGGACGCTTTCGGACGGCGCTGACGGGATGGGGAATCGAGGCCGTCGGGAAATCACGGAGCTGCGCTTGGGTTCGCGCCGCGTGTCGACGGCACGACGGATGCCGGCGCCCGTGGGACTGCATTTGGGTGGTTCCCAATTCCAGCGGAATCGGATATCATGGATGGCAACTGCAAAGATTCCCCTGATCCGGGGCCGCCGGTCCATGATGCGCTCCAGCGTCGGGAGGTCCGATTGCAGCAAGGATACGGGAGGTTGAAACAGGGTTCAATGGAAGAAAAGACGTTTGATTTTTGGCAGGATCACTCCTTGCACTATCTCGAGATGGCCTTTCGAACGGATCGGCACGAGCGCCCGGCGCACCCTGAAGGGTATGGCAAACGGACCGGGGTGTGCGGGGACACCATCGAGATCTTCCTCTCTTTCCTGCACGGCCGGATTCAAGGTGTAAGCTTTCAAACAGACGGCTGCATGAACACCAATGCCTGCGCGAATACGGTTGGCCAACTGGCGGAGGGCAAGTCCATCGAAGAGGCCTGGGAGATTACGCCCCAGCATGTCGTCGATTTTCTCGAGACGCTTCCCGCCGGTGACCATCACTGCGCGGAACTGGCGGTGGGTGCCTTTTATCTGGCCCTTGCCGATGCCGAACGGCGCCGGCGCGATGCGTACCGTTGGCGCAAGTAGAACGTCCCTGCGAAGGAGGCGTCTTGAGGGGGCTGGGTTCGGCCGCAGCATGCAGCTTCGGTTTTTCGACCCGGGCGCTGCCGCCTGGGAGCGTCCAGGATGTTGTCAGGCGGCTGTTGACCTATTGAGCGGGTCTCTTACGTTAGAGCTGCATCCCTGTTGGGTTTCCATCCGGAAATGGTCCTTTTTCCCAACCTAGGCCTCAACTTGCAGCTTTGCCTGTGTGGCGGCCTGCTGGTGGCCTTAGCGAAACCAGTTGATTTCCTTGATATTGGACAAGAATTTTCATGTCCGGATTGGAAACTGGGTTTGAAGGGAGAAGACTTTCCGGTTGGGAAAATTTTTTTGATACCCGATAAGCCTGGCCGTGCAGCGAAGCTGTGAGACTGAGCGCACGAAGCGTGTGAAAAAAAGCGCTTCATTGTCCGGATTGGAACCTCGGTTGCACCCGGAAAATCACTTCCGGACGGAAACTATTTGAATACGGGCCGGGGTACAGCCCCTGACCTTTTGGGGAAAATCGGTTTTATGACGGCATCAGCAGAGGATCCAGAGCCGAAATCCAGGCGCTCGTCGATCAAGATCCGTGAGATGGAGATCGACGACATTGCGCAGGTGTTTCACCTTGGAGAGAAATTATTTACGGTGGAGAGTGCGCCCAACACCTATCGGACGTGGGATGAGTACGAGGTGATCGAACTCTTTTACGGCGATGTGGAGTTTTGTCTCGTGGCGGTAAAGGATGAAAAGATCGTCGGTTTCATCCTGGGAACCACCATTACCAAGACCCACTCGGCCTGGAAATACGGACATCTGGTGTGGCTTGCGGTCGACCCGGCCCTTCAGCGCAAAGGCGTTGCCGAGAAGCTTTTCAGGCGCTTCAAGGATGTCATGCTCAAACACGACGTGCGTATGCTCGTGGTGGACACAGACGCCGAGAACCTGCCCGCATTGCGCCTCTTCAGGCGTCTGGGGTTTGGCAACCCCAAACAGCACATCTATCTGACGATGAACATGGCCGGTGAAAGACAGCTCATGAAGAAAAAAGCGAACGGTGGAAACTGACCTCCCCCCAAGAACCCCGGTGGAAGCTTTGATCCAGGATCCTTCCTGCATGGTCCAGCCTCAGCGTCTCAAAAAGCTCCTCGAGCGGATGGTCGATATTTACAGCCCCTCAGGCAAAGAAGAGGAACTCGTCGAGTTTCTGAGGGGGTACCTCAAGCGCCGCGGACTGCCGGTCACCCTTCAGCCCGTGGACGAAAACCGCTCCAACCTGCTGGTGATCCCGCCGGAGACCGATGTGCGCCTGGCCCTGGTAGGGCACTTGGACACGGTCGCAGCCTACGAAATCGAGGACTACGGCTACTCGGAAAGGGACGGCACCATCAGGGGGCTTGGCACCGCCGATATGAAAGGGGGCTGTGCCGCGATGATCGAGGCCTATCTTTCGCTCTGGCAGAGCGGACGGCAGCGGTTTCCTGCCGCCTTGTGCCTGGTGGTCGGGGAGGAGGAGGCGGGGGACGGGGCGAGGCAGTTGGCCAGGCAGCATCATTTTCCATGGGTGCTGATCGGCGAACCGACCGATCTCAGACCTTGCCTGAGCCATTACGGCTATGTGGAACTCCATGTGACGACAGGAGGGCAGCGGATGCATGCCTCTCTGGCGGGCATGGCCCAGAGCGCCGTCGAAGTGCTCTTGAATGTCCTTCTGAATCTCTCCAAGGACATACAGGCGCGGCACCCCGAGACGACCTACAACATACGCGACCTCTACAGCGTCCACGCAGGCTTTGCTGTACCGGAGTATTCGGAGGCCTGGATCGATCTGCATCTGCCCCCGTCTTCCCCTCTCGGCGAGATTGTGACGGAACTGGAAGAAGGGGTTGCCGAGCAGAAAGGGCGTTACCCCGGCGTCGACGTCGGTGTGAACGTGACGACCATCGATGCCGGGTACGCGCTTCCCGAGAAAGGCCGCCTGATCGATGCGCTCAAGACCGTCTATGACCGCCGCGGCCTCCTGTGGGCACCCGAGCCCTTCAGGAGCCATTCCGATGCCAACCAGCTTTGGGCCGCCGGGATGAAAGCCCTCATCCTCGGGCCGGGCCGCCTGGAATATGCCCATGCGCCTCAGGAGGAGGTGCCCTTCGATCAGGTTGCCCTGGCCTCCGAGATCTACGCCGAGCTGATGGTGGAATCCTGCCCCGGGTCCGGCGGGTGAGGGCCCGCACGCAAAAGCATTCGCCTCTCGTTATCCGAAGATGTCCACCGGCACGAAACCCGCCTGCCTGACCTCGCTCTGCCCCTCGTCGCTCAGAAGATAGATGATGAAAGACTTGATTTCCCACGTGAGGCAATCCGATGAGGTGTAAAGCAGGAGGCGTCTGAGAACGGGGTACCGTTTCGAGCGGGCGTTCTCGATGGAGGCCTCGATGCCGTCGATACTGAGAGGCCGGATCTCGTCGTTGACGAATCCGGAGCTGATGTATCCGATGGCCTCCGGATGCGTGGCCACATAGGCGGCTACGGCGCTGTTGGAGGCAACCACGATGGGTTCACCGGCGATCTCTTCGGGGGCAGAGGCGACGATCCGATTCCAGATGTCGTGGGTTCCCGAGTTTTCACTGCGGTTGACTGTTACAATGGGCAGGTCCGCTCCTCCGAGCTGGCTCCACCGCTCGATCTTTCCGGAGAAGATGTCTCGAAGCTGCCCAAGGGATAGATCTCGAAGGGGGTTTCGAGGGTGTACGATAGGGACGACCATATCATATCCGAAGACGAACTCGCGATATTGGGCTGCGCCCTCCCCGAGTTCCGAATCCGTCGCCGGGACGGATGAGGCGGCAATCTCGCACTGTCCGCCGACGAGGGCCTCGATGCCCTTGTGCGACCCGATGGGCACGACCTCGATCCGGACGCTGCTTTGCCTGGAATAGGCCCGCACAATCCGCTCCAGGACCGGCTGGGTCGTCGTTGAGCCGTATATGCGGACAACGTCGGGTTCGCTCTCCGCGCAGCCGGAGGCTCCCAGCAGGATCCCCGCACAGAGAATGATGCAGGCAAGAAAACGAAGGTTGTGTAAGGGCATGACCGACCTCGAATACGGTTGGGTGGGTGAGAAACGCATGCAGCCAGGCGAAATCGTTCGAAGAAAGGGTTCCTCTTGGGGGGCCCCGATTTTTCCCGGCCCTCTCTTCCCGTGCCCTGTTTCCCTGAAGATTTCAACCTCCGGACGCAATCCGGACGATGTCATTCCAGAGGGCATCATCCTGAAAATGCCCGCGGCGGTCAAGGCCTAAAAGGGTGTTGAGTGGATTCTTGCAGGCCTGGTGACGGGCGCTCGGGCTTTACAATGATGGTCGCTTGCAGTATTTTCGAGACTCCTGCCGTAAGAGTGGATGCGGGAGGCCGGCGCCTCGGGCTCAGACCCGGGCCCCAAATCCCGAAATCCGAAGGCTGAACGGCGAAGCCGGAAACCCTATGACGCATTCCGGGTTCCCGAATCCGAAACAGCGAACCATGCGACCTTGACAGATGACGGCTGTCAGGGAGCCTGGTTCCCTTTGCCTGTGACTGGGGGAGATTGTGGAAAGAGTACCTCCAAGCGAGATCCAGCGGCGCATCGAGCGGCTTCAGTCGCTCCTGCCGGGTCGTGGCCTTTCAGGAGCGCTGATCTTTCAGAATGTGGACCTTTACTATTATACGGGAACGATTCAGTCCTCGGTCCTCTTTGTCCCCGGCAAGGGCGAGGCAGTGCTCATGGTGCAGAAAAACTGGACCAGGGCGCGGGCCGAAACGTCCCTCGAGACGGTGGTGCCGCTCCCCAAGGGAAGACGCTCCATGGCGGATGTCCTTCGGGATTGCGGATTCGAGCTCAAAGGGAAGATCGGGATCGAACTGGACGTCATTCCGGCCGACCTCTATCTTTGGCTGTGCACCCGCTTCGAACGCTGTACCTGGGAGGATGTGAGCCCCCTCATTCGGCTCCAGCGGATGCGGAAATCGCCGTATGAGGTGGAACGGATCCGCGTGGCGGCCGGAATGCTGGATCAGGGCTTCCGCGCGCTTTGCGGAATCATCCGGGAGGGGATGACGGAGCTCGAGGTGGACGGGCATATGGCCCTCATCGCCCGGCGCCTGGGCCACATGGGCATCTTGAGGATGAGGGGCTGGAACCAGGAGATGACCTATGCCCATGTCCTTTCGGGTGAGAGCGGGGCGATGAGCTCGTTTTTGAACAGCGCCCATGGCGGTGAAGGCACCACCCCCGCCATGGCGCAGGGGGCCGGATTCCGCAGGTTGAGGCGCAACGAACCGATCGGCATCGACTATGGGATCGGCGTGGACGGCTATGTGGGCGATCAGTTCCGGACCTTCGTCATCGGCGCTCTTCCCGGGCCGCTTCAGGCTGCCCACGATTGTTCATTCGAGATACACCGTCGCTTCCAGGAGACGGCCGGACCCGGAGTGAACTGCGACGCCCTATATGCCATGGCGTTAGGAGAGGCTCAGCGGACAGGTTTGCAGGCTCATTTCATGGGTTTCGGCGAAGGTCAGGTCCACTTCATCGGGCATGGAATCGGCCTGGAGATCGACGAGTTTCCTGTCGTCGCCCCGGGGTTCCGCAAACCCCTCGAACCTGGGATGGTCCTGGCACTCGAGCCCAAGTTCGTCTTCCCCGGGGAAGGTTTGGTTGGCCTGGAAGATGATTACCTGGTTACCCCGAACGGGGTGGAGCGGATCACCCTGACGGATCAGACGGTCATGAAAGTCTTGTGCGATTGATTCTCCTGCCTTCGTTGCCGGTCCACTGGGCGGGCGGATGACGTGCGGGCGTCATGCAAAGGCCGGCCTTTCGTCTGCTTCCCGACCAGGACGATCTGCACGGGCGGGTCTAGGGCCGCACAAGGGGTCATGTGGAAAGGAAACCCGAGTGCATCGTTTCGAGGGCACATTCTTGGGATCTTGCGGGCGAGCGTTGATCGAAGAAAAGCATTTTCGATTTTATCGGCAGCGCCGCCCTGCAATGGAATGCTCTGGTTTCATTCGCTATTCGACTGGCGGATCAGGGTATACCCCGATGTGTGCACTGTTTGATCTCCGGTGTTCCCACCTTTAGGCACAGGCTTTGCTGCTGGTCTTACCGTTTCCGCCAAAGCCCTTTGGGGTCAGGCGGGGTGGTGGGGCTGGCAGCGAGGGGTGGCACGAAAGGATAGGTCAAATGGGAGCGATGAAAAAGCAGTGTTTCGGTGTGTTTGCAGCCGTTTTTTTCCTGATGATGTTTTTTGCCTCAGCGGCTTGGGCTGCTGAGACCGTTGGGCAGATCGACATCAACGAGGCTAGCGTCGAGGAATTGACCGATCTTGAAGGGGTTGGACCGGGGTATGCCCAGAAGATCGTTGAGTATCGCAAAGAAAACGGGCCTTTCGACAAACCGGAGGATATCATGAAGGTGAAGGGCATCGGAGACAAGATATGGGAAACGAATAAGGACAGGATCAAAACAAAGTAACCAGGAAGGAAAACCAGATCCCCTCCTGCCTCAGCACCACCCAGCGATGGTGTATCCGCCCCGACCGCCGCAGGGTCTGCTCCTCCACGAAATATTGCTTGCCGATTTTCTGTAAAAGGGCTAAAGATCATAGGAAGAATGCCGCTAAACCTGTGCCTCACGGCCTAACGGTGCCTTTCCCGTTCTGGTCCATCCGGAAAAGAACATCCGGCACGACCGATTTTGATCATGTGATGCACAGCCGGGGCGGCCGGTTTGTCGACCAGGACTAAAGAATCTTTTGCCGGTCCAGGGGCAAACCACCGTTTGTGCGGCTGCCGGCAGGCCGCCGGACAAGCGAACCTGCAGATCGAAGCTGAGACTGGGAGAACGGCCTGTTTTCGGATGGAAACACACTCAGACGGGCGCAGGGCATCATGCAGGCAGAGGCGTTCCAGGATTTGATCCCGGACAATAGGTGTTTCGGATGCGGCCCACGAAACGAGCACGGGCTGCGCATCAAGAGTTATTGGGATGGAGAGGAATCTGTCTGCACCTTCCAGCCGGAGCCGTTCCATACAGCGGGTCCTCCCCAGTTTTTGAACGGTGGCATCACGGCCACCATCGTGGATTGCCACTGCGTCTGCACCGTCATCGCCCATACCTACCGCGTGGAAAATCGCCCCATCGGATCAGAACCCCACATCTGGTGTGTCACGGCATCCCTCGATGTCAGATATCTAAAGCCGATCTACCTCGAAGATCCGGTGAATCTGCGGGCGAGGATCATCGACTCGGACGGCCGCAGGACGAAGGTCGCCTGCAGCGTTTTTTCGAGGGGTTCGGAGGCCGCCAAGGGGGAGGTCGTTGCGGTTCGAGTGCCGCCCGAATGGCGTTCCGGACTGTGAGCGCCCCGTTGGATGCGAAAGGAGGCGATCCGGGGCGTCGGGTCGAGAGGCGCGGGCGGAGGGTCCGGTTTGAGAAACCATCTTTGCAGAGGAGGAGTGCGATATGGGTTTGATTAAGGAATTCAAAGAGTTTGCGATGCGGGGAAACGTCCTTGACATGGCCATCGGCATCATGATGGGGGCGGCCTTCGGCAAGATCGTGTCCTCTTTGGTAAACGATGTACTGATGCCTCCGATCGGCAAAGCGCTTGGGAACGTCAACTTTTCGAACCTTTTCATCCTATTGGGCGATGGGGAGTTTCCATCTGTGGCAGCTGCGAAGGAGGCCGGGGTGGCGACCATCAATTACGGCATCTTCATCAACACGGTCATCGATTTCGTGATCGTCGCCTTCGTGATCTTTCTCTTTGTAAAGGGCATCAATTCCATGAAAAAGAAAGAAGAGGCAGCGCCTGCCGCTCCCCCCGAGCCATCCGCTGAAGAGAAGCTTCTTGTCGAGATCCGCGATTTGCTCAAAAAGCGCGCTTGAAGGTTGGCCGTCGCGGAAAGGATAGTTTTTTGCTCTTAATATATTGATATATCAAAGACTTTTTTAGGTTTCAGATTTATTGCGGATTTTGTTGACATCGGATTGAGACAGCCTTAAATTGTCGCATTTAATATAGCGGGCTGGTTTCGGGCCTCTCCTGGGGTGCGGAGTGAGCCCGCTGTTTTGTAGGGGGATGGCGTGAAGCGGAATTTCCAATGGGAATTTTCGCTGCCGGCCTAGATCGTATCCAATCGGAAATGATTTCCCGGTAGAACCCAGTTTCCAATCCGGAAATGAGGATTTTTGACCAATATCAAGGAAATCAAGCGTTTGCGCGGAGGCGACCTGCAGGTCGCCGCACAAGCAAACGTGCAGATTGACGCCGAGATTGGCCAAAAAGACCATTTCCGGANGGAAATCAAGCGTTTGCGCGGAGGCGACCTGCAGGTCGCCGCACAAGCAAACGTGCAGATTGACGCCGAGATTGGCCAAAAAGACCATTTCCGGATGGATCTAGATCACGCGATCCTGAAAGGGGCGAGTCACACCGAGTTCGACCATGCTCCAAATCTTCAGAGCTTGGCAGGAGGTGGACCATGCTGATCAAAGACTATTACGAGGAATACATCAATGAGAATGGTAAAGAGGTTTTTGCCTCATTCGGCACTAACCGCGTACCCCGAAGGCTCAAGATTTCAATCGAGCGGGCTGCTGCAGGGCGGCCGTCTGTTTGACAAGATGGTCCATCCTCTGGCGGCGTATTTGGGTCTGCTGCTCATTCTGTCGAGCCTTGCAGTTGTGGCGGCCGCAGGCCTTTATTATGCCGAAGAGATCACCCTCGCGAGGGACAAGCTCCGCCAGAATCCATGGGGCGAGGTATTTTTCCTTTCGGGGCTTTTTTTTGTGCTGATCAATGGGTCCATTTTGATCTGGCGTATCGTGCTGTTCCGCCGCTACCGGCCGGTCGAGGCGTGTGTGGATGAATCTCTGCCGCGCTGCACGGTGATCGTTCCGGCTTACAACGAAGGCAGGCAGGTGATGGGGACGCTGCTGAGTCTGGCCCGCAGCGATTACCCCAGAGAGAAACTGCAGCTCATCGCGGTGGATGACGGAAGCGTGGACGATACGTGGACCTGGATCATGCGGGCGAAGAGGGAGCTGAAGGGCCGGGTGCAGGCGATCCGGCTGCCGAAAAACCAGGGGAAGCGCCATGCCCTCTACGCCGGCTTCAAGCGCAGCGAGGGGGATGTCCTGGTGACGGTGGACAGCGACTCGGAGGTCGAGGGAGACACCCTGCGAAAGCTGGTAAGCCCGTTCGTGGTGAACGAGCAGGTCGGCGCCGTGGCGGGCAACGTACGGGTCCTGAATGGGAAGGAGGGGCTCATTCCGAGGATGCTGGATGTGACCTTCCTTTACAGCTTCGATTTCATCCGGGCGGGTCAGAGCATGGTCAACACGGTCATGTGCACGCCCGGGGCCCTGTCCGCCTACCGGCGGGGGATCGTCGAAGAGGTTATGGAAGAGTGGGTGAGGCAGACGTTTTTCGGACAGCCTGCCAATATCGGCGAGGACAGGGCCATGACCAACCTGATTCTCAGAGCGGGCTATCACGTTCATTTCCAGCAGGATGCTTATGTCTACACGCAGGTGCCCACCCGCTACAAGAATCTGTGCAAGATGTTCCTGCGCTGGGCTCGGAGCAATATCCGCGAAACGCTCGTGATGAGCCGTTTCGCCTTCAGACGGTTCCGCAAGGGGCCCATGCTCGGAGCGCGTATCAACCTGCTGGCCGGGTGGATGTCGATGTGCCTCGGACCGGTCTTCTGGGCGGTGACCTTTGCGCATCTGCTCGCGGCTCCGTCCATTTACAGTTTTCAAATTCTCTCCGGGATTGTGATCAGCACCAGCCTGCCCGCAGGGCTTTACTGCTGGCGTCGTGGCAGCTTGGAGGGCCTTTGGGCTTACCTGTACGGGATCTTCTGGTTTTTGGCCCTTTCCTGGATCACGCCTTATGCCCTTCTGACCCCGCATAAATCAGGCTGGCTGACGCGTCAGCTCAAACAGCGGACCCGGCCGGTACCGCAGCGGGTGGCGGCGCGTGCCGTCGATGCGATTCGCCCCGCGCCTGCGGCCACCGCCCGATTCTCGCCGCACGCCCAGTCCCGGCTCTGAAGCAGGGAAACGACGGATGGAGCGCGGCGGCCTGCGCCGCCCCGTCCGTTTACAGGATCCTTACGTTTGCCAAGGAACACAACGAGCCGCTTTACCCGGCCGGAGCCAGATTCGAAGCTTTCCCTTCCGTAAAACTGTCTGCAGACCGCCCGGCAGCGAAAGCCGGGCGGCCCTGCGCATCGCCGGCTTGCGGCAGGCGTTTCGGAAGAAGGGTGAACGGCGGTTCAGGTCGCTGAACCGCGCAGCGCTGAACCGGCCTTGAACCACTCGATCTGCTTCTTGTCCAGGCTGTGGTCAAGCCGGATCTCAAAAGAATCGCCGTTTTTCGCCGACACCCTGGCGGTAACCGGTTTGCCGGGTGCGAGCCGGTCCAATCCCAGAATACTGATGCGATCGAACTCACCGATTCTGTCGTAGTCCGACGGATCGGAGAATACGAAGGGCAGAATGCCCTGCTTCTTGAGGTTCGCCTCATGGATGCGGGCGAAGGAGCGCGCAATGACGGCCTTTGCGCCGAGAAAGCGCGGAGTCATGGCTGCATGCTCCCGGCTGGAGCCCTCGCCGTAATTCCAATCCCCGATGATGACGCATCCGCCCGCGTTCTCTTTGTAATACAGGGCGAGGTCGGGGAAGGGGACCCCGCGGGCGCCGGTCAAGACGTTGGTGCCGTGTCCGGTTTCCCGGGTGAAGGCATTGAGGGCGCCTTCCAGCAGATTCTTCGAGATATTGCTCAAGTGCCCCCGGTAGGCCAGCCATTTTCCGCCCGGGGAGATGTGGTCGGTGGTGGTCTTTCCCTCCGTCTTGACGAGGATCGGAAGGTCGATGAAGTCCTCGCCGTCCCAGGGATCGAACGGCTTCAACCGCTCAAGCCGGTCGGAATCAGGGGGGATGATCACCTCTGTGCCACTGCCGTCCTCGGTGGGGGGGCGGAAGCCCTCCTTGCTGGAGACAAGGCCGTCGGGGGGGAGGGCGGGCGGTTCGGGGGGGATCAGCTTGAAGAGTTCGCCGGAGGCGGAGACAAGGGGGTCCCGCTCCGGGTCGAAGCCCACCGTACCGGCGATCGCGAGCGCTGCCGCCATGGCGGGGGAGGTGAGAAACGCCCTTGTCTCCGGGTTGGCGTCGTTCCTTCCGCGGAAATTGCGATTGAAGGTGGTGAAGATGACGTTGGGCGTCCCCTTGGGAACGTCTGTCCGCTCCCATTGGCCTATGCATGGGCCGCAGGCGGAGGCCAGGATTGTCGCGCCTGCCTCGAGAAAAATGTCTAAAAGGTGGTTGCGGCGGATCGTCTCGAAGATTTGGCGCGAGCCTGGTGAAAGGAGAAAAGGCACCTTCGGTTTGAGGCCTCGGCGAGCGGCCTGCTCGAGGATGTCCGCCGCCGCATGGAGATCCGAATAGGATGAATTCGTGCAGGAGCCCAGAAGGACGGCGGAAACGGTTTTCGGCCACCCTTCCTCTTCGGCCTTGCGGGCGAACTCGGCGACGGCGGTGACGTTGTCAGGGCTGAAGGGACCGGCGTGGGCAGGTTTGATCGACGCGAGGTCCAATTCGACCACATCCGCAAAGACGCTTTGAGGATCGGCAGTGCAGGCGTCGTCCTGTGCGAGGACCCCGGACATGGCCCTGACTTCGTCGGCGTCACCGCTGCGTCCAACGTTGCGCAGGTAGGCGTCCATGCTTTCATCGTAGACGAACACGGAGGAGGTGGCGCCGAGTTCGGCTCCCATATTGGTGATGGTGGCCTTCTCGGTGGCTGAGAGAGACCGCGCGCCATCACCGAAGTATTCGAAGATCTTGCCCGTGCCGCCTTTGACGGTGAAGCGCCGGAGCATCTCCAGGACGACGTCCTTGGCGGAGGCCCAACTACTCAGGCGGCCGGTGAGATGTACGCCGACGATGATTGGACAGGGTGTTTCCCACGGGAGGCCGAGCATGGCCTCGGCCGCATCCGCTCCCCCGACGCCGATCGCCAACATGCCTAGCCCCCCGGCATTGGGGGTGTGCGAATCGGTGCCCAGCATCAGGCCGCCGGGAAAAGCGTAGTTTTCGAAGACCACTTGGTGGATGATGCCCGATCCGGGTCCCCAGAAGCCGAGGCCGTAGCGTTCGGCCGCCGACGAAAGAAAATCATAGACCTCGCGGTTGGCCTCGCAGCCGGTGGCGAGGTCGATTTCCGCGCCTCGGGAGGCCCTCAAAAGATGGTCGCAGTGGATGGTGGCAGGGACCCGAGTCCTCTCGGCCTGGGACTGCATGAACTGGAGCATGGCCATCTGGGCCGTTGCATCCTGGAGCGCCACACGGTCCGGGTAGAGTTCCACGGGGTCTTGGCCGGGTGTCAGGCGCTTGGCGTAGGAGCCTTCACCTTCGTGGAGAAAAAGGATCTTTTCCGCATAGGAAAGGCCGCGCCCCAGCATACGCCGCTTCTTGTCGAGGATGGCTTGCGCCTCCTGCACGTCGAATCGAAAAAGCATAGGTCAGATTCCTTGGGCGATGCCCGCCAGGGCATCGAAGAGAGTGAGGTCAAGGGGATTCTCCGGATCCCCGTTGCTTCCCGGAAACGGCCGCTTCAAGGGCGGCCGGCGAAACCGGATGAACCTCCGCAGGACAGAGATGCAGCTTCAGTGGGCGGAAAAGCCGTCTTCAGCCGCTAAGACCCCGGAGGGTTGCTTAGAAGTCCAGTGTCCTATAATAGAGGAAAACGGAGGGTTGGCAAGACCCCAGATCCGAGACTCTCGACATTTTCCGTGAATGGATCTGCAGGGGCGGGGAAGGTGCTCGTTTAAGAGTTGAAGATCCTCGCTCGTATGCGTATGCTGGCTTTCGACTGGAAAGTATGATTTTTCTTCTCAGCGGGGCGTGTTCCGGCTCCTCCCGCATCAGGGACGTCAGCCCGCATGCCGAAGCGGGCTGAAGGTCGCTGCGCAGGCCAATGTCGGAATCGATGCTGAGATGGACAAAAGGAAGCGTTTCCGGATGGGCAGCCGGGCATCATGGGATCGTTGTTTCCCGGCGGATGCCGGCTGATGCTGCCTGGCCGGGTCAACGGAGCGGCAAAACCGCTCCCGGCGCGACCTGATCCGGCAAGATTGGTTGGTGTGGCGATCGATGCGGGATGAAAGACCATCGGCGATTGTAGGGGTTGTTTCCGACACCCATGGACTGCTGCGCCCCGAGGTTGAAGAACGTCTCGGGGGTGTCGACTTGATCGTGCACGCGGGGGACGTGGGCAATCCTGTGATTCTGGACCGTCTTCGCCGTATTGCGCCGCTCAGGACCGTGCGGGGCAATACGGATCGCGGGCCTTGGGCCCGCGACCTGCCGCGATCGGATCTGTTCGAGTACGAGGGGCGAGGCTTTTACGTGATCCACGACATTCTGGAGATGGACATCGACCCGCGTGCGGCGCAGGTTGCAGTGGTCATCAGCGGCCACTCGCACAGGCCGTTGATCGAGAGCCGCGAAGGCATCTTGTATCTCAACCCGGGCAGCGCCGGCCCCCGCCGTTTCCTCCTGCCTGTGGCGATGGCGAAGCTGGCGATCCGTCCCGACGGTCTGGACCCGGAGATCATCCTCCTTCAAGGGTGAGGCGGAATCGGCAAGGAGGCCTATCGAAGGTTCGAGAAGGATATTGCTATTTGGGAAAAGATGTATTATACAAAATAGTTAAATAATCGTCCGGCGCCTCACGCCGCCGGATCCTTCCTCTTCGAATCAGAACAGGCATAGGAAGACGGTTTGACGACATCCTTTTCGGAGGTTCAACCCATGGTGGATCGGTCGGCTCACTGGCTGGTGATGGTGCTTGTAACGGGGCTGTTCGCTGTATTTTGCACAAGCGCAGCGTGGGCAGGGGTCATTGAAGGAAGTGTCGAGGAGACGGACGGCGCGAGGGTCAAGGTCCGGTTCGCCGCTGCCGAGATGCCCGAGACAGGGGATTTCGTCGATCTGGGGTTGGAGGACTCCGACGGAAGGACGACGTTGCTTGGTACCTGGAAGGTGACGGAGGTCGCTGACGGGTTTGTCTGGGCTGAGGCCCTGGATGAGGCTGCCGAGCCGACACCGCAGGCGAGGGCCTTTATTTACGCGGGGTCTGCGGACGCTTGTGCCGAAAAAAGGGCCGGTATGGCATCCGCAATCGGCCCTGAGAGACAGGCCGTTGGTCACGCCAAGACAGGCGCTTCGGGTGAGGCCGAGATCGGGCGTGAAGTCGTTGCGGCCTTCAGGGCCGCCCACAACCGGGTGAACCCGCATGGCCTGCAGGGGAAAACAGGTTTGGAGGAGTCGGGGTGGCTGGGTGTCACCCTGAAGATGGTGACCCTTGACCTCGCAAAGTCCTTCGGGATGTCCGGACCCCAGGGGGTGCTCGTGGCCAGCATCTTTGCGGGAGGGCCGGCCGAAAAGGCGGGATTTCATCAGGATGATGTCATAGTGAATTTCGACGGCACGCCGATATCCAATTGCCACGTGATGCCGGATCTCCTGGCCTGTGCGAGCCCGGGCAAGAAGGTGACCGTGGTCCTGTGGCGCGGGGGCAAACTGATTTCGAAAGAAGTCGTGATGGGAGCCCAGCCCTGGGCGGTGGGCGGCGAAGAGAAGAAGACCGTCGCGAAGACCGCCAGGAAGACAAACCCTTAAGAGAAAAGGTTTAAAGAAGATCCTTCAGAAGCCGGATCTCAAGCCCCAGGGCTGTGCCCCATTTCTGAAGCAGCCAGCCGTTTTCAAGGGTACGTTCCTCTCTTGCCTGCCGGTCTTTTCCGTGGTCGATTTTGTCGCCTTCGTAGGGAAGACAGCCAAAATAACGCCAACCGGAGTAGCCCCCGAAAGGGGTCCCGTCCTCGGGTGGAATGCCTGCCCTGACGCTTCGCGCGATCTGCCGGTCGACCGGTACGATGATGTGGTAGCGCTCACCTTCCGGATCGATGCCGATATACCCTTCATTCCCCGTGTAGTCAGCGAGTGTGGCGCGCCACAGATCGCTCAACTTGATATGCATTTCCTTCATGATCTACCTTCTCCGGGCTCGATGGATCGTCGATGGTTCCCTAGCCGAAGCGGTGCCCGGCCGCTCGACGAAGAACGCTGGTCCGGGGTACATGTGCCGCCGCGCCGCGGCCGGCCCGAGCGGCCCCTGCATGCCAGCCTTTTTCCTGCTGGGGTGAAGGCGGCATTTCCCGGCCATTTAGGGCGGTGTCGTTTTACAGGCCGAGGCGCTCATTTTACCATCAGCACGGGGCATGGAGAAAGAATGCCCACTTTGTAGCTGATGGTGCCCAGACCCTGAGGGGCTTTTTCCGGATCGATCCTGTGGGAGCCGAGGACGATCAGATCCACCTGGTGTTCATCGACGAAGTGAATGATTTCAGGCACCCGTTTGCCGAACACGATGGCGGTTTGTGCAGCGGCAGCCTCGGACCCCAAAGATTCGACCAGCTTCTGCATCTTCCTGACCGCGCGTTTGTGCAGCTTCTCGTAGAATTCAGCGAATTCGTCGTATTCCGCTCCTTCGATCGTTTCGATAATGTGGAGCAAGGTGACTTTGGCGCCCTGCTGCAGCTTGGCCAATTGCAGCGCAATCCTGGCCGCATGCAAGCTTTTCTCCGTAAAGTCGGACGGAACCAGGATATTTAGGAACATGGTGATCAACCTCCTTTTTCGGTGTGACAAACGCCACAGGCCGACACGCGGATGAGGCCCTTCCCCTCACCGGGAACGGGGTTCGGGAGTGTGACGAGGCTGAGAGGCTGCTTCTCGGTATCCAGGCGTGTCAATGTTTCAAGGATCACCGCTTTCATGTCGGCCGCCTCTCAATTATCAGACACCCTGCACGAAATTTATACCCTTAAGGGCGCAAACATGGTTTGGGCCGAGCTCCATCCTGCGGGAGGGCGTTCAGCGGGGCAGAGACCCCCCGCAAGGGCCCGTTCGAACGAACCCAGCGTCCAGTTTCCATCCGGAAATGAGGATTTTTTGCCAATATCAAGGAAATCAAGCGTTTGCGCGGAGGCGACCTGCAGGTCGCCGCACAAGCAAACGTGCAGATTGACGCAGAGATTGGCAAAAAAGACCATTTCCCGATTGGAAACTGGGTTCTACCGGGAAATCATTTCCTGATGGAAACTCTCTAACGTGCGCGGGCCCGCATGAGCATCGTCTGCGCGAATGCCTTCACGTCGTCGATGTCCGCTTTGTCGGGATGACCGGCTGCGCTCTGCGCCTCTTCCGCCCATGCCTTGTTCTCGGGTTTCTGCATCAGGGCATCGATCAGCGCGGGTTTGACCTGACCACGTGATCCGAAGGTGCCGAGGATCTTGAGCTTCGAACCGATGGTCAGCGCATGGTAGAAGGCCGTGATGGCCAGTTCCCCTCCCCGCAGGGAGCCATGGGTGGCGAAAAAAGCGATTTTCTTCCCTTCGGGGATCGACTTGACAAAGGCTTCCACTTTGCCTGGGACACTATGTGCATGAACGGGAAAACCGCAGAAGATCAAGTCGTAATCGGCGGCGTTCTGTACCTCCGGAATGGGCAAAAGATCCTTCTCCGCTTCCGTTACCGCCTCGAAAATGCCGTTGGCCAACTTTGCCGTGTTCCCCGTTTCGGACAGAAATGCAACCAATACCTTCATCTTTCCCTCCTGGTGGAATAATGCTGTACGCCGGAAATATCGCGGATCAAGCCGGTGCGCCCGTGCCTGGTCCACGCGCCTCCAGTCTGGAAGCGCGCCGGCATCGAGCGCATAGGAACGACCGGCGTTTGAGCGACTATTCGGAAACGCACCGTCTTGCAGCCTGTGTGTGCGCGAGGATTGGAACGGACGGATTTGGAGCAGACCGGACGCATCCCGCTGAGGAAGTTGCCGGCGCTCCAAGGGCATTTCCGAATGGATCTATGTATATAATTTCGGTGCGGATTGCAAGATCTTTGGCGCGGGGAGGCGGGTTCTGTGCTAGAATTGGTCATGTTTGGAAGGAAACAGCCTTCCTCTTTAGGAAAAGGAGTTGGTTTTGAACGAGGAAAAGGGGCTGAAAAAGAAGCAGAGTTGGTGGCGGCGCCTTCTGGCGCGGATAGCGGCGGCTCAGGCGAGCTATCCGCAGGGCGGATGCAGCGCTTGAGTCCCCCGTGCTCCGGGTGCCGTCGGCACCTCGCGGAAGATCACTTCAGACGATCGAGATCGGCGGAAGTAAGAAAACGGGCCTTTCCTCGAGCCAGGAGGTATGCGTGGGCGGCCTCTTCGACCTCTTCGGCGACGTTGAAGGCCTCGTCGAAATCGCGGCCCGCCGTCACCAGACCGTGGTTTTGGAGGAGGACCGCCTGACGGCCGCCGTTCCCCAGAATGTTGGCGACGGCCGCCGACAGTTCGTTCGAACCGGGTGTAAAGTAGGGAATCACAGGGAGAGGGTGCGCGCAGAGCGCGAAGCCTGGTGTAATGGGGGGCAGGGATTCCGGCCCGGGGGGGAGCAGGCTTGCGGCTGCGATGATCGCTGCGCCGTGGGTGTGGCAGACCGCGTGGACATCAGGCCTCGCCCGCAGGACCGCCAGGTGCATTCCGGCTTCGCGCGTCGGCCGAAGGCCTTCGATGAGATGCCCGTCTCCGTCTGTCACTGCTACCTGAGCAGGCTGTAGCGCGCGCAGGGAATGGCCGGTCGGGGAAAGCAGGATGCAGGCGCTGTTGCGGAGCGCCAGATTGCCGCCGGATCCGCAGACGAGCCGCCGGTCATACATCAGGCGGCATTGACGGCAGAAGCTCTTTTTCGATGCGTTGGAAGGTGGTTTTGGCGGCGCCTTTTCTCTGCTCATGTCGCTCCCTCTGTCAGACGTTGTGGTTCAGCGGTTCGCGGCCGGTATCGACCGGCGAACGATGAAGGGTTCCGGTGCAGACCCTGGACCGGATGGGTGCGCGGCGATTTCCGCCGGAGACCACACCGCTCGGCGAAATCGCTTCCTTTGAGCGGACGGAGGCCTTCCGGTTCCGCGCGGATGAGCATTTCGCCATGGCATCATAAGCCCGGCGAAGCCCGCAAGGCAAGGGCCTTTTCGTCCCAGGCGGGATATCAAGCAAGCTGGAGATTTGTCATGCCGGCGAAGCCCGCAAGGCAAGGGCCTTTTCGTCTTGACGGTCTGGGGGCCCTGTGAAATAGTGCCCTGCAAGAATGTCAGCCGGGGACGCGGACGCCTTCTCGGCCGACCCTTTTTACACCCGCCCAAGGGGCCGGTCCTGGCCGTCGACTTGGGCAAAGGCTTTTTGCGGTCTCCAGGAGCAAGAAGGGAGCAAGATCATCGTGAATGACGACAAGCCGTTGACAGCAGCTGCAACGACGATTGCATCCATCGAGAACAAAAGGAAGCCCGGCCAGGTGGTCGATATCCGCTACGTGGCCGAGGAGGGGGCCTTTGTCACCGCAGGGATCGAGGCGCACTTCGCCGAAAAGGAAATCATGATCCCTTCGCGTCTGGTCCTGCAGGATTTTCAGCTGATGGGGACGATCCTCTCTGCGCTTCTCGAGAAGCTTTCCGAGGCCCAGGACGCTGAGGCGGCCTTTTCCTATGCCTCGCATTTCGAGGCAATGGGACGCTTTTATCTGCTGAAAGAAGGCGAGCGGTATATGCATTTGTCGCTGGCCGAGGAGGGCAAACCGCAAGAGAATCTCAACTGAGAAGGGTTTTCGGGATGAGGATCGCGCAGTACCGCCACGGGGATGAGATACGCATCGGTGTGATCGGGGAGGAGGGCCTTCAACCGGTTGATTTCCGCGGTGACCTGATCGATTACCTGAAACAGCGGGTGGAACTCCGCCCGGCGGGTGCACCGCTCCCGTTCGGCCAGGTCCTCTGGGCCCCGGCCGTATCCCGGCCCTCCAAGATTGTGGCCATCGGCCTGAACTACAGGGATCATGCCGATGAAAGCGGGGGGCGCGCGCCTGAACGGCCGCTTCTTTTTGCCAAATTTCCGAACAGCGTCGCGGCGCACGGCGAGGCGGTCACCTGGGACACGTCTTTGACCGACAAGGTGGATTACGAGGCGGAATTGGCCGTGGTCATCGGGCGGCGGAGCAGAAACCTCGGCGTCGGCGATGCGCTCGCGGCCGTCTTCGGCTACACGTGCGCGAACGATGTCAGCGCCAGGGATTTGCAGTTCGGGGATCGGCAGTGGGTGCGCGGGAAGTCCCTTGACAGCTTCTGTCCGCTTGGCCCGTGGATCGTGACAGCCGATGCCTTCACGGAGCCGCTCGATTTGGAGATCACCTGCCGGGTGAACGGCCGGCTGATGCAGTCCAGCCGAACGAGCCGGATGATCTTCAATGTCCCGGAGTTGGTTTCCTTCCTGTCGCGCAACTTCACGCTTCAGCCCGGCGATGTGATTCTGACCGGGACCCCGAGCGGGGTCGGCGCCTTTCGCGATCCGCCTTTCTACCTTCGGTCCGGCGATGAGGTCTCGGTGACCATCGAAGGCATAGGGACGCTCACCAACCCCTGCCGGACGGTGTGAGGCGTTGAGCCGGATCCCGGGCCTTCAGGAGAACGGGATCTGCGAGCCGAATGAGACAGCACGGTCGAGGTGTGATGCAAGGAGGATGGAACCGGGGAGGCTGACGGGAAGGAGAAAAGAGCGGTTTGAGTGAGGAAAGGGTCTTTTTTGAAAGCGAAGGGCTGGCCCTCGAGGGCCTGATCAGCCGGCGGCCCGGGCTGCGCGGCGCGGTGATCACCCATCCGCATCCGCTTTACGGCGGGGATATGCACAACCCCGTCGTGGCTGCGCTTGTGCAGGCCTACGGCCGGGCCGAATTCACCACCTTGCGCTTTAATTTCAGGGGCGTCGGGTCCAGCCGCGGAACCCACGGCGGAGGGGTCGGCGAACAGGCTGATCTTAGGGCCGCCTGCGACCTCCTGGCGCGGGAGGGAAAGACGCAGGTGGACTTGGCGGGATATTCGTTCGGGGCCTGGGTGATCGCCCATGCGCTGGCGCGGCTGCCGCAGGTGCGCGATGTGGTGATGGTGTCCCCCCCGGCCGCTTTCATGGATTTCAGCGGCCTGCAGATATTGGACCGGCTCAGCCTTGTGATCACGGGAAATGGAGATGACATCGCGCCCGCCGATCTTTTGGAGCGTCTGGTTCCGCAGTGGAACCCCGAGGCTGTTTTGAAGGTGATCCCCGGCACGGATCATTTCTATTGGGGGAAGGTACGGGAGCTCGAGGCGGTTTTAGGGGAGCATCTGGCGGTGGAAAAAAAGCCCGGGACGGTTGCAGGAGAGGAGCGCTGAGAATGGAAAAGGAAACACCTTTTTCCGGCCTTGGCCTGTTGGAGAACCGTGTAATGCACTATGCCTGGGGGTCCCGGACCGCCATTCCCCGGCTGCTGGGCGCAGATGAGGCCGCCGCCGAGCCGTGGGCCGAGCTTTGGATGGGGGCGCACAAGAAGGCCCCTTCGTGTCTGGTTCGGAATGGTGAACGGTTCCTGCTGGACCGGTGGATCGCGCAGCACCCCGAAGAGGTGCTTGGGACGTCCGCGGCGAGCCGATACGGGTCGGAGCTGCCATTCCTCTTCAAGATCCTCGCGGCGGATGAGCCGCTGTCGATCCAGGTTCATCCGGACCGGCGGCAGGCTTGGGAAGGATTCGAGCGGGAGAACCGTGAGGGAGTCCCGCTCGACGGCCTCGATAGAAATTTCAGGGACCCCAACCACAAACCCGAACTGCTGGTGGCTGTGACGCCCTTCGAGGCGTTGAAGGGGTTCCGGCCTGCGGCCGAGATAGGTGAACTCCTCGGGCGTGCCCGGGTGCCTATACAGCTGAGCGGATTGCAGGGGGCTGCGGACGGTGCGGATCCACAGGCCATCAGGGAGCTTTTTCGTGCGCTTTTTGAACTGCCGGCCGGCGCACGCGAACAGTGCCTCGAAAAGACGATGGGTTGCGCTCGTACCCTGGATGGAGCCCACCCGGCATTCGAGTGGGTGGCTCGTCTAGGGGAGCGATACCGGGCCGATATCGGTGTCCTCGCGCCGCTTTTCATGAACCTCGTTCGGCTCGACCCTGGTGAAGGATTCTTCGTCGCGCCGGGGGAACTGCACGCCTATCTCGGGGGAGTGGGACTCGAACTCATGGCGAACTCCGACAACGTCGTCAGGGCCGGATTGACCGGGAAGCGGATCGATCTTGAAGGCCTGCTTGGCATCGCACGCTTCGAGCCGCATCCGGTTGAGGTCCTCCAACCCAGGACCAGACACCCGCTCGAGTCCGTCTTCGAGGTACCGGCGGAGGAGTTCGGGCTGTCGCGGATTGCGCTGAGGGAAGGGGACTGCTATGTGGCAGAGGCAGAGCACAGCGTCGAGATCCTTCTGTGTATCGAAGGCGAGGCCTTGATCAGGGATGCCGTTACGGGCGAGGTGCTCCGTCTCCGGGAGGGTTCCTCCGCCTTGGTGGCGGCCGCGGTCCGCTCCTACACCGTCCAGGGTCGCGCCGTTCTGTACAGGGCATATGTTCCGGAGGCCTGAAGGCCGCCTGTGAAGGGTTTTCTGCTGCTCCGTCCCGGTTTTTCGATGCCGAAGAGGGGCGCAGGCTGGCGTCTCAGGAGAGGAGGTCCAGGTACCAGCGTGTAATGAGCGGGCCGAAAAAGAGATAGATGACCGCTCCGAGCGAAAGGAAGGGGCCGAAAGGGATGCGGGTCCTTAGTCCCTGCCCGCTTGTGACGATGAATACGAGCCCGGTCAGGATCCCGCTCAGAGAGGCGATGAGGACGACCAGTGGCAGGGACCAGGCGCTCAGCCACGCTCCGATCATCGCTAGCAGCTTGATATCTCCTCCACCCATCCCGGTGCGTCCGGTGAGCCGTTCATAGGAGAAGGCGATCACGAGAAGGCTCCCCCCGCCGGCGATGGCCCCGATGAGGGAAGAGATGAAGCTGACATGGCCGAGCAGCAGGGCGGCCGCGAGACCGCAGAGGACCCCCGGCAAAGACAGGATGTCGGGGATGATGCGGTGGTGCAGATCGATCACGCTGATGACTTCCAGCGCCGCGCAGAAGAGAAAAAAGAGAAGATATTGTAATGTCGGACCGAATTTGATAAAGAGGGCGAGGCTCAAACCGGCCGTGAGGGCCTCGACGATCGGGTACTGCGGACTGATGAGGCGTCGGCAGGTGCGGCATTTGCCTCTCAGCATCAGGTAGCTCAGGATGGGGATGTTGTCGCAGATGCGAATCTGTGTGCCGCAATGAGGGCAGGAGGACCGCGGCGTCACAATGGACCTTCCGAGCGGAATGCGATGGATGAGGACGTTTAGAAAACTCCCGATGGCCAGGCCGAAGAGGACTGCGAAAACCAGGGCGATAGCATATCCATCCATCGAGACGGCTCCATAAAGAGGATGTGCCCTTCAAAAGGGCGTTTTCGAGAATCTCGCAGCGGCTGCAGGAGCAGGCGCCGTACAAGGTGCTTATGATAACGTTTCGGCCTCGGCAAGGGCAACCCTTGAAACCGCGGCCGATCGATGGTTCAGGCGAAAACCCTCTGGCGCGGTCCACGGAAGGGAGCGCGGCAAGATCCGAGAACACAGACGGAGGATTTTTCCATGACGGGAGGAGCGGGCTCCGGCAAAAAGGCACAGATTTTCGCCATCAACCCTGAAAACCCGCAACAGAGGCTGATTCACCGTGTGGCCGAGATCCTGGAGGGGGGCGGCGTGATCGCCTATCCCACGGACACCTTCTACGGCATAGGCTGCGATCTTTACAACAAGAAAGGCATTCAGCTGATTTACCGCCTCAAGAACAGACCCCTCAAAAAGCCTTTTTCTTTCGTCTGCGATGGGTTGACGGAGATCAGCCGGTATGCGGTCGTTTCCAATTATGCTTACAAGACGATGAAGCGTCTTTTGCCCGGCCCCTACACCTTCATCCTCGAGGGGACCCGGCTCGTCCCGAAGATCATGCTGACAAAACGCAAGACGGTCGGAATCCGGGTGCCCGACAACCATATCTGTCAGGCGCTCGTCCATGCCTTGGGAAAGCCCATTATCAGCACGAGCGCGGGGTTCGACGATCCGCTTTCCATCCAGGAGGCCTTCGGCCACCAGCTGGATGCGATTATCGACGGAGGGTTGGTTTCGCAGAGCCCGTCGAGCGTCGTCTCGCTGATCGATGACATTCCGGAGGTCATCCGGGTGGGGAAGGGGGATGTCAGTCTGTTTGAGTGAAGCCTGCTTCAGGGAGCCCTTGCCACCTGTAGTGGATCCGCGATGATGAGCCTTCCAGCGAGCGGATGACGGTCTGGACCGCCGATTCGGTCAGAAGTTTGAGAAAATCGATCTCCCGCCGCTTGGGGAGGACAAGCTCTGCCTCGCCTGAGATGCCGGCAAGTTCTTTGGAGAGGATCACGGCGTCCTGAAAGTTGCCGAGCTCATCCACAAGCCCCAGTTCCTTCGCCTTTGCCCCCGAGAAAACGCGTCCATCCGCGATTTCCAGCACCTTCTCGAGCTCGAGCCCTCTTCCAGCGGCGACATCCGTCACGAACTGCTCCTGAATATCGCCGATCAGGTGCCCGATGATCTCACGGTCACGTTCCGTCAAATCGCGGTGCGGCGAGCCGATGTCCTTGAACTCCCCGGTCTTGAGCACCTCGAGTTCGACGCCGATCTTCTCGAGGAGGCTCTTGAAGCGGAAGAACTCCATGATAACGCCAATGCTCCCGGTGATAGTGCCCGGGTTCGCTACAATGCGCGTGGCCCCAGCCGATGCGTAGTAACCGCCGGAGGCGGCGACGCTTCCGAAGGAGGCCACGACGGGCTTGCTTCTGCTGATCCTGTTGACCTCACGGTAGATCTCCTGGCTGGGTCCGACGGAGCCCCCCGGGGAGTCCACCCTGAGGATGATGGCCTTGATGGATCTGTCGCGGTTGAACCCGTCAAGGTCGGCGAGCACCTCGCGACTGTCCATGATCGGGCCGCTCAGGGTGACGACGCCGATCTTTTGACCGAACGCGATCCGAGGGGCAGGCCCTGCGAAGTGCATGACCAGCACGAGCAGCCCTCCGAAAAGGACGGCCGCGGAGAACAGGACCAGGAAAACAGCCAACAGGGAACGTTTTTTCGAGGACATGGAGGCCTGTGGTCGAAAAGCGCCGTCTGCAGCCGGCTGGTGCTCCAACGATGATGAACGGCTGCCGACGGCGCGGATCTTTCTTGGATGCAGGGGATGCGCAATCGATGTGGCTTCGAGTTACTCTTCCTTGGGAGCGTCGGTGTCGGCCTCTTCCTCGCCGAAATCGCCGTCTCCCGGGTCTTCGTCGTCATCGGCCGCAGCGGCGCTCTGACGCTGAAGGTTCATCATCTCTTCCTTGAGCAGTTCACCCAGGTTGGACGTCGCTTCTGTACGGTTGTTCAGATAGCTCGTGTAATTCTCCTTCTCTGAACCTTCCTCGAGTTTGCGGATCGAGAGGCCGATCTTCTTCTGCTCGGGGGAGACATTCAGCACCTTCGCCTGGATCACGTCATCCACCTGAAACCGTGAAAGAGGATTGCCCCTCTTGTCCTTGGCGATCTCGGAGACGTGGACCAGCCCCTCGATCCCTTCCTCCAGTTCGACGAACAAACCGAAGTCGGTGACGTTTGTGACCGTCCCCGTTACACGGGTGCCGGGTTTGTAGCGGATGGGGATCTCGTCCCACGGATCTCGAGCCAGTTGCTTGATCCCGAGCGAGAAACGCTCGTTTTCTTTGTCGATGTTCAGGACGACGGCCTGCACCTCCTGGCCTTTCTTGTAGATCTCGGAGGGGTGCTTGATCCGCTTGGTCCATGAGATGTCCGAGATGTGGACGAGGCCGTCGATACCCTCGTCGATGCCGATGAAGATCCCGAAATCGGTGATGTTCTTGATCCTGCCTTCGATCGTGGTCCCCACCGGATACTTTTCTTCGATGACATCCCACGGGTTGGGTTCCACCTGCTTCAAGCCGAGGGATATCCGCTTCTTGTCGATGTCGAGGTTGAGCACCAATGCCTCGACCTCGTCGCCGATGTTCAGGATCTGGGAAGGATGTCTGATCTTGCGGGTCCAAGACATCTCGGAGACGTGGATAAGCCCCTCGACGCCCTGTTCGACCTCGACGAAGGCGCCGTAGTCCGTCAGGCTGACCACCTTACCCTTGATCTTGGTGCCGGGCGGATAGAGCACGGCGGCGTTGGTCCAGGGATCGGGCGTAAGCTGTTTGATCCCGAGGGAGACCCGCTCCTTGTCAGGATCGAAGCTGAGGACCTTGACACGGATCGTGTCGCCGACCTGGTGCATTTCAGATGGGTGCCCGACGCGCCCCCAGGACATGTCGGTGATGTGGACGAGGCCGTCGATCCCGCCGAGGTCGATGAACAGACCGTAATCCGTAATGTTTTTGACCGCGCCTTCGAGGATGGCACCCTCTTCGAGGAGGGCCAGGGTCTTCTCGCGCTGAGAGGCGCGCTCGGCTTCGAGGATCGCCCGTCGCGACAGGACGATGTTCCCCCGGCGCTTGTTGTACTTGACGATCTTGAACTCGTGCTCGGTGCCGACCAGGGAATCCATGTCGCGCACCGGCCGGAGATCCACCTGCGATCCAGGCAGAAAGGCCTGGAGACCGATGTCGACGGAGAGCCCGCCTTTGACACGCGAGAGGATCTTTCCCTTGATGGTTCCATTGCCCTCGTAAATGTCCTTGATCTCATCCCAGATCTTGATCTTGGCGGCCTTCTCCTTGGAAAGGATGATGGTACCGTCCTCGTTTTCACGCCTTTCCAGGAGGACATCCACCTTGTCGCCGACCTTGGCGGTCATGTTGCCGTCCGGCTCGATGAATTCCTGGATCCGGATCTGCCCTTCGGACTTGTAACCGATATCGACCAAAACATATTCTTTGTCGATCTGGACGATTTCCCCTTTGACCACTTCGCCTTCCTGGATGCTCTTGAGGCTTTCCTCATAGAGTTCCATGAAGTTTTCCGTGTCCTGCAGGTCGTCCATGGATCCGATGTCGTCATCCGAGGCCGAGGCCTGCGTCATGCCTTCTTCCCGGTCGTTGGGGAATGCTTCCGTGTTTTCGGTTTCGTACGTGTCGTTATTGGTTAAGCCGGTTGTTGATTTTTCCATTAAAGTTGGTACCCCCCTGCATCATTTTGGCCCTGCGTGCTGGCTTAAATGTTTATTACTAACAAACCCGGGAAAGAATATCAACCGTCTATTTCATCAAGTCCGCCGATATTCAATAATTTTTGATGATTTTCAGCAGAGCTTCGAGCACCGCATCGATTTCCATGCCGTCTGTGTCGATCAACCTCGCATCCGGGGCGGGACGCAGCGGAGCGACCGGACGGTTTTCATCCTGACGGTCCCTCTGTTTGAGCTCGATCAGCACGGTCTCGAACACGGCGTCTTCCCCCCGGTCTAACCGTTCCTGCCAGCGCCTGCGTGCACGGGTTTCAGGGGAGGCCGTCAGGAAGAACTTGTGTGGCGCCTGGGGAAAGACGACCGTCCCCATGTCCCGGCCTTCGGCAACGAGGTCGGCCGTGGCGGCGATTCCGCGTTGAAGAGAGACCATGGCCCGTCTGACATCCGGTACGGCGGATAGATTCGAGGACAGGATATCCATCTCGGGTGTGCGGATGGCTGTCGAGACGTCTTCATCGCCGAGGAAGAGACGGGGAGGGTCGGTCTCGTTCGAAAAGTGCAAATCGAGGCTGCGGCAGAATGCTCCAAGCCGTTCTTCGCCGGGAAGCCGTCTGCCGAAGCGGCGCTGGGCCGCGAGAGCGGCGGCCCGGTACATGGCGCCCGTATCGAGGTAAAGGAAGCCGAGTTCACGGGCCAGGCGGCGGCTGACGGTGCTCTTGCCCGAGCCGGCAGGACCGTCTATGGCGACGATGTTTCCCAGTGCGCTACCGCCCTTCGCTTTCGAGCACCTTTTTCAGGGCCTTGAGAAACCGTTCGTTTTCCTCGGGGAGTCCTACATTGATGCGGATAAACTCCGGCAGACCGTAGCTGTCCATGGCACGGACGATCACGCCTTCATGCAGCATCCGTTCGAAAACCCGTTTCCCGGGGATGGGGACCCGGATCAGGAAATAGTTGGTCTGGGTGGGCAGGGCCTCGAGCCCCATCTCACGAAGCCCTGCGTGGAGAAAAGCAAGCCCGGTGCGGGTGGTATCGAGGGTGCGGGCGACGAAATCGCGGTCATCCAAAGCGGCGGTCGCGCCGGCCTGCGCCAGGGCGTTCGCGTTGAAGGGCTGGCGGACCCGGTTCATGTAATCGATCAGTTCGGGCTGTGCGAATCCATAACCGATACGGAGGCCTGCCAGGCCGTATAGCTTCGAGAAGGTCCTCAGCACGATCAGGCGCGGGCACACGGCGAGTAGATCTTCTCCGCGGGCGACGTTTGGATCGGTGGTGAATTCGATGTAGGCCTCGTCGAGGACGACCACGATGTCGCGGGGGATGTCCTCCAGGAACCGGAGCATCTCGTCTTTCGAAAGGATTGTTCCGGTCGGGTTGTTGGGGTTGTTGATGAAGATGATCTTGGTCCGGGGTGTGACCGCGGCATGGACATCGCCGAGATCGATCCGGAAATCCTTCAGCGGGACCGATATCATGAGTCCGCCGGCGCCGAGCACCATCTTTTCGTAGACCAGGAATGTCGGAAAGGCCTGAACGGCCTCATCTCCCGGAGCGAGGAAGGTCCTGATGATCAATTCGATGATTTCGTTGGAGCCGTTGCCGAGGATGATCTGTTCCATCGGCAGGTCGAGAAGCCGCCCGAGCCTGCGCTTCAAATAATAGCCGCTCCCATCGGGATAGCGGTGGAGATTCGGGATCTTCTCTACGATCGCCTTGACGGCCATGGGGGAAGGGCCAAGCGGGTTTTCGTTCGAGGCGAGTTTGATCGAACCGAAGATGCCGAGTTCCCGTTCCAGTTCTTCGATGGGTTTTCCGGGGGGGTAGGGCACCAGGGTTTCGACGCCTTTGTGGGTCAGAGGTTTCATGCACGATCCTTCTTTCCCCGGACAGGACGCCCGGTCTGTGACCCGCTGTGGGGTCCCTGAACAGGCGTGCGCCCGGCTGCAGGTCCGCCGGGCTGCCCGGCGGCGTTTTGCGGGCCCCCTTTGGAATGCGGCGGGAGTCCACGGAAAAGGGTGTTTTACATCGGATGTCGACGCATGATAGTCTGCGGTTCCGGACTCCGGTTCCCGGGCGGAAAGCGCGGGCGGCGAACGGGCAGGTGCTTCAGTACGTTTCGGTCTGCGCATTTATAGCGCAACGCGGTGGGAATGTAAATCGTGTCTGCCGGAAATGATGACGGGTCGCGGCTGGTTCCCCCCCAACCCCCGGAAACGGCGATCTTTGCGCCCATCGCGGCGTTGATTTGCAGGATGGGTTCTGGACCCGGCGCCGAATGCTTGCGCACAAACGTTTTTTATTCGGGCGTGGGCCAGGAATCGGCCGTTGTTTCGGAAAGATGGGTCGGGCCTCGGGACCGCCTCTGCCAGGTCCCGAGCCTTTCCGGGGCGGGATCGGTCGCTTTGGGCTGAAGGGGAGTGGGGAATCCATTTTCTGGCTTGACTTCATGCGGCCGATCCATTAGGTTTACCCAATCTACTCGGTAACCGCTCATAATCGTTCCCTTATTTTCACCAGAGGAGTGCTATGAACAAGTCGCAGCTGATCGAAGCGCTTGCCAAAGAAGAGAATCTGCCGCTCAAGAAGGCCGAAGAGGTGGTCAATACGATTTTCGCCGAAATGGAGACCGCCCTTGTCAAGGGAGAGCGGGTCGAGATTCGTGGACTGGGCAGTTTCAAGGTGAAGAACTACGACGGCTATAAGGGAAGAAACCCGAAGACGGGGGAGGTTATCGAGGTGGCCCCCAAGAAACTGCCCTTTTTCAAGGTGGGTAAAGAGCTCAAGGAACGCGTTGATCTCTTTTGATAAGTTATTGATTCAGGACGCTATATCAGGCCTTGGCCGTGCTAGACGGGGAGTTAGCGGTGCCCTGTAGCCCGAAATCCGCTCATGCGGGGTCGAAGATCTCCACTGAGGGGGCGCGCGAAACCGCCCCAGGG
The DNA here is from genome assembly GCA_900498135.1 of uncultured Desulfatiglans sp. NCBI lineage: Bacteria > Pseudomonadati > Thermodesulfobacteriota > Desulfobacteria > Desulfatiglandales > Desulfatiglandaceae > Desulfatiglans > uncultured Desulfatiglans sp. The sequence continues at coordinate 3,662,829 of LR026961.1, forward strand.
CGTTCTGGAGACGAGGTGGACCTCACGTAACTGGCGCTTATGAACCCCGTCAGGTCCGGAAGGAAGCAGCGGTAAGTAAGATAGCCTGTGTCGTGATGGAATCTACCTCCTATCTCCCGGATCCCGAGGCGCTTCGTCGCGTTTTCGAATGGGGATGCACGGCCAAGGACTCCAATCCTCTTTCCACATGATCCCCCAAAGTCCTCTATGTTTGCGGTTTCCCGGCCTGTCCCGGCAGCCCGGTCTTTCGCACGCCGTTTTCACCAGGCGCGGCGGGGAGAGCCCTCCGCCGTTCGACAGCCTCAATGTCAGCGAAAGCGTAGGGGACGCTGGAGGGTGCGTGCGGAGGAACCTCGAGGGGATCCGCCGACGTCTGGGGGCCGAGAGGCTCTTCTGGATGAACCAGTGCCACGGGGATACGGTGGCGGTGATCGGGTCGGAGGACGCGACGTTCGCAGAGGGCGTTCCGGACGCGGATGCCCTGGTGACCGATGCCCCCGGTCTGGCCCTCATGGTCAAGCAGGCGGACTGCCAGGGGGTCGTTCTCTTCGACCCGGAAAGGCGGGTGACGGCGGTCGCGCACAGCGGGTGGCGCGGCAGCGTGCGCAACATTTTGGGCCGTACGGTGTCGGTGATGGAGGAGGCCTTCGGGTGCATCCCGCGGGACATCCGCGCCGGGGTCGGACCATCGCTCGGCCCGTGCTGTGCGGAGTTCAAATCCTTCCGGGAGATATTTCCCCGTTCCTTCAACGCCTTCAGGGTGGGGGATGCGCATTTCGACCTGTGGGGGCTCAGCATCCATCAGTTGATGGCCGCCGGCCTGCGGCGGGAACGGATCGAGACGGCCGGGATCTGCACCCGCTGCCGGAAGGATCTGTTCTTTTCCTACAGGGGGGAGGGCGCCACCGGGCGCTTTGCAACGGTAGCCATGCTGAAGCGCCCCTGAGGGTGTCAGCCCCGCTGATACATCTCCATCCAGTGTCTGCGCGCAGACGAATACCAGGTCACGGGGTACCCTTCTTCTTCCCCGATCTTCACCAGCTTTTCTTCCTCCAGAGCCGCCCCGCGATAGCGGAGGCCGGCAACGAAGGAGTCTTCACCGATCCCGATCGAGGTCAGGTCCGCCATGTCCAATGTCAGGGCATGAGGGTCGATGATCTCCGTCGGCGGCAGGGAGTAGGCCGCCGTGCCTTTGGCCCAGGTGCCTGCGCTCACGGCGGTTTGATCCGGCGGATGAGGGGGAACGCCGGGAGGCTCCAGCCAGTGGAGCGGCAGCGTCCGGAGATGAAGGGCGGGCGGATCGACATCAGGGGGAGGGTCGTAGGGGACGAACTCGAAGACACAACGCTCTCCTTCATAGAATCCGATCTCGAAAAGGCCGGGCCCCTCCCTGCCTCCGCCGAAGCCGCGCAGGTGAAAGAGGTTGTCGAGTTCCCGGAAATCGCGCCATGGCAGTCCGGCTGTCTGCATGATGCGCCGCATTGCGTCCAGGTCTTTGTACCAGAGGCGCTTGATCTCCTCGGCGCCGACATAGTTTGGAAAACGATGGAGGATCATGGCTGGAACGGCCGTGGCGTCGCGGTTTTGGACAAGATGCGCCGCGACGGCCTCCCTGGCCGCCAGAGGCAGGAGGCCGCAGACGATTTCTGCGGCGTATCCGCTGACGCGGATGCTTTTGGGGGCGTCGAGCATCGGACCTCCTGTTGAGGTTTAGGGTCAGGTGGCTGTCTTCTAGCCGTTGCCGCGGCTCCCGCGCCCCTCGAACCATGCCCGCCCCCTTTCCACGATGAAGCAGAGCACCGGGACGAGCACCAGCGTCAGGAGGGTTGCGACGCTCAGTCCGAAGATGACCGCGACCGCCATCGGGCCCCACCATTGGCTCGATTCCCCGCCGATATCGAAGGCCAGCCGTCTGAAGTCGAGGCTGATGCCGGTCGCCATGGGGAGGAGCCCGAGAATGGTGGTGATAGCCGTGAGCATAACGGGCCGGAACCGCACCATCCCCGCCTGCACCAGGGCATCCCTGAATGGCATCCCGCGGCTTTTCAACTGGTTGTAATAGTCGATCAGCACGATGGCGTTGTTCACGACCACTCCCGCCAGACTGATGACGCCGATCCCCGTCATGATGACGCCGAAGGGGGTGCCCGTGATCAGGAGGCCCAGAAAGACCCCGATCAGGGAGAGGAGGACGGAGGTCAGGATGATGCAGGGAGTGAAAAAGGAGTTGAACTGGGTCATCAGGACCAGGAAGATCAGGAAAAGGGTGGCTGTAAAGGCCTTCGAGAGAAAGGCCGATGCCTTTTCCTGCTCCTGCTGTTCTCCGGTGAAGCGGTGGTTGTAGCCGCGAGGCCAATCGAATCCGGCCCCGATCCGGGCCTCGATATCCCGGATGACGTCATTGGCGAGCCTCCCGGAGACATCCGCGGAGATGGTGACGACGCGCTTCTGGTCGAGGCGCATGATGGCGCCGAGGCCGCTTGAGATGCTGATCTCGGCGACCGTGGACAAAGGGATCGGCTCTCCGCTCGGGCCGGAGACGGTGAGACGCTCGAGGTTCTCGATGCTGTGCCGGTCGCGCTCGGGGAGTCTGGCCAGGATATCGTATTCGTCCTTCCCGTCTCGGAAAACACCGACCTTGACGCCGTTGATGGCGGCCTTGATGGTGTAGGCTATGTAATAGGTGTCGAGCCCCAGGAGGGCAGCCTTTTCCTTGTCGACCCGGATGCGGATCTCCGGCTTTCCCTTGACGAAGTTGTCTTTCAGGTCCACGAGGCCGGGGATGTCGCTGATCGCCTTGCGGACCCGGGCGGCGAGTTCGCCGAGGACATGGATGTCATCGCCGCTGATCTCGAGATTGATGGGTGGCCCGGTGGGCGGGCCTTCCTCTTCTTTTTCCACCTGCACCTCCGCCCCGATGATCCGCTCCAGCAGTTGGCTGCGGATTTCCTTGACGATCACGGACGAGGGGCGCGTCCGATCGTGGAATTCCCGGAAATCGAGAGCTACGCGGCTCAGGTGGGTGCCGGTGCCGCCTTGTGAAAAGGGGTCGCCGCCGACCAGGCCGACGTCGGAGATGACATAGCGGATGTCCTCGTATGGGAAAACCACGGCCTCCACCTCCTTGACGAGGCGGTCGGAGGCGTCGAGGCTCGCCCCCTCGGGCGCCTTGATGTGGACATAGGCGCGCCGCGGTTCGGTTTCAGGGAAGAACTCGAAGCCCTTGCCGAGGAGTCCGAAGGCCGCCGCCGAACCGATGAGAAGCATGAAGGCCAGGAAAACCAGCAGGATCGGATGCCTCAGAGACGCATCGAGGAGGCGGGCGTAGACCCGCTTGACGAGCGGTTCACGGCCCGGCTGCGCGCCGTTGGCGGGGGCCGCCGGTTTGGCGGTCTGGTAGCGTGCGGAAAGGACGGGGTTAATCACCAGGGCCACGAAGAGGGAGGCCGAAAGGGCCATGATGATGGTCTGCGGGAGGAACTTCATGAATTCCCCCATGATGCCGGGCCAGAAGAGCATTGGGAAAAAGGCACCGAGGGTGGTGAGTGTGGATGTGATCACCGGCCAGGCGACCTGATCGGTGCCGACCGCGGCCGCCTCCCCGCGCGTCATTCCCTGCTGCATGTGGCGGTAGATGTTCTCGACGATGACGATGCCGTTGTCCACGAGCATGCCTAGCGCGAGGATCAGCGAGAAGAGGACCACCATGTTCAACGTGATGCCGAAGGCCGCAAGAAGCGCGAAGGTGATGAGCATCGAGTAGGGGATGGCCAACGCCACGAAGAAGGCTGAGCGGCCGCCGATGAAGATGAAGATGACCGCCAGGACGAGGACGAGGCCCGTGAGGATGTTGTTCTCCAGATCCGCGATCATGAGCCGCACGTCGTCGGACATGTCGGAGGTCAGGTCGATGGTGAGCGCGGGCGGGAGGAGCGGTTTCATTTCCGCGACGACCCGTTTGACCTCGTCTGTGACCTGGACGATATTTTCGCCGGTGCGCTTTTTGACGGCGAGGGTCACGCTCTGCTCGCCGTTGATGCGGCTTCGGGTGAGGGGGTCTTTATGGGTGTCGAGGATGGTGGCGATGTCGCGGAGGTAGACGGGTTTCCCGTCGCGTACGAAGGCGACGATCGAGAAGATCTCCGCCGGCTGCTTGAAATCTTCGGGGACGCGCACGAGATACTTCCCCTCGCCGATGTCCATGCTGCCGCCCGGCATGTTGACGTTGCTTCTTGCGACGGCGTCCACGATGCTCGAAAAGGGCACGTTGTAGGCGGCCACCCGGTCGAGATCGAAGGCGACATGGATCTCCCGTTCGAGGCCGCCGCTCAGCTCGGCGTCGAGCACCCCCGGGATGGCCTCGATGCGGTCCTCCAGATCCTCGGCGAAATTCTGCAGGCGGCGCAGATTGAAGGGGCCCGAGAGGACCACACGGATCACGGGCAGGTCGGAGAAGTTCACTTCGAGGATGACCGGTTCGTCCGGCAGGTCGTTGGGCAGGTCGGGTTTGGCCTGATCCACCTTGTCGCGGACCTTCTGCACGGCATCGTCGATATCGATGTCGGGAAGGAATTTGATGGCCACGGTGGAGATCCCTTCGGCCGATGTCGAACGGATCTCTTCAACGTCGGAAAGGCCCTTGAGCTTGCGCTCGATGGGGACGGTGATCAACTCCTCCATGTCTTCCGGCGCCACGCCTTCGTAGGTCGTGTTGACGAACACATAGGGGATGGTGATGTCCGGAAAGGATTCCCGCGGGATGGTCAGGTAGCAGTAAAGACCGGTGACGACGATCAGGACGAGCAGGGCGAAGACCGTTACCTGCCGCTTGAGGGCGGTTTGGTTGATGATCATTGGATCCGGACCCTCGTTCCCTCTTCGACGTTGCGCTGCCCTTTGACGATCAGCTGATCTCCCGGCTCGAGACCCCTGACGATCTGGACGCGGTCCCCTTCGATGACACCGATCTCCGTGCTGCGCGCGTGGGCGACACCGTCCTCGACGACGAAAACCAGCCGTTCGCCGCTCCGGTCAACGACGGCGAAAAGGGGGACGGAGAGCGCATCGGGAATGACGCGGCGCAGGAAGTCGAGCCTTGCGATCATGCCGGGCCGAATCTCGAGGGTCGGGTTGTCCATCAGGATTTTCGCCCGAAAAGTCTTGGTGGCGGGATCGGCCTTGAAGGCGATGAAATCGATGCGGCCGAGGAACTCCTTTCCCGGCAGGGCATCGATGCGAACCTTTACGGTCTGGCCGACCCGGAGATAACGGACATCGCTCTCGGGCACACTGGCGATGATCTCGATCTGCTCGATGTTGACGATGTCCAGCAGCGGGTCGCCCCGGTTGATGAATTCACCCTGGTCGACGTGCAGATGGTTGACGCGTCCGCTGATCGGCGCGTGCACGAAACCGTCCTGGTATTCCACCCGGGCCTGATCGAGATCCGCCTCGGCACGGGTCCGCTCGGCGATGCTGTAATCGAGCTCCTCCTGCGTGATGATCCGCCGGTCGAAGAGTTTGCGGCGCCTGTCGTAAACGCTTTCCGCCAGTTGATAGGCCGCCATGGCCCGGTCCAGAGCCGCCTTGCGGGCCGCGACATCGATCCTGGCCAGGAGTTCCCCCTCCGCAACGGCGTCTCCTTCGCGGAAAAGGAGCGCCTCCACACGCCCGGCTGCATCGGAGGCGACCCGCACGTCCAGGTGCGGTTCGGTTTCGCCCGGCAGATTCAGGATGTCGCGGAGAGGGGCGGGGTGTATCGGAACGACGGAAACCGCAACCTCCGGCGCTTCGCGGCCGCCGGCTTCATCGGTGGTTTTCTGGTCGCGGCATCCCAGGAGAAAAACAGACCCCACAAGGAGGGTGCAGAACAACAGCAGCAGGGGTGCGGCCCCGGATGGTTTCGATCCGGAATCGATTTGATGGATGCAATCGGATCTCCTATTCGAAAATGAGGATTTTCTGCCCATATCGGGGGCACCATGTGTTTGCGCGGGGACGGCCTGCCGGTCGCCGCATAAGCCAATCTGCAGGTTGACACACAGATGGGGGAAAAAGACCATTTCCGGATGGAGACTGGATTGAATGGGTATCACAGTGGGCGGTCTTTCATCATCGCTGCGATCTCCCCGGCCAGCGCCTCGGCCGAAGGGCAGGGAACGTGCGAAAAGGGGGACTCGATGACGCCCTCCTTCGCCAGGACCGCTTTGATCACGGCGGCCGGGGAAGCATCGTAGCGCTTCTTGACGAGGCGCAGGAAATTGCCGAGATCCCAGATCTGTCTCAGGAAGTCAGGGTAGTTTTTCGAAGATCCCTCGAGGTGCAGCGACGATTGCATGATCGTCTGCCAGCCGCTGGACAAGAGGTTCGCGCCGCAGGAAACCACGCCGCTCATGCTCGGAAAATCCAGAAAATGCTCCTCGTCGCCGTCGTAGATCCGGAAATCGGAGTGTGCCCGCACCGCCTTCTGATAATCTCCGGCGCGGTCGAGGGAGCCGTGGAAGATCAGGCCCGCAAGATGCGGCAGCGAGCTGAGCTCTTTCAGGATGGCGGTGCGGATGTTGCTCCGTTTAAGCCGCTTTGCGGTCGAACCGACAAGAACCGGGTCGTTGTAGAGCAGAAACATCCCATCGCCGGTCAGCTCCCGGTATTCCTGATAGAGGGAGGCGAGCCCGCGGTTGCTGTGGTAGTATAGGGGCGCATCGACGAAGAAAACGGCGTGCTCCGCGGCGTGACGCTTCCGCAGGCGGTTCAGGATCACCAGGGTCTGCCGGGTGCGGTCTTCATCTTCGTTGGTGAACCAGATGAGGACGGGCTTTCGGCCGCGAAGTACCAGCAGGGCGTCTTCGAGGAGTCTGGCCCGGGCGTCCGGATCGAGGAAACCGCCCTCGCCCGCCCGCGGGCTTGCGAGGAGCACCGCCTGGCAGTTGCCTGCGACACGGTCGAGCAGACGTCCCAGGCCTCGGCTGTCAAGCGATCCGTCGTCCTGCATCGGGGTGACGAGATCGGTCAGGAGCCCTTTAGGGGAGTGGATGTTTTCCATTGATTTTGAACTCCTCCCGCCCAAGCAGGTCGTGGAGATGGACGATGCCGACCACGTGGTGGCGCCGGTCGACGACGGCCAGGTGCGTGATCTCGTAAAGCTCCATCAGCCCCAGGGCTTCAAGGGTCGTCTGGTCTTCGTCGACGGTCTTGGGGGAAGGGGTCATGACGGAGCTGATCGGGCGGGCAAGATCGGGGTGGTCGTTGAGCAGGATGCGCCGTATGTCACCGTCGGTGAAAATGCCCTCGAGGGTGCGGTCCTCCCTGACGACGAGCGTTGCGCCCAGGTCCTTGACGTTCATTTCACGAATGGCTTCGGCGATGGGCGTGTCGAGCGTTACAATGGGGATGCGGTCGCCCGTCAGCATGATCTCGCGCAGCTTTACCGACAACCGCTCACCGAGGCTGCCGCCTGGGTGGAAGCGCCGAAAGTCGTCCTGGCTGAACCGATGCTGGTTGATGAGGACGACAGCCAGGGCGTCTCCCATGGCGAGGGCGGCGGTTGTACTGGCGGTCGGGGCCAAGCCCATTGGGCAGGCCTCCCGGTCGACGCCGACGTCGATCACCTCGTCGCAGAGGGCGGCCATCGAAGAGTCGAGCCGTCCGGTGAATCCGATCACCCCTGTACCCATCTGTTTCAAAATGGGGAGTATCATATTGATTTCATTCGTTTGCCCGCTATTGGAGATGGCCAGGACAATGTCATCGTGCGTTACCATGCCGAGATCACCGTGGATGGCCTCCGCGGGATGCAGGAAAAGGGCGGGTGTGCCGGTGCTGTTCAAGGTGGCGGCTATCTTGCGGGCGATCAGGCCGGACTTGCCCATGCCCGTCAGGATGACACGTCCCTTGGATTTGAGGATCATTTCGATGGCCCTTACAAAGGAAGGGCCGACTTTGTCCACGAGGGCGAGGATGCTTTCCGCCTCGATCGTCAGAACCTGTCTGGCCTGACCGAGGATCTCCCGACCCGAACGTTTTGGTTTCGCCATGTCTTTAGGGTCCTACCGTACATTGCCCTGTTTCAAAAGAAAGATTCGAAAAAATACATGTTTAACACCGGCCAGGACGGAGCTCAAGACTTTATTGTTCTGGAGGTCGGAGAGCCGAAGCGCATCTAAAAAATCTTTTTCAGAAAAAATGATGCAATAACAAATAATTGTAGTCTTATTTTGATTGTTTGCATTAGTTTTCAGACAATTTTGGATCCACCTTTCGAGAAACGGAACTCGATGCCCCAACCTCCGGTCTGCTGAGAGTGGTCTGGACAGCGGGTTGAAAATAGGCGAGAATCGGTGTCGTTCTGCGGCCAAGACAATGACTGCGGGGGGATGACGTCTCGTCATTGCCGTCCATCCGGATATGGTCTTCCGGTACGGCGCCCCGTTTTGAAAAATCCCTTGTGTATTGGCCGTCGAAAAAACGGCCTGATGGAAGGTTTGTGGAATCCCGTGGGTGAAGGGCTGCGCATGACAAGGCCGGCGAGAAACGGGATGCGTGTGACGCGGTAGATGGACTCTTTGGAAGAGTTGATAAGAGGTACAGGAGGGTTCTACGATGGGTGAGAAAGATAAACGAAACGGAGAGCCGCTTGATTTCTGCAGGACTGCGCCGTCCGCTGAACAGGCGAGGGCGTCTGACGCCGATGAACCTTGCGACGACTACAGGGCGGCGACAGGCATTGGCGATTCTGAGGGCGAGGGAGATGCCGCCGGTTCCCCGCGACCTGGAAAAGGCGACGCCCTGGTCCTCATCGATATCCAGAACGACTTCTTGCGCGGCGGTGCGCTGGAGGTGCAGGGCGGGGAGGAGGTGGTCCCGGTCTTGAACCGTTACATGAAGGTTTTCGAGGAAAAGGGTTTGCCGATTATCGCAACGCGTGACTGGCACCCCCCGGACCATCGTTCCTTCAGACAGCAGGGCGGCCCTTGGCCGCCGCACTGTGTCCAAGAGACGCCCGGCGCGGCTTTTGCTCCGGGACTGCACTTGCCGGGATCCGTCGTCATCGTCTCGACGGGTGCGGAAGCGGAAAAAGAAGGATATTCGGGCTTCGAGGAGGAAACCCTCGAGCATCACCTCAAGCGGACAGAAGCCAAACGACTCTGGGTGGGCGGGCTTGCCACCGATTACTGCGTCCGCCACACGGTTCTCGATGCCCTGCGAAGGGGCTACGAGGTTCTCCTCCTCGAAGATGCGGTCCGGGCGGTTGATGTGACCGCGGGAGACGGAGAGAGGGCGATCCAAGAAATGCAATCGGAAGGGGCGAAGCTCGTGCGATTGGAGTCTCTCTTGGATTGAGAGAGGGGTCTTGCGGGTGCGTGTTGTCCTGCGCTGCGATTCTCCTGCACACAGGTGGAATCGCAGCGCCTGCCCCGGGGCCTTGATACACGGGGGAGGGAATGGCAGGGAAGGGGGGGCAGATGCGTCCTCGATTCTTCGACCTGTTTATGGCGCAGGGGCTGGTTGTCCGTGGAGGGAGGATTCTGGTCAGCGAAGCATTTAGCAAAGCACTTTAAACTGTACAAATCATCAGATCAACAGTCTTGTATTTCATCCTTTCAATTTATACAGACATCTTTATCTGTTGACTTTTTCTTGCCTATCTGTCAAAGTCCCTTCAAATAGTCTAAAGACGCAGACAATTCAGCCTCACGGTTAATTTCGCAATGGCCGGACATCCATCTCAAAAATGGGTCTCGAGCAAAGAAATTATTGCAATCACGGGTATTTCTAGGGCAACACTCAATAATTACATCCGCTTGGGCCTTTTGCCCCGGCCGGTTCTGGCGAATCCCCGGGCCACGGCCGGCGGGCCGAAGCGGTTGGGCTATTTCCCTCCGTCCGTATTGGACCGTATTGAAGAAATTAGACAATTAAAAAGAAGCGGCAAGACAATCGAAGCCATCAGTGCGATGCTTCACGAGGTCCCGACAGAGAGATCCGCTCTTGCATCTTTTGGCGAAAAAAGCCTTTCAGCGTATGCCGAGGAGAGAAGAGACGAGGACAGCCGTTCTTCCCGCAGCGCCGGCGGCACAGACGACGGACTGCGCCTTACGTTCGATACGGAGCGGGTTCCCTCCTATTTCATCGATAGCTCGCTTCGTGTGACCTGGATGAATCGCGCCGCGGGAAAAGGATTTTTCAGGCAGGAAATGCCTGGCGGAACCACCCGGACAGGCCTGAACATCTTCAAGCTCCTTTTCCATTGGAAGATGCATGAAAGTATATTGAACTGGAAGGATCTGGTTCGATTTCATATGTCCTATGCCAAGCGCTTCATGGCCCGCGAGGAGATCGATTTCCTGTATACGGGCATTACCAGAAGCGAGGCCGATCTGCTGCGGGAGATTTGGGAGGGGACGGCGGAATTTCCGGAAACGGTGTTTCGGGTCGTGCGCATCCCTGTGCTGGGCAGGGATGGTTTGTCGGAATCGGTGCTGATGCACAGTCTGTCGTTTCGGGAGGGGGTTCTTTTTGTGGTTGGAGCGGATGCCCCGTGTCTGGATTGATGGCAGTTCCCTTGCGGAAAATCGCTTTTGTCGAGAACGGACGGTGCCGCTTTGTTTCTGTCGCAACCCGTGTTTGACGGCACGGGAGGCTTCGGTTTCCGGCTGGAAAAAGTTGATCCGGAGGTTTTTCTTCGTCTAACCAGGGCAGTCCCCGGAGAGGGTTTTTCATTTTCATTTAGAGGGTGGCTTGTTTTGAACAAGCCGTTTCGGACGGACAGGTGTAAAGCTCGAACTGGTCGAAAATGGGGAGACGGGAGAAGATGGAGAACGGCAAGGCAGTTGAGATGGTTTCAGGGGCTGGTAAACCGAGGGGAGAGATTGTCCTGCTCGACAATCAGTTTCCTCCCTCGCTCTTTCGGCACAGCGATCTGATCGATGGCGGAGATCGTTCTTCGGTAGATGAAAAATATGTTATAAATATTTTGAATTACATGAATTTTACCGGAAATGGAATCTTGCTTCGCCTTCAGCACTCGAGGTTTGAAGAGAGTATTTTGATTCGGGTGTATCCGAATGTATGCGCCGGGGAGGGATTGAGCTGCCGGTGGGAGGGTGAGCCGCCGGCCGGATTTCTCGATGATGCCGTGAATGGAGGCCACTTGCTGATTGACCGAGGTGCTTCTGTGCTCGTTGTTCCGATCAGTTTCGGGATGGGAGGCGGGGGGGAGCCTGTGGTGCGGTTCACGGAAGGGGCCTATTCGGTGGCTAGGCGTGAGATGAGGCGGTATGTTTGCCAGAAGCGTCTGAACGTCGAGGTTTTCCAGAGTGGTTTTCTTGCTTCGGGCAGCCTGGTGGATTTCAATGCGCGAGCCTTCAAGGTCTGTGTGCGTCCCCTGTCTAGCGGGGCATTCCAGTGGCTCAACACGGACGAGCCGATCGGTCTGCAAATTAGGACTGATCAGGATGTCATATATTCGGGCCTTTGCCGGTTCGTGCGTGGACAGCGGCTCCCGCTTGGTGCGACGGAGGACAGGCAGCTCGTCCTCGAGCCGGCCCAGAAAGAAATCAGCCGCTTTCAGCGGAGGCGCATCCGAAGTCCCAGACAGCGTCTGACGCCGCCGCCCACGGTCAACTTCCTGCATCCTCTCCTCGATGCCTCCGTGACGCTTGATGTTTGCGATCTTTCGACCTCCGGATTTTCTGTCTATGAACATGGCGATGAAGGCCTGTTGGTCCAGGGTTTGATCATTCCCGAACTGGAGATCGAATTTGCGGGCGGCGCCTGCGCGGTTTGTTCAGCGCAAGTCATTTACAGAAGAGAAGAAATAGCTACAGGAAGCGTCCGATGCGGATTGGCCATACTCGATATGAGTCTGAGAGATTTCAACAAATTAGCGAATGTCATCAACAAGGTCCAGGATCCTCGAGCTCATGTTTCTCCACACATCAACCCGGATGCCCTCTGGGAGTTTTTTTTCGAGACGGGATTCATTTATCCGGGGAAGTACGCCTTGATCGATGCCGAAAAGAGCGAGTTCAAGCGAACTATCAAGAAACTCTATGAGGAATGCCCTGATATTGCATGTCATTTCACATACCAGCAGAACTCCAGGATCTTCGCCCACGTTTCGATGGTGCGAGCGTACGAAAAAGCATGGTTAATTCAACATCATGCTGCAAAAGCTTTGGAAAGCAAATCGACCGGATTCAACGTCCTTAAGCAAATCATGTATTATCTTTATGATATGTGCCGTCTTCCATCTGCGAATATGGATTATTTGTTCTGTTATTACAGACCTGACAACAAATTTCCGGATCGGGTTTTCGGTGGTTTCGCGAGACAATTGAAGGATAATAAAAAATGCTCCATGGATGTATTTGCGTATTTTACAATTTGCAAAAGAATACAGAGAGATATAAGTTTATCAAACTTTGAGATCAAAGCAACAAGCAAAATGGATTTGTTTCAATTGAATTTATTCTACAATCATATTTCAGGTGGTTTGATGCTGAATATATATTCAATGCTGCCGGAAAACATGCAGAATAACAAAACGATTGAAAATATTTATAAAGATATTAATTTTACAAGGAAAATGAGATTGTATTCTTTAACCTACAACAGGAAATTATGTGCAATTTTTATTCTTGACCAATCTGATTTTGGATTCAATTTTTCGGAGTTAATCAATGGTATCAAGGCGATTATCCTTGAACCCAAGTTTTTACCTTGGCCTGTCTTTTACGAGGCTGTCAATCAATTGGCGCCGGATTATAAAACGGATAATGTTCCCATAATGATTTTTCCCGGGGAATATGTTTCCTGTGCGAATAAGTCTCCGAAAGATCTGAAACAGTATGTGCTCTGGGCGTATGATGTGGCTATCATTTCGGAATTCATGGAATTCCTCAAGAAAAAATTCCGTATCCGCTATTGGGAGGAGCCTGTAAGAGAAGAAGCTTCTCCAGAAAAAGCTTCTTGATATTTTTTCCTTCCTTAATTATAAGTCCTGATAATCCTGATATTTTTTCTACCTTCCTTTTTTGCGTTTGCTTGCGCGGGGCGGCCTGACGACCGCCGAATCTGCAAACGAGGGATTTCCTCGATAACGGAGAGTGCGCCGCACAAACTGGCGCACACATTGATGCCGAAATTGGGCAGGAACAGCATTTCCGGGCGAAAATAACTCGTATCCATCCGGAAATGATTTCGCGTTAGGACTCAGTCTCCAATCAGGAAATGAGGATTTTTGGCCAATATCAAGGCGATCGAGCGTTTGCGCGGAGGCGACCTGGATGTCGCCGCACAAGCAGACATGCAGATCATCGCCGGGATTGGCCTAAAAGACCATTTCCGTATGGAGACCAGACGCATGAGGAGGTCGGGGACTAGCGGTCATGACGGAAGACGCAGCGATTTACAATAGCAGAATCACCAAAGGCTACATAGAATTTCTCAAGAGAGAATATCCCGAAATCGAGTTGGAAACGCTGCTCCACTATGCCGAGATGCCGGTCTATGCGGTGGACGACGAGGCCCACTGGTTTACGCAACGCCAGGTCGACCGCTTTCATGACATCCTGGTCGAGAAGACCGGTAATCCCCATATTGCACGGGATGTTGGAAGATTTGCAGCCTCATCCGACGCGATGGGCGTAGCGAAAAAATATACCCTTGGGCTTGTTCGTTTGAGCACCGCGTACCTTCTCATGGCCCGTCTCTATCCCATGATCAGCCGCGGGGCCGACATTACCTCGAGGAAGCTGGCTTCCAATAAAATCGAATTGGTCGTGACGCCCAGGCCGGGCGTCCAGGAAAAGCTGTACCAGTGTGAAAACCGCATGGGAACGTTCGAGGCCCTGGCGCGGTTTTTCACGGACAAGTTCGCGACTATCGAGCATCCCGAGTGTTTTCACAGCGGGGCGAAGGCCTGCCGCTACATTGTCAGCTGGGAAAAGACGCCTTCCAGCCTATGGAAGATGGCGCGTAACTATGCCATTTTGTGCGGGGTGCTTTTGACGGGTGCCTCTCTCTTTTTCTGGCATGTCGAGGTGAGCATCGCGATTGCGGAAATCTTCGCATTTACGGTTCTTGCGCTATCCGTGTACGCCGATAATCTCGAAAAACAGGAGCTTGCCAAGACTCTGGAACAGCAGGGAGATACGGCCAAGAAGCTTCTGGATGAAATGAATATCCGCTACAACAATGCCTTGCTGGTGGAGGAGATCGGTCGCGCGACGTCCGAAGTGCTCGAGGTTGACCAGCTTCTGGAAGATGTGATGGCGGTCATTTCGAAGCGGCTCGATTTCGATAGAGGGGTTATCTGGCTCGCGAATCAAGAAAATGAGAAATTGATTTATAAGGCCGGCTATGGGTATAGCGCAGAAGAGGAAAAGGTTTTGAAGAAGGCAGAGTTCCACCTGGACAACCCGGATTCGAAAGGATTCGCCGTCCAGGCGTTTAAGCAGCAAAAGGGATTTCTCCTGGATGACGTGGAGATTATGAAAGATGATCTTTCAATAAAAAGTTTTGAGCTGATTTCTCAATTCAATGCCACATCGATCATTTGCGTCCCATTGGTTTACAAGGGAAGGTCATTAGGGGTTCTGGTCGTCGACAATGTTGAAACCAAGAGATCACTGACTCAGAGCGACATGAATCTTTTGATGGGTGTGGCATCGCAAACATCTGTAAGTATTGTGAACGCACGCTCTTTTCAGGAAGTGCAGAACAGTGAAAGAAAATACCGGGAGCTCGTTGAAAACGCCAATAGCATTATCATGCGGGTCGATCCTGAATTTCGAGTGACTTTTTTCAATGAATTCGCCCAGAATTTCTTTGGGTACAAGGAAGGGGATATTATCGGCAGGAACGTGCATGAAACGCTTTTCTCCTCGAAGGCGCGTGCCGGTTTAAATCTGTATCGTTTATTCAAGAACATGAGGGAAAAACCCCAATCGCTTCTGGTTGCGGAAGGTGAGTGCACAAGGCATGACGGGCGACAAGTGATTGTGGCTTGGACATTCAAACCAGTTTTTAAAAATACAGATCAGGAAATTCAACAGATTCTTTGCATTGGCAATGACGTGACTGAATTGAAGAAGGCGGCCGATGCCAACAGGGCCTTGGAGATCAAGTTGCAGCAGGCCCAGAAAATGGAGGCGATTGGAACCCTGGCCGGCGGGATCGCGCATGATTTCAACAACATTCTGACGGCCATCATCGGGTACGCCGAGATAGCGAAGCTGCGGCTGCCGGGTGAGAGCCGGGCGAGAGAAAGCCTGGAAGAGGTCCTGCGGGCCAGCGATCGTGCGAAGGATCTGGTCGGGCAAATCCTTTCGTTCAGCCGGCAGGGCCAGCAGCAACTCCTGCCGGCGCAGATCGGGCCGATCGTTAAGGAGGCACTGAAGCTCTTGCGTGCATCCTTGCCTTCCACCATACAAATCAACCAGGATATCGATCCGGACGCGGGGGTGGTCAAGGCGGATCCTACCCAGATCCATCAAGTCCTGATGAATCTTTGCACCAACGCACTCCACGCCATGCAGGAGAGGGGGGGGATCCTCACGGTGAGCCTTCGCAACTGGAGTGTCGATGAAGCTTTCGCGTTCCGGTATCCCGGACTCGAACCTGGAAAGTATGTGAGGCTGCAGGTCCAGGATACGGGATACGGGATTGCGCCGGAGGTCTTGGACCGCATTTTCGAACCGTATTTCACGACGAAGAAGACGGGAGAAGGGACCGGACTCGGGCTTGCGGTGGTGCATGGGATCGTAAAAAGCCATGGAGGCGTCATAACCGTCTCGAGTAACCGGGAAGACGGGACGGCTTTCGATGTGTTTCTGCCGGCCATCGAGGGGGATGAGTTGCCGGTATTGGAGCCGTCAGAGGATTTGCCGCGGGGAGACGAGAGGATCCTTTTCGTGGATGACGAGCAGGCACTGGTGCATCTGGGCAAAGAAATGCTGGAATTCCTCGGGTACACGGTAAATGGCTGCAGCAGCAGCTTGGAGGCGCTCCAGTTGTTCCGGTCCAGGCCGAACGACTTCGATCTTGTGATAACAGATCTGACGATGCCGCACCTGACAGGAGAGGGGCTGGCGCAAGAGGTCCTGTCGATGAGAGAGGATATCCCGATCATCCTTTGCACAGGATTCAAGCAGAAGATGACGGAACGCTATGCGGCGGAAATCGGCCTTCAGGCCTTGCTCATAAAGCCGTTGAGAATAAAAGAGATGGCCGACACAGTCAGACGTGTGCTAGACAACGCTAGATTGCTGGATGCTCATCCCAAGGCTTGATCCCCTTGCACAGAATGACAGGCGTGTAGGTGAAACGCGCCGGATTTCTGAAAAAGTTTAGGAAATCTTCGAAAAATCCAGTGTGTCCGCCCGGATATCCTGTAAACAGGAATTGTGCCTTCCGTGTGGCCATTTCAGCCTTCTTCAACCAATTGAAGAAATCGTGCTCTTTCACCTCCCCGTAGATGAGATGGTGAGCCTGCAAATCCACCGTGATGTCCCGATAGCCGCTTTCGTACAGGTAGCTGTATAGTTTTCTTCCGGCGTACGGGTCGAAATTGTATTTTTCTTCCAGCAGCTTCATGAGGTCGATTAGGATCTTCCCTATCTCTTCAGGCATGGGGAAATGGCTGAGGCAGTTGTAGTCAAGATCGATCAGGCAGAGAATTCCCCGGCTTTTCAGTAGACGTGTCAGGTTTTCCACGATTTGCATGGCTTCAGCCAAGTTGTATTCCAGGACGAAACGGACCAGGATGCAGTCGAATTGACCCGATATTTGAATCGGTTTTCTGATATCGTGAACCTCGAATCGAATGGCGGAATCCCTCCCGTATTTGAGAGCCGCGTGCTCGATGCGCTTAGGGGAATAATCGATGCCCCATACTTCCCCTCCAGGGTGAACCAGACGCTGAAGGATCGAAGAAGTCAAGCCTGGGCCGCAGCCTGCATCCAGGACTCGCATCCCCGGACGGATGCCGCTCCACTTCGCCTGGGTCTCGAAGGTCTTTGAGTCGGTCTTGGTTTCGAGGCGGAAACTCTCCTCGTCACTCTCCATAAGGTAGCTCGGTCCGGTGTTCATGGGGTGCCTCTGAAAGGGGTCTCTCGATGCTTTTCCAGGGATGACAGGGCTCCTTTCGGCCTTCTTCGCATTGCGGTTGGCCGCTGAGCAGCCTGAATTCGGCTGATGGCTTCCGGTTCCATCCGATGAAACCGATCATATCGTGTCCTGATGAATTTTGCCATCGTGAATGGGTGCGAAGCCGGCAGGGCATGAGCGGTTGGCAGCGTTCGGCTCGAAGGAGGAATACCCCCGCTGAACGGTCGCAGGCTGATGGCCTTGATTGAGGTTGATATATTCCAAGGTGTCTGTCATATTAAAAAGCTGGTTTTCGGCAGGAGGAGGCCTTTTCGAGTCGCCTTCGATATAGAACGTAAACGGGCTGGGTGTTGGTGCGCGAGGACCGGAAACGAAAGTGTCCCAGGACCAAATTTCGATCCTGAACGGGCCTTCGTGCCGAATTCAGGGTGGATTTTCAGGATCGTGGTTCGCATGCACAGGTCGGTGCACTGTGACCGTTCGGTGCTGCTCGCATGGGCTAAGGCCCATTTCCATATCGTCATTGAATGAAGGAGCGGTTTATCGTCATGACTCGCAAGACATTCGAGCAAGGCCCCATTCGGCCTCCGAATGAGGCGCGCAGCTTGCTGTTGCGGTTTACGCGGAATTGCCCGTGGAATCAGTGCCGTTTTTGCCCGGTATACAAGAATCGGAAGTTTTCGCTGCGGACGGTCGAGGAAATCAAGGAAGACATCCGCACAGCGCGGGAGATCGCCGACGAAATCAAGGCCCTTTCCTGGAAGCTTGGTGAATCCGGCAAGGTCAGCGACAAGGTCGTGAGCGACATCTTCGGCGGGGGAGGGTACACTGACGCCTACCACAGCGTGGCAGGCTGGCTTTACTACGGGACGGGCGCCTGTTTTCTTCAGGATGCCGACAATCTGGTCATGCCGACCGAGGATCTGGTAGCCTGTCTGAGCTTTCTGCGGGAGACCTTCCCGGAGATCACCCGCGTCACGACCTACTCGCGGTCCCGGACGATCGTCCGAAAGAGCCTGGAGGCGATGAAGGCGATCCATGAGGCCGGGCTCGATCGGGTCCACATCGGCCTCGAGAGCGGCTATGATCCCGTTCTCAAGCTCATGAAAAAGGGTGTGACGGCCGCCCAGCACATCCAGGCAGGGCGGCTGGTGGTGGATGCGGGGATGGAGCTTTCCGAATACGTCATGCCAGGGCTGGGGGGGCAGAAGATGTGGCGGGAACACGCGGTCGAGACCGCCAGGGTGCTGAACGCCATCAACCCCCATTTCATCCGGTTGAGAAGTCTCCGCATCCCGAAGCGTGTACCCCTCTATGAACTTCTCGAGAAGGGCGAGTTCATCATGCAGACCGACGACATGCTCGCCGAAGAACTCCGGGTGTTCATCGAACATCTCGATGGCATTACGAGCACGGTCACGAGCGATCACATCATGAACCTGATGGAGGACATCGAGGGGAGGCTTCCGGAGGACAAGGAGAAGATGCTCGAGGCGATCGAGCGCTACCAGGAGCTTCCGGATGAGGACAGGCTGGTCTACCGTGTCGGCAGGCGCGGCGGTGCCTACCGCTCCCCGCTCGATTTGAAACGGGATCCGTCGACTTACCAGAAGATCCAGCGGTTGATCCAGGATGTGGAAGCCAAGGAAGGCCGGGACGGGGTGGAGCAGTTCATCAAGGAACTCGCGGACCGTTATGTGTGAGGATGAGAGCCGGGGGCAAATTGTCATCGGGGCCGCTGCTGGCGCGGACCCTTATGTGCGAGGATGAGAGTGAAAATCTTTTTTGAACGGGACGGGTCGGGCCCGGGGAAACGCCTGTGAAATATTTTCCGGTCATGCTCGCCGTCGAAGGCCGCCGTGTGCTGGTCGTCGGCGGCGGGAAGGTTGCCGAAAGGAAGGTTGAGACGCTGCTCGAGTACGGAGCGGAGGTCCTGCTCGTTTCGAAGGAGGTGACGCCGGCGCTGCAGGCGCTGGCTGAAAGCGGGCGGATCCACTACCTTGGGCAGGCCTACGAACCTTCGTGTCTTTCCGGCGCTTTTCTGGCGGTTGCGGCCACGGATGACGCAGAGCTCAATCACGTTGTCAGCGAGGATGCCCAGGCGCGTGGAATCCTCATCAATGCTGTGGATCAGCCGGCCGACTGCACGTTCATCCTCCCCTCCATCGTCAAGCGAGGCGATCTCGTCCTGGCCGTTTCGACTTCGGGCCGGAGTCCGGCGACCGCCAAGCGGATCCGGCGCAGTCTCGAAACACTGTTCGGCCCCGAGTATGCCCTTTTCCTGAGGATGATGGGATGCATCAGGGAGGCCGTCATGGCGCTGGGCCTGACGCAGGAGGAAAACAGCCGGGTTTTCCATGAACTCGCGGGTTCGAAGGCGCTCGAAGCTATCGGTCGGGGCGCGTGGCCCGAGGTCGAAGCCATTCTTGCCGGGATCCTGCCTGGAGGGCTCGATCCGCAGGGGATTTGTCGAGCGGCGCAAAGAGGCGCCGAGGCGGAGGAGTAAGTCTCTTGCTCTGGTTTTATCTCGCCCTGATTCTCGAATGGATGGCCACCGCCGGTTTCCTGGCCTACATCATCACGCGGCGGAAAGGGTTCTTTCGATACGGGTACGGCTTCCTGCTGGCCGGGTTCATTGCCCACACGATCTTCCTGGGTTATCGTTATCATCTCCTGGAGGCGGCGCCCGTTTTGAATTTCAAGGCGGCGCTCGGATTCTTCGCCTGGAGCATCGTCCTGGCCTACCTGATCTTCGAGATCCGATTCAGGCTGAAGGTCCTCGGTTCCTTTGTCGCACCTTTCGCCGCCTTCCTGATGGCCTTGTCTTTTACGTTGACAGGTATCGATGAGCCGGTCAAGCCGATCTTCAAGAGCTTGTGGCTGCCGGTGCATGTGGTGACGGTCTTCGCCGGGAACGGCCTCTTCACCATCACCTTCGTGGCCTCCGGGATGTATCTGCTCCAGGAGCGGTTCATCAAGCGGAAACGGCTTGGTGCGCTGTACACCAGGCTGCCGTCTCTGGCCACCCTCGATGCGATCGCCCATTATGCCTTGATCTATGGTTTTTCCTTTATGACCGTAGGGATGATCACGGGCTCCATTTATGCCCAGGTGGCCTTGGGGAGCTACTGGCAGTGGGATCCCAAGGAGGTCTGGTCGTTGATTACATGGCTCCTTTACGCCGTGTTGCTGCACCAGCGGCTGACAGTGGGGTGGCGCGGCCGGCGCGCGGCGATTATGGCGATGGTCTGTTTCGCGATGCTGATCTTCACATTTGCAGGGGCGAGTTTCTGGCTCGGCGGATACCACAGTTTCGAGAATCTCGGCGCCCGGAATGGATTGTGATGAAGATCATCAGCATCGGAATGAACCATGAGACCGCGCCTGTGGAACTGCGGGAATGCCTGGCCGGCGAGGCGGACAGCGCGGGGCAGGCGCTGAGGGCCATGCGCGGGATCGGCTCTCTTCAGGAAAGTTTCTTCCTTTCGACCTGCAACCGGGTGGAGGCCCTGTTCACGACGGAGAATCCCGGGCCGGCGGCCGAAGCGGTCGTCGAGTTTCTGGCTCGTATGGGGCGGGTCGAAGAAAGCGTCCTGCGAGCGCACCTTTATGTGCTCGAGGACAGGGAGGCTGTCGGGCATGTGTTCAGCGTCGCCTCGAGCCTCGATTCCATGGTCGTGGGCGAGCCGCAGATCCTGGGCCAGATCAAGGAGGCCTACTTCCTGGCCACCCGCGAGAAGACCTCAGGGGTGATCCTGAACCGGTTGATGCACCGCGCTTTCCATGTCGCCAAACGCGTCCGGACCGAGACGGGCATCTGCGAAGCGGCTGTCTCCATCAGCTACGCCGCGGTGGAACTGGCGAAGAAAATCTTCCACGAACTGGAGGGGAAGAAGGTCCTGCTTATCGGGGCGGGCGAGATGGCGGAACTGGCGGCCAAGCACCTTTACCGCCAGGGGGCCCAGGAGATCTTTGTGGCCAACCGGACCCTCGAGCGCGCACAGCAGGTTGCCGCCCCGTTGGGGGCGAAGGCGGTCACGCTCGAGGAGATCGATGCGCGGCTGCAGGATGTCGATATCGTCGTGGCATCGACCGCCGCCGCCGGCTATGTCATCACCCATGCGCAGGTGAAGGCCTGCCTCAGGAAGCGGCGAAACCGGCCGCTTTTCTTCATCGACATTGCGGTTCCGCGGGACGTCGAGCCGCGGGTCAACACACTCGACAACGTTTACGTGTATGATATCGACGATCTGAAAGGGGTCATTCAGTTCAACATGGCCCAGAGGCGGCAGGAAGCGCTCAAGGCCAGGGCGATCGTCGAGGAGGAGGTGTGCAAGTTCGAGAAGTGGCTGAAGACCCTTTCCGTGGTTCCTACGATCGTGTCCCTGCAGCGCAAGGCCGAAACGATCGTACAGACCGAACTCAGGAAGAGCCATTCGGCGCTCGAGCAGCTGCCTGAATGGCAGCAGGAGGCTGTTGCAACGCTTGCCCGCTCGATTGCGGAGAAAATGCTGAACGATCCCATCCTCTTCCTGAAAGGGCGGGCGGACCGTAAGACGGTCAACGATTACCTTGATGTGACTCGCAGGCTGTTCAACCTGGATGAAGAGCGCCGGGAATTCTCGGCGCACAGTGCAGACAAAGGAGACGACGATGGACCTGAACGCGATGATACAGACGCTTAAACGCCACCCTCGATTCGATGCGATGGGCATGATTGCGAGCCACCTGGGGATTGTCAGAGGCCACTCCTTGAAAGGGGGGCAGGTTTCGGCCATCGAGGTGGCCTTCGATCCAGGTGTCATAGAGCGTATTGTCAATGAAACCAAAGCAATGGACGGCATTGTCGATGTGTTGGTGGAGGTCAATCCGGGCCGTCTTTCGGTGGGGGATGAGGTGATGGCTGTAGCGGTCGGCGGGGATACCCGTGAGCACGTCTTCCCGGCCCTCGAACAGACGGTGAACCGGATCAAGGCCGAGGGGAGCCGCAAGCGGGAGATCTTCAAAGAGTAGGGGAGGGGATTGACGATGGGGATGATCGATGTAGGCGCCAAACCGGTGATCAAGCGGGAAGCCGAGGCGGGCGGGGTCATTCATCTGAGGGCGGAGACCGTTGGGGCTATCCTGCGCGGCGAGATCCGGAAGGGAGACCCTCTCCCCGTGGCGGAGGTCGCCGGGATGACGGCCGCCAAGCAAACGCACCTGTTGGTTCCGCACTGTCACCAGATTTTGCTCGAAACGGTGAGCGTGCGCTTCGATGTGAAGGACCGCAGCGTCGAGGCCCGCTGCCTCGTGCGCGCCGAGGCCAAGACCGGCGTCGAGATGGAGGCGTTGATCGGGGTGGCGATGGCGCTCAACACCATCTGGGATATGGTGAAATATCTCGAGAAAGATCCGCAGGGGCAATACCCCGAAACGCGAATCGACGATATCCGGGTGCTTTGGAAGAAAAAAGGATAGGTTGAGAGGAGTGACACGCATGCGCATTTACGGCCTGGCTCTGGGATGTTTTGTGCTGCTGATGATATGCGGCTCCGCCTGGGCGGAGCGGGCTTATGTGACGGATTCCTTCCAAGTGACGGTTCGAACGGGCCCGAGCACGGGGCACAAGATCATCGCTTTCCTCGATTCCGGGGCGTCTGTGGAGGTTCTGGGGGAGGACCAAGGCTGGAATAGGGTGCGCCTGAGGGATGAAGAAGGAAAATCGGTCGAGGGCTGGGTATTGGCGCGCTACCTCATGACGCGCGAACCATGGGAGGCGAAGGCCAGATCCTTCGAGGAGAAATACGAGCGGTTGAAGGCTCTCTCATCGAAAACAAAAGGCGAATGGGAATCTGTCTACGAGGAAAACCAGCATTTGACGAGTCAATTGGCGGAGAAGACCAGCGCGTTGCAAACGCTCGAGCAGGAGCATGAAAGGCTGAAAAAGGACTCTGCGGATGTTTTGGCTGTGAAGGAGGCCCACCGCCAGTGTTCGGAAACCTTGGCGGGGCTTGAAAAGACGGTGGGGGAATTGCGCAAGGAGAATGACGCGCTCCGCTCGAATGAGCGGAACAAGTGGTTTGCGACCGGCGCGTTGGTGCTTTTCGTCGGACTGATCATCGGGCTCGCCCTGGGCCGCTCACAGAAAAAAAGGAAATCTCTCCTGATGGATTGATGTCGTCCCTGAGGGTATCGGGGTCTAGGGAATCCTGGATGGGCATGAAGACCCTTCCTGGTCCATTCAGAGCGACAGCAGGGTGAGCGCGGCGCCTTTCACCCGTAGATTCCACTTCCTCATGGATCGTATCGGACCGGACGCAGACCACTGGCTGCGAGGCAGTCGGAGCGAAGGGTTCTTGGTTCGACTTTTCTGGAAAGGGCCCGATCTGTCTCGTTTCGGGCTGCATCGGGCGGCTGTCGAATGCGGTTTTTCCGTGGTGGAATGTCTTGAGCATGAGGAGATAGTGGGTGTCTGCAGCAGTGGAAAAAGACCCTGACGCGGGATCGAGCGGCGGGCTGAAGGATTGCGCGGTCGTCACCATTGGGACGGAGCTCCTGCTCGGGCAGATCGTGGATACGAATGCCTGCTACCTCGCGGAGGCGCTGTCGGAGGCCGGCCTGCGGATCCGGCTGCGGATTGCGGTCGGGGACGAGATCGGCGATATCGTCGACGCCTTGAGAGTGGCGCTTGACCGATGCGCTCTGGTGATCACCACCGGAGGCCTCGGGCCGACGCTGGATGACCTGACCCGGGAGGCCGTGGCGGCGGTTGCGGGTGTGGCGCTGGAGTTCCGGGAGCCGTTGATGGCGGACATCGAGGCGATCTTCAAGCGCTACGGCTACCACATGGCGGAGAACAACCGCCGCCAGGCGTTCGTTCCTCAGGGGGCGGAGGCGGTGCGAAACCCGGTTGGAACCGCGCCGGGCTTCATTTGCCGGATCGGGGAGAAGGCCATCGCCTGCCTTCCCGGGGTTCCCCGCGAACTGAAGGTCCTGTTCCCTCGCACGGTGCTGCCCTGGATACGGCGGTTTTTCCGCTTGCCGGAGCAGGTGCTCTGTTATCGGACCTTGAAGACCGTGGGGATCGGCGAGAGCCAGGTGGATCAATCGATCGGAGATTTGATCAAACCGGGCGGCGATCCGGAGATCGGCCTCCTGGCTTCAGAGGGGGAAATCAAGATCCGGATCGCCGTCCGCGCCGGAGATCGGGAAGGTGCGCTGCAGCGGATCGCACCGGTCGAAGAGGAGATCCGGGCGCGGCTCGGCAGGCGGATCTTCGGTTCAGACGAAGAAACCCTGGAATCCGTGATCGCGGCCCTGCTTGCGTCGCGCGGCCTGTCTCTCTCGATCCTCGAATCCTTTACCAGCGGCACGGCCGCCTGCCTCGTCTCGCGCGTGGATGACTTCCCGTTGGGGGAGGCGCAGGTGATCCGGAGCAAAACATCCCTCATGGCCTGGGACCAGTGCCATGAACAAAATCCAGGGGATGATCGGACCTCCCGCTCTCGACCATGGGAAGAAGCGGATCTCAGGCGCTTTGCGGCGGCCTTCCTTTCGCGAAGCAACGCCGATATCGCACTTTTGATCCTGGGATACCCCGAGGAAGACGCCGATGGCTGGCAGGTCGACGCCCATGCGGTCGTTGCCGACAGGACGGATCTCTTGAAGGCCTTTTCATGGCACATGGGCGGGACCAGCGCGACCCTCCGTTCCCGGGGCGCGGTCACCGGACTGAACACCCTGAGGCTCGCCCTGCTCGAAAGGACCGATCCCGCGGCCCGATGAAGCTTCTCGCGATTTTTTTGCTGCGGATCAAAGCCATTTGCGGTATAAAATCATGTTGTGTTATCCAAGCGCCTGTAGCTCAGCTGGATAGAGCAGCGGACTTCTAATCCGCAGGTCGGGGGTCCGAGTCCTCCCAGGCGCGCCAGGAAAAACAGGGACTTAAGCAACTTGCTTGAGTCCTTTTTTTGTTTAACCGGCTTTTTGTCCAACCATTGTCCAACCGGATAATCTCGCGCCTATACTGCAACCATGCCGGTTTGCGGGGAATTAAAGGGTTCAATGCTGTACGCAAAAAAATCGATATCCCCGGCCTGGTCTAGCGGGTCCTCGATGACCGGCGGTGAGTCCGCAACCCTGTTGTAAGAATCGTCCAACTTTTGTCCAACCAGGATCTGCCTCGAAGACGGTAGGCGCTTTAGCTCCGGCAATGGCAGCGCTTAGACTGCCCCCTTACGCGTGCTCTTAGGCTACCATCTTACGCATGATCTGCGCTGCTTGGCGTCTTCGATCCGATGATCTATATAGGAAACATGAATTCGAACAATTTGCTGTTCTAGTAAAAAACACATAGAGGTATTGAACTACCGTTGAATTTTATAATGAAATTCCATTATAAGGTTATTACACACTTTTTTGGCGAACTGTATTTACATATAGCATTTATATATGCAAAATCACTACGTTACAGATTAGCCGTGGAGTCATGACCTCCGGCAAAGCCGGAGGCTTGAATTTGTGAACCGCTCAAGGCGGTCAATGAAATCAGGGGCCACCTGAAGGTGGCTGCTATTTGAACAAACCTAGCTGGTCGAGTTTTTTGTCGATTTCTTCGTGTCTTTTGATGTATTGGCGGATTACCTCTTCATCGTGACCGGCTGTAGAGACGTAGTAGCCTCTTGCCCAAAAGTGAAGACCGGTGAAATTCTTCTGCCTTCCCATATATTGGCGAGCAACGTGAATTGCGCTTTTCCCCTTCAGGTAACCGATGATTTGGGAGACAGCATATTTTGGCGGAATTGATATCAGCATGTGAACATGGTCGCCTCGCAGATGTCCTTCATGGATTTTGCTTTCTTTGTGCGATGCCAATTCACGCAGCACATCTCCCAAATATTTCCGCAACTCCCTGTAAAGAATCTTTTTTCGGTACTTCGGAATCCAAACCAGGTGATACTTGCAACCCCATGCCGTATGGTTTAAGCTTTGAACGTTGTTCATCGAAAGCCTCCTTGAAAGTGATCTTTGACCGGTTCACAATCTTGGAGGCTTTCGTATATTCCCGGAATTGTCAAACTTTGTGTGTCTCCCCGGCAAAGCCGGGAGTTTACTCGTATTAATTAAACTTTAGAACAAAGTAGAAACGCCCACCCTTGGGGTGGAGGTTTCTACTTTGTTCTAAAAAAGGAATATATGGAATCAGAGCTGGATTGAGATAAAAATCCGTGATATCGACAGAGAACTAGACACTGCAGGCGACGCTTGTACCTTGCGCACCTGAGCATTCGGTTCGATACAGGAAGAATGTGATCACTGGCAAAAGCATATGGAAGCCACTTTTACAATGGATGGTTACCGGAGAGGCGGGCCGACTTAGGATGTCGAGACGGTTACCGAAATGGCCGGGACGGCTTACGGTGCCCGGACTTTACCTCCATGTCCCCTTCTGCAAGAACCCCTGTCCCTATTGCCCATACAACCGTATTAAATATGACGAAAGTCTCTTCATGGCATACGAGAAGGCTGTTAAAGAGGAGATCGATTTATATGGTCCGCACTTAGATGGGCAGGCGTTTTGCTCACTTTACATAGGCGGGGGAACGCCGACCGTAAACTGGCGTGGACTTGTTTCCATTGTTTGCCACCTGCAAGAGCGGTTTCAAAAAATCGGAGATATCTGTGTTGAGCTGCACCCCGGAAGTATGGAAGTGGACTGTCTTTCCGCGCTGAAGGATATAGGCGTTACTATGCTCTCCATTGGGGTTGAGTCCACCTCTGATGTCATGCTGAAGCGCATCAAGAGAAGTCATGATGCCCGCGTAGCGCTTGAGGCGGTGAAACGATCCATGAGAATGGGATTTAAATCAGTCAACGTCGACTTGATGTTTGCCCTTCCCGGCCAGACCCTTTCGGAATGGGAGCACGATGTTAAAACGGTTGTGGGACTTGGTGTCGATCAGCTGAGCACTTACCCGATGTTCTCATTTCCATACTCTGATCTTGGCAAGAGTAATAGCCTTCAGCAAGTGGAACGTCCATCTCATTGCCGCGTCAAATCTATGTTGGAATTCAGTGACAAGCATTGCGAAGAGAATGGATTGCAGCAGTGTACTGTGTGGAGCTGGGTTAAACCCTGGAAAGGGAAGTTCAGTTCAATCACCCGCCATCACTTTATTGGTTTTGGGCCAAGCGCGGCCTCCATGACAGGCGCAGATTTTTACGTCAATACTTTCGATGTCAAGGCCTACGCAACCAGACTGCCATCAGCGCGACCCGTTGCGGTATCTATGCCGATACAGCGTCGACTTGAGATGGCGTATTGGCTTTATTGGCGCATCTATGAACTGGAAGCGTCTAGTGAAGAATTTCGTAGAGTTTTTGGCTCAAATGCCTGCCTGGATGCCGAGTTTGGACATTTGTTGCGCCCTCTGATACCGATGGGGCTGGTCGATCGCACGAACGACACCTACCGCATCACGAAATCGGGAGCATATTGGATTCACCGATTGCAGAATGAGTATAGCCTAAGCTATATTAACCACTTGTGGGGTAGATGCCGAAAAGAACCATGGCCAGAAGAAGTAAAACTATGATCCAATAGCTCGTGTTAACGCCGGTCAAAAAATGGACAAGTATGGCCGGTAGAAAAGTGGCCAAACTTGGCGGCTAAAAAACCTGGATTGTATGTTCTTCCTTTTTCTTGCTCTGTAAACCCTGCCTTTTCTTTCTGGATCTGCTTCTTTCTCTTTTTAATTTGTCTTTTCGTGCTATCTAAAAAGATTAGACTTATAAGTGTTATGGTTGTCATCCACGGCGAGGGCAACCATGAACCAAACTGTCCGATGCGTCCATTTTGGATCTGTTTTCGAGCGTAATCCGCGCATCAAGATCCTACAGCTTCAGGCCAGATTACCAACTGGAAAGCGTTTCCCTTGTTTTCGGATACCGGCCGGCATCCTCGAAGCTCTTCTCGAAGTCAGCGTGTCGGCGATGATCTGCGGCGATGGGCGATGGCGGGCCGTCAGGCGGATCCCGCCGAAGGCTTTCCTTTACGAGCCCTCGGGAAGTTGGGGTATCCATAGACAAAAAGACCACCAAGAAGAAGGTCCCACTCACCTGCAAACGTTCACTACAGGGCGGAAAACATCACGTAGGGTGGGTGGCGAGCCGGCCTTTTCCCATTGGCTATTGCGGCGGAGGTTCGCCGGCCTCATTCCAGCCGCGCGCCCGGTAATACTCGGCCAGCATCGTGGCCATTTGAGCCTCGGTGATCCCCTTGCCCTCCTCGGGAAGGACTTCCTGGTGGAAACGGGGAGGGAGATTGTCGTCCAGCCTGGTCCAGCCCTCGCGGATGTTGAATCGGCGGGTGTCGTCTTTGACCCTGGCGGCGATGGCGCGCATGGAATCCCGCTCCAATTCGAGCCCGGTCACGGCTTTCAGAATGGTGGCGAGCTGTTCCCACTGGTAGAGGTCCCGGTAAAAGCGGCATAGGATCAGCGTGTCGAACACGGTCAGACGGTCTTCCCACTCGGCGAAGACGGCCGCTTTACCTTCGATGGTTTCCGAATCGACGATACCGGCCAGTTCCGGCTTGTAGAACGTGGCCCGGAGGTGGCAGGCGCCGCGTTCCGATGCGCCGTAAGCGAGTCCCATGCCCTTGAGGACACGCGGGTCGTAGCCGGCCGGTTCGAGCCCTTTGACATGGACGGCCTGGTCGGACATTCCCCAGGCCTGCGCGGTGTTTCGGATGCCTTGGGCCAGAAGGTCGCCTATCCCACGCCGCGCGGCGATGTCTTTCAACAGCCGTGCGATGGCGTCCACGTCGCCGTAGTCGATGTGATACTCGATCCGCTTCTGCCGGGCGGCTTCGATCGTCAGCCCGGCCAGGTTCCCGGCGGTGATCGTGTCCAGGCCGAGGCGGTCGCACAGATCGTTGAGATAGAGGATTTCCTCGATGCTGTCGATTTCGCACAGCCCGCCGAACGCGTAGATGGTTTCATACTCCGGCCCCTCGAGGCGCAGGCCTTTGTGGCGACCTGATTTGACCGTCGATAGCCGCCCGCAGGCCATGAAGCATTTCAGACAGGACCGGGGCTGGACTTCACAGCGCTGATGCAGCGCATCGGCGTTGATTCCGGATGCTCCTTCGAAACGCCCCTTCTGCCAGTAACGCGTCGGGAACCCGCCGGCCTTGTTCATGATGTCCACCAGCATGGGCGTTCCTTTGGTTTTGTAGGCGATGACGCCCGGATTGTCCTTCGACTCGGCGGCGATCTCGCGGATGAACTGCCTGAGCAGTCTGTCATCGGCGAACGACTTCTTGCGCCGGCCGTGGAAGGCGATGGCCTTGATCTTCTTGGACCCCATGACGGCCCCGACGCCGGTGCGGCCGGCGCTCCGCCAGTGATCGTTTTCGATCACCGCGAAGGCGACCAGGTTCTCGCCTGCCGGTCCGATGCAGACCGTGCCGCAGCCGCCGCCGGCCGGGCGGTTTCTTTTGATCCAGTCGTTGACCCGGTCTTCGGTTTCATAGGTTTCCAGACCCCACAGGTCCGAGGCGGGATGGAAATAGACGGTTTCCTCGTTGATTTCGAGCCAGACAGGGGCATCGGCGGCTCCGTGGACCATGAGGGCGTCGAATCCGCAGGCAGCCATCTGTTCGGCCAGTTTGCCGCCGGAGTAGGATTCGGAGTAAAACCCGGTCTGGGGGGATTTGGTGAACACCCCGTGGCGGCACGATCCCCATATGCCGCTGCCGGATACCGGGCCGATGGCGAAAATGAGGCGGTTCTCCGCTCCCAGGGGGTCTACGCCTCCCGGGTTGTTCTCCAGCAGCAGACGGGTCGCCAGACCCTTCCCGCCCAGCGTTTCTTTGAGGAGGTCATCGGAAATCGACCTGGATCCAAAGGTTTTCCGCGACACATCGACATTGAGAACCGTGTTGTAAAAGCCGAACATGGGGTCTCTCCTGCAGGTGCATCGATGCCTAAAGAGGCTTCCCTGCGTTCAGGGCCTGTCGATCGGCGGCGGTGCGCTCAGCACCGGCCGTTACAGAACGCTCAGATAGATCCTCTCGGCGTCCTCCTGGGTCATGGTTCGGGGGTTGTTGGCCAAGAGCCGGGTGACCTTCATGACCCCCTGAGCCAGGTTCGGGATGTCCGATTCCTGGATGCCGAAAAGGCTCAGATGGGCCGGGATGCGGAGATCCGCAGCTAGGGTGCGCATGGCATCCACGGCCGCCAGGGCCATGTCGCGAAGGCTCATGCCCTCGATCTCCTCGCCCAGGAGTTCAGCCATTTCGGCGAATTTGGGCAGGTTGCCGAGCATGTTGAATTCCATGACCGGGGCCAGCATGATGCTGTTGGCCACCCCGTGGGGGATATGAAACTCGGCGCCGATGGGGTAGG
Source organism: uncultured Desulfatiglans sp. (assembly GCA_900498135.1). Taxonomy (NCBI): domain Bacteria; kingdom Pseudomonadati; phylum Thermodesulfobacteriota; class Desulfobacteria; order Desulfatiglandales; family Desulfatiglandaceae; genus Desulfatiglans; species uncultured Desulfatiglans sp. Next base: position 3,693,329 of record LR026961.1, read on the forward strand.
CGAAGGCATGCACGGCGGTCACGCCGGCGTTGGCGAAGGCCATCCCGGCAAGAAGGCTGCCTTCCAGCATGCAGGTGCGGGCCTCCAGATCCTGGCCGTTCGCAAAGGCGGTGCGGATATTGTCGGCAAGGAGGCTGATCGCCTCGCGGGCGAGCATGTCCGTCATAGGGTAGGCGTTTTTGGAGGTAAAGGCTTCCACCGCGTGGATCAGGGCATCCATGCCAGTAGCGGCGGTGACCTGCGGCGGCAGATCGAGGGTCAGCTCCGGGTCCAGAAGGGCTACCGAAGGAAACAGATAGGGGCTGACCACCCCTTTTTTCAGCTTCTCCGCTTCGTCTGACAGGATGACGATCGGGGTCACTTCGCTGCCGGTGCCCGCAGTAGTGGGGACAATCAGGGTCTTGCGGCCGGGTCTGGGAACCAGGTCGACCCCGAAATAATCGGCCAGATCGCCGTCGTTTTCAACCATCAAGGCGGCTATTTTGGCGATGTCGATGGAGGAGCCGCCTCCGAGCCCGATCACGACATCCGCGCCGGAAGCGCGCAAGGCGTCTGCGGCATCCCTGGCGATCTCCAGCCTTGGATCGGGTTCGACCTTGTCATAGCATGAGAAGGCCAGGCCGTCATCCCGCAGCACCCGCTCGAGCCGTTCGGCGATTCCCGTCTTCACCAGGCCCGGGTCGGTGACGATCAGGACCTTGCCGCCGCCGAGCCGCTTGACTTCGGCGGGGATCTGGGCAAGACAGCCGGCGCCCATGACGATGCGCGGCGTGGTCTGAAACAAGAGAGTCTTTTGCATGATTGGCATTTTCCTGTCCATTGAGTGTTTGCGGACGAGTGGTGCCTGGAGCGTTAAACCGCCAGATAGGTCTTCTGGATGTCTTCCGCCTGACGAAACGCCTCGACCGTTCCACCATACACCACGTGACCCTTGTCGAGCAATACCACGCGATCCGAAACGGCCATGGCGAAGCGCATGTTCTGCTCGGAGAGCAGGATGGTCGTTTTGGCCTCTTTCAGATCGAGGATCAGGCCCCTGAGCGTTCCTACGATGACCGGGGACAGCCCCTCGGAAGGTTCATCGAGCAGCAGCAGGTCCGGGTTGCCCATCAGAGCCCGGGCAATGGTGAGCATTTGCTGCTCCCCGCCCGACAGCGTTCCGCCTGTCCGGCCGGCCATGACTGCCAGAACTGGAAACTGCTCGAAAACGGATTCGAGGTTCCAGCGGCCCGAACGACCTGGAATACGCCCCAGCTCGAGGTTTTCACGGACGGTGAACGGTCCCAGAATGCGGCGGTCTTCAGGGACGAACCCCAGGCCCATCCGGGCCATCTTGTAAGCCGCCAGGCCGGTGCATTCGTTGTCTTTAAAAAAGACCCGGCCTTCCCTGGGGGGGGTCAATCCGACCAGCGAGCGGAAGGTGGTGGATTTTCCCACGCCGTTTCGCCCCATCAGGCAGACCGTTTCACCCGTGTCCACATCCAGGCTGACATTGAAGAGAATATGGCTTCGGCCGTAATAGGTGTTGAGATCGACGGCCCTGAGGATCCTTTCCATCAGAACTCTTCTCCCAGGTATGCAGTGATGACCTGTTTGTTGGCGCGGATCTTTTCGGGGGTGTCATCCGCCAGGAGCGTTCCCTGCTGGAGCACCCTTACGGTCTGGGCGATGCCGAAGACCATGTCCATGTCGTGTTCGATGAAGACGAGGCTCAGATCGAAATCTTTCCAGAGCTTGAGGATCAGTTCCTTGGTGTGGAGGCGCTCTTCAGGGGACATCCCGGCGGTTGGTTCGTCCAGCAGCAGCAATCTGGGCCGGAGAGCCAGAGCTATTCCGATGTCGAGCAGTTTCTGGTCTCCGTGCGCCAGCTCGAACGCCATACGGTGGGCTTGCTGGTCGAGTCCGAGGCTTTCCAGAACCGCATGTGCATCCTCGGTGGCCTGCTGGAAATGTTCGACCGGGTGCAGGTATTTCCGGGTTTGGCTCAGCTTGGACAAACAAGCCACGCGAATGTTGTTCAGGACGGTTTCATCCGGAAAAATGGAGGCGATCTGAAACGCGCGGCCGATTCCCAGGGCAACGATCTGTTGGGGGGATTTCCCGATGATCTCGTGCCCATCGAACATAATGCTGCCCCCGTCCGGTCTAAAGCGCCCGGTGATCTGATTGAAGAGTGTGGTCTTGCCTGCCCCGTTGGGTCCGATGATGGCGGAAATCTCCCCCGGCATCACGGCGAAACTCACATCGCTGGTGACGTGGAGGCCGCCGAAGGACTTGTTCAGGGATGTTATTTGAAGGATGGGCGTCATCTTCAGCTTGACCTCCCCGTGTCGGTTTTACCGAACCGCACCTTGAGGCTCAACGCCTCGCCGACGATCCCCTTGGGAAAGATGATCACCATGAAGAGCATGACCGATCCGATGATCAAGGGCCAGTACTCAGTAACGGCCCCGATATTGTCTTCCAGGAGGATGAAAACGGCGGCGCCGAAAAAAGGCCCGAAGAACTGGCTGATGCCCCCGAGCACCGACATGAGGATGGCCTCGCCGGAAGTGGTCCACAGAAGCATATCGGTGTGAATCGAGCTGTCGACACCGGCCATTATACCTCCGGCCAATGCCGCGAAGAAAGATGAGATCATGTAAATGCGCAGTTGGTTGCGGCGCACCCGGCGCCCCAAAAACCGGATGCGCTCCGGGTTCTGCTGAATACAGCGCAGAATCATGCCGAACGGACTGTAGGCCATTCGCTTGAGGGTCCAGATGGAAAGGAACACCAGTAGCAGCACGAAATAATAATACACGATCCGGTTCTGGAGAATTCCAGGGGGGATGATTCCCTGGATGCCGTCATCGCCGCCCGTGAAATCGTACCATTTGAAGGTGATCTGCCAGGCAAGCTGAGCGAAGGCAAGGGTGAGCATGGTGAAGTAAACGCCTCCGACACGAATGACCAGAAGCCCCAGCAAAAATGAGAGCAAGAAGGCCATCAGCAGCCCTGCCGCCAAAGCAGGCAGAAACCAGGCGCTGCCCAGGTAGTCTACCATGAGGCCGACGCTGTAGGCGCCCAGCCCATAATACAACGCCTGCCCAAAGGAGAGCATGCCTGTGATGCCCCAGAGCATGTTGAATGAGACGGCGAACAAACCCCAGACGAGGATGTGGCTTGCCACATTGAGCTTGTAGGGGGAATTCGTGATGACAGGTACCATGGCAAAAATCAGGACCAGAAGCCCAAGCGGGGAAGCCGGTATCAAACGGCGAGTGATCTTCTCTAACATAGGCCTACCTTGTCCGACGTGCGGAGAACAGTCCCTCCGGCTTGAAAACCAAGACAATCACCAAAATGAGAAAGCTGAAAAGGGTTGCCCATTTGGGTACGAAAGCCACACCGAAGGCCACAACTTCCCCTATTAGAATGGCTCCGAGCCAGGCTCCCCAGAAGTTGCCCATGCCCCCGATCACAACCACGATCAAAGAGTCGATGATTACCTCGATGCCGGCCCCGGGGGTGACCGTGCGCATCGGGGCGGCCAGTGTTCCGGCCATGCCGCCGAGCGCCGTAGCGATGCCGAAGACCATAGTCATGGTCATGGGGACGTTGACCCCCAGAACGCCGACGATCTCACGATCCACTGCGGCGGCTCTCGCTACGCGGCCGGCCCGTGTCCTTGATAGGATCAGCCATGCCAGGATCACCGCCATCAGGCCGACGCCGATAATGAGAAGGTTGTAGGCCGGAATGAAGATGTCGCCCAACTGGACTGCGCCATCAAATCCCGCCGGGCGCGCGAGGGATTTATACTCCGCTCCCCAGATCAGCTTGACTAGGTCGTCTATGATCAAAATCAGACAGTAGGTCAGCAGAATCTGGAAGCCGCCCTCATTGGCCCTGCCATAGATGCGCCTCAGAAACAAGCACTCGACCACCATGCCGATTAACCCGGCGCAGATCCCGGTCATGACGAGGGTGAGGAAAAAGTTGGATCCCCAAACCGCTGAAAACTGATAGCCGAAGTAAGCCCCGAGCATGTAGAAGGAGCCATGGGCAAAGTTGAAGACGTTGCCGACCCCGAAGATCAAGGTCAGGCCGCTGGCCACTAAAAAGAGGAGCGTGGCTATGGTCAGACCACTGATCAACTGTGTGAAGAAAAAAGACGTGTCCATGGAGTTTTCCTTGCCGGAAAGGAGGACGGGACGATTGGACACCGCCCAGGTTCCACAGTTGCGTTGCCTGAAATTCCCTCCATGCACAGGAAGGCCGGGCATACGGAGGGACGGTATTCCAGTCGCGGGTCGCTATTCGGCCTGGTGGAAATCCTTGCCTGCATGTCGGCCGGGCGGCCATCCGAACATGGACGACCAAAATGCGGCACCTTTGCGAGGCTGCCCGAGGCGAAAAGAGGCGACTATCCCTATGAGGTTTTATGGCCGAAAAGGAGATTGGGGCGGCGCGTGGCCGCCCCTTTTACAAACGGATTACTTACGCTTTTCCTTGATATAATCGGCTGGCGGCATGACATCTTCTGGAGAATAGATTTTCCAGTCGCCGAGCATCATTTTGGCTGGCGGGAAATCATTGTTAGGCATCGTTACGCCTATGGCCTGCATCTTTTTCAGCTGGTGGGTTTCAGGACGCATATAGGAGGTGAAACCTTCAGGATCCCATGGGGCCTTGAGCTTCAAGTTTTCCAAAGCCTTGACCAGCGCCTCGGTGTCATCCGGATTGCCGACCGTTTCGACGGCCTTCGCGATCGCGTAAACACCTACATAGGCGCCGGAAGCCGCATAGGTTGGATAGCGGCCGGTACGTTTGTGGAATTCCTGGACGAACTTTCGGTTGAGCTCCGTATCCGGCCAGTTGTTATAATGGCGCGCGCCCAGCACGAGGCCCGCCGGCAGATCCGCCCCCATCGCGCTCATCAGTTCATAGTTGCCACCGGCATCCGGATGGAAGTAAAGCGATTTCTTGAGCAGGCCATACGGCATGGCCTGCTTGAGAAAAGCGACGGTGTCCCCGCCCCAGAAACCTGCTACGAGGATATCCGGATTGTCACGGCTCAGGGAAGTGATGTAGGCCGTGTAATCGGGTTCAAACAGTTTCGGCCAGTATTCTCCCACGACTTCGTATTGGATGCCGAGGCGATCCAGATTGTATTTGAGTTCGTTCCACTGATCGTGGCCATAGGCGTAATCCGGGCCGATGTAAGCGATGGTCTTCCAATCCTTGGTTTCCCTGAGTTCCTTCAGATAGAGCGCACCTGCAGCCATGGACATGAAGGTGTTGTTGGAAACCCGGAAGTAATACGGCTGCAATTTGTCAACGGTGAGCTGCGTGGATGCATGGTCGGTGCCGATGAAAATGGTTTTGTACTGCTGTGATATTTCGGTGATGGCCAGACCGACACCGGAGCTGACTACCCCGAAGAGGAAATGGACCTTGTCTTCGGTGATGTAGCGGGTGGCCACCCTCACAGCGTAAGCTGGCCTGGCCTTGCTGTCCGTAAAGGTAATGTCCAGCGTATAGCCGTTGACCCCGCCCTTGCCATTGATTTCGTCGATGGCCATTTCGGCGGCGGCGACAGAGTCGATCCCGTACAGGCCGGCCCGTCCGGTCATTGGATACATGGCCCCGATCCGGATGACCTTGTCTTGTGCCTGGACGGCGAGGGGAACTGCAACAACCGCAAGAAACAAGGCCACAAAAAAGACGCAGGTAATCTTTTTCATCCCACCCTCCTCTCATTAACTCTATGTGTTATGATTGTTTTCCCTCAATTCGACCCTGTCCGCCAACCGGCAGGTCAAAGAGGTGCTGGCGAGTGAAATGGTGAAAAGCGGCTATTACAACGCATGTACCATAGGGGAAACAGACTTGGCTGTCAAGCTAAACACTGGTGTGATCTAGGCTGTAAAGCGTGGATCTGCGAATTTGCCCAATCGATCTTCTCAAGAGGCGCTGGCACGCAGATATGAGCATATAGCACGGAAGTTTTCGGCTGGATCCGTTCCTCGACCTTCAAGCTGGTTGTGCAGAGCGCAAGGGTCGATTGATTGCGATAGGCAAGGACGCTTTGCAAGATGGGACCGCGAAGCTTGGAAGTGAACGCGAAAACCCATCCTGGCCAAAATTCTGCGGAGGAAGCGGACCTGACCACGTGAGGGCAAGAGTCACTTCAAACGATGTCTTTCTTCGCAATGATGGGGCTGGAGGTCTTTGAAGGGCGCCTTAGGGGTTGCATTTTGAGGTCAAAAAAGTGCTTCTAAGCTCCTGGAAGCAACCCTTTTCCCTATGTTTTGTTTGTTTTTCAGTCATTTATCTTGGTCCGACCCCGACAACGAAAGTTGCTTGCAACCGATGCAAAAGAGCATGAAACTCAGAGTGTTTGCCTTCGCCGATACGTTCCCGTTCGAGCTGCTCGAATGCTTCAAAAAGTTCTTTGTCTTTATCCGGGTCCAATTTCGCCTCCGCCATGGGGAAAAGAACCGTGTTTTCCTTGGTGATATGTTCATCGAGGAGAGCCACGTATTCTTTAATGATTGTCTGTGCTTGTTCCTTACGCAAGACGAGCCCGGACTCATGGCCGGCCAGGGCATCTTTGAGCATGGCAACCAGTCTGCGGCCCTGTTCATGTTCCAGCAGCATAACCCCGATAGGACCTCCTTCACGCAGCACACCGACATTCTCCAAGGCTGGAAAAAGGAATTCTTCTTCCTTGGCATGATGGCATTTGTCGACGAAGACCGACAGGAACTCGAGGATGTTGGAGAGATCCTTCCCGTCCACTTCTTGACCGCGTCCGAACCTGTCCGCAACGGCCTGCAGGATTCGAAGCATGATTTCAATGCCGTGGTGTTCGTTCTTAAGTTCCTCAATCGCCTTCATCCTGGCACCTCCTTGGAACTAAGCGCGATGCGCAGCGAGACTGCGTCACGCATTTTTGGATGTTTTCAGGTTGTGCAGTTCAAGGAAAAACGCGTTTGCGCTTTTCAAGGGTTCTTGGGAAGAATACCGCCTCGGTGATCGGGCCTATTTTTTCTGAACGGAATTTATTCTCCATGAAAAAATCATGCAAAGTCCAGGGCTTTTTTTCTCCGGTGCGCAGGTGAAAGAGGAGGATACCGATCAACCTTGGGTGCCGGGACCACCGCTCTCAAGGCGCCATGTTTGCACAATTTCCACAGCGGGGCTTCAGCGGCGAGGCGATCGGCCCTTCGAGGGGATGACCGGGGACTACCGGGTGATCCCTGGAGACATTAAAGCCGGGGATTTGGTGATGAGTCACATCTCCACCAATTATGACCGCACCGGTTTTCAGCAGGATTGGAATCTCGTTTTTCCCCTGGATCGCCTCCGTGAGCTTGATGCCGAGGGGATTATAGGCGCTGTGGCCGATTACCATTATTCTTTTATGGGAGCTGCCGATCCGGCAGAGATGGAACAGGCTGCCCGAAACTTGGCCGCACTCCTCAAAGGAGACGATGTAGATGCAGCCCTTTTGGTGCCGGTCTGACCGTTCTGTGCGCGCTGTGGGCGCGTTGGGCCATTATCTGGAAAGCGAATTGATCCCCACCACTCAGATCAGTCTGATCCGGGAGCACACCGAGGTCATTCGGCCGCCAAGGGCGCTCTGGGTCCCATTTTAACTTGGTCGCCCCCTGGGAGTCCCTGAAAATCCTGCCTTCCAGCGACGGGTGCTCCTCAGGACACTCGAACTAGCGAGTTCAGCCGGTGGTTTTGGCAGGAAACAGCCGCGGCCCGAATGCTGAGGTTGATTAAAGAAAGATGCCTGAAGAGTGGGGACCCATCCCTGAAAATGACCGGGGCCGTGTTTGTAATCCCTGTGGATCAGGGTTAAAGGAGAAAAATGGATTTTTGCTCTGTCAATACAGCCTGAAGCATTTCTCCGGCGCAGCCATCATGATGGCTGCCGAAACACATCGTGAAACCATCTAGATCCATCCGGAAATGATTTCGCGGTAGGACTAAGTTTCCAATCCGGAAATGAGGATTTTTCTTTACACGCTGCGCGTGCTCAGTCCCACCCCTGCGGGGCGGGTCCCGGTTTGGCCAATATCAAGGAAATTAAGCGCTTGCGCGGAGGTGACCTGCAGGTCGCCGCACAAGCAAACGTGCAGATTGACGCCGAGATTGGCCAAAAAGACCCTGTCCGGATGGAACTAAGCAGCATTTTCAGGTGGTATTCCGAGGACTTCAAGGATGGCATCGTCGGTTTTTTCAAACAGTATGCTGAAGGCGATCTCAGGAGCAGGCTACAAAAGCGGGGTGGAGAAATAGAGGTCGAATATCTCGACTACGACTGGTCTCTTAACGGAAAATAGTCCGGAAAGGATGAAGAAGCAACATGGCAACCTATGATTACGACATCGGCATTATCGGCGGCGGGGCGGCGGGCCTGACTGTGGCTTCCGGGGCGGCCCAGTTGGGGGCCAGGACCCTCCTGATCGAAAAGGAAAAGGAGCTCGGCGGCGACTGTCTTCACTTCGGATGCGTCCCGAGCAAGACGCTGATCCGGACTGCTCAGGTTTATCATACCATGAAAAACGCCCAGGCCTTCGGACTTCCGGCCATAGAAATGCCCCCGGTGGACTTCGTCAAGGTGAAAGAGAGAATCCAGTCCGTGATCGCGACCATTCAGGAACATGACTCGGAAGAGCGATTCTGCAGCCTTGGCGCCAGGGTGGAATTGGGTGAACCGGCTTTTGTGGACGAGCATAGCATTCACCTGAACGGGCAGCGCATCTCCTCAAAAAACTGGGTGATTGCCAGCGGCTCGTCCCCGCAAATCCCTCCCATCGAGGGTTTACACAAAACGCACCATATCACCAACAAAGACATTTTCTCCCTGGATCATCTTCCGGCATCCATGATCATACTGGGCGCCGGCCCCATTGCCGCAGAGATGGCCCAGGCCTTCTGCCGACTTGGGACAAAGGTGCATGTTGTACAGCGAAGTGGTCAGATCCTAAGCAAAGAGGACAGGGACATGGCCGATGCGGTCACTCAGGTCCTGGCCGCTGAGGGAGTCATTTTTCACTTGAATGTGGCGGTTCTTGAGGTAAGAGATGCAGGTGATGGGAAAGAAGTCCGCATCCAAAATAAGGATGAAGAGGTGAGTACGCTGAAAGCTGAACAGATCCTGGTTGCCATGGGACGCTCTCCCAATCTGGAGGGGCTTCACCTGGAAGAGATCGGCATTGAATTCGACGGCAAGGGCATCAAGGTGGATAAGCGCATGCGCACCACCCAGAAACATATCTATGCAGCGGGGGATATCACCGGGGCCTATCAGTTCACCCATGCTGCGGGTTACGAAGGCGGCATTGTGGTGAGCAACGCGATCTTTCATCTTCCCCGAAAGGCCGACTACACCTTCCTTCCCTGGTGCACCTATACCGATCCGGAACTGGCCGGCATCGGAATGAACGAAAAGGCCGCCAAAGATGCTGGCATTGAATATACGGTGTTCACCGAAACCTTCAAGGACAACGATAGGAGCCTTGCAGAAGAAAATAAGACAGGAAAGATCAAGATGCTCCTCGATAAGAATGAAAACCCGATCGGGGTTCAGATCCTGGGGCCTCAAGCAGGTGAGTTGCTGGGCGAGTGGGTTGCCGTCTTGAATGGCAAGGTCAAACTCTCCACCCTGGCCGCGGCGGTTCATCCCTATCCGACCCTTGGCGAAATCAACAAGCGGGTCGCAGGCGCCTACCTCTCTCCCAAGATCTTTTCCGACACGGTCAAGAAGGGACTCAAGTTCTTCTTTCATCTGAAAGGCAGGGCCTGCGGATCGGGGGAGGGGAGATGATGAAAAACGGACGGGTTACAAGGGAGGCGTTCGGACGCCCCGGTACCGCCCCGGAGTGGGCATCAAGCACCAAAAAGGCGGTGGGTACCGCCTGTTCCAGATCAAGCCGCATCTGGTTTAGCGTGTCCCATGGGATCGTGAACGAAATCTAGTATCCGACCATCGATCATCCCCAGACAAGGGATCTGGAGTTGCTCATCATGGTCCTGTGCTCCCATCCGCTTTTACGACGCGGAAAAGATCAGCGAGCAGCTGAATATGGCGGCAAAAAACTTTGTAAATAGCTCAGAAGTCATTGTGTTGCCTGAAAAAAACAAAATTTTCTTGTCTCAGATTTTTGATTGGTACGAAAGGGACTTCGGGGGGAAGGAGGGAATCCGGCGTTTTTTGCTTCGATACCTGGATAAGAACGACAAATGGGCCTTCATAGACCGGAACTGGTCCACCATCAAAGTGGAATACCTCTTCTATGATTGGAATTTAAATCATTGAGCGAAGCCTTTGAAACGATTAACTGATCAGCGATTCGAACCTTGCACCTTGGTCGCCATTGGAGGCTTCGGGGGAGTTGACTGCTGGAAAACGGTTGCCCGCGCTTTTCAACCTTTACCTCAGTGAGGAGCTACCCGCCCTTGACGCTTAGGAAAAGGTGCTGCTCGATATGATGGCAGGAGATCATATGCTCCTCTGGGGACAGGATGGGGTGGAGGTTTGCCGGTCCTTTCTGAGCCCCGTCTTGGAGGGGTTTGAGGCATGCGGCAACCGTGCGCAAAGGCTTCCTGCCCTAGAAAGCAGGAAACTGGGGTCCTGATGCGGCTAGGGAGCTTCTGAAAAGGAATGGTAGGGACGTCTCTGTGGACCATTTCTGAGTTCAGTTGGAGAGGAGAAACAAAGTGGATGAAATACCCAGTAAAAGAACCCCGGAAAATAAAAGGCGAGCCGTTCTCAAGGCCCTTGTATTCGCAGCCTTCATCGTCGCGGCTGTTTATGTGTTGAGGTTCACACCGGTAAAAAATTTCCTCACCGCCGAAATACTTGGCCGGTTCCTGGATAGCGCGGGCATATGGGCGCCCATCGCGTACATGGCCGTCTATGCCGTCGGCGTGTGTCTGTTCCTGCCCGGCACCCTTCTCACCGGGTTGGGGGCGGCGATCTTCGGACCCTACTGGGGCTTTCTGTATGTGTGGGTCGGGGCCATGCTGGGGGCGAGCGCGGCCTTTCTCATCGGCCGAACCCTGGGGAGGGAGTTTGCCGCATCCCTCATCGGAGACCGGTTAAAGAAATACGATGACGCCATTGAGCGGAACGGCTTTGCAACGGTACTCTACCTGCGCCTCGTCTATTTTCCATTCACCCCCATGAATTTCGGGATGGGACTGACAAAAGTGCGTTTCTGGGACTACATCGTCGGCACGGGCCTGGGCATCATCGTCGGAACCTTTATTTTCACGTTTTTCATCGGCACATTGAAACAGGTATGGGCCTCGGGAAACTGGGGGAAACTCGTCTCCTTCAAGGTGTTCTTCTCAATCGGCCTGTTCATCTTCTCTTTCTTCATTCCGAAGATCATTAAGAAGATCAAAGGTGAAGGAAAGCATGATAAAGGATCTCCAGCATGAGGCTGACGCTGGGAATCTGAGAAACCCGTAAGGATCGGTTTGCAAAGATGACAGAAGAAAAGACAAAGATAGTTCTGGCCGGCGATATCGGGGGAACCAAGGCCAACCTGGCCGTTTTAGCACTGACTCCGGTCTTCGTGCCCCCTTGGCAGAAGCGATCCTCCCAAGCGCAGATTATCCAAGCCTGGAAGTTCTTGTATAGGAATTTCTTTGCTGGTATCGAGTAAAAGTTGAACGAGCGAGCTTTGGTGCAGCCGGCCCTGTTGTGAACGGGAAGTCAAAGATCACCCATTTGCCATGGATGATGCATGAAACCCATATCGGGAATGCTCTGGGCGTTGCTTCCGTGCGCTTGCTCAACGATCTGCTCGCTCTCGCCTATGCGGTTCCGTTTTTGACGAGAGAGGATCTGCACGTGTTGAACAAAAGGCGGACGGTATCAGGCGGCCCGATGGCCGTAGTCGCTCCGGCCACCGGTCTTGGCGAAGCGTATCTGAGGTGGGATGGAACGACATATCGAGCCTATGCCTCGGAGGGCGGACACACTGATTTTGCACCGTCGAATGCCCTGGAGACGGGTTTGCGCCAATATCTCCTGAAGCGGTTCGAACATGTCACCTACGAACGTGTCTGCTCCGGCAGCGGCCTGGTGAACATCTATGATTGTCTGAAAGACAGCGGTTATGCTGACGAGCCCGACTAGTTGCCCAATCAGATGATTTTGGGATATGATCGCACGCCCGTTATCGTCCAGGCGGCCTTCGATAAAGAGCGGCCGTGCAGACTCTGCCAGGGCAGCCTCGAGATGTTCATATCCATTCTTGGTGCGGAGGCGGAGAACATGGCTCTAGAGGTGATAGCATCAGGCGGAGTCTACTTGGGCGGCGGGATTCCGCCTCAGATTCTATGGGCTATTGAGGACGGACCTTTTCTGGAATCCTTCGGGTGCAAGGGCCGGATGTCGGGCCACAGGGAAGATATGCCGCTCCACGTAATCCTGAATCCTAAAGCGGCACTGATGGGAGCGGCCTGCCACGCAATGGCCAAACACCATTTTACTGAAAACAGCGAGTGGGGTCTGAAGAGGAAATTGAAGATGGGATGGAAAATATCACCACAGGTCAGCGACATACTGGATAAGGCCCAAGAATTTGTGGGAATCAGCAGGGAGGATGCAGGGTTACTGTTAAGGCTTGACCTCGAATCCAAAGAGACCTACGCGGTTATGGAAACGGCCAACCGGCTTTCCAGAAAACAGTTCAGGGGTAAAGCAGAGAGCCATCTTCATATCGGGGTGAATGTAGCGCCCTGTCCCTTCAACTGCAGCTTCTGTTCCTTGACGGAAAAGGCCGGTATCTTCAAAGAAGATGTGGATTTTTCAGAAGAGACCATTTTGAGGTGGGCCAAAATGGGCGAGGTTCAGTCTGCGGATGCCCTCAACCTCATGACGACGGGGACGTTTTCCTTCGAGAGGCTGCTGGAGATCGGAAGGCTGCTCAAAAGGGAGGTCTCGGTCCCGCTTGTGGCCAACACCCGGGACATTAACCACCGAGAGGGAGAGAAACTCCTGGAGGCCGGTTTTGTGGGGGCCTATCATGCAGTCCGCCTGGGAGAAGGCGTGGACACCCCCTTTAAAAGAGAGAAGCGTATTCAAACCATCCAGGTTCTCAATGACGTGGGGTTGCTGTGGATGAACTGCATCGAACCGGTGGGACCGGAACACTCCCTGGACGATATTGTGGACCTCATGTTCCTGGCAAAAAAGCATCGTGCCGTATACAGCGGAGTGATGCGGCGCATTAATTTCCCAAGATCTCCCATGGAAAGGTTCGGCATGATCACGGAGCGGGAGATGGCCCGAATGGTGGCGGTCAGCCGGCTGGTGATGGGGGATGTGCCACGCGCCCACTGCACCCACGAACCCCACTCGGCCTCTCTCATGGCGGGGGCCAACCTCTTTTTCCCGGAGGTAGGTGCCAGTCCCAGGGACGGAATGGCCGACACCGGGAAAGGGAGGGGGAAGAGCCTTGGTGTTTGTAGAGCGATCTTTAAAGAAATGGAATGGGACCCCGACTTGCCGTCCAACTGTTTTCCAGGCGCGGCTTCCAGCTAAACATTCATGATAACGGCGGTGGTCATGCCCACACACAAAAAACCTATGAGAGCGGCATGTTGCCGCGGCTGTTGAGGCTTCGAGTCTCTCTCACAGCACTCAACCTGCACGGTATCTTCACGGTAAGGATGCTATGTGTCTGTATATCAAGATAGTTGCACAAACACTGTTTGCAGGACCGGAATTCTACCAGCTTGGTGGAGGAGGAAATTATGTTTTGGCCAAAAATATATTTCCGAGTAATCCTCGGAATGGCAGCCTGTATACTGATGTCCTTTTCAGGCGCCTCTCGGGCTGAAGACTTCCGTGTGGGGACTTGGAAGACGCCCCAGACCATACAGCCCTTCTTCTATGAGCGATTTGTTCCCGAAAACCAGAAGGTGACAGTCTATTCCTTCACCAATCCAGCTGATCAAAAGACAGCCCTCCTGGCCGGCAGCCTCGATATGTGCGGCACCACCTTGGCCCACGCCATTCATTCGGCCTCACTCGGTCAACCTGTTGTCGTGGTGGCGGTCCTCTGCAACAAGGGCTCCGCCCTGGTGGTCAAAAGAGGAGTAGCGGTCAAAGAGGTAATGGATCTGAGGAGGAAAAAGATCGGTTATGTCCCTGGAACCATGCACGAAATTCTACTCAGGGAAATCCTGACCCGTAACGGTCTTTCTCCTGAGAAAGACGTCATGTTGACGCGGGTGGATTTTTTCGACATGGGCATGGCCCTGGCAGGGGGCGGCATCGATGCCTTTCTTTCGGGCGAGCCGCTTCCGAGTCTTGCCGTCGCTCAGGGATACGGTGAGATCCTCGCGTATCCTTACTATGACGAGTCGATTGGCACCATGAACGCTGGCATGCTGGTGCGGCGGGATAGCATCGAGGGCGAACCGGAGCGGGTTCTCGAACTGGTCACGGCGCATGCGAAGGCTACGCGATACCTGCAATCCCATCCCGAGGTCTGGCTTCGCAAGGCGTCATCGTTCGGCACAGAAATGGTTGTCCTGAAGGAGGCCGCGGCCAACATCGAGTTGGCGTGGGACATGGACGCCGATTTCATTCGGAGGGCCAGAGCCTTGGGCGACCGGATGGAGGCCCTGGGGATCATCCGAAAGCAACCTGACTATGAGCGGCTTTTCGATCTGTCATTCGTGAAACGGGTGGTGAAATGATGGGACCCTATGGCAGGAAAGCCGTCAAGGGAAGCGGGTGGTGTCTGCCGTGGGTAGTCCCTGCGCTCTTCTGTTCTTGTTGGTGGACGGTGAGTGCCACGGGGCTGGTGCCCACCTACCTGTTGCCTCCCCCACGCGATATCGTCGAGGCCGGCTATGCATACCTCCTGGGGGCGCCCGAAGGAGGTCCTTATGCCGGGCGGTTTGTCCGCGATGCTGCCGCGAGTCTGTGGCGGGTGTTTTGCGGTTTTTCCCTCGCTGTGGCCGTCGGTCTTCCACTCGGGATCCTTTCCGGGCGTCTGTGGATCATCGAGCGTCTCACAGGCACGACCGTCAATGCGTTGCGGGCCGTCCCAGGCATCACCTGGCTTCCACTGGCCCTGGTCTGGTTCGGCATCGGGATGAAAGCCACTCTGTTCCTGGTGGCCCTGGCCGCGTTTTTCCCGGTTTTCTTGAATGCGGCCGCGGGGGCGAGGCAGGTGAACCCGTTGCTCCTCCAGGCAGGCGCCATGATGGGCGTCAAGAGGTTGAGGGGCACCTTCGCTATCCTTCTTCCGGGGGCCATGCCCCACATCATGGCCGGGCTGCGCCTGGGATTGGGCATCTCCTGGGCCTATCTTGTCCTGGGGGAGTTGACCGGGGTCCCGGACGGGCTGGGGGCTGTGATCATGGATGCCCGGATGCTCGGGCGCATCGATATGATCGTCGTAGGAGTCATCGTGATCGCCGTCATTGGACGGATCACGGATAAACTGCTTCAGGGCGGGTTGCGGCTGTGCTTCAAGAGCGCGAGGAGGATGCCGTGAGAGCGCGCCTGAAGGCGGTAGCCGGAAACCGGGCGGCATCAAGGGAGGATACCCTCAGGTTCGAGGGCCTTTCGAAGGGCTTCCACACGGCCGGCGGGTACCTGCCGGTTCTGGAGGATGTGAGCTTTCGGGCGGAAGGCGGGGAGTTGATTGCGATTCTCGGCAGGAGCGGGTGCGGCAAGTCTACCCTGCTGAAGATTGCGGCGGGATTCATCCCTCCGAGTTCGGGAAGGGTGCTGTTGAATGGACAACCGGTGGAGGGGCCTGGTCCGGATCGCTGTGTCATTTTTCAGGAGGATGCCCTGTTTCCCTGGTTGACGGTGGCAGAGAACATCGCCTTCGGTCTGAAAGGGCAGAAGAAGTCCAGGAAAGCCAGGGCTGAAGAGATGAATCGTTTTCTGAACCTGGTCGGGTTGAGCGAGTTCAGGGATTATCTCCCCCATGAGATCTCCGGGGGCATGAAACAACGGGTGGCATTGGCAAGGGTGCTCATCCTGAGGCCCGAAGTGCTGCTCATGGATGAGCCGTTCGCCTCTTTGGACGCCCAAAGCCGGGAAGAGATGCAGTCCCTCCTTTTAACGCTTTGGCAGGAACTGGGCCACACGATCCTTTTTGTAACGCACGATGTCGGCGAGGCGGTGATGCTGGCGGACAGGATCCTTCTCATGAGCAAGAACCCCGGCCGGATCCGCGAAGAGATCCCGGTGAGTCTGCCGCGGCCGCGGGAAAGGGAAAGCGCCGCCTTCGCAGGCCTTAGTCGAAGGCTGCACGACGCGCTTCGGGATTAACCGTTTGTCCGAAATCGTTTCTTGACGGGCAAAAAATACCTGGACTTTTCAGTATCGCTGCCGTCTCGGGAAGTTCATCAGCCAAATCGAACATGTCTCAGAACTCTCCGGCAAAGACTATTCGCTTGTTCCTCATTCGATCTACGATCATCAGAAACAGACGATCAGCGAGATTCCAGGTTTTTCCTTTCCCTGAAAGTCAGGGAGCAATAGAAGAAAGAAGCTGTGGGAAGGAGCCGTGGAAGGGGGCTTGTAAATCACCGGTTGGTATTCTTAAAACGGGAGGGGGAAAGGGAGAGGAATGTTTAGATGTCGCTTTTTAAGGTCAAAAAGGTGCTTATAAGGTTCTAAAAGTGCCTTTTTTGGGAATCTTTCGTATTCTTTTCAATGGGGTATCTAGGTCCGACCCGAAGTAGGAAGTAGACCCTCGCTTGCCGATGGCGTAAGCCCCGCCTTTTCCGACGAAGGGCAGGACGAGCATCCAGGGAAGCGTGAGGCGGGACGGGTCGCGGAACTGGTTCAGGCCGATGGTCATCTGCTCGTGGCCTTTCGTGGGCTGGGGTTTGTAGGTTCCGCACAGGCGGTCCCACCACGGAAGGTTGAAGCCGAAGTTGGCATTGGTTTCATTGGGGAAGACCGAGTGGTGGACGCGGTGCATATCCGGGGTGACCACCAGGAGCCGAAGCACACGGTCGACCCCGAGCGGGATGAAAAGATTGGCATGGTTGAACATGGCCATCCCGTTGAGGATGATCTCGAAAATGATGACCCCCACCGGAGGGGCCCCGAGAATGACGATGGCCCCGGCCTTGATCCCGAGGGAAATGAGGATTTCGATGGGGTGAAAACGGTTGCCGGTGGTCAGGTCGTAGTCCATGTCCGCGTGGTGCATCATGTGCAGACGCCAAAGGACCGGGACCGCGTGAAACATGACGTGCTGCAGGTAGATGACGAAGTCCAGAACGATGATGGTCAGCACCACCTCCAGCCAGAAGGGCCACTGGAGATAATTGAAGATCCCCCAGCCCTGGAGTTCGACCCACATGGAGATTCCGACCGCCCCGGCGGGGAAAACGACCCTCAACAGGGCGGTGCTGATGAAGACGATGCCGATGTTTCCGATCCAGCGGGATGTCTTGGAGGTGGTCGGGGTGCGCCGGGGTGCAAGTAGTTCCGCCAGGGCCACAGTCGAAAAGATCCCGGCGAAAAAGGCCATTCGGATGACGGGTTCATGGGCGGTTATGAATTCGGTCATTTGTCAGGCTCCTTGCTGATAACGCGTGCGGGTCAGGGGTCCAAAAAAACCAGCTCTGCAGGCTTTTATATCAAATGAGGTCAACCAGAACGAGTGCATATTCGAGTCGGCTGCTATGCCGTATCGAAGCGCGGTCCTTTTTCACGAGCCTCAGTTGATCCATTGTAATGGTTATCTGGCATGAAGCAAGGTGCTCCTCATCTTTTGATCTTTGCGCGATACCCTGAACCGGGCAGGGTCAAGACCCGCCTGATTCCGGTGCTGACGCCGGAGACGGCCGCTAGGCTTCACCGCCGGATGACCGAGAGCGCCTTGAAAATGGCGCGGGCGGCGGCCTCCCGCGGGGAAATGCCGGTCACCGTGTGGACCACCGGCGCACGGCGGAGGGATTTCCGGGCCTGGCTGGGAACCGATCTCGGTTACGCTGAACAGGCCTCAGGGGACTGCGATCTCGGCGCCCGCATGCTTGGCGCCTTCGAAGCGGCCTTTCAGAGTGGAGCCGGGGCGGTGATCGGCGTCGGGTCCGATATCCCGAGCCTGAGCTCCGAGATCCTCGAACAGGCTGTCGAGGGTCTGCGATGGAACGATACGGCTGTGGGGCGTGCCGCTGACGGCGGGTACTACCTTATCGGAATGAAGTCGATACATCCCCCGCTCTTTGAGGGCATCGACTGGGGAACGGGCCGGGTCTATGCCCAAACCAGCGAAAAGATCCGACGTCTCGGGTTGAGCGTGGCAGAGTTGCCGCCGCTGCAGGATGTGGATCGGCCCGAGGACTTGGATGTGGTTCGACACGATCCTCGCTTCTCGGATGTCTTTTCGGGGAAATCGCTGGTCTCCGTCGTGATCCCTACCTTGGAGGAATCCGGTACGATCCGGCGCCTCCTAGAATGGCTCGGGCGAGCGGGGGTGGGGCTCGAACGGATCGTGGTCGACGGCGGAAGCCGCGACCGGACCCGCGAAATAGCCGCGCGGGAGGGGGCCCACGTGTTGACGGTGTCCGGAGGGCGGGCTTTGCAGTTGAACGCCGGGGCTGCTGTTGCCCGTGGAAGATTCCTGCTCTTTCTCCATGCCGACACCCTCCCGCCTGGCGGGTGCGCCGAGGCGATATGCGCTGCCCTGGATCGTCCGGCGACGGTGGCAGGGGCATTCCGTTTCAAGACCGACGATCCGAGGGCCGTGATGCGCCTGGTTGAACGAGTGACGCACATCCGGTCCGCGCTTTTGCAGATGCCCTACGGCGACCAGGGGATCTTCATGGAGAAGCGGGTCTTCGAGGAGGTTGGGGGGTTCAGGCCCATGCCGATCATGGAGGATTACGAACTGGTCCGGCGCCTCCGCAGGCGAGGGAGGATCGTAACGCTCCGTGAGGCGGCTCTCACGTCGGCGCGGCGCTGGAAGACCCTCGGCGTCCTGCGCACGACCTTCGTCAACCAGCTCATGATCGCGGGCTTTTTGGCCGGTGTGCCAGTCCAGAGACTGCACCACTTCTACAGGGGGTTGCGCTGAGAAGGAATCCGCCGGCCTCGAACGCGACGAGAAGAGGCAGAGGAACCGCACCGCTTCTACAACTCGAGCTCGCACCATTGAGCCTGAAACCCATGGGTGGTCGGGGGCTTATAGCCGCATCCCGAATCAGGGTTTGAGTGGGGCGATCACATGCCAGCTCCGCCAGCCCTCTGCCACCCTCTGCTTGAT
The DNA here is from genome assembly GCA_900498135.1 of uncultured Desulfatiglans sp. Classification (NCBI taxonomy): domain Bacteria; kingdom Pseudomonadati; phylum Thermodesulfobacteriota; class Desulfobacteria; order Desulfatiglandales; family Desulfatiglandaceae; genus Desulfatiglans; species uncultured Desulfatiglans sp. Next base: position 3,712,600 of record LR026961.1, read on the forward strand.
TTCTTCGACGAAAGCCGCGTAGCCGATTTCGCGGCACCTGGCCAGGTTCTCGACATTCGTGCCGCGGTATCTTTTGCAGATGAATTTCGAAGCCCTGTGGCGGGAGCCCATAGGGGTCTCGGAAGCGTCGCTGTGAGGACAGGCGAGGGAGGGGTCTCCAGTGAACTCGCCGCACTCTGCGCAGGTCCAGTAGCCCTTGGATTGGACGCACTGCAAGATGCTGCAGGTTTCGAAGGGGCTGCTTCCCAGGAAGCAGCCGGGACAGGGCCCGGCCTCCGTTCTGACCTGGATGAACCGCTTCATGGTGCGGAGCGCGTCTCGAACCTCTCGGGAATCCATGTCGAAGGCCTTCGCAACACCAGCGAGGTCGAAGCCTTCCCAGATTTGGACGACCTCCTTGATGGCCTCGAGGCTCTCGCCCAGCTGCATGTCGCATCCCGAGCAGATGATGCCGCATGGCGACATCAGACCTCTGTCTTCCTTCCGAATGTCACTCAATGATAATTGCATGGACAGCCCTTTCGAATAAAAAAGGTTATGAGGTTGACTGGCTTTGAAGAAAGCGGACAGATTCGCTCATCCTTTTCGGTCCTTGACATATCTCCGGTATTCCTTCAGCAGGGCGTAGGCGTACTCCCTTCGCGCGCGTTCGGCGGTGGGGATGTAGTTCTTTTCCTTTTCGAGCCTTTCCATGATCTGTTCGGCGACCTGCTCGCCGGGCTCGAGTCCTTGCGCGAGGAGGTCGGCCATGATGGCGTCCAGGCCCACGACGCCGACCTGGGTGTCATCGGGGAACTTGAGGATGCGCCGGCCAACTGCCGGTTGGGGCACGACTCACCCGTCCCCTCAGCCATGTTCATCATGACGTGAGGCAGGCGTCGTATTCTGCGGCGCCAGGACATCCTTGTCCTGCGAAAAATCATCTTGTCGGGCCATGTTCAAAGCTCTTTCCGATTCATTTCTTGATCCAGGACTTGACGTCCTCTTTGCTGGGGATTTTGCCGACCGACTTGACTTCACCGTCCACAACGACAGCCGGCGTGACAAAGACGCCGTAGCGGGCGATCTTCATGGCGTCGGTGACCTTTTCGATCTGAGCGGGGACGCCTGCTTCCTCTATCGCCTGTTGGACGATTTCTTCCGTCTGGCGGCATTTCGGGCAGCCGGGGCCCAGGACTTTGATTTCCATCTGGGAATCCTCCTTTTCTTCAATTTCAAAGGGCCTGTTGAACGATTCGATGCGCCGCTTCGATGATCAGGCTTCCGGGGATCGCTTCGTACATCCGGCCGCCGTGCACGATGGTCCTGCACATGGCGGGCATCCCCAGCAGGTCGCCGCAGGATGCGCAGCAGTTCGAGGCGCTGTGTGCGCCCGGCAGCAGCAGTTCGAGCGGCTGGCCGTTCAGAAGGATGGTGTTGGACTCGGCGATGTCCTCCTCCGTCAGGGGGGTTTTGCGCAGTGTCACGCACCATCCCCTGGGCTCCAGTTCAGCGGCGAGCGCACGGTAGGCGGCGTGGACCGCCTCCCCGGTGTCGGAGCAGCGCTCGCACGTCCTGCCGCCTTTCAGGAGATGGCGCCACTCGATGTCGAGGCGTTTCATGGCAGGGTCCTCCTATCCAAAGGGGTCATCCGGCCAGCGTGCCGAAGAGCAGGCCGGCGATGGTCGACATGACAACAATGATAAGGCAAAAGACGGCCGTTTTTCGCACGCCCATCACGCTGCCGATGACCAGCATGTTGGGAAGGGAGAGCGCCGGTCCGGCCAGGAGCAGCGCCAGGGCGGGGCCTTTGCCCATCCCGGCCCCGAGGAGTCCTTGGAGGATCGGCACCTCCGTGAGGGTTGCAAAATACATGAGGGCCCCTGCGACCGAGGCGATGAGATTGGCCGAGATCGAGTTCCCGCCGAGGAGCGTCTGGATCCACTGTTCAGGGATGAGTGCGGGGTGGCCGGGCCGTCCCAGCATAAAGCCCGCGACGAGGACTCCGCCGGCGAGCAGGGGGAAGATCTGCTTCATGAAGCCCCAGGTGGCTTCCACCCAGTTCCTGCACTCGGCGCGCGTGAACCAGAACTTCAGCATGAGGCCGAGGACGACGAGCAGCCCGATCGTGATGGTCCATTTGGCGGCGAAGAGGGCGGGCCAAAGCCCTGTCGATCCGGGGGCTGGCCTGGCGAAGGCCGCGAAGACGAGGATCAGCACCATGGTCCCGATGTAGAGAGAATCCTGAAGCAGGGTCCGTTCCTTCGCTTCGGGGTCAGGGAGGAAGATCTGCCCGGTGGCGCGGGCGGCATCTTCTTTCCGGAAGATGAGGGCCATCAGCAGCCCGGTGATTACCGCGAAGAGCACGGCGCCTATGGCCCGGGCCAGCCCGAGCTGCCAGCCTAGGATCTTTGCGGTCAGCGTAATGGCGAGGACGTTGATGGCGGGCCCGGAATAGAGAAAGGCGGTGGCCGGGCCGATGCCTGCGCCCCGCGTGTAGATACCGGCGAAAAGCGGCAGGACCGTGCAGGAGCACACGGCCAGGATAGTCCCCGACACGGAGGCTACGGAGTAGGAGAGGATCTTGCTGGCCTGCGCGCCGAAGTACTTGAGTACGGAGGCCTGAGAGACGAAGACCGCGATGGCCCCCGCAATGAAGAAGGCTGGAATGAGACAGGTGAGGACATGCTCCCGGGCATACTCCTGGAGCATCATGAAGGCCTCGAGCCCGGATTGCCGGACGATGGGATGCCCCCAGGGCACGTAATAGGCGGCCAGGAAGGTGCTGATGATCAACAGGAGTTTGGTACGTTCCTTCATCGGTCAAAATCCTCGATGCTCTTGTGATGGCGTCTGCCGGCGGATTCGTGGTTTTCCAGTGCGCATAGCTTTATCGCTGGTTCGCCATCTAACGATGTGGAAAGTTCAAAAAAAATCACACGCCGCAGATGTTTTCCCTGCGGATCTCCGGCAGCCGCGTAATCAACGCCGTGATTTCAGGGTCTTCTTCCAGCCACTGTTCGAGATTCCGGAGCATGCGGCCTGCAAACGGGTTCGGTGTTTCATCGAGCAGACGGTAATTGACCCACAGCCCGTCCTTGCTCCATGTGACCAGATCCGCCTCCTCCAGGATCCGCAGGTGTTTGCTGACAGTCGACTGGGCCAGGTTCAAAGCGACCCGAAGTTCACATACGCACATGACCCGGTGCTGCAACAGCTTGACGATCTTGACCCGGTTCGGGTCGGATAGGGCTTTCATCACCTTGATCAATGTCTTCATAAGATCTCCATATCGTCAATTTAGAATATAGTCTCCGGGGAGGAGTGTGTCAAACAAAAAATTTGCATCCTTCCGCACCGGCGGCCGGATTTCGAGTTCTGGCAAAACGGTCTTCGCAGTTCGGCAGGGCGAGAAGGGATGGGGTTTTGACAGGAGCCACGTGATGAGCCGATCTGCCTTTTCCATCCAAAAGGGACGACAGCAGCGATCTAGGTGGTGTCCATCCGGAAATGATTTCCCGGTAGAAACCGGTTTCCAATCAGGGAATGAGTATTTTTCTTCATACGCTGCGTGTGCTCAATCCCGCCCCTGCGGGGCGGATCCCGCTTTCTTCACACCCTTCGGGTGTTCAGTCCCACCGCTTCGCGCCGGGTTCCAGTTTGGCCAATATCAAGGAAATCAAGGGTTTTTGCCGAGGCGACCTGCAGGTTGGCGCATAAGCGAACGTACAGATTAATGCCGAGATTGTGCAAAAAGATCGTTTCTGGATGAAAGCGAGGTGGCTCGATACAAGTGATCCCTGGCGCTGTGCAGGAGGAAGGGCAGGATTGCGCGCTCGCAGGGACGCAATTTTCGGTTGTCATTTCGAAGAAGGGAGGAGCTGTCTTCGTTTAAAGCATGGTTTTGGCCCCTCAAAACGTTGATCTAAAGGTTAAAATCCCACATCGTAGATGTATTTGTTTATTGGTTGCAGGGACATAGCTCGGTCCGACCCTGAAATGCAAGCGGTCCGACCCTGAAATGCAAGTGCTTGGTCCAACCTCGGAATGGACATGCTTATATCGAATTTGATATAAGCATATGATAAGTGGATGTTAGCGAGGGCAGGGGTGAAAGAGCTGACGGGAGAGAGGCGATGCGAATGAAAAAGATTTCAGTGAAAGTGAATGGAAGGCGGTATCAGTTCGTCGTCGATGCGCAGAGGGTGCTTCTGGACCTCTTGCGCGAGGACCTTCACCTGATCGGCGCGAAGCAGGGCTGTGATCGCAGGGGGCAGTGCGGGGCATGCACGGTTCTGGTCAACGGCAAAGCGACGCGCTCCTGCTTGAGCAGGGTGACGGAATTGGACGGAGCTGAGGTAGTGACGGTGGAGGGGCTCGGTACGCCGGAAAATCCTCACCCGATCCAGGAGGCTTTTGTTCTTTCGGGCGCTGTGCAGTGCGGATTTTGCACCCCGGGGATGGTCATGTCGACGAAAGGGCTTCTCGATCGGAATCTTGATCCAGGAAGCGAGGAGATCAAGAAGGCCTTTGCCAGGAACTTATGCCGCTGCACGGGATATGCGAAGATCGTCGATGCCGTTCAATTGGCTGCCCGGTTTTTACGCGATGAAACCTCGCCCGATGAGGTCAGGCCACCGATCGACGGACCTGTGCTGGGGGTTTCTCATCCGCGGCCTTCGGCCATGATGAAGGCGTGCGGAGTGGCCGAGTTCGCGGCGGATATCAGGGTGCAGGGGGCTGCCGAGCTGGCTGTTGTCCGGAGTACGGAGTATCACGCGAAGATTCTGTCGATCGACGCTTCTGAGGCGGAAAGGATGCCCGGAGTGATCGGGGTCATGACCGCGCGGGATATTCAGGGCACCAACCGAATTCAATTCATCGTCGATGATCAGCCCGTTCTGTGTGATGAAAAGGTCCGGTGTCTGGGGGATCCCGTCGCCGTGGTGGCGGCTGCGACGTTGGCCGAGGCGCAGGCCGCGGCTGCCGAGGTAAAGGTTCGCTATGAACCCCTGCCGGTTATGTTGGCGCCGCAGGAGGCCCTTGCGGAGGGGGCTATGCGGGTCCATGACGCCTATCCCAATCTCTGCTATGAACAGCCTCAGATCAAAGGAGATGCGAAGCGGGCTTTGGGGGAGGCGGCGGTGGTGGTCGAGGCGGAGTTCCAGACGCAGATCAACCACCAGGCCCCGCTCGAACCGGAGGCCTGCGTCGCCTACCTTGAAGGAGACGGGGAAAGTTCCGTGCTCGTAGTGATCGGGCGGAGCATCATGATCCACTCGCACAAGGCGATGCTGCAGAGGGCGCTCGGATGGGAAGCTGTCCGATATGAGGAGGCTTACAGCGGGGGGCAGTTCGGGATCAAGATCGCGATCACCTCCGAAGGGATCGCCGGGGCAGCGGCGCTGCATTTCAGGCGGGCTGTACGATATGTCCCCAGTCTCCAGGAATCCATGTTGATGACGACCAAGCGCCATTCGTTTACCATGAAGGTAAAGCTGGCGGCCGGGGCAGACGGCAGGCTGACAGCCTATGCCAATGATTTCACGGTGGACAACGGGGCCTATATGATCATCGGCAGCACGGTGATCAGGCGAGCGTTGAGCATGCTGTCCGGCGCCTATGACATCCCCAATGTTGACGTCATGGCACGGCTCGTCTACACGAACAATCCGGCGGGTGGTGCCGCCCGGGGCGCCGGGCCTCCCCAGGTCAATTTCGCCCTGGAATCGGCTGTGGACATGCTGGCGGAAAAGCTCGGAATCGATCCACTCGAGTTTCGGTTGAAGAACTCACTTTTGCCCGGCGAGAGCGTGTCCACCGGGGCCACGGTGGAACAATGGACGTTTCCGGAGATCTGCAAACTCATCCAACCTCATTATGAGCGCGCCAGAAAGGATGCCGCCGCGTCCAGGGGCGGCTCCATCAAGCGGGGGGTCGGTCTGGCCGCTCACTCGTATGGTATTGGCGCGCCGGGGGATGCAGCGGAGGTCGCCGTGGAACTGGATCCGGACGGCGGAGTAACGATATTTGCGGCGGCGGCGGATCCGGGCGAAGGGAACGACTCGATGCTGACCCAGATCGCCGCACACCTGCTGGAACTGCCTCTGGAAAAGGTCCGGCTGGTTTCCAGGGATACGGATCGAACCACGCAGACGGGACCGGCATCAGGCAGCAGAATGACATACATGGTCGGGGGCGCCTTGGTCGCGGCCGTAGAACAGCTGAGGCAGGGCATGCGGGAGGCAGGTGCCGCTACCTCCCAAGATCTGCAACGAAAAGGCAAAGCGACCCGCTACACAGGAAGAAAAAGCGTCCCGTCCGGAGCGCTCGACCCCCGGACAGGTCAGGGGCCGACCTTCGATTCGCAGGTTCACAATATCCAGATGGCTGAAGTGGAAGTCAACATGGAGACGGGGGACGTGCGGGTCTTGAAAATGACCACGGCTGTAGATCCCGGGCCAGTGATCAATCCGAAGAACCTGGAGGGGCAGCTCGAAGGCGGAATGGATCAAGGGGTGGGGTTTGCCTTGAGAGAGGAATACATCGCCGGAAAAACCCGGGATTGGGTCACCTTCAAGTTCCCGACGATAAAGACCGCTTTTGATGTGGAAGTCATTACGCCCCTCGAGACGCCGCGAAAAAGGGGTGCGCTCGGTTCAACCGGCATCGGGGAGATGACCATGGTGTCAACCGCCCCGGCGGTGGTCAACGCCATCAGGGATGCCTGCGGCGTCAGGATTTTCAAGCTCCCGGCTACGCCGGAAAATATCCGGGCGGCGTTGAGTCGAGGCCGGAGGAATTGATGGAAGGGGTGACTTGGTGAATGGAGAGTCGCTGCACCTCGCAAATGAAAGACAGAGGATGCAAATTGCTTCTCGACTCCAGTGCTTTCGGGGTTGGTTTTTTTGGAGGGTGCATCTATTTGTTTGGCAATTTGAAGGCTTATTGTTTATAGATACCAAAATGGGAAATTCGATTATACCGCTTTAAGCGTCTGCATGCAGGCAAACACCGGGATGACGCCGCAAATGCTTAAGCGCTTTTTTTCGGCAAGGTAACCGTCCGCTGAGGGTTCTTTGCCTGAATGATTGCCCATCTTCCAGGAACACGCATGCTGGTCTTAACCCTCGCCGGGTGCGGATCTTCTGCAGGATCGGCACGGACGTCCTGTTCTTGACGAGGGGAGGCCGAACCGGAACAGAAAGGACCGAGCCTTTGCACTTTCTGGAATCCGACTGCAGCTTCGTGTCGCAAGAGAGAGGAAACGAGGTTTTTAGTGGACATGTTGAAGACGAGAGTGAGTGATGTCTTAGGAATTCGCTATCCCATCCTGCAGGGGGGGATGGCGTGGATTACGGGTTGGGAAATGGCTGTGGCTGTTTCGAAGGCCGGCGGATTGGGGACGATCGCCGCTGCCACCATGGAGCCCGAGGAACTGGTCGATCACATACGGAAGATCAGAGAGGCCACTGTACTCCCCTTCGCAGTGAACATTCCGTTGAGGCTTCCGTCTTCCAAGAAGGCGGTCGAAATTGCGATTGGAGAGCAGGTCCCGGTCGTCGTCTCTTCGGCCGGGGATCCTGTCCAGTACACGGAGCGTTTCAAGGCTGCCGGAATCAGGATATTCCAGGTCGCGTTCACCCTCGAGATGATCAAACGGTGCAACGAGGCCGGGGTGGACGGCATCATCGCCATGGGCATGGAAGGGGGCGGAAACATCAGCCCTTCCGAGATCTCCACGTTGGTGCTGGTCCGCGAAGCGGCCCAGACAACCGACTTGCCCCTGGTCGCGGCGGGGGGGATCGCCGACGGGAGGGGACTGGTTGCAGCGCTGGCCCTCGGGGCCGAAGGGATACAGATGGGAACCCGGTTTCTGGCGACCCGGGAGGCCACCCTCCACGAGAACTACAAGCAGGCCGTGTGCCAGGCTGTCGATTCGGATACGGCGGTCACGGGCAGGACCACGGGGCTCCAGTTCCGGGTCCTCAAGAACCAGTTGGTGCAAAGGGTCCTTCAGATGGAGATGGAGGGGAAGGACAAGCACGAGATCGACGGCTTCACCATAGGGTCCCTCCGGAAGGCCGCGGTTTCGGGCGACATGGAGTGGGGATCGGTGATGATGGGGCAGGTCGCCGGACTGGTCAAGGGTGTACGCCCCATTGCGGATCTGCTCGATGAGATCATGGCGGAGGCCGAAGACGAGATCAGGCGCCTTTCAAGATTCGTGTCCTGAGAGGTTCGCTGAAGATCGGAATAAATTCCTCATTCGCTATGTTTGCAAGGAGTCTGCACGGCTACGAAGCGCCGGATGCCTCAGGCACCCGGCGCTTTTTGCTCTTCAAATAATGCTTTGTGTATGAAAAAATCCCAATTTTTTTCCCCGCTTTCCCCAAAATGCTGGTTCTAAGGCTTGAAAAAGCCTGATTTTGACGGTCTTTATCTTTATATTATAAATACTTATCCCGGTTCGACCCGACCGCCACAGGCTGCGCTGACTGGCATGTGGGGCGGTGACCTTGCGCATGACGCCTTGCATGGAACTTCAGAACCCGCTGGCTCTGATTGTATTTTCCATTTTGACCCTAAAAAGATGCATTTAAGCTGTAGAAGAGCGGATTTTTATGGGGCTTATCTATTGCTTTCAGCTGCTTGGCTTGGTCCGACCCCAATTTCAACAACAAACACGGGCGCACCCGATGATTGCTTCCGGATGGATAACGGCTAATCGATGGCCGCACCGCACTGACTGGCATGTGGGCTGATGACGATGCGCATGACGCCTTGCATAAAGCCTCAGAACCGGCTGGGTCTGATTGCCTTTTCCATTTCGACCCTTATCAAACACTACCACTGATTTTGACCCCAAAAAGGGGGTTTTAAGGCCTAAAACGGCCCAATTTTAGCGGCTTTATCTTTTAATTGCAGATACTTATCTTGGTCCGACCCCACCGCCTAGGGATTTGTAGAGGGTGATGTAGGAGGTGAGGAGCAGGGTGCGGGTTTGGGCGACGTTAAGTTCGGCGGGGAAGAGCTGGGATTCGGCGTCGAGGACGGTGAGATAGGGGGTGTAGCCGCCGTCGTACTGCATGCGGGCGAGACGGGCGTATTCGCGGAGGGCGGCGGTGAGGGACTCGCGGGCCCCGAGTTCGTTGGAGAGCTTGCGGCGTGAGACGAGGGCGTTTTCGGTGTCCTTGAAGGCGTTCAGGATGGTGTTGCGGTAGGTCTCGAGCGAGGCGAGACGGGCCGCTTCGGCCTGTTTGACCTGGCCTTTGATGGCGCCGGCGGTGAAGATCGGGCCGGTGACGGAGCCCGAGTAGCTCCAGGTCTTGGATGAACCCTGAAAGAGGTCCGAAAGCTCCGAGCTTTCGAAGCCGAAGGCGCCGGTGAGCGAGATGGTCGGGAAATACAGGGCCTTGGCGGCGCCGATGCGGGCGTTGGCGGCGATCAGGTTCTGTTCGGCCTGGGCCAGGTCCGGACGGCGTTCCAGGAGTTCGGAGGGGAGTCCGGCGGGAACGGCGGGGAGGGCCATTTCCAGGATGGAGCGCCCCCGGTCGATGCCCCCGGGGTTCCGTCCGAGGAGGATCGACAGGGCGTTTTCCGTCTGTGCGATCTGCGATTCGATCTGGGGGATGGCGGCCGCGGCCGTCTGGTACTGCGAGCGGGCCTGTTCGACGATCAGCCTGGAGACCTGTCCGTGGCGGTGCTGCAGTTCGAAGAGCTTGACGGATTCCCCGTAGGCCTCGAGGGTGCGGCGGGCGATGGCGAGCTGCTCGTCGAGGCCTCGGAGCTGGATGTAGCTTTCGGCGACGGCCGACACGAGCGAGAGGATGACGCCGCGATAGGCTTCTTTCGACGCGAACAAATCGGCCCGCGCGGCCTCCGACAGGCGGCGGATGCGTCCCCAGAGGTCGATCTCCCAGGAGGCGCCGGCGAAGACCTGGAACGAATCGCTGGGGTTTTCGATGAGGGAGGAGAGGGGGCCCGTGCCTAAGCCGCTCGTCCGTGCGCGACCGGCGGCCGCGCCGTAGTCGGCCTGCGGGAAGAGCGGGGAGCGGACCTGCATGAGCACCGCGGCCGCCTGTTCGATGTTGGCCGCCGCGGCCTTGAGGGTGTGGTTGTTCGTGAGGGCCTCGCCGATCAGGGCTGTCAGAACCGGGTCCTCGAAGCTCTTCCACCATTCTGTGTCGGCGGTCTGCTTTGTATCGGCCTCTGCGTACCGGAAGGACGGCGGGACGTCCATTTCGGGGCGATGGTAATCGGGGCCGGTCATGCAGCCGGAAAGGAGCAGCAGAAAAGAGAGAAGGGCGAGGCGGCGCATGTCAGTTCACCTCCGGGTGCCGGTCCTCGGGCGCAGCGGGCACGGCCGGGGGCGGCGGGGGGGCGTGTTTTCCTTTGGAGCGTTCGCTCCAGCGATCGAACAGGTAGAAGAAGAGAGGGACATAGAGCATCGCCAGGGTGGCCTCTCCGATCATGCCGCCCATGATCCCGGTGCCGATCGAGTGCCGGGCGTTGGCCCCGGCGCCCGTGGCGACCGCCAGGGGGAGCACCCCGAAGATGAAGGCGAGCGAGGTCATGATGATCGGCCGCAGCCGCTCCTCGCCCGCCTTGATGGTGGCCTCCATGACCGACAGCCCCTGCCTGCGCAGCTCCACGGCGAAGGTGACCCGCAGGACCGCGTTCTTCGCACCCAGTCCGATGAGTACCAGCAGCCCGATCTGAAAATAGACGTTGTTCTCGAGCCCGCGCATCCAGTTGAACACGAGCGCCCCGAGGACGCCGAAGGGGACGGCCGTCATGACCGAACCGGGGAGGGTCCAGGACTCGAACTGGGCGGCGAGGACCAGAAAGACGATGATCAGGCCGAAGACGAACGCGGCCGTCGACGTCCCGCCGGATTGCTTCTCCTCGTAAGCCATCCCCGACCAGGCGTAGTTGTACCCCTCCGGCAGGACCTCCGCCGCGACCTGCTCCATGGCGGCGATCGCGTCCCCGGAGCTGAATCCGGGCGCCGCCGACCCCGTGACCTGGGCGGCCGGGAAGCCGTTGAAATGAGGCACCATGTCAGGCCCGCTCACGTAGCGGGCCGTCACGACGGCCGAGAGCGGGATCATCTCGCCGTTGTGGGAGCGCGTGTAGATCCGGGTGATGTCCGCGGGCTCGCGCCGGAAAGGGGCGTCGGATTGGAGCACGACGTTCCAGACCCGGCTGTACTGGTTGAACTGGCTGACGGTGATGGAGCCGAACTGGGCCTGGAGGGCGCTGTACACATCCTCCACCGGCAGACCGAGCAGCATCGACTTCTCCCGGTCGACCTCGGCCTTCAACTGCTGGGAGGCGGCGCGGAAGGTGGTGTTCAGCCCGGAGAGCTCCGGCCGCTGGCGCGCCTTGGCCAGGAAGTCCTGGGTGATCTGGTAGAGCCGGGCCGGATCGCCCGACCCCTTGTCCTGTACCCAGAACTCGAACCCGCCCGTGGTGCCGATGCCGGGGATGGCCGGCGGCGGGATGGGGATGAACCGGCCGGTGTCGATTGCCTGCGCCTGGGCGTAGGCGGATTGGAGGACCGCGCGGGCGTTCTCCTTGCGCGCGCGGTCGATCGACGAGTACCGCTCCTCGAAGTCCTCCAGGGACACGAAAAAGGTGGCCGCATTGGGCTTGTACTGGCCGTCGATCAGGCTGTAGCCGTTGATAGCGCTGCGGACGGCGACGGCCGGGTCCTTGCTGAAGATCGCATCGATCCGGCTGGAGGTCTCGACGGTCCGCTCGAGGCTGGCGGCATCGGGCATCATCACCAGGCCCATCAGGTAGCCCTGGTCCTCGTTGGGGACGAAGCTCGTTGGCGTAGTTCGGAAGAGGTGCACGAGCACGCCCATGAACACGGCGAGGAGGATGAAGGCGACGGCCATGCGTTTGATCATGAGGACCACCGCGTCGCCGAAGGCCAGGGTGAACCGGTCGAAGAGGCGGTTGAACCAGGCGAAGGGGCCGCGGCGGGGCGGCGACGAGTGCTTGAGCATGAGCCCGCACATCGCCGGCGTGAGCGTGAGGGCGACGAACCCGGAGAGGGCCACCGAGATCACGATGGTGATGGCGAACTGCTTGTAGAGCTGCCCGGTGGTGCCGGGCAGGAACGCGGCCGGGATGAAGACGGAGGCCATCACCAGCACCACGGCGATGAGGGAGGTGCCGATCTCTTCCATGGCCCGGATGGTCGCCTCCTTGGGCGCCAGGTTGTTCTTGGTCATATTCCGCTCGACGTTTTCGACGACGACGATGGCGTCGTCGACGACCATCCCGATGGCGAGGACGATGCCGAAGAGCGTCAGGAGATTGATCGAAAAACCCAGGGCGAGCATCCCGGGAAAGGTGCCGATGAGCGCCACGAAGATCGCCACGGTGCAGATGATCGTGGCGCGGAAGCTCTGGAGGAAGAGGTAGACGACCAGGACGACCAGGAAAATCGCCTCGAAGAGGGTGTGGATGACCTCCTTGATGGACAGGCGCACGAAATCGGTCGTGTCGAGCGCGATCAGGTAGTCGATGCCCTCGGGGAGCGTGCGCTTCATGTCCTGGAGCGTCTTGCGGACGGCCTTGGAGACCTCGAGTCCGTTGGCTCCCGGCTGTTGGTAGACGGCGATGAAGGTCGCGGGCTTCCCGTTCAAGCGGTTGTCATCGATATAGAGTCTGCGCCCGACCTCCGCACGGGCGACGTCCTTGAGGCGCACGATCGCGCTGCCCTCCTGCCCCGCGCGCAGGATGATGTTCTCGTATTCGGCAGGGGTCACGAAGGGGGCCTCGGTCACCACCGGGAAGGTCAACTGCACCGGTCCGTCGGTGGGCTGCTGGCCTACCTGGCCCGCCCCGAAAAGGGCGTTTTGTTTGGCCACCGCGTTCTGGATGTCGGTGGTGGTGATCCCGAGGGAGGCCATCCGGTCCGGGTTCATCCAGATGCGCATGGCCTGGTCCGGGACGCCGAAGATCTGGGCCTGCCCGGCGCCGTTGACCCGCTTGATGGCATCGAGGATGTAGACGTTGGCGTAGTTGGTGACATACTCCGGGCTGTAGCGGCCCTCGTCGTCGGTGACCGCGACGATCATCAGCATGCTGGAGGATTTCTTCTGCACCGATACGCCGTACTGCACGACGGCCTCGGGCAGCTGGGGCATGGCGAGGTTCACCCGGTTCTGGACCTGCACTTCGGCCATGTCCGGGTCGGTGTCGAGGGTGAAATAGACGGTGATGGTCATCTGGCCCGTGCTGGAGCTGGTCGATGTCATGTAGAGCATGTTGTCTACACCGTTGATCTGGGCCTCGATGGGGGCCGCCACCGAGTCGCCGACCGTTTTGCTGTCGGCACCGGGGTAGGTGGTGGTCACCTGGATCTGGACCGGGGTGATGCTCGGATACTGGGAGACCGGCAGGGCGCTCATGGCCACCAGCCCGGCGATCACGATGATGAGGGAGACGACGGTCGCGAAGATGGGTCTTTCGATGAAGAATCTAGAGAACATGGGCGCCCCTCTCCGCTCAGCGGCCGCTTTCCGGTGGGTCGTTGTGGTCAACGGCCGGTTTTTCTGTGCCCTCCTGATCGATCGGGTGGTTGACCTTCAACAGGGCGCCCGGCCTGAGGGCGAGCATCCCGTCCACGATGACCCGGTCTCCAGGGTGCAGTCCTTCGGAGATGACCCACTGATCACCGTGCCACTCACCGACGAGGACGGGGCGTGTCTCGGCCCTGTCATCCTTGCCTTGAATCCACACGAAGTGCCCCTTGGATGACTGTTGAACCGCGCGCTGGGGGACGAGGACCGCATTGGGCCGGATGGCCCCTTTCAGGCGGATGCGGACGTACTGGTTCGGGTGGAGCTGGCCGTCGGGGTTGTCGAAGGTGGCGCGGATCAGGAAGGTCCCCGTCTCGGGGTTGAAGGAAGGATCGGCGAAGGTCAGCCTGCCGGTATGCGGATAGAGCGAGCCGTCGGCCAGGATGATCTCCGCGGTGTAGGCTTCGCCTTCGGGCTGGATGAGCCTCCCCTTGGCGATCTGGTCGCGCGAGCGCAGCCAGTCATTTTCGGAGACGCTGAAGTTCACATAGATCGGCGAGAGCACGGTGACCGTGGTCAGTTGACTGTTGTTGAAGCTGAGATAGGTGCCCTCGGCCTGGTCGGCTGAACCGGTGATGCCGGTGACCGGCGAGGTGATAACGGTGTAGGAAAGGTCGAGCCGGGCCTGCTCGACGGTGGCCTTGGCCTGTTCGACGGCTGCGGCCGTAGACTGGTATTGGCCCGTCGCGTCATCCAGGTCCTTCTGAGAAAGGGCGTCGGCCGCGGCGAGCGGCTTGACGCGCGCGAGATTCCGGCGCGCCACCTCGTAGGCGGCCTGCTGGCGGGCGAGGGCGGCCTCGGCCTGCACGAGCTGCGCCTTGAAGGGCTTCTGATCCATCAGAAAGAGGGTTTCCCCCTCCTGGACGACGGCCCCTTCGGTGTAGACCCGCTTCTCCAGAAAGCCGCTCACCCGCGCCTGGATGTTCACCTCGCGGGAGCTTTCCACCTGGGCGATGAACTCGAAGACGATGGGGACATCCTGCGTCTTCACCGTCGTCACCACGACGTTCACCGGTTGTTCGGCGGTCTGGGCGCCTCCAGGCTCAGGTTTGTTGCAGCCCCATAGCATCGATAGGACCAGGAGCGGGAGCAAAGCGGAACAAAAAAGCGGTGTCCTCCCTTTCCTGCAGAAAACGGGGGAAACTTCGAAGCGGGATGCATTTTCCACCATCATCCTCCGTTGTGGGGGACCCGTTGCAATGTCTTCGGGAAGGCAGGCGGTCTAATAAGAAAAGCTTTGGATAACCACGTAGATTTTCATCGCTCCGATTTAGGAATGAAAACGGTCCAAAGGTCAAGAAAAAATTGCGCGGCGGGAATGAAATATCCCCTTTGCGAACGCTAGAAACCCGCGCAACGCTAAGGAATTCGGTTTTCGCAACCCTCCGGTCTTGTCCAATTCTGTCACATGGGACTAAACCCGCGCTTCCTGTCTAGAATAACCTTGCCATTCCGAGTGTTTTTCTGTAAATCTGGGGCCGGTGCATCCAACGCGGCGCCCCCGGCTAAGTTGTTTCCATCCGGAAATGAGGTTTTTGGTCAATATCAAGCAAATCAAGCATTTGTGCAGGGACGGCTTGCAGACCGCCGAACAAGCGAACGTGTAAATCCGAGCCGAGATTGGCCAAAAAGACCATTTCCGTATGGAAGGTAAGTTGCCTGCTCCGGGTGAGGGCCGCAAAACTCTAAGAACAAGAGGTTGAGGGATTACATGGGCAAGGTGAAGCGCATTCTCGAGGTTGCTGCCGTATTGCTGATCTGCGCGTTTTTTTGGGCTTGTGTGATCGGTTGCGGAACCACGGACCGCAGCCGTACGTACGACGATTCGCGTTGGTGGGTGCCCGCCAAACCCATGCCCGACCGCTCCGATTGGCGTTCTCCGTTCGACATCCTCTAAGGCCGGCCTTCGCTCGGAGGCTGGTCAGCGCCCGCTTCGGCCGGCCGGTGGCTCCGCCGCGTTGATCGGCTTGTCCGGCTGGCGTAAAATCTGTTATCGGAAGCATTGCCAAGTCATCAGCAATCTGCAATGATACCCAGATTCCGTTCCAGTCCGAAAGACGGCGCATGCCGGCGCGCATTTCGGCCGGCGGCGGGGTGCGCGCGCTCGTTGACGCGATCGAATGGGAGGTACACTCTGCATTGCGCGTTATGACGTTCAACCTGCGCTTCGAAAACCACAGGGACGGCCTGAATGCCTGGGAGAACCGGCGTTCGGAGGTGGCGGCGCTGATCGAACGGCATCGCCCCGATCTGGTCGGCACGCAGGAGGGGCTGCCCTCGCAGCTGCGATACCTGGAAGAGACTCTCTCGGGATACCGGCTGCACGCCCCCGGCCGTTTCTGGGATGACACCTGCCAGTATCCCTCGCTGTTCTACCGGCTGGATGCCTTCGATCTCCTCGCCGGCGGGGAATTCTGGCTCTCGAAGACGCCGGCGGTGCATCGGAGCAAGGACTGGGACAGCGCTTTCCCCCGGATGATGAGCTGGGCGAGGCTCGGGGTGCGCGGAGGCGGCCGTTCACTGACGGCAGCGGTGACCCATTTGGACCACATCGGCACCGAGGCGCGCATCCGGCAGGCCTGCATCCTCGCCGAGTGGGTCGCTGGACAGACGCCGCCCGTGCTGCTCCTGGGGGATTTCAACGACGCCCCCGGCTCGGATGTGCACCGGATCCTGACCGCCCCCGCCACCGGGCTCAGCGACAGCTGGGAGGATCTCGGCATGGACGGGGGCGAAAACAGCTTCACGCACCATGGCTTCACGGGCGTTCCGCAGGTTGGAAGAATCGATTGGATCCTGGTGGAGAAGCCGCTTCTCGCTTCGCATGCCCGCATCGTGAGGGACCGGTCCGGCAACGGGTCTTATCCATCGGATCATTTCCCCTATTGTGTCGAGCTGGATTGGGAAGAAGCGGTGTAACGGGTCCTCGTCGGCGGGCGGCGCCGTCCGGCGGGTCCGGGACGGGGAGGGCCCGGCAATCTATGACGGATGAAGGGGCGCGACCTCCCGGCGGGATGAACCGGTGCCATGGTTTTGTTCAGGGGAGCCCCAGAGGAATGAATCATGTTGGATCTTAAATTTGTACGGGCCAATTTCGACGCCGTTCGGGAGATGCTTCAGAACAGGCACTACGACCTCGATCTGGATATGTTCGAACGGCTGGATCAGGAGCGCCGGGAGGGCCTCACCCTGCTCGAAGACCTGCGCTGCCGGCGCAACCAGGTGAGCGAAGAGATCGCGGGGATGAAGAAGCGGCGCGAGGACGCCACCGAGCGGATCGAGCAGATGCGGGAGGTCTCTACCCGGATCAAGGAGAAGGAGAAGGGGCTCGCCTCGATCATGGAGGATCTGGATCGCCTCTTGATGGTCATCCCCAACATGCCGCTGCCGAACGTACCGGTCGGACGCGACGAGCGCGACAACCCCGTTGTGAGGACGTGGGGCGAGGTCGGGGGGATGTCCTTCGAGCCCCAGGCGCACTGGGATATCGGGGAGGCCCTGGGCATTTTGGACTTCGGGTGCGCGGCCAAGCTATCGGGCGCGCGCTTCACCTTGTACCGGGGCGCGGGCGCCCGGCTTGAGCGGGCGCTCATCAACTTCATGCTCGACGTTCACACGCAGGAGCACGGATACACGGAGATCCTGCCGCCGTTCCTCGTGAACAGCGCCTCAATGACGGGGACGGGGCAGCTCCCGAAGTTCGCGGAGGATCTGTTCCGGATCCAGGGTTGGGACCTGTACCTGATCCCCACCGCCGAGGTGCCGGTGACCAATATCCATCGGGACGAGATCCTGGATGCGGAGGACCTGCCGCGGCACTACGTCGCCTACACGCCGTGTTTCCGTTCGGAGGCGGGTTCCTACGGCAAGGACACCCGTGGGCTGATCCGGCAGCACCAGTTCAACAAGGTGGAGCTCGTCAAGTTCACCCGTCCCGAGGAATCGGAGGAGGAGCTCGAGCGGTTGACCCGGGATGCCGAAGACATCCTGCAGCGTCTGGAGCTTCCTTACCGGGTGGTGACGCTGTGCACGGGCGATCTCGGGTTCTCCGCGGCCAAGACCTACGATATCGAGGTCTGGCTGCCCGGTCAGGGCCTCTACCGGGAGATCTCTTCCTGCAGCACGTTTACGGAATTTCAGGCCCGCCGGGCCAATATCCGTTTCAAGACCAGGGGGCAGAAGGGGACGACCCTGGTGCACACCCTCAACGGGTCCGGCCTTGCCGTGGGGAGGACCTTCGTCGCCATCCTGGAAAACTATCAGCAGGCTGACGGGACGGTGCGGATCCCCGATGTCTTGAAACCTTACATGGGAGGACGCAGCCATCTCTCAGTCGATGAAGGCCATGTCGAATCGACTCAAAGGTGAATGGTGGCGGGATTACCAGCGCGGCCTGCGCAGAGAAAAATGGCGGGTCCTGGTCCCGGACCGTCTGTCGATTCTTTTCGTCTGCGCGGGCGGGGTGTTTGCTCTGCTGGCGGTCGCACTGCTTGTCGGGTCGATGATTTCGGAATGGCGCTCGGAGCCGAAAGAGGCCGATCAGAAGCGGGCACCCGCTCCGAAGCCGTCCAGGACGGCCTGGGAAGGGATTATCCGGACGCGGGAGGATCTGTGGCCCATCCTGAAGGACTTCGACCCCCTGCTCTACGCGGGTGAAAGCGGCCGCATCGTTCATTACGCGGGGAAGCCCCTGACTGTGAAGACCGGGATCGACGCGACGATTCAGTCGGCCGTTGCGGGGCTCCTCCAACGATCTCAGACCATCCGGTCGGCGGCGGTGGTCATGGATCCGTTCAGCGGGCGCATCCTCGCCCTCGCGGGGTACGACCAGAATGGCAAAGGGAACGAAGTCTGCCTGCAGGCGGACTTTCCGGCTGCGAGCCTGTTCAAGATCGTTGCCGCCGCCGCCGCGCTCGAAGCGGCGGGCCTGTCGCCCGACAGTCCTCTCTATTACAACGGCGGACGCTACACCCTCTACAAAAGCCAGCTGAACGACAAGCGGACCCGGTACACGCACCAGGTGCCGCTGAAGGAGGCCTTCGGACTGTCGATCAACCCGGTCTTCGGAAAGCTCGGGAGCTTCACCCTGGGGCAGGACCTGCTGCAGGAATTCGCCGCACGCTTCATGTTCAACCATCCCATCCCGTTCGATCTGCCGCTGGAGGAGAGCCGGATCGAGGTGCCGCAGACGACGTTCGGCCTGGCGGAGATCGCATCAGGATTCAACAAGCGGACGCTGATATCACCGCTTCACGGAGCCCTCTTTTCCTCGGCCGTCGCCAACGGCGGGGTCATGATGGTGCCTTGGCTGGTGGAGGAGGTGGAGGACGACTCCGGCCGCACCCTCTACAAGGCCGAGCCCGCCGTGATGGCCAGGCCGATAGAGGCCGCGACTGCGCGAAAACTGCGGGTCATGATGCAGGAAACGGTCAAAGGCGGGACCTGCCGGAGGACGCTCAAACGCCTCACACGGAAGAAGCCTTTCGATACGATGGAGATCGGGGCCAAAACCGGGACCATCAACGACCCGACGAACACCCACAAAATCGACTGGCTGAGCGCCTATGTCATCGACCCGGACCGGAAAGAAGGGGTCTGCGTCGCGGTGATGGGGATGCACGGGGAGAAGCTCGGCATCCGCGCCCCCGAGTTGGGCCGGTTGATCCTGGATGACTGTGTTTTTTGAGCGCAGGGTGGAGGGTTTGGCTGGAATGGTTCGGCGAAGTTTTCGGAGGATCTGGATGACGCCGCCGGGATCCGTCCCGGATCATGAAAGGTTTGGGTGAAGGCGGTGATGCTGAGCTCTCGGATTCGATGCGCCGAGGGTTGAGCTCTTCGCTTCAATAGGCTGAATCCCATCTGGTTTCAGTCCCTGAAACAGGGCGGCTCCCTTGTGCGTGCGACCGTGTGCAAACCGCGGCGGTGAACGTCGAGGCCTGAAGCTTGAGGTATAAAACGTTGAATTCAATAGAGGAACTATGTGTGGAATCGTCTGTTATGTCGGGCCGCGGGATACGAAGTCGGTCCTGATCGAGGGGCTGAAGCAGCTGGAGTACCGCGGGTACGACTCGGCCGGGATTGCGGTGCAGCACGGCAACCAGATCGCCTGCCACCGGGCGGTGGGGAAGATCGTGGAGTTGGAGAAGAAGCTCGCCGGGCTCGACGTCACCGGTGAGAGCGGCATCGCGCACACGCGCTGGGCCACCCACGGGGCGCCGACGGAAGAAAACGCCCATCCGCACCGGGACGAGAAGGGGAATGTCTTCGTCATCCACAACGGGATCATCGAGAACTATCACACCCTGCGCAAGAGGCTTCAGCAGGAGGGTGTGCATTTCCGGTCAGAGACCGACACCGAGGTGCTCGCGCACCTGATTGCGCATTATTACGATGGCAGCCTGAGCGAGGCGGTCCGCAAGACGATGGGGCAGGTGGAGGGGACCTTCGGGATCGCGGTAATCCACCGCAACGAGCCGGGGAGAATCGTCGTCGCGAGGCGCGGGAGCCCGCTGATCATCGGCCTCAGCGACGGGAGTCGTTTCGCGGCCTCCGACGTCTCCGCCATGGTGCGGTACACCAACCAGGTCATCCACCTGCAGGACAACGAACTGGCGGTCCTCACCAAGGACGATGTGTCGATCTCCACGGCGCAGGCGGTCAGCGTCAAAAGGGATGTCGAGACGGTGGAGTGGCGGGGTGAAGACGTCGAGCTGAACGGCTTTCCGCACTTCATGCTGAAGGAGATCTACGAACAGCCCAACACCATCGAAAACGCCATGCGCGGAAGGCTCGAGCCGGCCGAAGGGGTGCCCAAGCTGGGCGGCATCATGCCTGTGTGGGACCATCTGAAGGACTGTCGGCATCTGGTGATCGTGGCCTGCGGCACCTCGTTTTATGCCGCCTGCGTCGGACGCTATGTCTTCGAGAAGCTCACGGAGATCGACGTGCAGGTGGAACTCGCCTCCGAGTTCCGCTACCGCAAGCTGAACTTCCCGCACAATACCTTCATCCTGGCCTTGAGCCAGTCCGGCGAAACAGCCGACACCCTGGCCGCCATCAAGGAGGCCAAGCGCAAGGGCGCCTCGCTCCTCGGGATCGTCAACGTCGTGGGGAGTTCCATCGCCCGCGAGACCGACGCCGGCGTCTACAACCATGCCGGCCCGGAGATCGGGGTGGCGTCGACGAAGATCTTCACTTCGCAGTTGACGATTCTGACCCTCCTGGCGCTGCTGCTGGGGCGTCATCAGAATCTTTCGCTCACCGACGGGGTGGAGGCGATTCGAGCGCTCAAGCAGATACCGGATCAGATAAAGGCGATCTTCGCCCAGGCGAACCATATCGAGGCCATCGCCGAAAACTACTATCATTGTTCGAACTGGCTTTTCCTCGGCCGGAAGTACAACTACCCGATAGCGATGGAGGGGGCGCTCAAGCTGAAGGAGATCTCCTACATCCATGCCGAGGGGTATCCGGCAGGAGAGATGAAGCACGGGCCGATCGCCCTGGTGAACCCCGAGATGCCGACGGTGGCGATCGTTCCCCAGGACGACATGTACGAGAAGATGATCAGCAACATCCAGGAGGTGAAGAGCCGCAGGGGCCCCGTGATCGCCATCGCGACGCAGGGCGATTCGAAGATCCGGGAACTGGTCGACGAGGTGATCGAGGTCCCGCCGACGCTCTCCTTCCTGAACCCCCTCCTGACGGTCATCCCCTGTCAACTGCTCGCCTATTACTGCGCGAAGTTCCTGAACCGGGACATCGATCAGCCGCGGAACCTGGCCAAGAGCGTGACGGTTGAATGAGCGGCGCAAGAGCCTTGTGGGGCGTGGGAGCGACCGCTCCGCGCCGGTGGGGTGCGGCGATGCCATCGAGCTTCGCCGCAAAGCCGAGAGAGAGCCCCTCTGCCGTCGGCGGGAGGGGTTTTGCCGGTTTGCCCGCACACTTGCCGCGCTGAGCCTTCGTCCGTTTTTCGACCTCGAGGTGGAGGGGGCTCACCATGTGCCGGGGGAGGGGCCGTTTCTGCTCCTCGCCAAGCACCAGCGCTGGGAGGACATCCCGCTGCTCGGGCTCAGCACGCCCAAGGGGCTCTATTATGTCGCCAAGGTCGAGCTATTCGCGCACCCCGTCGGGAACTGGGTGCTGCGTTCCCTCGGCGGGGTGCCGCTCAACCGGCAGCGCCCGCTGGAGAGCCGCCGCTATATGAAGCGCCTGCTTGGTTTTCTTCGAAGCGGAGAGGGGGTGGTGGTTTTTCCGGAAGGGACCTACTATCCGCAGTGCATGGGGCCGGGCTTGAGCGGCATCGTGCGCCTCGTGCTGGGACGGCTCGAGGTGCCCCTCGTGCCGGCCGGCTTCGAGTACACCCCGAAGGGGCGGCGAACCAGCGTGGTGGTTCGTTTCGGACCTCCGCTGCAGCCGCCTTTCCCCGCCATCGATTCCCTCATGCAGGAGATCATGCATCGAATCGCGCTGCTCTCGGGCCTCGACGCCCCGCCTGCGCCCCATCCCTGAATTGCAAGGAGGAGGAAAGAGAAAGAATGATGAACCATTTGGACCAGATCTTTGCCCGCATCGATGCCTGTACCATGGACGTCATCCAGCTCCAGACCGAGCTGACGGCCCGGGTGGCGCTCGGACCCGAAAACGGCGGCACAGGCGAGCACGAAAAGATCGCGTACGTGAAGACCCTGCTGGAGGAGTTGCATCCGACGGTGATCGAGGAGTTCCATGCCATCGACTCCCGGGTGCCGGCGGGGTACCGCCCCAATCTCGTCGCCCGCTGGGGCGAGGCCTCGGAGGCGCCTGCCGTCTGGATCCTCAGCCACGCGGACATCGTTCCCCCGGGGGATTTGAACCTGTGGCACAGCGACCCGTACAAGGTGGTGATCGAGGAAGACCGGGTGGTCGGGCGGGGGGTCGAAGACAACCAGCATGGGATCGTCAGCTCCTATCTAGCCCTGAAGGCCGTGCTCGATGCGGGTGCGCCCCTCGCGCGGCCGGTGGGGCTGGCCATCGTGGCGGACGAAGAGACCGGAAGCGAGTATGGGCTCGTTCCGCTCCTGGCCCAACGTTCGGATCTGTTCAAGAAATCGGACTGGATCGTCGTACCGGATGCCGGCAACGAGACCGGGACCATGATCGAGGTCGCCGAGAAGAGCATGCTCTGGCTGAAGCTGACGGTGACGGGCAGGCAGACGCACGCGAGCACCCCGCATCGGGGCAACAACTGCCTGTATGGCGCTGCGCGTCTGATCACGACGTTCGACAAGATCAAATCCCGTTTCAGCAAGAAGGACCAGCTCTTCAGCCCCCCCGTATCCACCTTCGAATGCACCAAGATCGAGGCCAACGTCCCCAACGTCAATACCGTTCCTGGAAGACAGGTCTTCTACATGGACTGCCGTATCCTGCCCGTGTACGAGGTCGAAACGGTGATCGGGGCGATCGGGGACGTCGCGGCGAAGGTGGCGCAGGAATTGGATCTGAAGGTGGACATCCAGGTTGTTCAGCGTCAGGACGCGACTGAGGCCACCCCCGCCGACGCGCCGGTGGTCAAGGCCCTCGAACGGGCCGTCCTGCGGGTTACGGGGCGCGAGGCGAGGCCAATGGGGATCGGAGGGGGGACCTTCGCCGCCTTCTTCCGGCGGGCGGGCTACCCGGCCGCGGTCTGGTCCACAGCGCCGCACACCGCGCATCAGCCGAACGAATCCTGCCCGATCCCGGACATCCTTTCGGATGCGAAGGTCTTCGCCTGCCTGTTTGTCGAGGGATAGTCCGGCAAAAAGAAATAAAAGATTTTATTCGGACGCATCAGGCGGGGAGTTTGATAACCGCGGGGACCTCGAAGCATTGAGTGATGGCGGCGACGGCCTGGTCGGACTCTTCGGGGGCAATGAGGCCCGTGATGGAGGCGACCGAACAGTTGAGGGCAATCAGGTGGACGCCGGCCTCCTCGAACCCCTGAAGCAGGATGGAGGTAATCCCGTAGCGGTCCCCGAAGTGCGGGCCGTTC
Organism: uncultured Desulfatiglans sp.; assembly: GCA_900498135.1. Taxonomy (NCBI): domain Bacteria; kingdom Pseudomonadati; phylum Thermodesulfobacteriota; class Desulfobacteria; order Desulfatiglandales; family Desulfatiglandaceae; genus Desulfatiglans; species uncultured Desulfatiglans sp. The sequence continues at coordinate 3,736,192 of LR026961.1, forward strand.
ATGGTGAACAGGGCGGCGGGGCGGCTGCTCGCCGAAAACCCCTCCTGGTCCGCCCCGCGGCCGATCGCCGCGGACCACGCGAACCGGGCGTCCTCCGGGACGGCGATGAGGAGCCGGGTCCGGGAGACCGGGTCTGACAGGCTCGACATGAGAAAATGCAGCGGCCCGCCGGTGGCGGCGAGGGCTTCGAGGATTCTGCCGGCGAGCGGCATGGTCGCCTTTTCGAGGTCCAGGATGAAAAGGCGCAGGTTGTCGGACCAGCGCAGGCCGTAGACCTTGGGTCTCTTTTCGCTGAAGGAGGCGACGACCTCCTTGAAGAGGGCCTCCTTCCCCTGCTGGGCGAGGCGCCAGTCCACCGGCGTGTGGAAGGTTCCGAAGCAGAAGGGGCCGAAGATGGCCTCAGTCGCCTGTGCAACGGCCGCTGACGGGACGACCACGGAGAGCGCCGAGGGGGAGTAGGCCAGCACATAGGGCCAGATGCCGGCGCGGGCGAAGGCCTGGATGAGCCTTCCGGCGACGATCGGGTCGTTGCGGTGCGGAAAGAGCGAGAGGACGGCCCCCGGCATGGGGGCGCCCTCTTCGCAGAGGATGTGATCGGGGAAGATCGCGCCGGCGTGGGGGGCGTCCTGGGACCCGAAGACGATGTTCCAGCAGGTCTGAGGACCGGAGCGCTCCAGGGTGAGGAAGGGGAGGTTGACCTCACGGGTCGAGAGCAGGCTGCAGAACTCCCTCCCCGGAGATCCATCCAGGCCGGTCTCGGCCAGAGGGGTCCACAGGACCTGGTCGAGAATCTTGAAACCGCCCAGAGATAGGGGGGCGCAGGTCCCCATGCCATTCCCCGCCGCCGGTGTTGAAGATCGCTATAGAAGGCCGCTGACCACTTTCCAGAGCCCTTCGGTGTCGATGGGTTTCGGAATGTAGTCGTCCGCCTCCGTGGACATGCCGTCCCGGTGGGTGTAGGTCGTCGTCGGGACGGCCTCGCCCACGGCGGTCAGGAGCACCACCGGGATGTCCTTCGTCTCGTCCTTCGATTTGAGTTCGGCGCACAGGACGTAGCCGTCCTTCCTCGGCATCATGACATCCAGGATGACGAGGTCGGGGCGGCGCTGCTCGATGGACTCCTCGCCTTCCACGCCGTCATAGGCACGACCCACTTCGCATCCCTTGCTCTCCAGCATCATCGCGACGGTCTCCACCAGATCGGGATCATCGTCAACCACCAGAATGTAATGTTTTGCCATATCGATTCCTCCTGAATTGTGAGTTCCCTATTTCGAAATGCTCCACGCGAGTCGAGACAAAAAATGGTCTTGAACACATTCAATCATATGAAGCGGGGTTCTGCCGGGATGTCACTTCCGGATGGACACCAATGAACGAGAACGAACCGGGTGCCCATCCAGGCGCTATCCGCCGCGAATCGGTTTCCAGTTCTAATCTACCTGCGGTCTGGGATAGAGTCCACCCCTTTCGACCAGTTCCGGAACCTTGTCTTCCCATTCGATGGCCATAATGTGGAATCCGTGCACGCCCTCCACTTCCTTGAGGCGCTGGATGGCCTCGACGCAGATGTCGAGCCCTTCCTGGGGCTGCTTCTCCTTCGGGACGCCGCTCATGCGCTTGATGATCTCGTCGGGCACATCCATGCCCGGCACCCGGTTCTTCATGTACTTGGCCATGCCGGCCGATTTCATGGGGGTGAGGCCCGCCAGGATGTGGACCTTTTCGTGAAGGCCCCGGTCCCGGACACCCTGCATCCATTTCTCGAACTTGTCGAGGTTGTAGATGCACTGCGTCTGGATGAACTCGGCGCCGGCGGCGACCTTCTTGGCCAAGCGCGGGACACGGATCTCGAAGGGGTCGGCGAAAGGGTTCGCCGCGGCCCCCACGAACATGCGGGGCGGACGCTTGATCTCGTCGCCGCCGAGGAACTTGCCTTCGTCGCGCATCCGGCGCACGGTCTGGATGAGCTGCATCGAGTCGATGTCGAAGACGTTCTGGCCCGTCGAGCAGTCCCCGAAGGTCTGGTGGTCGCCCGACAGGCAGAGCATATTGAAGATGTCGAAGGAGGCGGCCCCCAGGATGTCGCTCTGGAGGGCGATCCGGTTGCGGTCCCGCACGACCATCTGCAGGATGGGCTCGAGGCCCATGAGCTTGATGTGGATGCAGGATGCCAGGCTGCACAGCCGCGTGACCGATGTCTGGTTGTCGGTGATGTTGATGGCGTCGACATGATCCTTGATCATCTCGGCCTTCCGGGTGATCGCCTCGGGATCGCTCCCGCGCGGGGGGCCGCATTCGGATGTGACGGCGAGATGCCCGGCTGCCAGGATCTTTTCCAACTTGCTGGGTGTCTTCAGGGTAGCCATTCCGCTCATAGTCTCACATCCTCCCTCACGACGGTTCTGGGGCCGCCGGCCCGGTCGGTCGACCAATCCTTGATGGGCGCAAGGATCTCGTAGTCGTCGAGGCGTCCGAGCTCCTTCAGGCGGTCGATGATCAGCTGCCAGGCGCAGGGGACGTCCTTGCTGATCTCGCACTTCCCCTTGGACGACCCTCCGCAGGGGCCGTTCAGGAGCCGCTTGGCGCAGCGCGAGATGGGGCAGATCCCGGCGGTGCGGCCCAGGATGCACTGTCCGCAACCCTGGCAGCGTTCGCTCCAGACGCCGCGCTCCTCCGTGACGCCCATGAAGCAGGTGTTGACGCCCGGGTAGACCGGGGTCGAGAAGTACTTCTCCGCCATGAACTGAACGCCGACACCGCAGGCGATGGAGACGACGGCATCGTATTTGTCGATCACGTTCCGGATCTCCTCGAGGTACTCGTGGTCGCACTGGCGCTCGAGCGTGACCTCGTCGATCGTGACGTCCTTGCCCTGGTTCATGAAGTACATGCGCAGCGCGGAGGCGAGGACCCCGACCTCCTTCTTCCCGCCCGCCTCGCAGACGGTGACGCACTCGTTGCAGCCCGCTACGAGAATGGATTGTTTGTCCTTCACGTAGTCGATGATCTCTTCGATCGGTTTTCTTTCGGCGACAATCATGTCTTGCTCCCTCTTTGTCCATCACGCAGGGTTGGTCGGCTTCCCCTCTCGGCGAGGGGAAACGTGCCACGCTCTCCGGGAGGCGTTTCCCGGCGGCGTGCGGCGTGCCATGGAAGGCCCCGGAACGGGCACTGGTTCGTCAAAACGCTTGATGCTTTCATAGTGGCATTTCAAAATTTATGCAATCCAAAACAGCACAAACGATCGGGTGCCGTCGACTGGATTCGAGCATTCGGGATTCAGCCCCGGCGCTCCGTCAGGCGGCCTTCCTGGCGAGCTTGATCGGATTGGGGCCGAGGGCCTTGATCTTCTCCGTCATCTCGGTGGCGATCTCCGCGAAGCGGGGCCCCTCGCCGGAAGACAGGTTGTACATCTGCAGCCGCTCTCCGCCGATGCCGACGGCGTCGAGGATCTTCTGCGCCGCCTCCACCCGCCGGCGCGCCCGGAGGTTCCCGCGGATGAACCGGCAGTCCCCCTCCATGCAGCCGACGATGTAGACGCCGTCGGCGCCCTTCTCGAAGGCGTGCAGCAGGTGGATGATGTCCACCTTGCCGGTGCAGGGGACGCGGATGATGCGGATCGTCCCGGGGTACTGAAGCCTCATCGAACCTGCCAGGTCCGCGGCGGTGTACCCTCAGAAGTTGCAGGCAAATGCGACGATGATCGGTTCGAACTGTTCCATGGTGATGTCCCCTCTGCGGCAAAGTCTGTGCCTTGCCGAACTGTTTGGTTGAGACGGCCCCCTGGGCTGCGGGGCATCCGGCTTTGTGTTGTGCGGAGCCGCCCGGTGCTGCCCGGAGGGTGGAGTTCCCCGCGGCCTGTGGTCAGCCGAACCGCAGGCCGGGGACCCCTTTTCCAGGGAGCATCCCGGCCTTGGCGGCGCACCGGCTAAAGCACCCCCTCCAGCAGGGCGTCCACCTTGCTGATGAGCTGTTCGTCCTCGTACCAGTTGAGCTCGATCGCCTTGGCCGGGCACTCGGCCGCGCAGATGCCGCAGCCGTGGCAGAGGGCCTCGTCGATCTCGCTCGCCCCGAGCTCGTTGATGCGCGGCACGCCGTACGGGCAGGAGCGCACGCAGATGAGGCAGGAGGCGCACTTGTCCTGGTCCACCCGGGCCGTGACCGCCGAGAGGGTGATCTCGGTCTGGGAGAGGAACGTGGTGGCGCGCGAAGCGGCCGCCAGCGCCTGGGCGATGGTCTCGGAGACGAGCTTCGGGCTGTGTGCGGTGCCGCAGACGAAGACCCCGTCGCTCGCCATCTCGACCGGGCGGAGCTTGACGTGCGCTTCCAGGAAGTACCCTTCGGCGTTCCGCGGCACCTTCATGATCGTCGCGAGTTCCTCGGTGTCCTGGGCGCGCATGCCGGCGCTGAGGGCCACGAGGTCGGCGGCGACCTGGATGTCGCGCTGCAGGACGTGGTCGGTGAAGGTGACCGTGAGCCCGCCGTCCGAGCTTTCCACCCGGGGCGGGTTTTCCGGCTCGAAGCGGGCGAAGATCACGCCCATCTCGCGGGCCTGGCGGTAGTAGTCTTCGAGGAGCCCGTACATCCGCATGTCGCGGTAGAGGATGAAGACATCGGTGGCCGGGTTCATCTCCTTGATGTGGATGGCGTTCTTCACGGCGCTCTGGCAGCAGATCCTGGAGCAGTTGGGGTTCTCCTCGTTGCGGGATCCGACGCACTGGATCATGACCACGCGCTCGACGCCGTCGAGGCCCGTTTCCTCGAGCCGCCGGCCGAGCTCGATCTGCGTGAGCACGCCCTCGTTCTCCCCGTAGAGGAATTCCTTCGGCACGTACTCCGTCGCGCCCGTGGCGAGGATCACCACGCCGTGGTCGATCTTCCGCTCGTACATACCGGGGCCGACCAGGACCTCCGTCGTGAAGTTCCCCTTGAAGCCGCTGAAGTCGACCACCAGGCTGTTGGTCAGGACCTGGATCTTCTCGTTCTGGTCCACCCGCTCGATCAGCTTGTCGATGTAGGCGCGGATGTCGGCGCCTTCGATGGTGGTGGTGAGCTGCCGTGAGAGGCCGCCAAGCTGCGGCTCCTTTTCGACGATCACCGTCTCGAACCCCTGGTCGGCCAGGCCGAGGGCCGCGTTCATGCCGGCCACGCCGCCGCCGACGATGAGGGCGCGCTTGTTGACCGGGATCCGCTTCTCGTGGAGCGGGTGCAGGAAGCCGGCCCGGGCGACCGCCATGCGGACGAGGTCCTTGGCCTTGACCGTCGCGGCCTCGTGGTCGCCCGCGTGCACCCAGGAGTCCTGGTCGCGGATGTTGGCCATCTCGAAAAGATACTTGTTCAGGCCGCAGGCCTGGAGGGTCTCCTGGAAGAGCGGCTCGTGGGTCCTCGGCGAACAGGAGGCGACCACGACGCGGTTCAGGTTGTGCTCCTTGATGACTTCCTTGATCTTGTCCTGGGTGTCCTGGGAACAGGTGAAGAGGTTGTTGTCGGCAAAGGCCACGTGGGGCAGCCCCGCCGCGTACTCGGTCACCGCCGGGACGTCCACCACGCCGGCGATGTTGATCCCGCAGTTGCAGACGAAGACGCCGATGCGCGGCTCCTGCCCGGCTACGTCGATCTCGTCCGGGATTTCCAGGACCTTCGTCTCGAGCCAGCGCGCCGCGTCGAGCTTGGAACCGGCCGCGCAGGCCGCCGCGCTCGCCTCGACGACCGAGGTGGGGATGTCCTTCGGGCCCTGGAAGATGCCGCAGGCATAGACCCCCGGCCGCGAGGTGCTGACGGGCCTGAAGGGGTCGGTGGCGGCGAAGTGGTAGTGGTCGAGGTCGACCCCGACCCGCTCGGCGAGCCGGATCGTTTCGGTGTTGATCTGGAGGCCGACCGAAAGGACCACGATATCGAAGGCCTCGCCGTGGATGACGCCGTTTTCATCCGAGTACTCAATCTGCAGGTCATCGGTCTCGGGGATCGGTGTGATACTGTGGACCCGTGAGCGCACGAACCGGACGCCGTGCTCGCGCTCCGCCCGGTTGTAGTACTTCTCGTAGTCCTTCCCGTAGGTGCGCATGTCCATGAAGAAGATCGCCGTGTCGAGTGGTTCCTTGCTGTGGTCCTTGGCGATCACGGCCTCCTTGATGGCGTACATGCAGCAGACGGCCGAGCAGTAGCCGTTCCCGCACGTGTGCGGGTCGCGCGAGCCCACGCACTGGAGCCAGGCGATCTTCCGCGGCTCCTTCTGGTCCGACGGCCGCTGGAGGTGCCCCATCGTGGGGCCGGAGGCGCTCAGGATCCGCTCGAACTCGCCGCTCGTGAGGATGTTCGGGTGCGACTTGTAGTGGTAGAGTTCCTCGTAAGGGGAGGGGTCGAACATGTCGTTGCCGGGGCAGAGGATGACGGACCCCACGGTGATCTCCCGCTCGAGGGCCATCTGTTCATGGTCGATCGCCTGGGCGAGGCAGGCCTTCACACACTGGTAGCACTCGCTGCAGATCCCGCACTTGAGGCAGCGCTGGGCCTCCTCCCGGACCTCCTCCTCGCTGAAGCCGAGGTTGATCTCCCCGAAGTTCCCGCGCCGCTCTTGGACGGGCAGGTGGCGCATCTCGACCCGCGGGCGGAAGGGCTCCCCCTTGGCGTCGGGCTTCTCGTAGGACCAGTCCTTTTCGCGCCCCTCGCGGAGGTCGACGTTGTTCAGATACCGGTCGATGCTCTCGGCCGCGGTCTTGCCACATTCGACCGCCTCCACGACCGATTTCGGGCCGTAGAAGACGTCGCCGCCCGCAAAGACCCACGGGGTCGGTGTCTGGAGCGTCACCGGGTCGGCCGTGAGGCCCCCGCGCGCGCCGACCGTGAGCCCTTCCTTCTCGGCGTAGGAGAGATCCGCCGCCTGGCCGATGGCCACGATGACCGTGTCGGCCTCGAGGGTGGTCAGATCCGCCTCGTCGTACTGCGGGCGGAAGGCGCCCTTTTCGTCGAAGACGGCGGTGCAGCGCTTGAACTCGAGCCCGGCGAGCCGCCCGTCCTTCTCGATGAAGGCGCGCGGGCCGAGGCTGTTGACGATCTTGACCCCCTCCTCGAGCGCCTCTTCGATCTCGTAGTCCCAGGCCGGCATCTCCTCGCGCTTCTCGAGGCAGGCGAGGGTGACGTCCTTTCCGCCTTTGCGCAGAGCAGTCAGGGCTACGTCCACGGCCACATTGCCGCCCCCCACCACGATGACGCGCTCGCCCACCGCGACCGGCCGTTCGAGCGCCGCGTCACGCAGAAAGTCGACGCCCTTCAGCACCCCGGGGAGGTCCTCGCCCGGCACGTTGAGCCCGCGGCTCAGGTGAAGGCCCGTGCCGATGAAGACGGCCTTGTACCCGTCAGCCTCGAGCCCTTCGAGCGTGACGTCCACGCCGAAGGCGACCCCGGTCCGGATCTCGACCCCCATGGCCTCGACGATGCCGATCTCGCGGGCCAGGATGTCGCGGGGCAGCCGGTAGGCCGGGATGCCGACGGCCATCATGCCGCCCGCCACCGGGAGCTTTTCGAAGACCGTGACGGTGTATCCCTTCAGCGCCAGGAAATAGGCCGCCGCCAGGCCGGCCGGACCGGCGCCGATGACCGCCACCTTTTCGTCCCGCTTCTCCTCCGGGAGCGACGGCACATAGGGCTCATCACCGCTCCGGTCGACGTCGGCCAGGAACCGGTGAAGGTACTGGATCGAGATCGGTTCGTCCACGTCCCCCCGCGTGCAGATCCCCTCGCACGGGTGGTGGCAAACGCGCCCGCAGACCGCGGGGAAGGGGTGCGCCTCCATGAAGAGCTCGAGCGCCTCACGGTATTTCCCCTGGTTGATGAGGGCGATGTAGCCCTGGATGCTGACGTGCGCGGGGCAGGTGGCCTTGCAGGGGGCGGTCCCGCGTTTGCTGATGGCGTAGCCGCCCGGGATGGCCTGGGGGTATTTCTTGTAGGTGGCTTTGCGTTTGCTGAGCCCGAGGTTGTACTCGTCGTCCACTTCGATCGGGCAGACCTTGGTGCACTCCCCGCAGCTCGTGCACTTCGAGAGGTCCACGTAGCGGGGCTCCAGCCTCACGCGGGCCTGGAACAGCCCCTCGTCCCCTTCGAGGTCCATCAGTTCCGCGTTGGTCAACAACTCGATGTTCAGGTGCCGGCCGACCTCGACCAGCTTGGGTGAGATAATTCACATCGCGCAGTCATTGGTGGGAAATGTCTTGTCCAACTGGGACATGAGCCCGCCGATGGCGGACGATTTTTCCACCAGATAGACATAGTACCCCGAGTTGGCGAGGTCGAGGGCGGACTGCATCCCGGCGATGCCGCCCCCCACCACCATGACCGATCCCGATACCTTCTTTGCCTGATTCTCCGTCATGACGCTGGTTTCCTTTCTTAGAGCCTGGCGATGTCCAGGACCTGGGGGAGCTTGTCCTCCCACCCGATGGTTGAAATCAAGGTTCCGGCAAGGCCCATCTCCCTGAAGGCGGCTACGAGTTCGCCGGCGATCTTCGTGCACTGGTAGGCCTTGTCGCCGGCCTTCTGGATCGACTGGATGGTGTCGGGCGGAATGGAGATGTGGCGGATGTTGCGGTCGATGTAGCGCGCCATGCCGGCGGATTTGAGCAGCAGGACGGTCGGGATGACGGCCACGCGCGAGGTGTCGATGCGCTTCAGGACGGCCTTCAGCCGGTCGGGCTCGAAGATCGGGGTGGTGACGATGTAGCGCACGCCGAGGTCGATCTTCTTCTGGAGCTCGGCCAGCTCCACCTCGAGGGCGCCGCCCGCCGCCCCGGCGTTGAAGGTGGTGCCCACGATGAAGGCCGGGGGAGGGCCCTGCAGTTCGATGCCGGCCATGTCCTTGCCTCCCCCCAGGGTCTGGAGCATGCCGAGGAGTTCGAGCAGGTCGAGGTCGTTGACCGCCCGGGCCTGGTGGTGGTCGCCGAAGGTGATGTCCTCCCCCTGCACCGCCATGACGGATTGGATCCCGAGAGCGCCCGCCCCGAGCATGTCGGCCTGGAGCGCCAGGCGGTTCCGGTCGCGGCAGCAGGCCTGCAGGACCGTGTCGAACCCGTGCCCCTGCAGGAAGGCGCAGCCCGCGAGCGAACTCGCCTTCATGACGGCGTTGGCCATCTCGGGGACCACGAGGGCGTCCACGCGGCCTTTGACCAGACCGGCGTTCTTCAGCAGCATCGAAAAATCCGACCCCTTCGGCGGCTCCAGTTCGCCCAGAACGATAAACTCACCGGCTTTGATCTTTGCCTCCAGTTTCATGCTCATGATTCCTCCCAGGAATTAATGTGGCGGCCTGTTCATGGCGTTAGCGATCGCCATTTCGAGGTCCTGAATGCCAAACGACTTGATGTGGTAAAAAAAGATCCGCTGTTGGCGCACCTTGCTCTCGAACTCCGGCGTGTTGGTCTCGGCGCAGATGATGATCGGGAGGTTCTCTGCCATGCCCTTGATGATCGAGATGAAGGCGCAGTCTTCCTCCAGCAGGGATGCGTCGAGGACCAGCGCGTCCACGCGCTGGCTCTGGATGGTCAGGAGCGTCTCCTTGAGGGTGCCGGCATGCACCCCCTCGAGTCCGTTGTCATCCATGAAAGGCCTCAGCTCCGGGGCCATGACGCTTTGCGGTTCGGCGATGAGAACGGTCTTGCGCGATGCATCCATAAGCTGTGACCTTATCGGGTTGTCTTGCTGTCCACCGTTCAGCCCTTCTCTCCGGGGCCGCATCTCTGAAACGGGATTCAGCGAACCAAGCGCCGGATCCCCGGATGCGCCTGAGTAAGAAGCAACAATGATGCCAGAATGGCTTAGTGATGGATATTACGAGATAAAGAGCCGTTCACGCGAGGCACGGGAAGGGGATAGGGCGGGCCGGATGGGGCAATTTGTAGCACTGCGCGGGGCGATGATTTCTAACATATTGACATAACAAGGCTTATAAAAATGCGGCATAATGCCCCGTCTGTTACCTTGTGCCCCAATCGTTTTGATGAGATGCCTCGCTGTGATTGAGGGCCTCCTCTATTCGAGCCCGTATTTCTTGATCTTGAGGCCGAGCGTCTTGCGGTTGATGCCGAGGATCTCGGCGGCCTTGATCTTTTTTCCGCGGGTGAGGCGCAGGACGAAGGCGATGTACTTCTTTTCGAGCTCCTCGAGGGTGAAGGGCTCCTCCGAGAACATCTGGAATTCGCCCTGGCGCTGGGAGATGAAGGCGGGGAGGTCGCGCGCGCGAATGACCGGGGTGTCTTCCAGGATCAGGACCCGCTCGATGGTGTGCTCGAGCTCCCGGACGTTGCCGGGCCAGGCGTACTCCTGGAGGATCTCCATCGCCTCGGCGGAGACCTCGGGGAGGGCGCGCTTCAGCTTGCGGCAGTATTTTTCGAGAAAGTGGTGGATGAGGAGCGGGATGTCGTCGGTGCGCTCCCTGAGCGGCGGGAGCCTGAGCGGCACGACGCTCAGGCGGTAGAAGAGGTCCTCCCGGAAGGTCCCGGCGGCGACGCTTTCGGCCAGGTTCCGGTTGCTGGCCGAGAGGATCCGGATGTCGAGGCGCGTCTTCTTCTGGTCCCCGACCTTCATGAACTCGCGCTCCTGGATGACGCGGAGGAGCTTAGCCTGGATCTTCAGGCTCAGGTTGGAGACCTCGTCGAAGAAGAAGGTCCCGTGGTTGGCGAGTTCGAAGAGCCCGTGCTTGGTCTGGATGGCGCCGGTGAAGGACCCCTTGACGTGCCCGAAGAGCTCGCTTTCGAGCAGCGTCTCCACGAGCGACGAGCAGTCGACGGCCACGAACTCACGGTCTTTCCTGAGGCTCTTGGCGTGGATTGCCCGCGCGACGAGCTCCTTGCCGGTACCGCTCTCGCCGGTGATGAGGACCGTGCTGTCGGTCGGCGCCACGCGCAGGATCTTCTCGAAGATCTTCTTCATCGGGCGGCTTCGGCCGATGATGAGGCTGTCCTCCGAGTCGATCTGGAGGCCCTTTTCCCCGAGCGCCCCGGCCTGTCCCGCCTCGGCCTCCGGAGGCCAGACGATCTTCTTGAGCGCGGCGTCGAGGTCGTCCAGGCGGAAGGGCTTGACGAGATAGTCGAGCGCCCCGAGCTTCATCGCGTGGACGGCGGTGTCGATCGTCGGGTAGCCGGTGATCATGATGACGGGGAGCTCCGGGTGGGCGGTGCGGATGCGTTTGAGGAGTTCGACCCCGTCCATGTCCGGTATCCGGATGTCGAGGAGCGCCAGGTCGAAGTGCGTCCGGGCGAGCATCTGCAGGGCCTCTTCCGCCGCTGCGACGGCGACGGCCTCGAGCCCGCGGCTCTGCAAAGCCCGCTTGATGCCGCTCCGGACGACCGCCTCGTCGTCGACGACCAGGACGCGGCGGATGGAATCATAGGTCATCGGGGCTCCTCTTCGCTTCGGCTCGGGAAACACGCGTTCCCATTCAGGACTGAAAAAACTCGAGGTCCGGGCGGGCTGCGCTCAGGGCGCGATGGCGGGCAGGAGGATCCGGAAGGTGGTCCCGCCGTCCGGGACGCTTTCGACATCGATGCTCCCGTGGTGCGCCTCGATCACCCCCTTCACGATGGCCAGCCCCAGCCCGGTGCCCATGACCTGCCTCGTCTTGGGGTTCTTGACCCGGTAGAACTTGTCGAAGATCTTGGGCAGCTCCTCCGGCGCGATGCCGATGCCCCGGTCCTGAACCTTGATTTCCACGTACTCCCCTTGACCCTCGGCGGTGATGGTCACCTCGCCCCCGTCGGGCGAGTAGTTGATCGCGTTGCTGATGAGGTTCGTCATGACCTCGTCCATGTGCTTCGGATCGGCCGAGATGGGCGCGAGGTTCCGGGCGGTGAAGCGGACCGTCACGCCTTGTTCGCCGGCACGCGGCTCCATGAGCGCGACCGTCTCCTCGATGATCTTCTGGAGGTCGGTCGGGACGCGGGTCTGCACGGTGTGGGCGGACTCGATCTTGGCGATGTCCAGGAGGTCGTTGATCAGGTCCAGCAGGCCGTCGATCTTCTTCATCCCCCGCGCGATGAAGTCCTTCTGCTTCGGGTCGAGCGGGCCGGCAAGCCCCTCCAGCATGACGCTCTGCTGCTGCCGGATCGAGACGAGCGGACTGCGCAGCTCGTGGGCGACCATGTGCACGAAATCCGTCTTCATTGCATCGAGCTGCTTGAAGGGCGTGATGTCTTCGAGCACCGTCACGGTCCCCACGACCCCGTCTTCGGGGCCGAGGGCCGGTGCGGAGATGGCCCGCAGAAACCGCCGCCCGGCCTGGATCTCCCGGGCGACCGTGGCATCCGGGGCGGACTCGCCCGACTGGATCTTCTTGAGTGTCCCGATCAGGTCCTCGTCCTGCAGGAAGGCCTTGACGGAGGCGGGGAAGGCCGTGTCGGGTCCGAGTTCCAGGAGCCGCATCAGCGCCGGGTTGTGGAGTACCACCTCGAGGTTCCGATTGGTCACCATGATGCCGTTCGCCAGGCAGTTGATGATCGTCCGCAGCCGGCTCTTCTCGAGGCTCAGGTCGTAGAGGTTGCGGCTGTTCTCCTCCTGGAAGCGCTTCGCCTGCTGCTCGAGGCGCCGCTTTTCCGCGGCCCGGGCGATGGTCAGGAGGAAGGGGTCGATCTGGAACGGCTTCGTGATGAAGTCGTAGGCGCCCTTCTTCATGCAGTTCACGGCCGTGTCGACCGTGCCGTGGCCCGTGATGATGATGACCGGGATGTCGGCGTAGTGCTCTTTCAGGATCTCGAGCAGCGTCTCCCCGTCCATGACAGGCATCTTCAGGTCGAGCAGGATCACGTCGACGGGCTGTTTCTGCAGGATGTCGAGGGCGACCTGGCCGTTCTCCGCCCCGGTGACCGTGTAGCCGCGGGTTGAAAGCACGCGGTTGCAGCCGTCCCGGATGGTCTTCTCGTCGTCTACCACCAGAATGTCGGGTTTGTCATCCGTCATCGTCCAGTCCAATGAATACGGGTTTTTCCTCTTCCCTGCACGAGTAGTCGAGCGGGAGTTCGATCCTGAAGGTCGTGCCGCCTCCCGGCGGGCAGTCGAAGGAGATCTGGCCGCCGTGGAGCTTGATGATGTTCTGGGAGATGCTCAGGCCCAGGCCCGTGCCTTTTCCCACGGGTTTCGTGCTGAAGAAGATGTCGAAGACCTTGTCGCGCAGCTCCTTCGGGATGCCCGGCCCGGTGTCGGAGACCTCGATGATGAACCGGCAAGCGCCCTCTTCGTAGCGCGCCTTGATCCCCAGGTGGCCCTTGTATTCCATGGCGTCGGCGGCGTTGATGAAGAGGTTGGTGAAGACCTGCTGGAGCTGCCCCATGTCCCCCAGCATATCGGGCATCTCGGGTTCGATCTCCTTCGAGACGCGGATGTTCTGGAAGGTCGCCTGGTGGATCAGGAGGTTCAGGGTCTTGCTGATGAGCTGATCGAGGCTGAACGAGGCGACCTTGCCGACGGACTGCCGGCTGAACTCCAGGAGCTCCGCCACGATGTGCTTGCAGCGCAAGGTCTGGTCGATGATCTCCTGGATGTCCTTCAGGTGCTCCTCGTGGTCCTGGAGCGCTTCCTTCAGCAGTTCGGCGTAGATGAGGATCCCGGAGAGCGGGTTGTTGATCTCGTGGGCGACCCCGGCCGCCATCCGGCCGACCGAGGCGATACGCTCGGACTGGACGAGGTGGACATGGGCCTCCTCGAGATCGCGGCGCATCTGGAGCACCTCGCGCATGTCGGTAAAGACGCCGACGCTGCCGATGTCCTTCCCGTCGATCGTAATGAGCGAGGCGGTGAGGGTGATCGGGATCTTCTCCCCGTCCTTCGCCGTGATCTGCATGCTCGTCGGGTTGAGCTTTCCGGGCGGTCCGTAGAGGCCGCTGCGCATCTTCTTCATGTTCGCCCGCGCGATGTCCATGTCGTAGAAATTGCTGAGATGGCCGTGGTTCATGATCTCCTCGGCCGAAAAGCCGGTCAGGCGCTCCATCCCCTCGTTGAAGATGAGGACGTTCCCCTTCGTGTCGACCACCACGATGCCATCGACGGTGCTCTGGATGACGTTCTGCAGAAAGATGTTGCTCTTTTCGACCTCCTTCTCGAGCCGGATGCGGTCCGTGACGTCCCGCGACGCCTCCAGAAGCTGTACGGTCTCGCCCTTTTCGTTCAGGATGGGGGAGACGGTCACCACCTCGTAGCGCGTCTCCCCGGTTTCGTCCTCGAACTCGTGGATCGTGCTGATGGTCTCCCCGGTCTTCTGCACCTCCTCGAGGTAGCACGCCCGCCCGCATTCCTTGCAGGGCTGGGTGAGCCCGTAACGCAGCTCGTAGCAGTGCTTGCCCAGGATGTCCTGGTAGTCGAGGCGGTTCTCGCGCAGGAAGGTCTTGTTGACCGTGTGGATCGTCATGTCGGTGTTGACGACCATGATGCGGTAGGGGAGGGAGTCGAGGATGGTCTGGGTGTCTTGCACGGTGCCCGGCGTGCAGATATCACGGGGCTCCGCCGCGTGCTCCCGGATGAGCGGCTGGATCAGGAGGCTGCAGATCTTGCGGTCGATCAGCTGTACCCCGGCGGGCTTGCAGGCCTCAACGGCGGCCTCGGCCTCCGGCCGGTCTCCTGTCACCAGCAGCGCGTCCAGCCCCGGCCGTTCGCACAGGTCCTCGTAGCGCTCCGTGGTGTAAATCCCCATCGACCGGGCAAGCTTCATGCCCGCCGCCTTCGGGTCGGGGTCGGCCACGCCGATCACCTTGACCGCCAGCCGCTGCCTCGGCCCCTCGTAAAGGCCTGTCAGGATCTCGCAGCTGCGCTCTCCGCCGCCCGCAAGCCCCACACGGAGCATCTCCGACGAAGGCCCTCGGCCGCCACCGGGCTTGGCCGGCGGCATCACGCGCTTGTGGGGATCGGGTCTCAAGGCATCGGGGTCTTTCTCCAGCACGTGGCAGGTCTCGTCCCCGGCGGCGCACCTCCGCTCGATGTAGAGGATTCTTCTCTGGAAGGGCATCTCAGGCAAGGCGGTCACGGACCTTCCGTTCGAGATCGCGGATGATCGCCTTCATTGCCGCTCCGGCCTGGACGGGCCCGGACTGGTTCCAACCCTTTTCCATGGCCTCCCGCTTCTTGTCCTGAAACTGCTCGAGGCTGGTCGAGAGGGCCTCCCAGGCGAATAATTTTTGAAGAATGTGCCGCTCCGGCGCCGAGAGGTCCCTGTCGGTGTCGAAGCTCTGGCCGCTCTGCGTGGTGAAGATCATGGGGTGCGCGTTTCCGGAAGAAAGTTCAGATCGAGAATGCTCTGGTTATTATCGGGAATATCGATCGGAATTCAAGGAAAAAAGGTTTGCAGGCCTTTTGGGGAGCGGACGCTTTGCCCATTGCATGCTGAACCGGGTTGGGGTAAGAATGATGCTCATCGACGGAAACAGGTTCATTCTGATATCATATGGAAAGATTGCATGATGGTTGCAGACAACCCGCAGAAAGGTAACCCGCTGCCGAATCATGCGCCCGGACGGACGCCGCCGTTGGATTCGTTTCCGATGCTCGGCCTCTACCTCCGCAACCTCGGAGCCAACCTGCTCGGCTTCGGGATCGTTCTGGGGCTCAATCTCCTGACGCCGCTCGGGTATTTTCGGGATCAGACGAGGCTCTTCCTGATCGAGGGCGGCTGGATGAGGCTCCTTCTCTGGGAGACCGGGATCATGCTCTTCGGGGCGGGCCTTCAGGTCCTGCTTCAGCGACCGATCTCATCTTACGCCACCTGCCTCCGAAAGGGCGCCACCCCGGCTCCGCGCATGCGCGAGCGCGCGGAAAGGCGCGCCATCAACCTGCCGTTCGTCATCGCCCTGGCCAATTTCGGGATGTGGGTGGCGGTCCCGGCGATCCTGGTGACCGGCATGTGGCTCTGGTTCGACACCCGCACCGAGTCGGCGGTCTTCGGCTACTTCCGTTCGGTGATGGTGGGGATGATTACGGCTACGGCCTCCTTCTTCCTGCTTGAAGACTACCTCCGCCGCGGGGTCCTTCCGGCCTTGTTCCCGGAAGGGAGGCTCGCGGCCGTCCCGGGCACCATCAAGCTTCCGATCCTTCGGCGCATTCGTTTTCTCTACACCGCCGGCACCCTCATCCCCATGATCATGCTGGTGGGGACCCTTTACCTGAGCCTGAAAGGAGCCGGCCAACTCGCCCCCGGCGCACGCGAGGTGGCGGAGGAGATCCTGCTCTTCTGCTTCTTTCTTTGCTCTGTCTTCGTCCTCTTCGCCCTCCGCCTCAATTTCCTGGTCGGGCGCTCGATCTCGAGCCCTCTGACCGGGATGATGCGGGTGATTCGAAGCGTGCGGCAGGGGGATTTCACCAAGCGCATCCGCGTCGTCTCGAACGATGAGATCGGGATCCTCGGGGATGCCGGAAACGCCATGATCGCTGGCCTCGCGGAGCGGGAGCAGATCCGCGAGACCTTCGGCCTCTACGTCAGCCCCGAGATTCGTGACGAGATCCTCTCCGGCCGAATCCCCCTCGAGGGCGAGCGCCGGATCGGGACGCTCCTTTTCAGCGACCTGCGCGACTTCACCGCGTATGTGGAGCGCCATTCCCCCGAGGAGGTGATCCGGAGCCTCCGCGCCTACTTCACCGAGATGGGGGCGGCCGTCCGCGCCCACAACGGCCTTGTTCTGCAATACGTCGGGGACGAGCAGGAGGCGGTCTTCGGCGTCCCCGTCTATTGCGAAGACCACGCCGACAGGGCGATCCTCGCCGCGCTCGAGATGCGCCGCCGCCTGGCCGCCCTGAACGAAGAGCGCGTCCGCTCCGGCCTCGTTCCCTTCCGCCACGGCATCGGCATCCACACCGGCGAGGTCCTGACCGGCAACACCGGCAGCGAATCCCGCCGCTCCTACGCCCTGATCGGCGACACCGTCAACATCGCCTCCCGCGTCCAGGACCTCACCAAGACCCTCAAATGCGACATCCTCGTCAGTGAAGATACCGTCTCGTGCCTGCGGAGCACATTTCCCCTCACCGCCGAACCGCCGCAGACCCTGAAGGGCCACACCCGCATGCTGGCGGTTTACCGGCTGGATTGAGGCGGTCTACATCCCGATCCGATGCCGGGAGTCCTGTTCAGGACATGCGCTGAAGGGATGCCTCGATCCGGAAACATCTGCAGCGCAGTTCCCTTGCTCCCGCCGATTTCCGCTTTTCAGCGTGGCAACGGCTGTCAGCCGGTCTGAATCCCTCTGCTTCCTCTGTGTCCGAATAATTCGTTTCCACCCGGAAATGATTTCCCCGTAGAACCCGGTTTCCAATCCGGAAAGGAGGGTTTTTGGCTAAAATCAAGGAAATCAAGAGTTTGTGCGGAGGCGACCTGGTGGTCGCCGCACAAGCAAACGTGCAGATTGACGTCGAGATTGGCCGAAAAGACCCCTTCCGGATGGAACTATTTTGAAAGCGGCATGGGGCGGTAACCTTTAAAGGGCATGGCGCGTGCAGAGTGTTTTCCCATCAGAGGAGGGAATCTATATGCTCCAATCGGTAAACAGTCCCCAATCGGTATGTCCTCCCGTCGGGTGAGGGGTTCTCTCTGCCATCACTTCAAAGATGAGCGATGACCTAATTTTGTGGATGCTGATCAGAATTTACCTTTCTGTCTTGTGCCCGCATCACGGAGAACCAATCAAAGTAGTTGCATTTCAATGCAATAGGTTTAAAATTATGAAGAGTAGTCAATAGGCGGTTTTTCGCAACATCTTTCCATCCTTCGGCACAGCAATTGCTTTTGATCCATACGCATTGGTTTCCATCCGGAAATCGTCTTTTTTGGGAACCTGGGCGGTAATCTGCGCGTTTGCCTGTGTGGTGACCTGCAGGTTTCTCCCGCGCAAAAGCTTGGTTTCCTGGATATGGGCTAAACATTTTCATTTTCGGACTGGAAGTTGGATCGTACCGCGATAGCATTTCCGGATGCACACGCGCGTTGGTTGACCCGGGTTTTTTCTGTTGGAGGCGGGGTGGCCATCGCTCAAGAGACAGTATGAAGAAATCCATCGTTCGTCGGCTGCGGACAGTCTCGGCTTTCCCGACTGGATCAGGCGCTGAAGCAGGGCATCGACCTCTGATCCGCGCGCATGCGGCCGGCGGGTTTACCATCGTGGAGATGATAGCGGTGCTGGTCATCCTGGGGGTGCTGGCATCGGTCGCGGCGGCCCGCATGATGACGGATGACGGGGCGGAGGTCCGCAGGGCCGCCGAAACCCTCAAGATGCACCTGCGCCAGGCCCAGTTCCGGGCCATGTATTCTGACACGAGCTGGGGCGTCCGATCGAACGGCGGCAGCTACTGGCTATTCGAGGGTCCCAACACCTCCAATCGAGTCATGTTTCTTGGGGAGGGTTCCGATACGGTTACGCTTCCCTCCGGAGTGAGCTGCGGTTCGTTTACGGTCTCCTTCGACGACTGGGGCGTCCCCTACAACGGGGCGGGCCCCCAAACCGGAAACGAACTGTCTTCAGCCAAGACGATCCAGATGTCGTGCTGCTCCAAGACCATATCCATCACGATCACCCCCAACACCGGATTCATCGAATGAAAAGCGGAGTCCGTTCGTCCGGCTTCACCCTGGTGGAAGTGATTGCGACCTTGGTCATCATGGCCTTGGGAGGGGTCGCGGTGTTCACTTTTCTCCACGGCGCGGTTACGCGCAGCTCCGAGCCCGTCGCAATGGCGCAGGACCTTGCCTCCGCGATGGACACGATGGAGGAGATCACCGCCCTGTATCACGATTACAGGAAGGGGGACCTCTCGTGGTTGGCTTTTAAAACGGATCTGGGCGATTACCCTGTGACCACAGCGGATAAGCAAGATGCCATGGGAAATCCGGGTTTCGAAATTGTAATGGTGACGGTGAATACCGGCCGCCAATCCTTGTCCACTTTTTTTTCGGAATGATGCCTGATGAAACGAGACCCTGAACGACATCCCCATAGCAAGGGCGGCTTCACTTTGGTGGAAGTGATTGCGGTGCTTCTGATTGTGGGGATTCTCGTCGGTACCGGGGGCTGGGCCGTGGTCCAGGGTGTGCAGGGTTTTCTGATGGCGCGCGACAGCGCGGTGTTGACGCAAAAGGCGCAGTTGGCCCTCACGAGACTTACCAACGAGTTTCGAATTTGTTACGACTGCTTTGGGAATGCCGGCGGCATCTCCATGCCTTTCACCTTCAATACCAGCCGGGGTGGACGGACGCTCGATCTTTCGGGTGGCCGCCTCACGATCGATGGGGATGACCTGATTGACGAAGTTAGTTCCTTCGCCTTGGCCTATGACAACATGGGACGGATTCACATCCAAATGAGTTTGACCCACCAGCAAGGGGGTCTTTCGATCCCCTTTGAGACGTGGGTCTTCCCGCGCAATATCTATAATTGAGAGAGAGAGGGCTCATGAGAACTCCCCTGAGACCTGCACGCGACGCATTCGTTGTTCGGCATATCCTTGATTCTCACGGTGGTGTCATGATAGCCGCTGTAGCGGCTATCCTCCTGATTGGCGTGCTGGGTGCCGGGGTTGTGTCCATGGTCGGCACCTCGAGCCAGGAAGAGGTCCGCGCAAACCACGGGGAGCGCGCCTTTCTTCTGGCGGAATCAGGATTCAGATTCGCGGAATCAGCTTACAAGGTGGTTTTGGATGATCCCGTTCAGGGCAGGGAGGCTGCAAAGGCAGCGTTGCTCGCTCTGGATGATTTCACCCAAGCCGCCCCGGGTGGAGGAGCCTTCACCCTGCATGTTTCTCTGCCGGAAGATCCCTACGACACCGAAGCGATTGTTGCAGGCAATCAGTCGGTGCAAAAGGGCGGGAATTTGACACTGCAGGCAGGCGCTAACCTGGTGCCACGGAATGGTGTTTTCCGCCACGAGGGCGCTTACTACCGCTATCGAGAATTTGTGAACGATACCTTGGTTGATATCATCGGAGTAGAGGAGGGGCAGGCCTTCCCTTTGAATTTCTCAGAAAACCAGGTGCTTACGGATTATTTCTATTCCGAGGTGGTGGAGGTGGTGTCGACGGGAGAATATCCCGGATCGGGAAATTTGAATGTCTCTCGTGACTTGACCTATTGGTGGCCATTGCCCGGCGGCGGCGCAGCGGGAGGACCTGGGGAGAATGAGTTTAGTGGAGAGCCCGACGTATGGGAAGATTTTGAAGATCCTTCTCATCTAGATGATTGGGAGGGTCATGAACAAACATTAGGCGAACCTCGGATAGTAGATGGAGCTTTAAATATTAGGGATGTTCATCACAACCATGCTGCGTTTCTTATAGTATATCCAACCTCAACGGACATGATTTCCGATTACGAGTTGCAGGTTAAAATAAAATGTGACTTGGCTACCTTCGAAGATGAGCAACGCAAAAAGACGCCGAAGTATATGGCAGGACTTACATTCAGGAAACAGGATACGCAGATAAACCAAGGGCATCGGAAAAGTTTTGGGGTATCTTTCATCAAAGGCGTTGGCGATGGTATCCCCAGCTTTGGCGAATCGCCAGGTTCGGGAAATAAGAAAAAAGATGAGAATCCTCTAGATCCCGACGATTTATATATTATTTTGTGGACCGCCCCTCATAGTGCAGTTCCATCCAAAAAAGAAGAACTTATCGCTTATAAAAAATTAACTGTTCCGGATAAAGTTATTTTAAACAATGAATTGGCGAATTGGTCGACGCTTCTTGTAAGAATAAGGGAACTAGAGGGTAATAATAGAATCAGTGTCTATTATACTGATGCCAGCAGAAGTGCAAACGGAGATTCCATTCCCGTAAATTTGAGCAGAAAATGCAGCCCGAGGGATGGCTTGACGGATAACAACGGGACAAGGTATTTGCCATGGCCTCCGAACGATACTGAAAACTGGAGTGCTAATATAGATTATTTTACCCTGGTTGTCTGGGATTGGGTTAATGAAGAAAAACTAAGTGATGGTGACGTGCGGGTGCTGCCTGATGGAGATTACGGACAAGTTATTATCGAAACCGATGAAATGACCTTTAAGGCGCCTACCCGCGAGATAGGGCTGCATGCGTTTGGCGAAGAAGACTATATAACATATGTTTACTTCGATGATTTTGCTTTCAGAACTGCAAAACCGGGCAACAACGGACCTGATGTTTATATCCCTCCAATTGTTGTACAATAAGCATGCAGTCCTAAGATATAATCGGACATGAACATGATTTGAGGGCGATGGCCGGGTGGCGCGCCGGTTATTGGCGCTCACCCGACCCGATAAATGCCAGCATGGAAGAGTAATAAACTTTAATCCTATGGTTCGGGTGCGGTTTCACAAATTGTAAAGGTTCTCGTTTTATCTGTAAGTTCAGTTACCCAATCTGGTCCAGTTTTAATCGTTACAGATGATGCTTTGTCTCCGCAAGCTCCTGTAAGATCTGCAGTAAAATCGCCAAGAACTACGTCGGTACCTGTGTAATCCCAGCTATTGGCTGTAGCATCTCCCTCAAGGAGATCAGTGGCATATTGCATAGCTAACTGGGATCCGCCGGCAGCAAATGCGCCTTCAATAGCCTTTTTCCTTGCTTCTTCTTGAAGATCCATGAATTTTGGTACAGCGACAGCAGCCAGAATACCTAATATAACAAGTACTGCAATAACCTCGATTAACGTAAAACCTTCACTCTTTTTTACTCTCCTGCATTTTATCATTTACAAATCCTCCTTTAAGATAGATGGAAAAGTGTTCCAACAAACGATGAATAAAAACAACTTTATATCTAGCGCAAAGAACACCTCCTTTCCTAAGAAATTACAAGATGAAAATTTGCTGTCTGGAAAAGACGGCGCGTAGCGATGGTCTTCAGCTGTGAAATTGCAACAGCCATGCCACCATGAGCGTTGAAGACGCCTTTAAAGATGGCAAAACTCAAAATCTTTTGCATCCTACCCAGTTGGCAGTCCCTCCGTACTATGTTCCGGATTGGCTAATGAAAGATTGCGCTTCGTCATGCTCCAATTTTTGAAGATTTTCCAGCAAAAATTGGAGGTTCGGCTCCTTGTTTTGTTTAATCTGGGTGAAGGATGCACACGTTTTGATTTTTGGAAGTCTATGTCTCTTTAAGAGATTGAACATCGATCTGATACTTCTTCACCCTGTGCCACAGGCTCCTTTGGTTGATGCCGAGGATTTCCGCTGCCCTTGCCTGGACGCCTCCAGTGGAGTAAAGGGCGTCGATGATCAGGTTTCGCTCGATCTCGGCGAGCTTTTGGTCGAGCGTGGCATCCGGCGGCAGGTGGTCGAGCGGGCCGCCGGCCTGCTGGATCAATTCCGGCGGGAGGTGCTGCGGTTCGATCGGAGCACCCGCTGCCAGAAGGGCGGCACGCTCGAGGACATTCTGGAGTTCGCGGATGTTGCCCGGCCAGTGGTGGGCTGTCAGGGCGCGAAGGGCTGCGGGGGTCAGGGCGTTTGCGGGCGGCGTCAGGTAGTTCAGAAAATGCTCGGCCAGGAGGCGGATATCTTCCTTCCGGTGCCTTAAGGGCGGCAGGTTGAGATCGAAGACGTGGATGCGGTGATAGAGGTCTTCGCGGAATGCGCCCTCCTGCACCATTTTGGAGAGATCCTTGTTGGTGGCGGCCAGGATGCGGACATCGACCTGAACGGTCTGGTTGCCGCCGACCCGCTCGAAGGTCCGCTCCTGGAGGACGCGCAGGATCTTGGCCTGGGTGGCGGGGGGCATGTCGCCGATCTCGTCCAGAAAGAGGACGCCGCCTTGGGCGGCCTCGAACTTGCCGGGTTTGCGGCTTGTGGCGCCGGTGAAGGCGCCTTTTTCATGCCCGAAGAGCTCGCTCTCGAGGAGCCCTTCGGGGATGGCTGCACAGTTCACCGTGACGAAAGGGCCTTTGGAGCGGGGGCTCAGGCGGTGGATGGCCGAGGCCACCAGCTCCTTTCCCGTGCCGCTTTCGCCATGGATCAGAACGGTGGTGTCCGCCGGGGCCACGAGCGCGGCCTGTCGGAGGGCGGTGCGCAAGGCGCGGCTCGAGCCGATGATCTCGGGGAAAAGGCGGGCGGCTTCTTCGGTGTCGAGCGCGCCGGTCATCTGCTGGATGGCCTCTTCGAAGCAGTCGAGTTCATCCTTTTCGGAGATCACCTCCAGTTTTGGCTTAGGGTCAGGAGCGGGCGGGGTCGCTTCCCGGAGGGCGCGTTTGATGGGTTTCAGAAAGAGACGCACGATCATGACCCCCGCAAAGGCAGCGAACCCGACACTCGAGAGGAGGGCCGCGAAAAGGGCCGAGAGGGAATAAGGGTGCTGCTTCTGGCCAACATGAAACCCGACGAGGAAGGCCAGGAAGGCCATGCCTCCGACGATAAACGGGATGAGGACCTGAAGGCTGAATCGGTATTGCTTCATAGGGGTCGACAGGATCGGTCCGGGTCTTGAGAACCGGCCCTCCTCACTCTCCTCATCCGTCCTGGGGCTTCAAGGCCCGGATGGAGGCGTACGAGCACGTTTCACAAACATAAAAGTGAGCGAAAACCCCGCAGGGCTCCAATGGGTGCCGCTCTAAAATTTCGCCTGGACCTTGACCATGTCCCACATGGGCAGGAAGATCGACAGGGCGAAGAACAGGACCACCGCCGCGAGACCCACTGTCAGGATGGGGCCGATGGCGTCGGTCAGGCGCTTCATGGCGAAATCCACCTCGTCGTCGTAATGGACCGAGACCTCGCGAAGCATCTCGTCCAGTCGTCCGCTTTCCTCGCCCACCGCCACCATGTTAATCACCATGGGGGTGAAGTAGCGGGCCTGCTTCAAGGGCTCCGCGATCCCTTTCCCCTGTTCCATGCTCTCCTGGATGCGCCGGAACTCGCGGGAGATCACGGCGTTGCCGATCGTGCCGGCCAGGATGCGCATGGATTCGAGCACACGGATGCCGCTTGCCTGCAGGATCGCGAAGATGCTCGCGAAGCGGGACATGGCGCTCTTGATGAAGAGGGGCCCGACGAGCACCATGTTGATCAGAATGAGGTCTCGGATGTACCGGCCTGCCTCGGTGCGGAGGGCCAGAGCCAGGAAGACGACCAGGGCCGCCAAACCCCCGAGGAGATACGGCCAATAGGTGGAGATTACATCGTAAAGGAGCATGCAGATCCGGGTGGGGAGCGGGATCTCCACCCCCGCGTTGATGAACATGTCGATGAACTTCGGCACCACGAAGGTCAGGAGGACGAAGAAGGCGATGAAGAGGAAGGTCATGACGATGATCGGGTACTGGAGGGCGGCCCGGATGTCGGACTTGACCTTGTGCTCGTGCTCCACGATATAGATCAGCCGGTTGAAGACCTCCGGCAGGTCGCCGCTCGACTCTCCGGCGCGCACCATGGCGACATAAAGGGGGGAGAAGATCCGAGGATGGGCTTGAAAGGCCTCGAAGAGGCTTTTCCCCCGTTCGATGTCGGCGGCAAGGGCGTTGATGACCCCCTTCAGGCGCTTGTTCTCGGTCTGGCTTTCCAGGATTTGAAGGGTCCGGACGACGGGGACGCCGGCCCGGAGGAGGGTTCGAAACTGCTTGGTAAAGAGGATCAGATCGAGGGTCTTGACCGATCGGAGCCGATCGAAGAGGCCGATGCCGTTTGTCACCGGGGCCGCACCCGGCAGCTCGCGGATCCGGTCGGGTATCAGGTCGCGGTCGAGGAGCATGGTGGCGGCCTGCTCCCGGTGTTCGGCCTCGAGGCGGCCCGAGCGCTTGTGGCCGCTGACGTCGATCGCTGTGTATCGGAAGGTCGGCATACGTCCTTAAACCATGACGGCCGAGGCCGCCTCCTCCAGGGTGGTGATTCCGCGGACGACCTTGTCCATGGCATCCTCTTTGAGGGTGCGCAGCACGCCCGCCTCCCGCGCAGCGCGGGTGATCTCCTGGGCGGAGCGCCGCTGAAGGATCATGCCCTGGACCATCTCGTCGTTTACGAGGACCTCGAAGACCCCTGTACGGCCTCGATACCCTGTGTACATGCAGCTCAGGCAGCCGCGCCCGCGCTGGAAGTCTGCGTCTTTCACATCGGTCAGGCCCCACTGTGCGAGGGCCTCCGGCGGGGGCTGGTAGGATTCCCTGCAGTCGGGGCAGACCTTGCGCACCAGGCGCTGGGCGAAGGAAACGAGCATCACCGAGGCGGTCAGGAAGGGTTCGATCCCCATGTCCAGGAAGCGCGTCACGGCGCCTGCGGCGTCGTTTGTATGGACCGTGCTGAGGACCCTGTGTCCGGTCAAGGCCGCCTGGACGGCGATGGTGGCGGTTTCCGAGTCGCGAATCTCGCCGACCATGATGACATCCGGGTCCTGACGGAGGACGGCGCGCAGACCGCTCGCGAAGGTCATGCCCGCCTGGCGGTTCAACTGGGTCTGGCGGACCTTCTCCAACCGGTATTCGACCGGGTCTTCCAGGGTGATGATGTTGATGTCGGGCTGGTTAAGTTCTTTCAGGATGGCGTAAAGGCTGGTGGTCTTCCCGCTGCCGGTCGGGCCGGTGCTGAGGATCATGCCGTAAGGTTTGCGGATCATGGCCGCGATCTTCTCCTGGTCGAAGGGGGCCATGCCGAGCGCCTTCAGGGAATAGACCCCGGTGGACATGTCGAGGAGCCTCAGCACCACGTTTTCGCCGTAGATGGTCGGGATGACGGAGGCACGGATATTGACCTCCCGGTCGTGCATCCGCACGGTGAAGCGGCCGTCCTGGGGGATGCGGGAGACCGCGATGTCCATGCCCGCAAGGATCTTGATGCGTGAGGCCAGAGGCAGAAACAGCGACTTGGGAGGGGCGGGGACCTCGTGCAGCTTTCCGTCCAGGCGGAAGCGGATCTGGATGTACTCCTTCTCCGGGCTGATGTGCACGTCGCTCGCCCGTTCGCGGATGGCCTGGGAGAGGATCGAGTTGACCAGGCGGACGACGGGCGCCTCCTCCGCCATGTCCTGCAGGGAGCTCAACTGAAGATCCTGCATGCTGCGCGGGGGAGAGGCCTCGAGAGATTCTTCAGCCTCTTCGGGTTTGTTCCGTTCGATGCTCTCGAGGATTCCGCCGATGTCAGAAAAGGCCCCGTACAGGTTGTTGAAGATCTGATTGAACTCCTGCTCGCTGCAGAGTACGGGCTCGACCTCGAGGTTGGTGTAGACCTCTATGGCGTCCTGGGCGACGACGTCCAGGGGGTCCGTGACGGCGCAGTAGAGGATCCGCCCGCTCCGCTGGAGGGGAAGGACCTGGTGGCGGGAGGCCGTTTCCTTCGGAAGGATGCGGGAAAGGTTCGGATCGATCGGGAACCGCGTCGGCGTGTATTTCTCCAGCCGCAGCTGCCGGGCGAGAAGCTCGATCAGCACGGGCTCGGAGACCAGGCCCTCGCGGACGAGGTACTGGCCGAGCTTGAGGCTGCCGCGTTTCCTGTCCGCCAGGGCCTTGTCGACCAGTTCCTCGGTCAGGATCCCGGCCTCGACCAGCATTTCCCCCAGACGCTTGCGTTCCCTCACTTGGACCTCGCTTGGGCTTCCCCGGATCGGACGCTCCCGGCCGGCGAAGCGGCCGCCGCGCTGAGAGGCGGCCGTGCAGGGAGGATGCGAGGGGTGATGAAGATCAGGACATCCTCCATCTTGTTTTGTTTTCCCGTGTGGCCGAACAGCCAGGTCAACCCCTTGATGTTTTGCAGGTAGGGGATTCCGTCGCTGGTGTCCTGGTCGGTCTGCTTCGAGAGTCCACCAATGACGGTCGTTTGACCGCTCTCGAGGATGAGGTTGGTTTCGGCCCGCTTGGTGAGGATGGTGGGGTTCCCGAGGACCGTCCGGGTGAAGTCGAGCTCGTCCTTGGTGGTGACGATATTCAGGCGGATCGTGTCCCCCTCGATGACGCGCGGTGTGACCAGGAGGCGCAGGGCGGCGGTTTTCCACTCGATCGAGATGTCTTTGTCGAGTCCGGTGCCGGTGATGGACTGATAGGGCACCTCGGCCCCGCTCTCGATGACCGCGGGCTGGTTGTCCATCGTGGTGATGGAGGGGCGCGAGAGGATGTTGAGCTTCCCGTCGGTCTCCAGGGCGGAGAGCTCCACGTCGAGGACGTACTTTCCGAACTTCTCGTACAGGTAACCGAGCGTGAAGCCCGAAGGAAAATCGTCAGGCCCGAAATCCGCCGGGAAGTTGTTGGATATGCCGGTGGTGGGGTCCACCCCCTCGGAAAGGGTTTTGTCGAAGACCCCGCTGGTGTTGGATCCGGGGGTGATCCAGTAGTTTCCGGCCCGATAGAGCCCGCCCCACTGGATGCCCAGTTCGCGGGCGACCTCCCGGGTGGTCTCGACGATGTGGGCCTCGATCAGGATCTGGGGGGGAGGGCTGTCGAGCTCGCGGATCAGCGCGAGGATCTTTTCCGCATCGTGAGCGAGGGCGTGGACCAGCACGGAGTTGGTCTGCTCGTCGAAGAGGATGTTCCCGATGGGTTCTCCCTCCTGATTCCTGCTCAGGAGGGCCTCGAGGTTTTCTTTGAAGGTCTTGTCGATGTCCGGCTCCCGCTCCTCCTCGATGGTGCGTTTTTTGGAGTCGCCGCTCGTGTCCTGGTCGGTGATCTTGCGGCGGGTGAAGCTGTAATAGCGGAGCGGCACGATGCGGGTCACCATCGGCTCGAGGGTCTGGAGATCCCGGCGGGCGGCCTGCATCTTGAGGTCCGTCTCGAGCTGCCGGAGCTCGTTTTCCTTGTCCTGGGCCGATACGACGCGGATGATGTCGTTTTCCCACTTCCAGCCCAACCCATGCGTGGCAAGGATCCCGGTGAAGACCTGGCTCCAGGGGGTGTTCTCGACATTGATGCTGATTTCACCCTTGACGCTTTCACTCAGCATGATGTTTTGCCCGGCGGCGCGGGCGAGGGCTCGCAGCACGGCCGGCACGGAGGCGTTGTGCATCCGGAGGCTGACCTTCTGGGTCGGAAACGGCTTTTGGCAGATTCGGGCTTTGGGCTGCGGCTGAATCGGGGGAAGGGTGTCCGGCTTGGATGCCGCGGGGGCGGGCAGGGCCTGGGAGCGGGCCTGATTCGTCTCGGCCATCTCCTTCCACTTTCGGTATTCAGAGTCGAGCGGGGAGGGCGGGGTCACCGCCTTCTCGCCGCATCCGGCGGCAAACAGAATCAGGATCAATCCAGCGGTGAGGCGGGCCCAGGGGCGGATCAACCGCAACGATTCGCGTAGGTTCGACATGTGTTTCATCCTCTCCTGATCGATGCCGGGAACGAACCTCGAAGGTGGCCGGAACGCCGGGCTGTTGTTACTCTTCCAGCTGAAGCACGAAGCGCTGGCCGTCTGTCTTCCGAACCAGAACGACGCTGGTTCGATGGATTTCCTCGAGCCTGTAGTCACCCGGATCGATCCACTCACCCTTCTGGTATTCGAAGTCATCGATGATCGCCAGGCGCGTGTCCCCGAGTTCCACAAAGCCCGAATACATGAGCCCCAAGTCCTCCGCACTCTCCGAACCCGCTGCTTCCTCCTTGTGGAGGAAGGTCTGCAGGGCATAGTCCTGGTCCCAGAATGGGTCCGGGGCCCATTCGAGGGTGGCGGTCTTGGCGATCTGTTGGACCTTTTCCTGTTCGGGGCTCTTGCGAAGGTTTTTGGCCATATCTGTGACGAACGCGTTCAGGTCGACGTTCGCCTCAGCGGGGGGCGCACCCCTCGGTGAGGCTGCCTTGCCGCCGGAGAAAAAAATCTCATAGGCACCGTAGGCAAGCACGAGCGCCATGATGATCACGAGGGTTATCTCCCGTTTGGCCAATTGAATCACCCCTCCACTTTCTGGGTCTTCGTCAGGATGACCAGGGTCAGGTTGAAGAGCTTCTCCTTGCCGGCCGAAAGAATTTGCAGCTGTTCGATCTTTTCGACGCAGCCCAGGGCATAAATCTGGATCAGAAAATCCCGCAGATTCGACCAGCCGCCCAGGAACCTAAGGCTCAGAGGCATCCGCTCACCTGTGCCGGGGCTGCCCGGTTCGGGGCGGATGGTCTGCATCTCCATTCCGTGTCCGCGGGCGATGGCATCGATCTGCACCATGAGGCCCTCCAACTCCTCCAATGCGAGCGGAGAAGGTTCCGGGAGAGGGAAAGGCGGGTCGCCGATTTCCCGCAGTTCCTTCAGCAGGTTTTGAAAGAGGGGGCCGAGCGTGTCTTGTTCGGCGATTTCCGCTTCCAGTCCGGCAATGTGCGCTTCCGCTTTGCGCAACGCCTCATGAGAAGGGTAGACGGCCAGGAGAAACAGCAGGGCCACCCCCGCACCGCACAGGATGAGATAGCGGATGCTCTGTCCGGGTATTAGGTCAAAGGCTTTTCGGTCCATAGACGGTCATCCGCAGCACAAAATGGGTTTGCTCCGCCCCGCTGTCCACGAAACGGCGGGTCTGTTTTTCGACAACAGGGTTTCCGAAGAGGGGCGATGTTTCCAGCGCCGCCAGGTAGGCGCTCAGACGGATATCGAGGCTACGTTCCTCCCCGGACAGGATGCCCTCGATGACGGCGATCTTGACCACCGGAGAAGGATCCTGGGCCGGACCCTTCTTGGCATCGGGGGGCGCGGCCTGGTCCGGGGGGGTCTCGTCCGAGTAGGCGAACCGGACCAGTTGGATGTGCCCGGGGGTCTTGGCTGCGAGTTCGTTCAGGATGGATAGGAGGGCATAGCGTTCCGAAAAATCGAGGAGTTGTTTGCGCTCTGCCTGGACCTTTTGCGCCAGATCGAGCAGGATGGCCCGGTTCACCCTCGGAGTGCGGCGGTTCAGCTCGGCCTCGAGGCGGGCGATCTCTGAGTGCCGCTGTTCGATCACATGCTCCTGCCAGAACAGGAGGCCAAGCCCCAAGGCGACGGCAGCCAGAAAGACGGCGAAAATGGCCCGGTTAAGTAGGCTGATCCGGGCGGTTTTTTCTCTGTCGAGATGCGTTTCGAAGAGATTCGGGGTTTTCTGGGTCGGCATGGCGGCAGCGAGAACGGAGCTCGAACGACCGAATGCCCCGGGGTCGGCTGGGGGGGGCGTGCGCCATGTCAGCGCGCCTTGGAGGCGTTCCGGGTCGATAGGCTCGACCGGGATTCCAAGGTGCTCCTGAATGGTTCTCAGGAGGGGTTCGTAATGGGTAATCTCTCCGACGGTAAAAACCTTTTCCACCCGGTGGGTGCCGGTGCTCTGCGCAAAATGGCTGAAGCTCAGTTCGGCCTGGCGCACCAGGCGCTCGATAGGAGGGGTGACAATCCTCAGGATGTCCCCCGCCGCGAAGGGTGCCTCCGCGGGCCCTGATTCATGAGCATAGGGGGATGGGGTCAGCAGGGAAAGCATTCTCCGGCCGTGAGTCCTGCCGAACTCCAAGGCCTCCTCTCCCAGGGTGAGGCTGTCCTTGTCCCGCTCGAGGGAGAGGCGCGGGGCCGCAGTCCCCTCCTGGATGCCGCTTGCCATCAAGGCTTCGAAGAAGCTTTGCATGCCGGTCCGGACCGAGCGGGTGAAGACCAGTCGTTGGCTGGAAAAGATGCTGATGCAGGAGCCTGCCTCCCCGACATGCAGCAGGCCGAGGAGACCGCCGGCCTCTTCGGCCGGCATGATCTGGATCATGTTCTGGAGGGCGAAGGGAGGCAGGGTCACCCCGTCCAGAGGGAACCCGGCCCGCGAAAAGCGGGCCTTGAGGCTGTTGACTTCGCTCCGGGGCAGCGTGTAGGCGAGGACCTCGGTCTTCGGAATGCCTCCTTCCGCTGTTTGGCCGAGGATCTCGTAATCGAAAAGGGTCTCGCGGTCATCGAAGCTCACGACCTTCCGCAGGCCCCAATAAACGGCCTGGGTCAGGCGTCTGCGGGTCAGACGCGGCACCTGCAGACGGCGGATGTCGCAGGTGCTGGGTTCAAGAAGGGCCCAAATGGACACCCGCCGCTCGCTGCCGCAGAAGGCGTTCAAAGTCTCCCGCAGCCGGCGCTGGGCGGCGGCGCCTGTCGGGTCTTTCGCCCCGGTTTCGAGCGCTGTCTCGAGATAGTCGAGGACCTCCCACGAGCCTGGGATGCCGCTCTTGAGCTTTCGGAGCTTAAAGAGCCGGAGGTGGGTGTGCGTCATCTCGACGCCGACGAAGAGCCGCTTTTTGGCGGGCAGAAGGCCCTTGAAGAAGGAGGAAGGGCGGGGGCGCCCAGACGACGGCCTGCCCTCATAAGAGGGAGCCTGGCTGATATCCGTTTCCGTGCGGGCAGAGGTTGACTCTGCCTGGGGGGACAACGGGGTGTCTTTGCCTCCCAAAAGGACCTCCGGATGGTTTCGTTTGTAAGTATGAGATTTGAACATGAAGACAAGAGCGAAGCTATACTAGAGAAAACTGCGGATTATGTAAAGTGAAAAACCCCGTTGATGCGCCTTTCTGCGAAAAAAAGCGGTATTCTGTCCTACACCGGTCGATATGTTCAAGATTCTTGTTAATGGGTTTTTCAGTTTGGTGCAGATAAATCGATGAAAGGGGGTGGGATTTTCGAGATGAACTCTAAACATTTTGAAGGGAAAAGTCATTTCTCGATATTTGAACGAGATTCATAATCATTCGTTTGCCTTAGGTTCAGGCCGGCGCGCGCCTTGGCAAGATTTTCGCTCGCCGTGACATAGAATGTTGGGCTTGTCTCGATGGCTTGTTCGAAGGCATGCATGGCCTTTTCATAATCACCCTTTTCAAGGTGGACGCAGCCGAGATTATTCCAGGCCTGGGCTTCGCCACCGGCCTTTTTGAAGGCCTGGAGGGCCTCCTCCTCGTTTCCCGCCCTTGCCAATGCCACGCCGAGGTTGTTGTAAACCCGGTCATGGGCATACCCGTTTTCTATCGCCGCATAAAAGCAAAGGACGGCCTTGTCGAGGAGCCCCATCCGCAGGTAGGACACCCCCAGGTTGTTGTAGGTGGATCCTTCGCCGGGTTGCAGGCCAATGGCCTTCTCGTAGAAGGCGACCGCCTCGGGAAACCGTTTCTGCCGGTCGCGAAGGAGCCCCAAGTAAGCGTATGCCTTCCAGCGCTTGGGGTCGAGTTCGACGGCCTTTTCCAGATGCCCTTCGGCCTCGGCGTATTTTCCCGTACGGTACAGGGCCTGCCCCATCCCCTCTTGGGCCGGGGCATGGTCGGGGTCGAATCGGAGGACCTTTTGAAACTCCTTCAGGGCCTCCTCGTCGTTTCCCGCCAGGAGAAAAGCGAGGCCCTTCTTGT
Organism: uncultured Desulfatiglans sp.; assembly: GCA_900498135.1. Taxonomy (NCBI): domain Bacteria; kingdom Pseudomonadati; phylum Thermodesulfobacteriota; class Desulfobacteria; order Desulfatiglandales; family Desulfatiglandaceae; genus Desulfatiglans; species uncultured Desulfatiglans sp. The sequence goes on from LR026961.1 coordinate 3,768,386, forward strand.
AAAGCAGCCGCGGGTTCGATCCATCGGAGGCAAGGGCCTTTTCATATTGAAGGAAGGCCAGATAGAAATCCCCTTGCGCGATATGGGCGTCGCCCAAACGTTCATAATCCGCCGGGGTGAGGTCCGGCAGGACCGGTTCGGAGCGGTCGGTGGCAGCGGCTGCAGCCTGGCTGCGCGCCATGAGCTCCGACCGGAAATCCTGCTTCCGCGCGCCACAACCGGCCAGGATGACGGCCGCCGCGAGAGCGAGCCACACGGAACAGACCACCCGGAAGCGGCGGGATCGAGTCTGCACAGGGGATGTCCTGGGGGTTTCTTGCGTCATCGCCTCATCGGTTCAGAAATATTTCAAAGACACGGATCATGGCCGGGGCGGCCAGAACCACGAAAAGCGCCGGAAAGATGAACAGGATGCAGGGAATCGTCAGCTTTACCGAAAGCTTGCCGGCGATCTCCTCGGCCTTCTGAAAGCGTTTGCTGCGAAACGAATCGGAAAAGACGCGCAGGCTCCGGCTGACGCTGGTGCCGAACTGTTCAGTCTGGTTCAGAACCGTAACGAGGCTTTCGACATCGTCGAGGGCAGTTCTCACGGCGAGGGATTTAAGGGCTTCTTTGCGGGATTTTCCCGCCCGCATCTCGAGCGTGACGAGAGTCAGTTCTTTGCTCAGTTCGGGATGGGCCAGCTTGAGTTCCTGGGCCACGTGGCCGATCGCGGCGTTCAGTCCCATGCCGGCCTCCACACAGATGACCAGCAGATCGATGGCGTCCGGGAGCCCTTTGAAGATGGTGGTTCTCCGCTTGGAGAAACGGTTCTGGACCCAGAGGTTGGGAAGGTAAAACCCCGCGAAGGCGAGCGCAAGGCCGATATAGAGGGTGGCCATAGGGCTCATCATTTTGAAGAGGAGCAGGCGCGCCAAAAGGAAGAGGAGGGGCGCGCCGATGCCGAGCAGGGTTTTCGCCCCCCAGAATGAGGCCAGCACGTGTTCACCGTAAAGGCCTGCGCGGGCGAACATGATCCTGGAGGCGGAGGCATCCACGGATTTATCCGATGCGGCCTTGCTTCCGAGGGCCTTCAAGAAAGTGAAAAAGGGGTTTTCTCTGGAATCCCGCTTTTCGGGCGGGGCATCCGGGACGGGCTCGGGGGTTGTTTCCAGTTCTCTGATCTTCCGAATCAGCCTCTGCCTCCGCTGCCGATTCCGCGCGGAGTGATACGAAAGGCTGAGCAGGACGATAGTCACCAGAAAGGCGAAGAGCGCAAGCATGATCGGTGGCTGGAACAAACGTGAAATCTGTCCGAGGATTTCCACCGGCTACACCTCGATCCTGATCATTCGGCGGATGACAAGGATGCCCAGGAACATCATCAAAACCGCGATGCCGAGAAAGAGCTTGCCCAAAGGCTCGGTCAGAAGAATGTCGATATAGTCGGGGTTGATGAAAAACAGCGCGACGGCCACCAGGCAGGGAATGGCGACCAGCACCATGGCCGTGGTCTTCCCTTCGGCCGAGATGGCGCGCACCTTGCCGCGGAATTTGAATCTCTGCCGGATGATGTCTGCAAGGTTCTCCATGACCTCCGCCAGATTCCCGCCGGTCTCGCGCTGGAGGATCACAACGGTCACGAAAAGGGACAGGTCGGGGTTGTCCACCCGCGCGGCCAGATTCTTCAGTGCCTGTGTCACGCTCGGCCCGAAATTGATCTCATCGAGGGTCTGATCGAATTCGGGCCCCAGAGGATCATTGAATTCGTCGGCCACGATCTTCATGCCGCCGGTCAACGCGTGTCCGGCCCTGAGCGAGCGGGCAATGAGGTCCAGGGCATCCGGCAGCTGGCGTTCGAACTTGGCCATCTGCTGCTTGTGCCTGAACTTCAAATAGTAAAAAGGTGCGGTGGCCGCAAGCAAGGCGGTCAGCAAGCGCGCGGCCGGATGGGTGAAAAGCAATTTTCCGAACAGGAAGGTCGTCATGAAAAGCAGCAGGGACAGCAGAACGAAAAAACCAGGGGGGTAGGAGGCCCTTGCCTGAACGATCATCCGGTCGAGTTTCCGGATGCCGGGCATGAAGGCGAGTATCTTCTCCAGCAGGGGGACGCTGCTCAGCGCCCTGTTGCGCTCGATGTCGACGGTTTCCCTTCTTTGCTCGTAGGTCGAAAGGGCCTTGACTCTTTTTTTGGTCTTGACGGCATAGGGGTTTCTGAGTGTCCTGAGCGCATACAAGAGGAGCTCGAGAACGACCACCGTCACGAGGAAGATGAGAATGCCGACAGCCAGGAGCTTCATGGGCGCGCTTATCCCCTCAGACATCCAGAATGTTGGAGGGATCGAAGAGGTTCGGAGGCACTTTGACCCCTGCCACGGTGAACTTTTCCATGAAATGCGGCCTGATGCCGCTGAACTGGAACCGGCCTTTCACCCTGCCGTTCTCTCCGATGCCGGTCTGCCTGAAGGTGACGATCTCCTGCGTCGTGATGACGCTTCCTTCCATGCCGGAGAGCTCGATCAGGCTCATCATCTTTCTCGTCCCGTCCGAAAGCCGGGCGATGTGCACGATGATGTCGATGGCACTGCTGATGTATTTCTTGATCGATTGGCTCGGGATATCGAAATTGGCCATGGAGACCATGGTTTCGAGGCGCAGAAGGGCGTCCCGGGCCGAGTTCGCATGAATGGTGGTAATGGAACCGTCATGCCCCGTGTTCATCGCCTGCAGCATATCGAGGGCCTCCCCGCCGCGAACCTCACCGAGCACGATCCGGTCGGGCCTCATCCGGAGGCAGTTTCTGACGAGATCCCTCTGGGTGACCTCGCCTTTGCCTTCGATGTTCGGGGGCCGGGTTTCGAGTCGGACGACGTGGACCTGTTTCAGCTGCAGTTCCGCTGCATCCTCGATGGTGATGATGCGCTCCCCTTCAGGGATGAAGCGGGAGAGGATGTTCAGAAAGGTCGTTTTTCCGCTGCCGGTTCCGCCGGCGATCAATATGTTGTGCCGGGTCTGCACGAGGCCCCTCAGAAGGTCCGAGATCGTCTCCGGCACGGTCTTGAAGCGGATCAGATCCTCTATCTCCAGGGGCGTGACAGAGAACCGCCTGATGGAGAGTATGGGGCCCTCCAGGGCCAAGGGCGGGATGATGACGTTTACCCGCGAGCCGTCGGCGAGCCGCGCGTCCACCATGGGGTTGGATTCGTCCACCCGCCGCCCGACGGCGGAGACGATCTTGTCGATGATGCGCATCAGGTGCTGATTGTCTTTGAAGCGGGCGTTGGTGGGCTCGAGTTTGCCGAAGCGCTCGACGTAGACCTGGTTGTAGGCATTGACCAGGATATCCGAGACGGTCGGGTCCTTCAGCATGGGTTCGAGCGGACCCAGCCCCAAAACCTCGTCTTCGAGCTCGGACAGGACCTTTTCCCTTTCCGTCAGATTGAGGGGAAGCTCGGAGTTTTCCTTCAGGATCTTCTCGAGCAGACTTCGGATCCTGGATCGGAGCGTTTCAGGGTCCAGGCGGTCGAACACCGAGAAATCAAGGGTGTCCAAAAGGCGATCATGGACCTTCGACCGGAAGTTGAAATACTCATCCGGCAGCTGTTTGGGATTCGAGGGTTGTTGGGTGGCGGGTCGGGCATTGAATCGCATATCAGGTGTTCACTCCTTAGATCATATGAAACGGGCTGGTCCGGGGTGTAAAATACACCCCAGCCAAGAAATCCAAAACGGAGGACCAGCCCATGAAAAAAGTAGCGTATGTCGGTGTAGATTACCACATGAATTCTCTTTCGATCGCCGTAGTGGTCGAGGGTGAGAAGAGGATTCACCAGATGATCCGCTTGGCGAACGATGATAAGGTAATCGTGAAGTATTTCAAGAAACTGTCTGCCGAGTTTGAAATCCGGGCTTGCTATGAAGCCTCCTGTAGCGGCTATGCGTTTCAGCGAAAAATGAAGAACTGGGGTTATGCGTGCGAAGTGATCGCACCAGCGTTGATTCCTCGTAAGGCAGGGAACCGACGAAAGAACGACTTCCGGGATGCGCGAGACCTGGGGCAGAACTACGCAGCGGGGCTTCTGAGCGTTGTTCATCCACCAACCGAAAAAGAAGAAGCGGTACGGAGTTTGATCCGCTGCCGGATATCGCTCAAGGACTCCGCCAAAATTGCCAAGTATCAAATCAACTCTCTTCTTCTGAGCCAAGGCATACGTTGGGGACGCAGTAANTGGACTTTTGCTCACCGCAAGTGGCTTGCTGAGTTGCAATTNCCCGATGCAATCATGCAAAAGGTTTTGATGGANCATATAGAGCATTTGTATTACTTGGANACGCGAATNGCCCATTTGGANCANGATATTGAGGAGATGGCCAGATCNGAAATCTATGCTCCAAGCGTAAAAAAACTGCGGGCNTTCAAAGGGATCGGAACATTGGCGGCGATGCTGTTGATTGCAGAGATTACGGATTTTCGNAGATTTGNCTCNGCAGGTGCGTTGATGGCTTTTCTGGGACTGACTCCATCGGAGAATTCGTCCGGTGACAAACAAATNTCCGGTGCCATTACGAAAACTGGCAACCGTCGATGCCGTACTCAATTGGTGGAGGCGGTCCAACACTACGTNCGTTCTCCGCATATAANNCTAAAGATGAAAGCTGATNTAGAGCATGTCGATGCTGCTACTGCCAACACAGCGATAAAATGTTTAAAACGTTTGAATAAACGATTTTGGGCNTTAACAGCGAGAGGTAAAACACGCCACGTAGCCATTACGGCCATAGCGAGGGAGTTTGCGGGATTTATTTGGGCTGTCATGCAGTCCGAACCGGTAGCCAAAGCCGCATAAAATTGATGCGGAATGAAAGTTGTTTGAGAACGAAAACAGCCAAATTCCACTGTTTCTGCAAGGGGCTGCCTGAGGTACGCCAGGAGATACTCGAGGAAACTATGTGACAAGCCCTGCTTGATTCACGTTCACTAGATCGAGTACCTCCGGACGGATACCGAATAGTGTTGGTACCCAACCCACGAATAGCAGATTGATTCACCGTCGAAGAAACCTCAGGGCCTCTTGCAGAAACACAACTCCGATGGAGGAGTTATGACAGGATAAAGATGAAAAGGAACGCCGCTTTACAGGGCCTTGGCTCCGACGAGCTCCACGCAGGGCCCATTCTCGCCAAGGCCCTGTAAAGCGGCGTCGATTTAACAGGAGCTTTTTTCAGAACTTTTCATTTGACAAGAGCCCGTTTCATAACAGTTTCCATCCGGAAATGGTCTTTTTGCCCAATCTCGGCGTCAATCTGCACGTTTGCTTGTGCGGCGACCTGCAGGTCGCCTCCGCACAAACGCTTGATTTCCTTGATATTGGCCAAACCGGGACCCGCCCCGCAGGGGTGGGACTGAGCACGCGCAGCGTGTAAAGAAAAATCCTCATTTCCGGATTGGAAATTGAGTTCTACCGGAAAATCATTTCCGGATGGAGACTCCTTAACGCTTGAGAAATCTCAGAAACTGTCTACCCTTTGAGGCTTTCTGCTTGTCCGGAGGGATAAGGCTATCCGTCAAGCGCTTCAAGGCGTTCGATATCTCTGCTTTAGGGGCGAGATCGATCAAAGGTTTCCCCAGGTTGATGGCGGTCATCGTTGTGTAATAGTCATTTGGAAGAACGAAGAAAAAATCTTGGCCGATAGCCTCCTCCGCATCCTTCAAAGCGATGTCCGATTTCTTCAGGCATCGGTTTGCGATAACGTTGATATGCTCCTTCGGATACCCGAGTTCCTTGTAAGATTGTAGCAATTTCCTTGTGTTGGCAAGGCACGGCAGGCTCAGAATGCAAAGGAGCAGTAAATGGTCCGCCATCTCGAGGATAGCGAGAGAGGTCTCATCCGTGGAGTGACCGGTATCGACGACGATAAATCTGTAAATTTCCTTGAGCAGCATGAGGATATGTCGAGCGATCTCAGGTGTCGCCCTCTCATTACCGCTTAACGAATGGGGCGAAGCGAGAACATCGAGACCCGATGAATGCTTGGTCATGACGCTGGCAAGAAACGTATTGTCGAGCCGGTCTATATTCCGTGAGATTTTTCCCCAGTGATATTTTGGATGAATATCCAAAAAAACCGGTATCTCTCCGGAAACGAAGTTCATGTCGACCAGAACCACGCTCGGGCGTGATTTTCTTTTTGCCAGGTTGACGGCCAGGTTGACGGCTGCTGTCGTGGTCCCCACCCCGCCTTTGCTCCCGGTTACGTGAAGGATCTTGCAGCTTTGCTCATCGTCCACGCCGGAGGTCGAAGGCGTATGCCTCAGCCTGAACCCTTCGAGCGCGTGCTTTACCTCCTCGACTGGAATGGGTTGGGGGAAGAATTCCTTCACCCCGAGCCGCATGGCGCGTCTCAGCAGGCCGGGATCGACTTTGTCGGAAGTGAGAAAAATCTCCCCTACAGCCTTCTTCTCGAGGAGCGATTCGATCAATGCGAACTGCGCTTCGACCTTATCTCCCAGTTCCAGGATCAAGAGATCGGGCTGCCGTTTGTCCGTGGGATTCAGAATGTCGAATCCCTCTGTAAATCTGATTATCTCTTTGAAGGTTTCCGTGTTTGTGTTATCGGTTGACAAACTGACCAAGATGGTGTCTTTGGGCATCAAAGCTCCTATGCCTGCAATATATATAATCTGTGAAATCTGTTTGATCTATCAATAAAAGCAATCTGCTACTGCACCAGAACCGGATGTTTCGCCAGAATGCCGAAATTGTTCATGGATGAGTTTCCAATCGGCTTATGCGGGCTGCAATCAGGGATGAAGTATATGGTGTTCTTCATGAAATCAGCCGGCGTATTGTTGCTGTAAACTGAATTCAGGCGAAAATGTTTGGCGAAGGAGATCCAACACGCCTCTCTTCCTTCGGCGGTGCCGAGATCGATCGAGTTCCCGTCTGCGTCCACGAGGCAATCCGCCGACTGGCTCCAGTCCGAAATACCCATTTCAGGGACGCCTTCCATCTCCACAGGGATATCGTTGTATTTGGATACGGAGGCGTTGTCTTTCGCCCAAACGATATAAAGCGTCAGCACCCCCGCCAAATCCAATCTCCCGCTTGGATTGCGGCTGTCTCCGCAGTCGATGACGGGCAGCGTCACCTTCCAGGGGGTGGTTTTGTCCGTGATCTTTTCCCAGCAGTAAACCAGGTCGTCATACAATGGCTGCAAGGCCCCGCCGGTGGCTGAAAGCCCCAGGTTGAAGAAGATCGGATCCGTGTTTCCTCCTTCACAAACAGGGCGGTCGATAAAGGGGAGGATATCGTTCGTATTGGCCCCTCCGTCCTGATCCAGGTTCGCCCATGCCGCGGTATTGAAGGTGTCCGCGTTGCTGCCGCTGTTGGTGGTGCGTCCGTAATCGCAGGTGTACTTTCCATGGACGCTTTGATCCTGGGTGATGGCCTGTGCGCACAGGGTGAGGGGCAGATCCACGTCATAAGCCTCTATGGAGCCGGCGAACCCGATCCATGCAACCGCACTTGCCTCCAGCGCGAACCCTTCATAGCCGAAGATCCGCGCGAAAAAGGCTGTCACAGGGGTGCCTTGCCGCCTCACAGCCACTCGAACCGCATTGATGAAGTCCGTGTTTTCGGCCAACTGCTCATCGCTGACATCCCAGAGCTCGGTCGGCAAGGTGGAGGCGTTCTCTACAAAGGCGTGGCTGATCCAGTTCCAGTGTCCTCGCTGGATGTCGCCGGTGTTGGAAGCATAATCCTCTCCGGTCTCGATTGCAAGTCCCTGGCTGAGATGGGCGATCGCCGTTTCATAGGCGGCCTCGTTGGCCTCGGGATTGACGGCCGAGCCGTCCTCGAGGTAAAGGACCTGCGCGCCGGCCAGGGCTGCGGCATCGGCGGCATTCTGAAGCTCGTTCCTGGCAGCCAGCAGATTGGCGATGTCGATGGCCAGGGCGGCGAACCCGATGAGAATGACGATGGAGAAAGCGGTCAGGATGGCGACCGCGCCCTTCTGATCCCTTAGCATGGCGGGCAAAAACATCTCATCGCTCCTCTGCTTCTTGGAGTCATCAGCTCGAAACGCTGTCCTGGTTCTCTTTGCGCATGAGACTCGTGGCTCTGAGCGTGATCGACCCGTCCATGGTCCCGGAGAAAAAGGCTGCGAGGAAATCCGGCAAAATTAGAAAGGTGTAGGGGTATTGGACGGTGACCTGGATATGCTTGTGTCCGTTCAGGTCCACGGAGGGATCGACGTCTACGGTGGCGGTGCTGCCGGTGCAGCCAAGGGAGATGAGGTTGTTCGAGATGTAATGGTCCACGATTCCCTCTATGTAATCCTGAGTCGGGTCTTCCTCCCGGTAGAGACTTCCCGCCCGGGCGCCTTCACGACTGGCGTTGGTGATCATCGCCTTGTCGTAGAGGAGGATGCTGAACTCGATGATTCCGATCAGGATGACGAGCAGGAGAGGCAGGATGATCGCGAATTCTATCGCGGCCACGCCACGCACATCCTTCACGCCTGCCGAAAAGCGAATAGGGGATGATCGTTTCATAATAGCCTGTTCCCCGTGCGCAGTCCTGTCCAAAATACGCTCCAATGCCCCGCATGCCCTATGCGGGTCTACATGCCGGAGGACCCGAAACTGACGCTGTAAATCGGCCTGGGCGCCGCCTTCTCAAAACTCTTGTGATATTTGTTCATGATGCTGCCGGCCGTCTGGCCATCGATCGCTTCGACCGCTCGAGCACGCTCTTCCGATTCTACGGGATGGATGATCTGGCTGTCCCTGACGGTTTCAAAGGACTGTCCCCAACGGACATCGAGCGGCATTTCCTTTTTGACGAAGATCTCCTTGCAGGCGCAGCCCATCTGCAGGCTGAAAAGAAACGCCGCCAATTGCAGCCATATCACATGTCTGGTCACCACGTTGCTCCCCCTTGCGAGGTGGTTGGCGATGTTACGATCCAATTGAGCGTCTCACGGAAACCGCTTCTTGTTCGAGCTTCAATTCCGGGCGGAAACTGGGTTCTACCGCGAAATCATTTCCGGATGGAAACTACTTGGTTTCCGGTAAGCTGTAGCCAAATGGCCCCTCCACTTCGCCGTGAATCTTCGGCATGCGCTTGTCTCCGCGCCCCTCGATCAAGCCTTCCAGGAAGAATTCCTTGTAACTCGGCTCTGTGAAATGCTCCCCCGGCAAAACCACATCCTTCGGCTTGAGGGGCTTGACGAGGTGAGGCGTTGCGATGATCACGAGCTCCGTCTCGCTCTTCTGAAAAGAGCTGCTTCTGAACAGTGCACCGAGAATCGGGATGCTGCCCAGAAACGGGTACTTCTGAACGTCTTCCTTGATGGTTTCCTGCAGAAGCCCGGCAATGGCGAAGCTCTGGCCGTCGCCCAGTTCAATGACGGTGGCGGCCTTGCGAGTGCTCAGACCCGGGATGACGTAGCCTTCCAGGCGCAGGGCGAAGCTGAAGTCGAGTTCGGAAACCTCCGGTTCGACCTGGATGCTGATCTTGTCCTCGTTCAAAACCGTGGGGGTGAAGACGAGTCTCACACCGAATTCCTTGAACTCGATGGTGGTTTCCCCGAACCCGCCTGAAATGGGGATGGGGTATTCCCCTCCAGCCAGAAAAGAGGCGGTCTGCCCGCTCTGGGTGATCAGGGTGGGCTTGGCGAGGATCTTTACCAGGCCATCCTGGTTGAGCGCGTCGATGAAGCCGGTCCAGGTGACATTGCCGGTCGTGAAGCGGAAGAGGGCGTCCACAGCGGAACTGTAGGCCAGCCCCAGTGGGCCCGCCCCGAGGACCGCATCAGACCCCTTGACTACCTGGCTAAGCCCTCCGAGCGTGGTGATCCCGAAATTGCCGCCCCTGGTGACCGCTGCGATGTTGATCCCCAGCCGGTTGGCGATCGTGCGCTTCATCTCGGCTACCCGGACCTCCAGCATGACCTGGTGGATTCCGCCCACTTGCACCAGGTTGATGATCTTCCCCTTGGTGTCGTCACCGGTTCTCGGCGTGAAGGCCTCGGCGAGGGACAATGCGTGGGAGAGCTTCGCGGCGCTCGAAATCCTTCCCAAAAGGGTGATGGAATCGCTCGTGGCGATGACCTGGATATCTTTTTCTTCCGGAAAGACCTCGTACAGTTTCTCTTTCAGGCGCGACACGTCGTAGACGACTTCGATATCGCGCACCGTAAAGTGGTCATCGTCATGCCAAATGATCAGGTTCGTGATCCCGGCGGATTTTCCGGTCAGATAGATCTGACGCGGCGAAACGATCACGTATTGAAGGACGGCCGGGTCGGGCTCCGAAATCCGCGTAACAGGCCTGGGCGTCTCGAAGATCATTGAACGGCCGGAAACGAGGGTCAGTTTTTCAGCCTGGGAAAGAGAATCCTGCGCTCTCGCGTTTCCAACGATTGTCAGCAGAACAGTCAGGAAGGGGAGCAGCACCCCTATAAGAACAAGAACAGCCAATCGTGGTCGAACGCGAAAACGAGCCGTCATCGATTTTCCTCAATTGCCAGTGTAGGGGATACTTAACGTGGACACCTGCCCGTTCCGTATGACCTCTATCGTGTGCTGCCGCGGCAACCGCTGGAAGGTGACGGCGGGTTTCCGCTCCATCTCGGTTTCGGCCTGAGGGGCCGTGTAGGAGGCAAGGGTTTCCGAGATGTCGGCGCCTTGGGTGAGGACAATATCCTGGTCCATCAGATTTTTCAAGGCGAATTGGAGCACGCCCTGTGTGGCGGCGAGGCTCAATTTTTCACCCTCTTCCGGCGTTACCTCCAGGGTGTAAACGTCCACGGGGTTGGGTTTCCCTTCGGCGTCTTCGACCATTGTAGAACCCGTGGCAAGGACTGGAATGTTTTGAAGCACGACCTTGGTAACGTCCTTATCCCGGTCCCTTTCGGGGTCCTCTAACGTAGCGAGAACATCGACGCGGCTGCCCGGGATGATGAAGCCGGCCAGCCCCATGACCTTATCCCCGCGGACGGCGACGGCCCGTTTTCCGGGCGTTACAACCGCCGCTACTCCCCCGGTCTTGACATCGATGGGGGCGAGGCGCGATTCCGTCACAGGTTCCTGCTCCTTGAACGGGGTGATGGTCACCCGGCCTTCGAGGAGTTGAGGATCGGAAAAATGCCCTTTTGGCAGGCTTTCTTTCAGATATTTGACCGTCTTCAGCATCTCGGGCTTGAGTCTGGTCCCCCAGGGGATATCACCCAAGGCTGCCACAACCGGAACCGCCTCGGTCGGTTGGACCACAGTCACCTGTGTTGACGTCCCCTGAACGCGCAGCCAGCGATAAAGATAGAGACTCACCACCCCTGCAATGATCAGCGCCAGCAAAAAAGGGATGACCGCTTTCCACCTTCCCATCTCGGACGACCTCTCAATGGACTGTTAGATATTTAAAGTCAGGGGAAGCAGGCTGTCCGTCCGGACGGCCAAAAAAAGACGGAGGATTTTCACCACGAGATAGGACGATAACCGGTAATTTCAAACAGCATAAAGATAAAAGTCCCCGCTGCGATTGCAATCCCGTAAAACAGCTTGGGTTTCGGTTCGCTGCTCGGGGATTGAGCTGAGCTGAACTGCCGGGTGTAAAAAAAGGTTTTGAGCGTCGTTGCATAGCTTGGGAGGGCTTTCCGGGCATAGTCTCGTTTCACCACCAGAAGAATAGCGGCATAAATCCCACCGCAAACAGCTGTAAACAGGGCTACCAGGACGACACTCTTTGCGCCGAGTACCGCTCCGATCGCACCCAGCAGTTTGGTGTCACCCGCTCCCATGACACCCAGTAGGTAGGGCAAGAGAAACAAACCAATTCCGGCAGCCAATCCACCGACGCTGAAAAGTAAGCCGTCAATCCCGTTAAGGATGGAATGAAAAATCATTGCGGCAGCCATAGTGCCATACGTAATAAGATTGGGTATTTTTTGAACGCGGAAGTCCCTAAAGGCAACCAACAGTAAAATTGCAGCGAGATATAAATAAGATATGTTATAAATGTTATCAGGAAAAAGCATTTGGTGAATTACAATGCAAAAAGAAGTAACTGCGACAAGTTAATTTAAATTTAAAAGGTATATATTACTTTTTAGGCAACAATATATTAGCTAAGATCATGCGAATATAAAGATTAAATACACATAATTGCAACCGCCTTCGACTAATCTAAAAGAATTTCCGATGGCGGTTGCAAATTTTTAAGGGTTTGCACCTTTACGAAACACTCTAACCGGTTGGTGCTTCAGTCGTAAGCTTGCTAGAAACTTCCTCGAAAATATCAGTTAGACCTCCACCTAAAGTCGTTAAAGCACCAATTATAACAACTGCCACCAACGCCGCGATCAAGCCGTACTCGATAGCCGTTACGCCCTCTTCATCCTTCAAGAAACTCCATAATCTCGACATGTGCTGTCCTCCTCTCCCCTTGGAAGTCATGTGGTGCTCCAAAAATTAAACCCGAACCGAAAAAGCCTTCCTCCTTGGAAATGAAACCGATTTTCCGTGTCACTGCTTTTTAGGGTTATCCACCTCCTTCCAGTAATGAGTGACAAAAACTTTCGCGCAGAATCCGCCTCCTTGGCAGGTGTTCATCAAAGCGCTGCAGGATTGATTCCTTAAGCCAGCCATGCCCTTGGCCACTCCTGTAAGGTATGTCTCGAGCAAGGATACGAGCCAGCGCTTCAGAAAACCGAGGAGCACCCTGAGAAGGCATCTTGAGCTCATTCTCAGTGGAGGCTGAATGTTCCCGCGAATAGGGGAGGGAAGAGTAGAGGAGGAATCAGGTAAGCAATCACTCCTTTGCCCGGATGGCATGGGATACCATCGAAGACCAGCACAGCCCGGAGTTCAGGCCATACAAAGAAGCAACCCCATCACCTGTCTCGACACTCACTAAAGGCAACCCGGCTGTCTCGGAGAGACCCTAGGCTTTCCGTCCCCACCTCGCGATGGCTTAGGCTTTTTCTATAGCTGAGTCGATTTTTCTAGATAAGATGTTATGCAGAGTATAAAAGGACAGCCCTTATTGTCAAGTAAAAAAATGATTTAGGGGGGAATCCTGCAGGAAATCTGAGAAAAATTCCTGCAAAAGGAACAGTTGGAGGCGTGCAGGCTCCTGATTTCCAATCGCCGATCAGCCCGATTTTGTCCGTCCAAAGCAAGCGCTCCCTTGGATGCGGCCTGAAGGCGGCGCATAGCGAGACGTGGACATTGACGCCGAGAATGGCAAAAAGAGGATTGGCGGCCCGATTTGAGGGCGGTGATGCCTTGTGTATAGTCCTTGCGTGGATTTTCGGGGTATGATAATTATAATAAATTTATTTTGCAGACAAAGCGAGGGGTGCACGTGGCTTTCAGGAAGGACGAGTTTCGTTCGAGACAGGGTTCCCATCGGGTTCTCTTGCGGGGCATGGAGGCGTAAGAGGTTGGCCAAAGACTCGAACGGCAGTTCCGCTGCGCCTGAGGTGCGGAAGAAGATCGTCTTTCCCGAACAGGAATTCTTCCAGAGCCTGGTCGGGGAGAAGAACCGCAACCTGCAGCTTCTGGAGACGAAGCTCGGGGTGGCGGCCCATGTCCGGGGGAACAGCGTCCTGCTGGAGGGCGGGGACTGGGAGGTGGAGCTTGCCGAGACGACGCTGCGCCAGCTCTACGAACTGATCAAGGTGCGTTACCCCGTATATACGAATGATGTAGACTATGCGGTGCGGATCCTTCGGGCGGATCCGAAGGCGGACATCAAGAAGATCTTCCGTGACGAGGTCTACATCCCATCGAGCAAGAAACTCATCACGCCGAAGACGATCCACCAGAAGGCCTACATGGATGCGATCCGGCGCTACGATATGGTCTTCGGGATCGGCCCCGCAGGGACCGGCAAGACCTACCTGGCCATGGCCATGGCGATCTCCTTCCTGCTGAAAAAATCGGTCAAACGGGTGGTGCTGGCCCGTCCCGCGGTGGAGGCGGGGGAGCGTCTGGGGTTTCTGCCGGGCGACCTGGCGGAGAAGGTCAACCCCTATCTCCGGCCCCTTTACGATGCCCTGCATGACATGATGGATTTCGAGAGCGCTTCCCGGCTTCTGCAGCAGGGCGTGATCGAGGTGGCCCCGCTTGCCTTCATGCGGGGCAGGACATTGAACGACTCGTTTGTGATCCTCGATGAGGCCCAGAACGCGACCCCCGAGCAGATGAAGATGTTTCTGACGCGGCTCGGGTTCAGCTCGAAGGCCGTGATCACGGGGGATGTCACCCAGACGGACCTGCCCGAGGGGAAGATCTCGGGCCTGGTGCAGGCCCGGAGGATCCTCGAGGGGATCAGCGGAATTTGTTTCATTCAGTTTTCGCGCGAAGATGTGATCCGGCACCCATTGGTGCAGGAGATCATCGACGCCTATGAACGGACCGAGAGCGGAAAGGCTCCGGCCGGCAATGGGCCTAGCCCGGAGGCGGCATGAAGATTCTGAACTTGCGGACCGGAAAAGACGCGGCAGTGAAACAGCGCAGCAAACCCCCGGCCAGGAGGCGCGAGAAGCCCTCGGGGGCGAGGTGGCTGCCTCGGTTTTTCAAGGACCCCGAATCGCAGCGCTGGATGATCCTGATTGGACTCAGCTGCGTGGTGGCGCTCCTGATCTACCCGAGCGGCTTCAGCCGGACGGTGGAATACAAGGTCGGGGACGTGGCGGAGCGGGATGTCAAGGCCTCGCGGGACTTCCTGGTCGAAAACGAGCTCCTGACCGCAAAGAACCGTCAGGAGGCCGAGAAGGCGGTGTTGTCGGTCTACGATTTCGACCGGAGCGGCGGGAACCTGGTCCAGCGGGTGAATGAGGCGTTTCGGGCCGGGCGGGAATACGTGGCGGCGGTGAAGGCCGGGGCCGAGGCCCGGAAAAAGGCCGAAGAGGAAGCGGCTGCGGGGGAGGCGGAGAAGGCCCCGCCGGCAGAACCGGAGTCGGAAGCCCTGAACGAGGCCGCCTTGCGCGACGGGTTTTTCGAACTCCTCGAACTCCCTGTCGACGAGGCGGTTTTCAGGACCTTGACGGCGGCCGGGTTTCCTGAAGAGGCCGAGAAGTGGGTGGTGGAACTCATCCGCCCGGTGATCGAGAGGGGGGTCGTAAGCAACAAGTCGATGCTCATGAGCCAGAGCGAGAAGGGGATCCTCCTGCACGACATCCAGACCGGGAAGGAGACCGAGGTCAACGACCTCACAACCTTTTACAGCCTCGAGAGCGCAAGGCAGACCATCCTGTCGCGGCGGGACGAACTGCGCAAGGCGATGCTGCCAAGCGCCCTGGTCAACCTGTGCCTCGATATGGCCGCCGCGGTCGTCAAACCGAATCTCACCTTCAACAAACGGGAGACGGAGCTGCGGGTCGACGAGGCGCGCAAGGCCGTCAAACCCTTCTACTATGTCGTGAAGAAGGGCGAGATGCTGGTGCGCGAAGGGGAGCGGGTGACGGAGGAGCACGTCCGCAAGCTGGCGGAGCAGAACAAGCGGCTGAGCCGGGAAGGCGGGCTGGGGAGGATCCCGGCGATCGCGCTGCTGTTCATGCTGCTTCTGTCGGGCATGTACATGACAGGGCTGATACGGCGGAGGATTCCGACGAGCGAGACGCGGGACCTGCTTTTCAACGCCCTGGTCATCCTGACGATGTTTCTCCTGCTGCTGGCCGCCGACATCGTATCGCAGGAGGTCGCGCGCGGGTTCCACTTCTTCAGCCCGCGGGCCCTGCTCTACGCCGCCCCGGTGGCGAGCGGCGCGATGCTGGTCTCCGTCTTCATGGGCATGCGGGTGGCGGCGAGTTTTTCCGTGGTGGCCGCCGTGCTGGCATCGATGGCGGTCGGGGGGCAGGCGGCGTTTTTCATTTATTTCTTCGTGAGCGCGCTCGTTGGGGCCTACGGCGTCACACACTGCCGGGAGCGCGGCGTCTTGATCCGGAGCGGTCTCAAGGTGAGCCT
Organism: uncultured Desulfatiglans sp.; assembly: GCA_900498135.1. Taxonomy (NCBI): domain Bacteria; kingdom Pseudomonadati; phylum Thermodesulfobacteriota; class Desulfobacteria; order Desulfatiglandales; family Desulfatiglandaceae; genus Desulfatiglans; species uncultured Desulfatiglans sp. Next base: position 3,784,338 of record LR026961.1, read on the forward strand.
GGTCAATGTGCTCATGGCAGGGGCCATCGAGGCCATCGTCGGGAGCTTCTACTCGGTCGAGACCCTTATTGCGGCTGCGGCGGCCTTCGTAGGCGGGGTTTTGGCCGGGGTCGTAACGACCGGGCTGCTGCCGCTGATCGAGATGTCCTTCGGGTACACGACCGACATCAAGCTCCTGGAGCTGTCGAACCTGGATCAGCCGCTCCTGAAGGAGCTGATGGTGCAGGCGCCCGGCACGTATCATCACAGCGTGATCGTGAGCAACATGGTCGAGGCGGCGGCGCCGGCGGTCGGGGCGAACCCGCTCCTGGCGAAGGTCGCCGCTTATTACCACGACATCGGCAAGGCCCGCAAGCCGCTCTATTTCATCGAGAACCAGATGGGCTGCGAGAACAGGCATGAACGGCTGGCGCCGTCCATGAGCGCCCTCATCCTCATCTCGCACGTCAAGGACGGGGTGGACCTGGCGCGGCGCTACAAGCTCGGGAAAGAGATCACCGACATCATCATGCAGCACCACGGGACGAGCCTGATCCATTTCTTCTTCGAGAAGGCCAAGGAGCAGGCCGAGAAGAAGGGCCTGAAGGCGCAGCAGGTGAAGGAAGAGGACTTCCGCTATCCGGGCCCGAGGCCTCAGACGAAGGAGGCCGGGCTGGTGATGCTGGCGGACATCGTGGAGGCGGCGTCCAAGACGCTGGTGGATCCGACAGGTGCCCGGATCCAGGGCCTGGTCCAGAAGATGATCAACAAGGCCTTTTCCGACGGGCAGCTCGACGAATGCGAGTTGACGCTGAAGGATCTGCACGAGATCGCGAAGAGCTTCAACAAGACCCTGAGCGGGATCTTCCACCATCGGATCGAGTACCCGGATGCGGCGAAGGCCGCGCCGCAGCGGCTGCGGGAGAAGGCGGCCCAAAGCGCCGAGAGCTCCGAGCGGCGGACGGTGCCGATGGAGCGGGCGACCGACGGAAAGTGGGCGGTGAATGGACATACAGATACAGTTCCGGAGGCGGATCAGAGATCTAGGCGTCCGGAAGATCAGAAGGAAACTGGAGAGAGCCTTAAGCGCCTTGGGCTGTGAGGCGAAGGAACTGAGCGTGCTGTTCGTGGACGACGCCGAGATGGCGGAGTTGAATGAGCGCTATCGAAGCCGGAGCGGCCCGACGAATGTGCTCTCCTTCCCCATGGGAGGCGGTCCCCTGGAGCCCGAGACCGAGATGCTCGGGGACGTGGTGATCTCGGTCGACACGGCGCGAAGGGAGGCCCGAGCCGCAGGTGAACACCTGGAGGAGACCGTGGACCGGCTGCTTGTCCACGGGCTGCTTCACCTCCTGGGGTATGACCACGAGCGGGGGGAGGCGGAGGCGTCGGCGATGGAGCGTGAAGAAGAAGGCGTGCTTGCACGCATGCGAGAGGAAGCGTAATGGCGAGACTGGCAGTGAATGTGGATCATGTGGCGACGGTGCGGCAGGCGCGCGGAGGGCGGGAGCCGGATCCAGTCGCGGCCGCCGTGATGGCGGAGCTCGCGGGGGCGGAGGGGATCATCTGCCACTTGAGAGAAGACCGCCGGCATGTGCAGGACAGGGACCTGAGGGCCCTTCGCGAGGTGGTGCAGACCCGGCTCAACATGGAGATGGCGGCGACGGACGAGATGATCCGGATCGCTGGGGAGGTCAAGCCCGAGCTCGTGACCCTGGTCCCGGAGAAGCGCCAGGAACTGACGACGGAAGGCGGGCTCGACGTTTACGGGAGCAGGGAACGGTTCAAGGATGTGGTGGAGCGGATGCACGGGGCGGGGATCCAGGTGAGCTTTTTCGTCGACCCCGACACGCAGCAGATCGAAAGCGCCGCCGAATGCGGAGGGGACATCGTCGAGATCCACACCGGTGCCTACGCAGAGGCCCGCACGGAGGCGGCGGCGCGGGGGCAGCTGGCGACGATCGCCACGGCCGTCAACGTGAGTTCGCAGCTCGGTCTGCGCGTGAGCGCGGGACACGGCCTGAACTACATCAACGTCAAGCGCTTCCACCGCATCCCTTTGATCGAGGAGTACAGCATCGGGCACACGATCGTCGCGCGGGCGGTGCTGGTCGGTTTCGAGCGGGCCGTGCGCGAGATGCTCGAACTCGTCCGGAATTTTTAGCGGGACCGGCGCAGGGATGATCTACGGGATCGGCGTCGACCTGGTCCACATCAGGCGGATCGAGAAGGCGCTCGAACGGTGGGGGGGGCGCTTCACGCATCGGGTCTTCACCGCGGGTGAACGGATGCGCTGTTCGCGGCGCCCGCGGCCGGCGGCGGCCTTCGCCCTTTATTTCGCGGCGAAAGAGGCCTTCTCGAAGGCGATCGGCCTCGGGATGCGCCAGGGGGTGCGTTGGGCGGACATCGAGGTCGTCCATGACCGCCGGGGGAAGCCCGGGCTGCGTCTGGCGGGTGCGTCGGCGGCGCACTGCCGGCGGGAGGGGGTCGCTTCGGCCTATTTGAGCCTGTCGGATGACGGGGCCTACGGGATCGCGATGGTGGTGCTGGAAAAGACGGGCGGAGAGGCTTCCGGCGGGGGGAATTTGGACCTCGAGTGAGGGGGATTCGGCGGAGGACCCGCCGGGAGAAGAGAGGAGAGGGAACCCATGTTGATCGCCAGCGATATCATGACCACCGATGTGGTGACGGTGAAAAAGGACACGCCGCTCAAGGAGTTGGCCGCGATCCTTTATCAGCGGCACATCAATGGTGTTCCGGTTGTAGACGACGATGGGAGGCTCATCGGGATCATCTGCGAGAGCGACCTCATCCGCAAGGACCGGAAGCTCCACATTCCGACGGTTTTTACGCTTCTCGACGGGCTGATCTTCCTCGAGCGGCCGAAAAAGATGGAAGAAGAGATCAAACGGCTGGGGGCGAGCGTCGTCGAAGACCTTTACAGCCGGGATGTGATTACGGTCGAGGAGCGCGCGCCGATCGACGAGATTGCGACCATCATGAGCGAGAAGAAGGCCTACACGATCCCCGTGATGGACGGGGGGCGGATCGTGGGCATCATCGGCAAGGCGGATCTCATCAGGACGCTTGTAGGGTGAGCCCCGATCGTGTTATATACCGTGCGGCCTCGGAGCGCGATACGATCGCTTTCGGACGCCGGCTCGGGAGGCTGCTCGAACCGGGGGACGTGCTGGTGCTGAGCGGGGATCTCGGGGTGGGGAAGACCTGCTTCGCGAAGGGCCTGGCCCAGGGGCTGGATGTCCCGGCCGGGCAGGTCATCACGAGCCCCTCGTTCGCGCTCGTCAACGAGTACGAAGGCCGGTGCCCCTTCTTCCACATGGATGTCTACCGGCTCGAGCGTGTGGAAGAGATCGTCGCGGCCGGACTGGAAGAGTATCTTTATCAGGGGGGAGTGACGGCGATCGAGTGGGGTGAACGGTGCCCCGAGATCCTTCCTGAGGGGCATCTGCTCGTGAGGCTCTGCATCCTCGGGGATCTGTCCCGGGAGATCGTCATGGAAGGGTCCGCCGGGCGGGCCCTTACTCTATTGGAAAGAGTGAAACAATTGCTGGGTTGAGGTTGACGAATGGCACTAGTGGTACAGAAGTTCGGAGGAACGTCGGTCGGCAGCATCGAGAAGATCCGGAACGTCGCGCGGCGGGTCATCGACACGTTCAAAGAGGGGAACCGGATGGTGGTCGTCCTGTCGGCCATGGCGGGGCAGACGGACGGGTTGATCAAGCTGGCGAAGGAGATGACGCCCGATCCCGATCCGCGGGAACTGGACGTCCTGATGGCGACGGGCGAGCAGGTGAGCGTGGCGCTCTTTTCGATGGCCGTGAAGGACATGGGCTACGATGCCTGTTCCCTGCTAGGATTCCAGGTGGCCATCCATACGAGTGACCTTTACGGGAAGGCGCGGATCCACGAGATCGATCACGAGCGTATCATGCGTGAGCTTTCGGCCAACCGGATCGTGACCGTGGCGGGTTTTCAGGGGTTGGACGAAGCAGGGAACATCACCACGCTCGGCCGCGGCGGGTCCGACACGACGGCGGTGGCGTTGGCGGCGGCGCTCGATGCCGATGTCTGCGAGATCTTCACCGATGTGGAAGGGGTGTACACCACCGATCCCCATGTCTGCCCCCAGGCTCGGAAGATGGACTCGATCTCTTACGAGGAGATGCTCGAGATGGCGAGCCTCGGGGCCAAGGTGCTGGAGATCCGTTCGGTGGAGTTTGCCAAGAAATTCAACGTGCCCATCCATGTGAGGTCCACGTTCAGCAACGAAAGGGGTACGATGGTGATCGGTGAAACGAAGGACATGGAGAAGGTGGCGGTTTCGAGCGTCGCCTACAACAAGAACGAGGCCCGTGTGACGATCCGGCGCGTGCCGGACCACCCAGGGATCGCGTCGCAGATCTTCGACACCGTTTTTCAGGCGGGGATCGTGGTCGATATGATCGTCCAGAACACGAGCGAGGACGGCTACACGGATCTGACCTTCACGGTGCCGAAGCCGGACTTCATGAAGACCATGAAGCTCGTGAGCCAGGTGGCGGAGAAGATCGGCGCCGAGAAGGTCCTCGGAGACGAAAACATCGCCAAGGTGTCCATCATCGGCGTCGGGATGCGGAGTCACGCGGGCGTCGCCAAGAAGATGTTCGAGACCCTGGCGGCGGAAAACATCAACATCATCATGATCAGCACCTCCGAGATCAAGGTCTCGTGCGTGATCGAGGAGAAGTACACGGAGCTGGCGGTGCGTGTCCTGCATGAGGCGTTTGGCCTCGAGAAGGCCTAGAGACGACCGCAGCCTGGTGCGTGGCGGTCTGCTGCTGCTCCTGCTGCTTTTGATCCCCCAGGCCCTGGCGGCGTTGCTGGATTCCGCTTCACCCCCCATTTCCAGGGGTGAGGCGGTTTTTGTTGAGGTCGTGCAGGCGGGGCGCGAAACGTCGGTCTTCGCCTTCGAGCGGGAGCCGCGGCTCTCGGAGTTGACGGCGAGGCTCGAAGCGGAGGGAAGAGCGGGGTCTGCCCGGGCCGGTGGAAGGAGGCTCCTACGCTCCGGAGATCGGGTGGAGTTCTGGGAAGGGGGCTCAGCGGCTGTGGTCATGCCTCAGGGGATGTCCGCGTTTTTCAAATGGACCCTCCGGATCCCCATCGAAGTGAACCGGGTGGACCTGGAAGGGTTGACGGTCCTGCCGGGAATCGGCCCCAGGCTGGCCGGGCGGATTGTGGCGGAAAGGGAACGGCGCGGCGGGTTCAAGTCGCTCGAGGAGCTGATGCTGGTCGAAGGGATCGGGCCGGTGACATGGTCGAGAATCCGGCCCTATCTGACCCTGGAGGATTCCCGTTCTTCGGTTCGGGGCCCAATACACTGATCGAGCCGAGCTTGTCTCCTCTGTTCAAAAGGTTCATTCAACCGATCGATTCTGCCGCGTCGACAGGCCCTGCCGGAAATGCCGCGCTCGGAGCGGTTCAGAGGAAGAGGCGTTCAGCCCGCCTGAGTTCGATCAGAGGCGGGCGAAATGCGGAAGAGGACGTTTTGCTGATCCTGGGCATCGATACATCGTGTGATGACACCTCCGCCGGCCTGCTGCGGGACGGGCGCGAGGTGCTCGCCAACGTGGTGCACTCGCAGATCGCGCTGCATCACCGGCACGGCGGGGTGGTCCCTGAGCTGGCCTCGCGGGAGCACCTGAGGAACCTGATCCCCGTGGTCGAAGAGGCCTTGAAGACCGGAGGGGCCGACTTCGGGGATCTCGATGCGATCGCCGTGACGCAGGGGCCGGGGCTTGTCGGAAGCCTCCTGGTCGGGCTCTACTATGCCAAGGCGCTCGCTTTTTCGCTCGAGATCCCCCTCATCGCGGTCAACCACCTCGAGGCGCATCTGCTTTCGATCTTCCTGGAGCCCGAGACACCGCCCTTTCCCTATGCGGCGCTGACGGTCTCGGGCGGGCACACGCAGCTCTACCACGTGCGGGGCTACGGGGATTATACGCTCCTCGGGCAGACGGTGGACGACGCGGCCGGGGAGGCCTTCGACAAGGTGGCCAAGATCTTCGGCCTCGGGTACCCCGGCGGGAGGGTGATCGAGGCCCTCGCCCGGAGCGGGGATGCGGGGGCGATCCGATTTCCGAGGGCCTGGATGGGGAAAGAGTCGCTGGATTTCAGCTTCAGCGGCCTCAAGACGGCCGTCCTGCTTCAGCACCGGAGCTGGGTCGAGGCGCCGGAAGAAGAGCGGACCTGCTCCCTGGCGGATATGGCCGCCGCCTTCCAGGAGGCGGTGGTGGATGTGCTCGTCCAGAAGACTTTGGCGGCCGTCGAAAGAACGGGGGTTTCGGCTGCGGCGGTTGCGGGGGGCGTCGCCTGCAACGGCCATCTGCGGAGGCGTATGAGCGCTGCCGCACAGGAGAGGGGAATCTGGGTCACTTATCCCCGTCCGGCCTATTGTACGGACAATGGGGCGATGATCGCCCTGACCGGTTACCACCGTTTCCTCCAGGGTGAAACGGCGGGCCTCGACGTGGATGCGCGCTCCAAGTTTCCGATGGATGACCTCCCGGGGGTGCGCCGTGGTGCACTGCAGGGCTAAGGAGTAGGGTGTGAGGTGAAGCTCAGCCGGCGAATCCGCTACTGGTATTGGCGCGTTACCCGCCTGCGCGGAACTCCGCACGAACTGGCGCTCGGCCTGACCGTCGGCGTCTTTGCCGGCTGCATGCCGATTCTGCCTTTTCAGACGGCACTGGCGATTGCGCTGGCCATCCCGCTGCGCGCGAGCAAGATCACCGCGCTTCTCGGGACGTGGGTGAGCAACCCCCTGAATTGGTGGCTTCTCTACCTGTACAGCCACAAGTTGGGGGCCTTTGTGCTCGGCATTCCGAACGGTAACGGGGTGTTTCGCTCCATCCTGGGGATGATCCAGAGGGGCGAGGAGCCGATGGACATCGCCGTGCAGATCCTCGGCGCCGGCGGGGAAACGGTGGCGGCCTTTCTCCTTGGGGGGATCATGATCGGGACGGTGTTCGCCTTGCCCTCCTACGTGATTTCCGTGCGGCTCTTCGGCTTTTTCCAGGAGGTGCGGCGGCGCCGGCGTGAGAAGCGGGCCGCTCGCAGAAGGAGTGCATGAGGGCTGAAGGGGATTTCAGGGCACGCAAGAGCCTCGGACAAAACTTCCTGATCCACGAAGGGGTCGTGAACCGGATCGTCGCGGCGGCGGCGCTTCAGCCCGGTGAACCCGTCCTCGAGATCGGACCGGGGCGGGGGGCGCTGACACGGCTGCTGGCGCGCTCGGCCGAGCGCGTGGTGGCGGTCGAGAAGGACCCATGGCTGGTGGACTACCTCGGGGGGAAACTCGGCGCCTGGGGGCTGGGACATGTGAGGCTCGTGCAGGCGGACATCCTCCGGTGGGATTTCGGGGAACTCGACGCCGGGCGGGGCCCCCGCTTCGTGGTGTTGGGCAATATCCCGTACAACATCTCTTCGCCGTTGATCGAGACGCTGCTCCGGCACCGGGGCCTTTTCAGCCGGGCTATCCTGATGCTGCAGCAGGAAATGGCCGCCAGGCTGACGGCCGCCCCAGGCGGAAAGGCCTATGGCGCCATGACGATTCTCGTCCGGTACGCGACCAGCGTCACGCACGTCATGGAGGTGTCGCGGGAGGCGTTCCGGCCGCGGCCGAAGGTCGATTCGACGGTGGTCCGGTTCGATTTCGAGGCCGCTTATCCAAGGCGGGCCCATGACGAGGCCGTCTTCCGGCGGGTGGTGAAAGGGGCTTTCGGCCACCGCCGCAAGACCCTGATGAACGCCCTTCTCCGCATGCCCGACCCGTGGCCCGGAGAGCAGCTCGAGGCGGCCTTCGAGCGGTGCGGCATCGACGCCCGCAGGCGGGCCGAAACCCTCGGCATGGAGGAGTTTTTGTGCCTGGGCGATGCCCTGTCGTTGACAAACAGCAACACGGGTGATACGTAGGTGATTTTCGTCCGATGACCTGTTGAAAACTTCCATCCCGGAGGGCTTCAGCGCCGGGAGGCGGTGAAAGGGGTCCCTTTATGGAGATCATCGAATCGGTCCAGGAGATGCAGGAGAAGGCCGAGGCCTTGCGGATGGCAGGGTACACCATCGGCCTCGTGCCCACGATGGGGTTCCTGCACGAGGGGCACCTCGAACTGATGCGCGTTGCCAAAAAACTCGCGACCCATGCGGTTGTCAGCATTTTCGTGAACCCCTCGCAGTTCGGGCCGAACGAGGATTTCGAGCGCTATCCGCGCGACCGGGAAGGCGACCTCGCGAAGGCCGAGTCGGTCGGGGTGGATGTCGTCTTCCTGCCGACGGCGCAGGAGATGTATCCCGCCGGCTTTCAGACGCGGGTGCAGGTCCTGGAAGTGACCCAGCACCTGTGCGGGCTGTCGAGGCCGACCCACTTCGACGGTGTGGCGACGGTGGTCTCGAAGCTCTTCCATATCACCCGGCCGCACATCGCCGTCTTCGGCCAGAAGGATTTTCAGCAGTTGACGGTGATCAGCCGGATGGCGGCGGACCTCGATATGGGCATCGAGATCGTGGGCGTGCCCATCGTCCGCGAGGCGGACGGGCTCGCCATGAGTTCGCGAAACAAATACCTCAGCGCCGAGGAGCGGATTGTCGCCCGCTGCCTCAAAAAGGGGCTCGAGCTGGCGCAGGACCTGGTGCGCGCGGGTGAGCGGGATGCCGCCGCCATCCGGCGGACGGTCGAGGCGCTGATCTCGGGCCAGCCGTTTACCCGGATCGACTACATCAGCCTGGCGGACTCCGAGACCCTGGAAGAGGTGGCCGTGCTCCAGCGGGACGCCTTGATGGCGCTCGCGGTATTCGTAGGCAGCACCCGGCTGATCGACAATGCCGTGTTGGAGGTCCGGGCCTGAGCCCGGATGCGGCGATAGGGCCGCCAACCCAATGACAATGAAGGAGTGAGCGATGAAAGCAACGAATTTTCTCTTCACCTCGGAGTCGGTCACCGAGGGCCATCCCGACAAGATCGCCGATCAGATCTCCGATCACATATTGGATGAGTTCATGATGCTCGACCCGAAATCCCGGGTCGCCTGCGAAACCCTGGTCACCACCGGCATGGCCATGATTGCCGGGGAGATCACGAGCTCCGCCTACGTGGATTTTCCCGAGGTGGTGCGCTCCACCATCAAGGACATCGGCTACAACAACTCCTCCATGGGGTTTGACTGGGAGACCTGCGCCGTGCTCTCGAGCATCGACAAGCAGTCCCCCGACATCGCGATGGGTGTGAACGGGACCGGTTTGTTCAAGGAGCAGGGCGCCGGGGACCAGGGGCTCATGTTCGGTTATGCCTGCACCGACACAGACGTCCTGATGCCGATGCCCATCTACCTGGCGCACCGCCTCACGCGGCGCCTCGCCCATGTGCGCAAATCGGGCCAGCTCCCATGGCTGCGCCCCGACGGGAAGAGCCAGGTGACAGTGCACTACGTGGACGGGAAGCCTCACCGGGTGCACACCGTCGTCATCGCGGCCCAGCACGAGCCCGACGTGGATTATGACACCCTGAGAGAGGCCATCATCGAAAAGGTGATCGAAGAGGTGATCCCGGCCGAACTCCTCGACAGCGAGACGCAGTACTTCATCAACACCACCGGGCGCTTCGTCGTGGGCGGCCCGCTGGGCGACTGCGGGCTCACCGGGCGGAAGATCATCATGGACACCTACGGCGGCTTCGGCTACCACGGCGGCGGCGCCTTCTCCGGGAAGGACCCCTCGAAGGTCGACCGCAGCGCCTCCTACATGTGCCGTTACGTGGCCAAGAACATCGTCGCCGCCGGTCTGGCGACGACCTGCGAGATGCAGGTCGCCTACACCATCGGCCGCGCCGAGCCCGTTTCGGTGATGCTGGGGGCTTACAGCACCGGCGTTCTGCCGAGCGCGGAGCTGACCGAGATCGTCAGGAAGACCGTGGACCTTCGTCCGGCGGCGATCATCGAACGGCTGGACCTGCTGCGGCCCATCTACCGCAAGACCTCCAATTACGGGCACTTCGGCCGGGAGCTGCCGGAGTTTTCCTGGGAGAAGACGGACCTCGTGGAGGATCTGAAGCGCGCGGTGAAGTGAGGCCTTCGCGGCGAATGCCGTGATGCAGCCCTTTCTTTGCCGGTTTTCCGGTACGAAGGCATGCGCTCGCGCAGCCGGATCAGGGAGGCGAACGGCGTTGCGGGAGGAGGCCGATGCCGCTTTCGAGCGGTGCGAAGCGTCGGGTTCTGTTCGGGGCGGAGCGCTAGATGGCATCCATCCGCAAATGATTTCGCGGTAGGACATCATTTCCCGGCGAAGCAGGGCAGCGTCCCTGCGGCTTGACGCACAACAAGAGACAGGAAGGATAAAGATCGATGGATTATGATATCAAGGATTTGAGCCTGGCCGCCGCAGGACGGCTGCGCATCGAGTGGGCGGGCATGAGCATGCCTGTCCTGGCGAAGATCAGGGAGCGCTTCGCGGCGGAAAAGCCCCTGGCGGGGCTCAGGCTGTCGGCGTGCCTCCACGTGACGACGGAAACGGCGGGGCTCGTGAAGACCCTCAAGGCGGGCGGGGCGGAGGTGGCGGTGTGCGCCTCGAACCCGCTTTCGACACAGGACGACGTCGCGGCATCGCTCGTGGCGGACGACGAGGTCCCCGTCTTCGCGATCAAGGGGGAGGACCATGCCACCTATTACAGCCACATCCTCTCCGCGTTGAAGCACCGCCCCCATCTGACGATGGATGACGGCGCGGACCTCGTGAGTTCGCTTCATTTCATCGCGCTCCGCAAGTGGGGGGAACTGGAGCCTACGGTCGCGAAATGGGCTCAGGGGCTAAGCGAGACCGAACAGAAAAGCCTCCTTGCCGAGGTTGTAGGAGGGACTGAGGAGACGACGACCGGCGTGATCCGCCTCCGCAGCATGGAGCGGGACGGGGTGCTCCAGTTCCCGGTGATCTCGGTGAACGACGCCAACACCAAACACCTTTTCGACAACCGCTACGGAACGGGTCAGAGCACTGTCGACGGGATCATCCGTGCGACCAACCGCCTCGTCGCCGGGAGCGTGTTCGTGGTGAGCGGCTACGGATGGTGCGGCCGCGGCGTGGCGGCGCGGGCGAAGGGCCACGGGGCGCACGTCATCGTCTGCGAGGTGGATCCCCTCCGCGCCCTCGAGGCCGTGATGGACGGGTTCCAGGTGATGCCGATCGCGCAGGCGGCGCCCCTCGGAAACTTCTTCTGCACCCTGACCGGGGATATCAACGTGATCCGCAAGGAACACTTCGCCTTGATGAGGGACGGGGCGATGGTCTCCAACTCCGGCCACTTCGACGTGGAACTCGACCTCCCCGGTCTGGCCGAGCTCACGGAGAGCCGGCGCGCCATCCGCCCCTTCGTCGAAGAGTTTCGGCTGAAGACGGGGAAGCGCATCTATGTCCTGGGGGAAGGGCGGCTGATCAATCTGGCCGCGGCCGAAGGGCACCCGTCGAGCGTCATGGACATGAGCTTCGCCAACCAGGCCCTTTCTGCGGAATACATGGCCAAGCGGCACAAAGAACTCGAGCGGAAGGTGTACCCGGTGCCGAAGGCCATCGATGAAGAGATCGCCCGTCTGAAGCTCGAGGCGATGGGTGTCGAGATCGACACCCTGACCGAGGAGCAGGCGGCATACCTGTCATCCTGGGAGATGGGGACGTAGGATCAGTCCGGCATATGACGGTCAAACGGCTACTGCTCTGGGTGCCGCTGGCACTCATGCTCTTTCTGGTGCAGGCCTATTTCTGGGTGCCGAGCTATGAGGAGCAGACCCGGGGGAACCCGGAGCGGCTGGAGTCGTTCATCACGGGCTCCATCGGGGATGCCAGCATCCTCAACCCAATTCTCTCTGCGGATTCCGCGAGCAGTGAGATCAATGCGCTCGTCTTCGAGGGGCTGCTCGACCGCGATGAGGAGCTGCGGCTGCGGGGCCGTCTGGCCGAGTCCTGGGAGATCCGGGAGGAGGCGTGGTTCTACCTGAATCCGGCCGCCTCGGAGACGGGGGGAGCGGACGGCGCCGAGGTGGTCGCGCGCCTCATCAAGGCCCGCGGGGGATTGCTGGACCTGCCGCCTGAAGTGGCGGAATCCCTCGCCCATATCCAGGGCGTGGAGGTCTTGCCGGCCCGGACCTTTACCGAAACCCGCAAGGTGCGCCAGGGGTCCGGTGAGGGCGAGGAGACCGGGATCGAACTGACCGTCCATGCGCCGGAAAGGATCCGGTTGAGCCTCGACCGCGTCGATCCGGAGATTTTCGACCGGCTTCGGACGGTGCTGGGAGAAGAGGTTTTCGCCCCGTTCCAGAGCGCGGGTCTCGTGCAGGCCTCCGCGCCGATCGAGGAGGCGCTCCTTGTCCGGCTCGCGGAGGAGCTGCTGCCGCAGACCGAGCACAACCCCATCGTCACCTTCCGCCTCCGCCCCGGGGTGCGCTTCCACGACGGCCACCCCGTCACCGCCAGGGATGTCCGCTTCACCTACGATGCCATCATGGACCCCCGGAACCTCTCGCCGCGCGTCTCCGACTACGAACCGGTGAAGTCGGTCGAGGTCCCGGACCCGCTGACGGTCCGGATCGTTTACAAACGCCTGTATTCTCCGGCCCTGGCGAGCTGGGGCATGGGCATTCTCCCCGAACACCTCTTGAATGCAGAGGCGCTGAAGCGCGAAGCCGCCGAACGGGGGATGGATCCCGAGGCGTTTTCCATGCGCCAGAGCCGCTTCAACCGTCGGCCCGTTGGATGCGGACCGTTCGTCTTCAAGGAGTGGCGCTCCGACCAGCACATCGAGCTGACGCGCTTCGAAGATTACTGGGAGGGAGCGCCCAACTACCGTCGCTACGTCTACCGCGTGATCCCGGACCTCTTGACCCAGGAGATGGAGTTCTATGCCGGGACGGTGGACAACTACGCGGTGCAGCCGCACCAGGTCGAAAGGTTGTCCCGGGATCCCCGCTTCCAGAGCTTTTCCGGGGTGAGCTTCGGGTACACCTATATCGCCTACAACCTGCGCCGCGAGCCGTTCAATGACGCGCGCGTCCGCCGGGCGCTCGGGATGGCGATCGATGTCGAGAAGATCATCCGCTTTGTGCTTTACGGGCAGGGCGAGCGCATCACCGGCCCTTTCGTGAAGCAGACCGACTTTTACGACCACTCGATCGAGCCGCTTCCTTACGACCCGGAAGCGGCGCTCGCTCTGCTAGCGGAGGCCGGATGGCGCCGGGGTCCGGAGGGCTGGCTCGAGAAGGGCGGCCGCCGGCTGCAGTTCACGCTCATCACGAACGGCGGCAACGACACGCGGAAGGCCATCCTGGCCATTGCGCAGGACGCCTGGAAGCAGATCGGGATCGACGTCCGGACGGACATCTTGGAGTGGTCGGTTTTTATCGAGGAGCGGGTCAACAAACAGGATTTCGACGCCCTGGTCCTCGGCTGGAGCATGGGCGTCGACCCGGACCTGTTCCAGATCTGGCACTCGAGCCAGACGAAGCCCTTCCACCTGAACTTTGCGGGTTTTGCGAATGAGGCCGCCGACGACCTCATCCTGCGGATCCGTGAGACCTACGACCACGACCGGCAGGTCCGGTACTGCAACGACCTGCATGCGATCATCGCGGAAGAGCAGCCCTACACCTTTCTGTATGTCGGGAAGTGGACCGCCATTCTCGACCAGCGCATCGTCATCCAGCGGACCGATGCGTCTGGCGACCGTGTCTATGAGCGGATAAAGCCCACGAAAACAGGTAGTTACACCTTTCATTTCAACCGCTGGATCAAACTGCCGCATGTGCCCGACTTCGCGGCGGAGGGCTGATCGATGCTGCCGTTTCTGGGCCGGAGCCTGATTCAGAAGATCGTCACCCTGTTTTTCGTATCGGTGGTGTCCTTTCTCATCATCCATCTCGCCCCGGGGAGCCCGAGCCAGGTGGACCCGATGAATCCGAAGTTCACGCCCGAGATGGTGGAGCGCTTCCGGGAGGCCTTTCACCTGGATGAGCCGCTCCACGTCCAGTACCTCCGCTTCTACGCGGATCTTCTGACCGGACGGAGCGTCTCCTGGAAGGACAACCAACCGGTGCTCCTCAAGATCTGGGAGCGCTTCCTGAACAGCCTGCCGCTTTTCATCGTCGGGACGCTCATCACCTGGACCCTCTCGTTTCCGGTGGGCATCCGCTCCGCGATCCACCGCGGAGGGTTCTACGACCGGAGCACCACCTTCATCGCCTACTTCCTCATCTCGATTCCCGGGTTTTTCTTCGCCTACGTCCTGATCATCCTCGTCGTCAACAGCCTGGAAGTGCCGGTGATCGGGATGAAGACCTTCGGGGTGGGGGATGCCTCCTGGATACATGGGGTCATGGACCGTGTCTGGCACCTGCTCTTGCCTTCCGTCCTGGGGGCCACCGGAGGGATCGCTGTCCTTTCCCGCTATGTCCGCAGCCAGATGCTCGAGGTGGAGAGCCAGGACTACGTTCGCACGGCCCGCGCCAAAGGGCTCACGTTCGACCAGGTGCATTACAAGCACGCCCTCAGGAACGCCCTCCTGCCTTTCGTCACCATGTTCGGGCTGATCCTGCCCGGCCTGATCGGGGGGTCGGTGATCATCGAATCCATCTTTTCCTGGCCGGGCATGGGCCGCATGGCCTACGAGGCGATCCTTGCGCGGGACTATCCGGTCATTCTGACCGTGAATTTCATCTCAGCCGTCCTGGTTCTGGCCGGGACGCTCGTTTCGGACATCCTGTACGTGGTGGTGGACCCGAGGATTCGGCTGTGAGCGAGGCGCAAAACACCTGTCAGGCGGACCCCGCGGCTGCGGTGCCAGCAGGAGAGGGGCGGATCGAGGCCTTCCGGCGGATGCTCCAGGAAAACCGGATGGCGTTCGCGGGGCTGGTGGTGTTCCTCGCCTTCTTCCTGACCGCGTTTGCGGGGCTGTTCCTGACCTCGGGGTCCGACCCGGTTTTCGACCCGGCGCAGGTGCGGCTCGAGAACAAACTCCGTCCGCCGTTGAGCGCCCCCTTCACCGGGACCCTGGAGGAGGACGCGCGGCCGCCTTTCGGGGTCTTCCTGCTTGGAACCGACGATCTGGGAAGGGACGTCTTCGCACGCATGCTGCAGGGGGCGTGGGTCTCCCTGACCGTCGGCTTCGTGGCGGTGGGGATCGCCGTGGCGGTGGGGATCCTGCTGGGCGGGATCGCGGGGTATTTCGGGTCGAACCGGGTGCAGGTCGGGGAGGTGCTCTGGGCGTGCGCCTGGGCGGGGGCGCTGCTTGCTTTTGCGCAGGGTGCCGGGCGTTTGGCGCTCGGCCTTTTCTTTGCCGGTCCCGTCATCCTTCTCCTTCGGCGGTTGAGGTACCTGCGCGGACTCCTCCGCTTCCTGGAACGGGGAACCTTTTCGGTCGACACCCTCGTCATGCGGCTGGTCGACATCATGCTCTGCTTCCCGAGCTTCTTCCTCATCCTGACCGTGGTGGCGCTTCTCCCCGCAAGCATGTACAACATCATGATCGTCATCGGGCTGACCAGTTGGATGGGGACGGCGCGCTTCGTGCGGGCGGAGTTCCTCTCGCTCCGGGAGCAGGATTTCGTGACGGCGGCCAGGGCCCTGGGGATCGGGACCTGGCGGATCATCTTCCGGCACATGATGCCGAACGCCATCGCCCCCGTGCTGGTCTCGGCCACGATCGGCATCGCGACGGCCATCCTGACCGAGGCCGGCCTCAGCTTCCTGGGCTTCGGCGTCCCCCCGCCGCACGCCACATGGGGGAACATCCTCTCCGACGGCAAGAACTTCATCTTCGACGCCCCGTGGCTCACCTTCGTGCCCGGGGTGGCGATCCTCATCGTCGTGTTGTGTTTCAACCTGTTTGGCGAAGGGCTGCGGGAGGCCTTGAATCCAAAACTGCGGGAGAGGTGATGGAGCTGAAAACCGAAACCCTGCTGAGTGTGGCGGACCTCCACATCACGTTCAGGACCCTGGCGGGCCCTGCGAAGGCGGTGGAAGGGGTGTCCCTCGGCGTTCGCCGGGGGGAGACCGTTGCGCTGGTGGGGGAGTCCGGCTGCGGAAAGAGCGTCACGGCGCTTTCGTTCCTCGGCCTGCTGCCGCGGGCGGCCGTGGTCGAACAGGGGAGTGCGAGGCTCGGGGGGGTCGAGCTGCTCGGGCTGGATGAAGAGGAACTGCGGAAGATTCGGGGAAGGCGGATCTCGATGGTCTTTCAGGAACCGTTGACTTCATTGAACCCTGTATTCAAGGTCGGGGATCAGATCGGGGAAGCCATCCGGGTGCACGAGGCAGTCGATGAAGATGAAATCAGAAGGCGCGTGGTCACTCTCTTGAGGGACGTCGGCATTCCGAACCCGGAGGAGCGCCTGGACGACTATCCGCATCAGCTGAGCGGAGGACAGCGCCAGCGGGTCATGATCGCGATGGCGCTGTCGTGCAACCCGGAGCTGATGATCGCGGACGAGCCGACGACGGCCCTCGACGTGACCGTGCAGGCCCAGATCCTGGCGCTGATGCGCTCGCTTCAGGAGGAGCGGCGGATGTCGATCCTGTACATCACGCATGACCTGGGGGTCGTATCCGAGGTGGCGGAGCGGGTCTATGTCATGTATGCAGGGATGATCGTCGAGGAGGGGCGGACGCCGACGCTTTTCGAGGACCCGAGGCACCCTTATACGCAGGGGCTGCTGGCCTCGCTCCCCAGCCGCGGGAAGAGGGGGCGAAGATTGAGCAGCATCCCAGGACACGTGCCCGATCCGGCCTGCAGACCCGCGGGCTGCCCCTTTCACCCCCGCTGCCCGAGGGCGATGGAATCGTGCCGGGGATCGGTCCCGACGATGATCGATTTGGGCGACGGACACCAGGCGCGCTGCCTGAGAGCTCACGAGAGCGCGCCGAATCCGGCAGAACCGGGGCAAAGGCCGGCTGACGGGGATCGGCGGGTGAAGGGATGATCCGGACTCCGGCCACCGAGACAGCGCCGATCCTGAAAATCAATGATCTGAGGGTGTATTTCCCCGTCCGGCGCGGTTTTCTGCAGCGGATTCGCGGTTGGATCAAGGCCGTTGACGGCGTCGACCTCGAGGTTCGCCGGGGAAGGACCCTGGGGCTGGTCGGCGAATCGGGCTGCGGCAAGTCCACCTTGGCCCGCGCCGTTCTCGGGCTCCTGTCTGCGAGCGGCGGGAGGGTGGCCTATCGGGGACGGGACATTACCGGGCTCTCGGAAAGGGAAATGCGCCCCTACCGCCGGGAACTCCAAATGATCTTTCAGGATCCCTATGGCTCTTTGAACCCCCGCATGACGATCGGGCAATCCATCGAAGAGGGTATCCGGACGATCGGGATGGAGCGGCGTGAGCGCAAGGCGCGGGTGGGGGAACTGCTCGAACAGGTGGGGCTCGCAGCAGCCAACGAAGACCGCTACCCTCACGAGTTCAGCGGGGGGCAGCGGCAGCGCGTCGGGATCGCCCGCGCCCTGAGTGTAGGACCGTCTCTGGTCATCTGCGACGAACCGATATCGGCCCTGGACGTCTCGATCCAGGCTCAGATCATCAACCTGCTGAACGATCTCCAGGAAAGCCTGGGGCTGGCCTACCTCTTCATTTCGCACGACCTGAACGTGGTGGGCTATCTGAGCCACGATGTGGCGGTGATGTACCTTGGGCAGATCGTGGAATATGCCCCGGCCGAGGCCCTCTATGCCGCTCCGCGGCACCCCTATTCGAAGGCGCTCCTGGCGGCTGTCCCGACGATCGAAAAGGGGCGGGAAGGCTTTGTGCGTCCCTTGGGCGGCGATGTCCCCAGCCCTATGGATCCTCCGCCGGGCTGCCGGTTCCAAGGGCGCTGTCCGCTTGTGGAAGACCGCTGCCGCGAGGCGCCCGTCACACTCGAAGCGGTCGCACCCGATCACCTGGTGCGTTGCTGGAAAGCACTGTGAATTGAGTTTGACATGCCGGTTTTTGCTTGACATGGTGACTTCGTTCGGGCAAACTGCAACTTTCGACTGGGGGATCGTCCAGCGGCAGGACGACGGGTTCTGGCCCCGTTAACCGAGGTTCGAATCCTCGTCCCCCAGCCACTTTTTTTCGGGCTTGTGGTTTAAGAAGAGGCGTTGCAGCACACTGCGCGCGTTTGTATGTTGAAGGTCCCATCGTCTAGCGGTTGAGGATAGTATCCTAAACCGCTAGACGATGGGCATTGAAATTAAGTTCCGTTTTTTCAATTTCAGGTCCCATCGTCTAGCGGTTGAGGATAGTATCCTAAACCGCTAGACGATGGGCATTGAAATTAAGTTCCGTTTTTTCAATTTCAGGTCCCATCGTCTAGCGGTTGAGGATAGTATCCTAAACCGCTAGACGATGGGCATTGAAATTAAGTTCCGTTTTTTCAATTTCAGGTCCCATCGTCTAGCGGTCCAGGATATCGGCCTCTCACGCCGGGGACACGGGTTCGAGTCCCGTTGGGACCACCAAGGAAAAACAAGGGGTTGCGCCAAAAGCGTAGCCCCTTTTTTGGTTGGAAAAAATTCCGATCCCGTTTCCAATCCCGAGGGAAATTCCAACCCCTGTTCCGGGAGGGCCTGACCGGATCGAGACAGAGGGTGACAGATGGCGCTTAATCATTCCATCGAGCGCGGATCCCCGGACGAAGGCTCCACATCCGATCGCGAGACGCAGTTGATCGGGCGCGTCGCCCTTTATGCCTTTCTGGTGAACGTGGGTCTCGCGGGCATGAAAGCGGCCCTGGCTTTTTTCTCGAACAGCCTGGCGGTGACAGCCGGGGCGATCGATTCGGGAACCGATGCCGTCGCCTCACTCGTCCTTTTTGCGGGCGTGAAACTTTCGACCCGGAAGTCCGCATCCTTTCCTCTAGGACTCTACAAGATCGAGAACCTCCTCTCGGTCTTCGTCGCCATTTCGATATTTTTTGCGGGGTACGAAATCGCGAGAAGGATTCTGCAGGAATCCCTCGTGCCGCCCGAGATCTCGCTTGACGTATTGCTCCTGCTCCTCGCAGGCACGGTGGTGACCTACCTCTTCGGACTCTATGCGCTGCGGGTCGGACGTCGGACAGGTTCACCGACGCTGATCGCCGAGGGGAAGCACCGGCAGGTGGATGTTCTATCGTCTATTGTCGTTCTGGCAGCGGTGTTGCCTCCTTTTCTAGGATTGGATATCGAGGTCCGGGGTGTTTCGATCGATCAGGTCGCCGCGGGCGTCGTCCTGCTGTTTATCGCGAGGGCGGGATGGGAATTGCTCTCAGACGGAATGCGCGTGCTGTTGGACGCGTCGGCTGATTTCGAAACCCTGACCGAGGTGCGCGAGATTCTGCTGGGCCACCCGCTCGTGACGGAGGTCCGTTCCCTGACAGGTCGCAACGCCGGACGATTCCGCTTTTTGCAGGCTAGCGTGGCCGTGAGGACAGGCAACCTCGAGGCGGCCCACCGGATCAGTGGGGAGCTTGAAGCAGCGATCCGGGACAAGATCCCCCACGTCGAGCGGGCGATGATCTACTGCGAGCCGGAGCCGCGGGAAAACGTACGGATAGCGGTCCCTCTGGCGGACCGGGAGGGGACGGTCAGCCGGCACTTTGGGGAGGCACCGTATTTCGGCATTTTGACAGTGAGGACCTCCGACGGGGAGATTCAGGCGCAGGACCTGGTCGAAAATCCCCATTCGCAGGTGGGTACGGGCAAAGGGCTGCGCGTGGCCGAGTGGCTGGTGGAGCGTAAGGTGGACAAGGTCTATGTGACGGAGGATATCTCCCACAAGGGGCCGGGGTATGTCTTCGGAAACGCGGGAGTGGAGGTCGGAATGACTGCCTCTGAACGGTTGGACGAGATCATCGATGAGGTTGCATCGAGAGGAAGAAGGAAAAAGGCCGACCGGATTTAAACCCCTCCTTTTTCTCTCATGATTCCGAACGGACTTCCATCGGAAGGAGGCCCTTCTGGCGTTTCGGCTTCGGCAGCACAACGCTGAAGGTCGACCCTTGCCCCCAGAGGCTTCGGACCTCGATGCGGCCGCCATGCGCTTTGACAATGCGCTTTGCCCCGGCAAGCCCCAGACCGAAGCCCTCCTTCGTGGCAGAGGTGCGTCCACGTCCGAAGGCGTCGAAGATGAACGGCAGGTCTTCGGACCGGATGCCCGTTCCCTGGTCCTGCACGCTCACACGGATCTCGTCCGCAGTCTCGGAGAGGGTCACCGTGATCTTCGTGCTTGGCTTCGAGAATTTCAGGGCATTGTCGAGCAGATTCCTGAAGACCCTTCGCAGGTGCTGACTGTCGGCTTCTACCGGGGAAAGCGGCTCTTCCGAGACGAGTTCGAGATCGATTCCGGAGGCGGCCGCCTGGACTTGATAGCTTTCCAGGAGGTCCAGGATCTCGCGGTCGATCGAGATCAAGGCCAAGTCGAGCTTCAGCCTGCCGGACATCAGGCGGGAGAAGTCCAGGAAACTCGAGATGAGCGAGTCGACCTGGGAGACCTCCTTGCGGATGATGTTCAGATACTCTTCCTGCTTCTCATCGGAGAGGTTTTTGCGATGCTTGAGCAGCCGCAGCACAAACCCGCCGATGATGCTGATGCTGGATTTGAGGTCGTGGGCGAACATGGAGACGATGTTGTTCCGTTCGCGCTCGAGCGTCTTGATACGGGAGATGTCCTGGAAGGATTCGACGCCGCCGATCAGCGCCCCCTGGTCATCGAGCAGCGCGGCTGCGCTCATCCTGACGGGAATGATCTCTCCGTGCCGGTTCGTGATGGTGCTCTCGACCAGCGAAACGGGCTTCATGCCGTTGATGGCCGCCTGCAGGGGGCAGCGTCCGCGGCACATGGAGCTTCTCATGATATCCCCGCAGAACCGGCCTTTCACCTCTTCCAAGGTGTAGCCCAGCATCCGTTCGGCCCAGGGATTGAGAGCCGTTATGCGCATGTCGGAATCCACCGTCACCACGGCGGTGGGCAGGCTGTTGATGACGAATCGGTGGAATTTCAGGCGTTCGTCATCCGTTTCTGAGGATGGAATCCGGGTTTCCATGGTGAATTCTCCACAGGACTTCGCAGGACAAAAATGCGCTTCAATCGCCGCGGTTTGACACCCGGCAAAGCGTCCTAACGCTTTTCCGGGTGTTTATCCCTGCCCTTTCCTCTGCCCTGGTTGTCCTCCAGCCCCGGCGGATATCGTTTGACCACGTCCGAGTGGTAGACATAGGGCCGGTCTGTATCCATTTCGATGACAGTGTACCGGTCCAGGTGGATATGCATGGAAGAGGGCAGAGCGACCGACGCGCTCCAGCCGCCGCCCGCATCATAGAAGTAGAGGCGCCGGGACCCGTCATAGTAGACATAATCGTCAGGATAATAGCGGTAGCGGTACTTGGCGCGGTATCCATGCGCTGGGGCCCAGGGCGGCGGGCCCTGGCCTTCGGGTTCAGCGCGGTATACACCGCCGCCTTCTTCGGCGGAGACGACCACGCCTGCACAGCCGAGGCTCACCAGGCCGAGGCCCACCCATGCGAGCATCAAAAGGACGAGTGGTCTTCTCACGGTCGAGGGTTTTCCATACATCGTTCTGCCTCCGAGCTGGAATGAATCGGGACAGGTTCAAGCTTCCTGGGCTGGAGATCCGGCGCATCCGAACCGTTCAGTTTCTTGAGATGCGCGCCCCGCCTCCGCTTTCTGCTTTGCCAGGGACTATTGAAGCGCGATTGAAGACGGCTGTCAAGGAAGACCTTTTTTTAAACGGCCGTAAGCCGTGCTGCTCAGCCTTGAAGGAGAGCGAGGCAGCGATGTGGCGCCCTTCGCGCTCCGAACCTATTTTCTCCTTTATTCCGCAGCGCTTCCCGTTGATAATGTCAACCTGAATGGAACATCGTGGTCAACGGCTCTCGAGGGATGTCCTATGCTGCTGCAGTTGTTGCTTCTGACGATAGGGTTCGGCTGCCTCGTTCTGGGGGCGGAGATTCTGGTGCGTGGATCCTCCAGGCTCGCTTCGGCCTGGGGCGTTTCGCCTTTGGTCATCGGCCTGACGGTCGTCGCTTTCGGCACGAGTTCGCCCGAGGCGGCTGTGAGCGTCTGGGCCTCCATCGGGGGCCAATCCGGGATCGCCATGGGCAACGTCATCGGTAGCAATATCTTCAACATCCTGGTGGTGCTGGGCATGTCGGCCGTCGTATGCCCCCTGGTAGTCGCCCAGCAGGTGGTCAGGCTCGATGTGCCGCTGATGATCGGAGCCTCGCTCCTCCTTTATATCCTGCTCCTCGATGGGGCGCTCGGGAGGTGGGACGGTGCGCTGCTGTTCACGATTCTGGTTCTGTACACCGTTTGGGCGATCCGCAAAAGCCGCAGGGAAACGAAGGAGGTAGAGGCGGCCTATCGAAAAGAGTTCGAACCGCCACCGAGTGCAGAGGGGCCCAGCCGCCCGGTGGTCAACGGCCTCCTTGTGGCCGGCGGGCTCGGCCTTCTCCTCGCGGGATCCCATCTGCTTGTCCAGAGCGCTGTATTTATCACCAGGGTCTTGGGGGTGAGCGAACTGGTGATCGGGTTGACAATCGTGGCGGCGGGCACCTCCCTGCCTGAACTGGCCACCTCGGTGATCGCCGCATTCCGAAAAGAACGCGATATCGCGGTAGGAAACGTTGTCGGGAGCAATCTGTTCAATATCCTCGGTGTGCTCGGGATGAGCGCACTTGCCGCTTCGACGCCTCTGAGCGTCGCCGAGGCCTCTCTGAAGCTCGATCTGCCGGTGATGATCCTGGCGGCGGTGGCCTGTCTGCCTGTTTTTTTCACCGGCCATCGGATCAATCGGTGGGAGGGTTTCTTTTTCCTGATCTATTATGGAGTGTATATCCTCTATCTCATCCTTGTCATCAGGGACAGGGGCGGCCTTCTCACCCTGGAGTGGGTCGTGGGTGTCTTCGTCTTGCCGGTCACGGCCGTCACCCTGGCGGTCTCGGTTTATCGCCAGGTGAGAGGACGCTAACGCGGAAGGATCCTTCAGCGAGAGGGGGCTTGAGGTTGTCTGAATCGAGGCATTCCAGCCAGTTTTTCGATCTCCTGCAGGACCAACGCCCCCGCCTCCGGCTGGGCGAAAGCTTCGAGCCCGGTTGAAACCCGGTTGAGATCCTCGGCGTTTGCTACGGCAGCGAGAATCGTCTCGCTGAGGCACGAAGCGGAGGTCTCTTCCCTGACGAGGATGCATGCGCCGGCGGCGGCATATTTTCGGGCGTTGGCGATCTGATGCCCTTCGGTGGCCCTGGAGGAGGGAACGACGATAGCCGGTTTTCTCCACAGGGCGAGCTCCGCCATGGTGATCGCACCTGCGGCGCTTACCACCAGATCGGCGGCGGCATAGGCCGGGCCGATGGAGGAAATGAAAGGGAATATCCTGCAGCGTTCGAGGTATTCAGGAGGAATGCCGGCCAGAATAGGTTTAAAATGCTGGTCACCAGTCTGCCAGATCACTTGGAGGCCGCTCGCGATCAGGCGGTGCACTTCGAGAGACAGCGCCTGGTTGAGGCTGTCAAGCCCCAGGCTGCCTCCCACGATCAGGACGGTTTTCAACCCCGGGTTCAGATTGAAGCGGATACACGCCTCTTCACGGGTGATGCTCGAGGGGAGGGCAGCCTGGCGCAACGGTGTGCCGGTCAAAACGATCTTGCGGCGCGGGAAGAATCCTGCTGTGTCCTTGAAAGCGATGCAGATCCGGTCCGCCGCTGCGGCGAGAAAGCGGTTGGCCAGGCCGGGGTGGAGATTCGGCTCTACAAGAAGGGTGGGAATGTGTCTCAGTCGCGCCGCCAGAACGAGAGGGCCTGTGGGGTAACCCCCGAGGCCCACGACGACATGGGGGCGGCGCTGCGCCAGGATGCGCAGGGACTGGCGGAGACTGCGAAGGAAATCGAATGGGAGCCGAACGTTTTTTCCAGGATTTCCCCTGTCGTATGGTCCGATATCAAGGAAGAGGATGTCGTACCCGAAATCGCGCATACGTTCGGATGGAAATCTGCCGGCCGCGCCGACAAGCACGATCTCGGCCGCAGGGAAGCGGGCCTCAGCTTCCTCTGCGATGGCGACCCCCATGTGGATGTGACCTGCTGTGTCTCCGGCACCGATCATGATCCTGATCGGCCGGCCGGCGGGGAGGGGTCGGCTCCGGGAGGTGTCTGCCGGCAGGGAAAGAGAGGTGGAGACGGTTTTCACGAACTCGGCCATGGGTTCAATCTGTAGATCCTTACGGACGGAGAGCGGTCCAGAACCAGATCGAAATAAGGGGCGAAGCTTTCCGGCTTGCCGATCAGCATCTGGACCATCATCGAGTGGTAAATACCGTCATCCATCAGTGTTATGGTTTGAGTGTTCAAGTCGCTGAAGACGTGCCAGCCGCCCCTGTTCCAGGGATACTCGTAATGCCGGTTGTTTTCCTTCGAGAGCACGTCGAGCGTCCGGGTTTTAAATCGCTTGCCGGATGCGTCGATGGTGCCCTCGGAGGTACGAAGGGCGATTCGGCCCGTAGGCACCATCAGGTTGGGGTTTTCCGTTTGGCCTGAAACGATGTCCCATGTTCCGAATCTTCTGATCGCGAGGGAGATCCTGATGTTCTCCCAGGCAAGAACCAGGTACTGCTCCGGGATGGAAGCCTTGCCCGAAAAAGCCAGGTCTTGGATGCCATCGAAAAAGATCTTTGCTTCTCCAGGGCGCATCTTGTCCAGAATCTCGGCTGTGGGGTTCGGGTAGACGGGCCGATCGGCGCATGGATGGCGGGGATTCCCCATCAGCGACTGCTCCTGAGCAATGAAGCGGATCAGCGCACCGGCCTCCTCAGGGGAATGAGTGGCATGCACGCGGGCAAGCGGCAGGACATACTCGCCGCTGTTGCGGGAGCCGTCTGCGAAGGTGCTTACGCGGCTGTAGAATTGGCAGGCGTATCCAAAGTCCCACCAGACCCAGAACTGGGCGTCTGACGACACTCGGGATCGCATTTCCACCAAGGCCTCGCCAAAGGCCTTCGAAATGAAGAAGAACGGCTTTTGATTGTGGATCAAATGAGCGGGATGCCACAGAGCCGCTGCGAGGAGCAGGAACTGTAGAGGGAGATTGAGGCGCGTGGCCCAGCGCCTCGAGGAAGAGAGGAGCGTGAGGCCGAAACCCAGTCCGAGCCCGATGGCCACGCTGCCGTACATGGAAAACCTGGCCCCCAGTTTTGTGGCGGCCACGGCCAGGAAAAGCATCGGTGCAAAAACGAGCGCGGCGGGACGTCGCACGCAGAGATAGGCATAGGCGATGATGCCGAGGAAGAACAGCACGCCGTTTCCTGCCAGAGCGCGCTGCAACGAGTGCCATTCGATGGTCCGGGCTTCTATCACGGTCGATAGGGTGGCCGGGTAGTTGATGGAAGCGCCTGTGGCCGATCTGTCGCCGTAGCGCACGAGATGCCAGATAGCCGTGCCTATCCTTTCGCTTAAGCCGGAAAAGAGGAGCAGGGCGGTCAGAAGGATCAGGAAAGGCAAGATCGCGCGTTTGCCTTGCTGGTAAATGCCCGGGTGAAGGAAAGCCAGGAGGGTTGCCCCTCCTGCCAGAACAAAGCTTATCCAGCCCGCGTTCCCGGCAAGAAAGGCAATGAGAAGCCCTGTCAGAATCAAAACGCGCAGGCCGGTCATGCCGAATATGCATCCGACGAAAGCGGCGACTGCGAAAATGGTCAAGCTGATGGGTTCACCGCTGGGATACGTGAAAAAATAAAGTCTGCCCCAGATTCCGATCAGGAAGGCGAATCCGAAGAATCTCCGGGGCGAAGGTGCTGCATCGCTTTTGCGGGGCAGGCGGAGAACGGGCTCCAGCCAGCAGACGAGAGCGGCCCCCAGACCGACCGCGAAAAAGAGGGCCAAAGGGTCGGTGTCGTAAAATCCGAGCCGGCTTCGGATCAGATAGCCGCTGGAGACGGTGCAGAGTGTGCCCGCAAGGACCGTTCCGACGGGGAGTCTCCACCAGAGGCCGAGAAGGACGATTGGGAGGGCCGCCATGGGAGCCATGAAAACCGGGAGCCAGAAGGCAAGGTTGGCGACGCCCAAACCCGTGGCGGCGTGAAGGAATCGCAGCAGGATGGCCATAGGATGGCAGCTGTATTGGTTGACCCTTTCGGCCCCCGCCAGCCACGCGTAGGCATCGTGCGTGGCCATGACCCTTTGTCCGTCGATGAATAGGTCCGGGCTGTCCCAGTGGATGAGGTCGATGAGCCTGATGCCGGTGCACAGCAGAAAAACCAGGATAAGCGGCAGGATCCAATCGCGGTGTCGACAAATGAAGGGGTTTGCTTCCGGCTTCATGGTGTACCGAACCCTTTTTCGATTTACTGGATCAAGAACGCAGCGAGGCCCATCAGGCCGGACAATAGGCAAAGGACGAAGGTTGTGCCGCGGACACCCAGACCGGAATCGGAGAGGATGTGGTGAAGATGATCGCGGCCGCCGATCCATGGTTTACGGCCTCTCATGAGGCGCAGAACGATCACGCGCCCCATGTCGAGCAGTGGAATGGCCATGACCATCAATGTGACCACCCATTTTCCGGTTGACAGGATGGCGGTCACCGCCAGGACGAAGCCGACCAGCATGGCCCCGGCCTCTCCGTAGTAGATCCGGGCCGGATGCCAGTTCCAGGGGAGGTAGCCGAGGAGCACCCCTCCGAGCAGAAAGGCAAGGGAAGCGGTCCGCTCGTCGCCGGGAACCAAGAGGGCGACGGCCCCGATGGTTGCGGATGCGATGACCCCGATCCCAGCCGACAATCCATCGATGCCGTCCAGAATTTTAACGGATAGGACCATGGCCACGATCCAGCAGACGGTCAAGAGGTGGGCGAACCAAAGGGCGGATTCCAGATTGAAATATCCGTTGAAAGGGTTCGTCACGGCGCGGATGTGAGAACCTGTCAAAGAGACGACGAGCGCAGCGGTGAGCGGGGCCAAGAGCTGAAGGGCCGGGGACAGATCGAGTCGATCGTCGAGGGTCCCCGAAATCGCGAGGATGCAGACACCGATCAAGACAGCCCCGTAAGGTCCGTCCAAAGGAAAGAAGAGGCAAAGCGGCACGATGAAGCCGATGCTGACCACGAGCCCTCCGCCTCTTGCGACCGGGGCGTCGTGCATGCGCCGATGGGCGTCACGCTCAGAAGGGTCGTCCGTGAAGCCGATGCTGGCTGCAAGGCGGATCATGACAGGCATCAGGACCAGGCTGATGAGAAAAGCGATGAAACCCGGGAGAAAAAGGCGTAGATTCATGGGAATCGGTCCGGGTCGAAATGAGGTGCACAGAAAAAGGTTTTCCTCGGACGGGCACAGTGCCGAACGGGAGCTATGGGGCTTGGCATCGGCAAGCTACTACAGTTGCGGCGGAATGGCAATGATAGAGTTTAGGACTTGCACCTGTCCAGGCAGACTGGCCGACGCCGCTTCCGGGCGGGTTTAAAGCATTGGGGGGTGTATGGAGCGCAGCTCGCATGGCGTGGGGGCGGAGGACGGCACGGGCAAGGGTGGATCAGCCCCGAGAAGGCTCAAGATCGCTATCTTGCACCCGGAACTGGGCATCGGCGGCGCTGAGCGGTTGATGGTCGATGCGGCTGTGGAACTGAGCGCCCTGGGGCATGATGTTCGCATTTTCACCGCTCGACACGATCCAGGTCGATCTTTTCCCGAGACGTTTACCGGCCGTTTTTCCATCGCGGTCCGAGGCCGTTCAGTGCCCGGCGCCGTCCTCAATCGTTTCCGCGCCGTCTTTTCAATCCTCCGCATGCTGCTTTTGTCCCTTGCCACACGGGTGGGCCAGTTCAAACCGGATGTCTTCCTTTGCGATCTCGTCCCCCACGTGCTACCGTTGCTTCAATGGATCACCGCCAAACCGGTAGTCTTTTACTGCCACTACCCCGATCTCCTGCTTACTCCTGTCAGGCAGGGTGCCTATACGTGGTACAGGGTATTCTTCGACCGGCTGGAGAAACGGGCCATGATGCTTCATGCGGATCAAATCCTCGTCAACAGCGAATTTACAGCGAAAATCTTTCGTGACACCTTTCAAGGTTCCAAATTCCCGGAGCCATCGGTGGTGTATCCCGGCGTTCCCGTCGAACGATTCGCATCCGGCAGTCCCTCCGGCCTGGAGGCTTCGATCCAACTCGAACCGGATGACCTGTTCATCTTGTCGCTCAATCGTTTCGACCCGCGGAAGAATCTCGGCCTCGCCATCGAGAGTCTCAACTGCTTGAGGCTGCAAATAAGCCCTGAATCCTTTTCCCATGTGCGGCTCGTTATGGCAGGCGGGTATGAGGAAAGCCTGCCCGAAAACCGCGATGTTTTAGCAGACCTTCGCAGCCTCGCTCAAAGACTCGGGTTGCCGGATCGCGTGGTCTTTTTGAAATCGGTGACCGATGAACAGCGTGCCGGCCTGCTCGAAGGATGCCGCTGCCTTGTTTACACGAGTCCGGACGAACACTTCGGGATCGGCATCGTCGAGGGGATGGCGGCAGGGCGGCCGGTGGTGGCGGTGAATCGGGGCGGCCCTCTGGAAACGATCGTCGATGGGGAGACAGGCTTTCTGAGGGAAAACGAACCCGAGGCCTTCGCTCGAGCGCTCGCCTTGCTCGTCACTGAGCCAGGCTTGGCCGATAGAATGGGGGCGGCCGGCCGCCTGCGTGCCCAGCAATTGTTTTCCCGGGAAGTCTTCGGCCGACGCCTCGACGTGATCCTCAGGTCCGTGGTGAACAGGTATACCCGTGATTGACGGCATCAAAAAGGCCTATCTTCTGCTCGATCGGCGAAGCCGCCGACAATGGTTCTGGCTCGTGCCGCTCGCATTCCTGGAAGGCATCGTTGAAAGTGTCGGGGCTGCCGGTGTCTTCACGCTGATCCGGGTGATCGAACAGCCTCTCATGATCCTCGACCTCCCTGTCCTGGGGTCTGCCTATCGCTATCTGGGGTGGGGAAGCGGCAAGGTTATCATTCTTTCGTTCACTTTTTTGGTTGCCGCCTATTACATCGGGAAGAATGTCTTTTTAATCGCTTCCATTTATATTCGTTCGTCCATGACATCCTCTGCGGTTGAAAAAATAAGCGTCAGGCTGATGAAAAAGTATTTGTCTGCACCTTATACCCTCTATCTCGAGCGAAACCATGCCGAGCTTGTCGATAGAATTTCTCAAAGTGTTGATCTCGCAGTGCGTATGACACTCGAGTCTGCTGTCGCATTGGTTTCAGAGATACTGATTCTAATTGGCATAGCCGTTGTTCTCATAATGGTTTCGCCTGTGATGACATTGCTTTCGATAGGAATGCTTGCCGCTATTTTGGGCGTGATGCTCGCCCTGACGCATAAGATATTTTTTAGAATCGGTTCACGGCATCAAAAGCTTCGTCAGGAATCTCTTTCAATCATCGATCAGAGTCTAGGCGGGATCAAAGAAATCAAAGTCATGGGAAGAGAATTCTACTGGGAAGGACAATTCGCAGACAAACAGAGGGGGATAGCCCGAATCAGACGCTGGCACAACACACTCAACCACATGCCGCGCGCCATCGTCGAGACCGTTTTTATCTGCATTCCGTTGGTGATGGTGCTGCTTTCCGCCGATCGGCTGGACAAGATCGGCGGTGGCATTCTGCCGCTTCTGGGGCTCTTTGCCTATGCCGGGTTCCGTGCGATTCCGTCCTTCAACCGTCTTTCCCTCAACATGACCAACATGCGCTATTCAGGAGCTGAAGTGGATCTCTTATATCGGGATCTCCGGATGCTCGACGAACCCCCTGTCCACCCCGAGAAAGGCCCGTCGAACGTCCCTGCCCTTCGGTTTGAGCGTGAACTCAGGCTCGAAGGCGTTTCATTCTTTTACAAAACGCATGAGCAGCCGGTCCTCGAGGACATCGATTTGTCGGTGCGAAAGGGTGAGGCGATCGGGATCGCCGGTGTGACCGGCTCGGGGAAGAGCACCTTCCTCGATCTCATCCTTGGTCTGCTCGAACCCTCCAGCGGGCGAATTACGATCGACGGCAGGGATGTCCGGGGCTGCCTCCCGGAATGGCATCGTCTGCTCGGCTATGTCCCGCAGCAAATTTACCTCATGGATAATACCCTGCGACGGAATATCGCCTTCGGCGTGCCCGATGATGCCATCGACGCGGGGCGCGTAGCGGACTGTCTTGACGCTGCTCAGCTGGACGGGTTCGTAAAAAGGCTGCCTCAGGGACTTGACACGCGTCTGGGGGAACGGGGGGTCACGATCTCCGGAGGCGAGAAGCAGAGGGTGGCCATTGCCCGTGCCCTCTATCGTGATCCGGAAGTGCTGGTCTTCGATGAGGCTACATCGGCGCTGGACGGGTTCACCGAAAAGGTCGTCACCGACGCGCTGCATGAGTTTCACGGGCGGATGACGATGCTTGTGGTCGCGCATCGCCTGAGTGCGCTGCAGCACTGCGACCGGGTCCTTTTCATTCAACGCGGGAGGATCGAAGCGGTGGGCCCGCTCGAGACGCTTCTGAAGGAAAACGCCGCGTTCAGAAGGACGATCGCCGCCGAAGAGTGAGATCCCGTGATGCAGAGGCCTCTGTTCTATCGAGATGGACAGGCGATCATGTGCTCGACGATCTCTCTGAATTCAGAGATAAATCGGTCCCTTGAGCAACGGGCCCGCAGGGAGGCGAGATGCGCTCGGAGGCGGTCTTGTTCTTGCATCGATTTCAGTACGCGGACAATCTTTTTGGCCGCCTCCGCTTCGGTCTGGTAAAGGAGCGGTTCATGCCGGCCGACGATCTCCACCTGGCCGCCTCCGTTCGGCACGAAGACAATGCAGCCCGCCTGCACCATCTCGGCAACTGCCATCCCGTAATGTTCTTCGGACATGCCGTGGATTCCATAACGGTGAGCGGCAATGAGCCTGGAAAGTTCGGCACGGGGCAGGGTGCCGGTCAACTCCACCCAGGCGGCGTGCTTCTGAGCGATGGTGCGGATCAGGGAAGCATATTCCAGATTGTCCTCCGGTCCTACGATGTGAAGGTGGAGCGGACGGCCTTTGTTCCGCACTAGATTGAGGATGCGAATGACCTTCTCGATCTCCTTTTCGGGGGAAATGCGCCCGAGGCAGATGAATCCCTCTTCACGTCGTTCCCACGGAATGGAAGGGAAATCACCGAGCACGGGCGGATAGAGCGTTCGGGTTTCGATGCCGGGATAAAGGTCTTTCACCAGCTTTCCGGTCCAGTCGGAATTGACCAGGGTGAGGTTCTGTTTCACGCGATCCCTGGAATAGTCGAGGAACCCGGGAAGCAGGCGGTAATACAAGGCACTCGTTACGCGGTTGGCATACCAGCGCTGGTCTGCCGAAGGCCGCGGGAAGTAGTTCCAAGGGTAGTGAATGTATTGGATGCCGGGCCGCCCTAAATCCGCCTCGTTGTGGGCCGAGATCAGGAGATTGAAGCAGGGCTGAATGGTTCGTGACCATTTGAGCAGCATAAAGGTCTTCAAAAGGCTCCACGCACCTGGGAGCCTGTCCGTGAACCTGCGCAGGAGAGGCGGATAAAGAAGGCATCGGAGATCTGAGGGCCGGAGGGTCGTGCCAAAGTGTTCATTGATGGGAGCGAGTTCCACGGGCCGCCAGGAAAGGACGCCCAGGGCGTAATCATCCCGCAGCGCCTGGAGCATCCAGCAGCAGACGCCGTTCCCTCCGCCTGGCGGCTGAAGGCTCGGCTGGATCATGAGGATGCGTTTTCTCGTCATGTGAAGAGGTCTCCGCTTTGGCCCCCCGGATGCGGATTCGATGAGGGAGCGGTTTCGATTTGGAAAGAGGTCCCTAGGACGTTATGCAGGACATCCTTACTAGCACGGCAGGCGTGAAGGAGACAAGCCCGGATTTTCGGGGAGAAGGGAAGGCGCGACGCGAAAGGCTCCGGATCCTTTTCTTGTCCCACCGGCTGCCTTACCCGCCCTTGAGCGGCGGGGCGATCAAACGCTGGAAGGTAGCCGTGTATCTTGCCGGTAACTACGATCTTTCCGTCGCGGTGCTCAGTGCACCGGAGGATCTGCCGCACAGAGAGGCTTTTCTGCGCCTCGTCAACCCTGTTCATTTTTCCGCTACGCTCATCCACCGCCCGAGGAACGCGCTGAACCTCTTCCGCAGTTGGCTGAGGGGACTGCCGCTTGCCGTTTACCGCAACGACTCTCCCGTTTTCAGGGCCGAGGTCGAGAAGGCTTCGCGCTCTGCCGACGTCCTATACCTGGATTCGCTTCTTGTTCTGCCAGCCCTGCCGGAGGCGTTCCGGGGGAAAATCGTTCTGCATGCCCACAATGCCGAATATGTCATCTGGAAACGCTATGCCGCGAGGGAGAAAAACCCGCTCCGCAGGGCGGCGGTGCTGCTCGAAGCGGGCCGCATGCGGCGCTACGAGGCCCTCGCCTGCCGGAGGGCCGATCGGATCCTGGCCGCCCCGAACGACCAGGTTTTCCTACGCCGACTCGGGGTGAATCCGGCGAAATGGGTGGATACATCCCACCTGGGGGATGAAACGCTGTTGGACTTGCCCGACATCGCTTTCCGGGGGACGGAACCAGCCCTCCTGCACGTGGGTTCCCTCGATTGGGAACCCAATCTCGACGGCCTGGTGTGGTTTTTGAGAGAGGTCTGGGACGGGCTGAAGGAGAGGCATCCCCAACTGCGCTTCTACATCCTGGGGCGAGGCGGAGGCAGACGCCTGCGTGAAGCGGCCCGCGGCCGGCCGGGGGTCCTGATGCCCGGATTCGTGCCGGACCTGGAGCCGTACCATCGGCGTTGCAGGCTCTTCGTCGCTCCCGTTCGCTTCGGTGGCGGTATGAAGGTCAAGATCATCAATGCGATGTACCGCGGCATTCCAGTGCTGACGACCCCGGTGGGTGCCGAGGGCCTCGAGGTGATGGATAGACGGCATCTCTCGATTTCGAGCGATGCGGCGAAGATGCTCAGGGATGCCGACCACCTCCTGAAGGACGCCGGTGCTTGGGAGCGCATGCGGGATGCATCGCGCCGGCATGCGCGCGAGCGTTTCGACTGGGGCGGGGTTTATGGATCGCTTCGCTCCGCGATCGAGCGGTGATGCGTCGCCGAGAGGAAAAGTCTATTGACAGCCGGCCTCCAAACGGCGAAATTACAAGATTTGAATCCGATGGAAAGAGGAGGAGTCTTCAAACCATGACCACGGAGCCGACTGCTCAGGGGCAGGATTTCATTCGCCGCGCGATCAACGAGCACAACAGGAACGGCAGGTTCGAGGGCCGCGTCCATACGCGCTTTCCGCCCGAGCCGAACGGGTATTTGCACATCGGACACGCCAAGTCCATCTGCCTCAACTTCGGGATTGCCGCCGAATACGGCGGCCTGTGCAACCTGCGCTTCGATGACACCAACCCGACCAAGGAAGAGACCGAATACGTGGCATCGATCCAGGAGGATGTGCGGTGGCTGGGCTTCGAATGGGGCGGCCGGAAGTTCTATGCCTCGGACTATTTCGAGGCCCTGTTCGACTACGCGGTGGCGCTCATCCGCAAAGGAAAGGCTTACGTGGACAGCCGGAGCGCGGAGGAGATCCGCCACACCCGCGGAACCCTGACCGAGCCGGGTACGGACAGCCCTTACCGGGAGCGGACGGTCGACGAGAATCTGGACCTGTTCACGCGCATGCGTGCGGGGGACTTCCCGGATGGAAGCCATGTGCTCCGGGCCAAGATCGACATGGCATCACCCAACATCAACCTGCGCGACCCGGTCATTTACCGCATCCTCCATGCGCCTCACCATCGGACCGGGGAGAGCTGGTGCATCTATCCCATGTACGATTTCGCCCACTGCCTCTCCGACTCGATCGAGCGGATCACGCACTCGATCTGCACGCTGGAGTTCGAGGATCACCGCCCGCTCTACGACTGGTTCCTGGAGGCATTGGAGGCTTACCATCCGCAGCAGATCGAGTTTGCCCGGCTGAATCTGACCTATACGCTGATGAGCAAGCGGAAGCTTCTCAAACTGGTGCAGGAAGGGGTGGTCGACGGTTGGAGCGATCCCCGCATGCCTACGATTTCGGGGCTGCGCCGCCGCGGTTACACGCCGGAGTCCATCCGCACCTTCTGCGAGCGGATCGGGGTTGCCAAGCGCGACAGCACGGTGGATATCGCCCTGCTCGAGCATTGCCTCCGGGAGGATCTCAACCTCAGGGCATCCCGCGTCATGGGGGTTCTGGACCCGCTCAAGGTGGTGATCGAAAACTATCCGGAGGATGGGGTCGAGGAGCTCGAGGCCGTCAACAATCCGGAGGACCCGGCAGCGGGGACTCGGCTGGTGCCCTTTTCGCGTGAACTGTACATCGAGCGGGACGACTTCCGGGAGGAGGCTCCGCGCAAGTACTTTCGGCTCGCTCCCGGGCGGGAGGTGCGCCTGCGCTATGGCTATTTCATTACCTGCACGGACTACGTGAAGGATGAAAAGGGCGAGGTCCGGGAAATCCGCTGCACCTATGACCCCAAAACCAGGGGGGGCGCGGCACCTGACGGGCGAAAGGTGAAAGGCACCATCCATTGGGTTTCGGCCCGCCACGCCGTACCGGCGGAGGTGCGGCTCTACGAGCACCTTTTTACCGCTCCGGACCCGGAGGAGACGAAGGAGGAAGGCGGGTTCATGAGCCGTCTGAACCCGCGTTCTCTTACGGTGCTTCCGTCGTGCCTGGTGGAACCGAGCCTCGCCGCGGCCGCAAAAGAAGCGCGTTACCAGTTCGAGCGGCAAGGGTATTTCTGCCTCGACGCGCAGGATTCCAGGCCCGACAGGCTGGTGTTCAACCGGACGGCTACCCTGCGCGACAGCTGGGCCAAGATGGAAAAGAAGGCGTGATGCCCGAATCCCCTTGACATCGTTGATTCGGCCGTCTATGAATCAGGCTGTTGGCCTCAGATGTACGAAAACTGAACAGTGCCTTTCCAATTGGCCCGCTATCGGTGTACGTGTCTTTCAACACCTTTTTGAGAGCGACGACCGGCTGTTATGATAGGCATCTAAGCCGGTCCCGGACTGGAGAGAAACGTGACGAAACCCGTGGAAGAAATCGCTTTTTCTGTATGTCCGGCAGGAGAGAGGTTCCCGCTGCCCGGCCCGGAGGACTATGAGCGAGAGGCCTCGCGCCTGCGGGAGTGCGCCGCCCTTGAACGTGAGAAAGGCCGGCAGATCGTTGTGGTGATGGGGGTTGGCTTCGTCGGGGCGGTGATGGCCGGCGTGGTGGCGGACTCGGTGGATCCCGAGACCGGGGAGCCTTATTTTTTCGTGATCGGAATGCAGCGTCCATCCCCCAGGAGCTACTGGAAGATCCCGTACCTCAACCGGGGGGTAGCGCCGGTCGAGGCCGAAGACCCGGAGGTCGCTCCCCTGATCGAGCGATGCGTCAAAGAAAAGAAGACACTGACCGCGACCTTCAGCTATGAGGCGCTGAGCCTTGCCGACATCGTGGTGGTCGATGTGCAGTGCGATTACCGCAAGGAGGCCCTGGGCGAGGTGCGTCAGGGGTATGCGGAGATCGCCGCCCTGGAGGACAGCCTGAGGGTGATCGGGCAGCAGATCGCGCCCGGGTGCCTGGTTCTGATCGAGACGACCGTGCCGCCGGGGACCACGGAATATATCGCCTACCCCATCATCAAGAAGGCCTTCGAGAGGCGCGGCTTGAGGGATCGGGAACCGCTCCTCGCCCATTCCTTCGAGCGGGTCATGCCCGGAAGGGAATACGTCGCTTCGATCCGGGATTTCTGGCGGGTGTGCAGCGGCATCAACGAAGCGGCCCGACAAGGGGTCGAACAGTTCCTCCAGCGCGTCATCAACGTCGATCGTTTCCCGTTGACGGTCCTCGATCGCCCGATCGAGAGCGAGACCTGCAAGATCGTCGAGAACGCCTATCGAGCCACTATTCTCGCCTTCCTGAACGAGTGGAGCCTCTTTGCCGAGCGCAACGGCGTCGACCTGACCAAGGTGATCCAGGCGATCAAGGTGCGTCCGACTCATTCCAACATCATCTTTCCCGGCCCCGGGATCGGCGGGTACTGTCTGCCGAAGGACGGCGGTCTCGGCGTGTGGGCTTACCACACCCTGATGGGGTTCGAGGACGACATCTTCAAGCTCACTCCGCTTGCGATAGACATCAATGACACCCGTGCACTCCATGTGGCCCGAATCACCCGCGACGCGCTGAGGAACATGGGGCGCATCGTAGCCGCCTCCAAGATCGCGCTGCTCGGCGCATCCTATCGGGAGGACGTGGGCGACACCCGTTACAGCGGCTCCGAGATGGTCGTGCGCAAGTTGACCGAGATGGGCGCCGAGTTGAGCGTGCACGACCCCTATGTCAAGCACTGGTGGGAGTTGGAGAAGCAGGAGACCTACCCCGCGCCGGGGCAGTCCTGGTCGCGCTTTTTCCGCAACCAGGAGCGTTTGAGCGAGACCCGTGTGCACGAGGATCTGCAGGGGGTGCTGGACGGGGCCGACGCCGTCGTTTTCGCCGTCCGCCACAAGGCCTATCTTCACCTGGACCCCGATCGTGTGGTCGAGATGATCGGCCGCCCTGCGGCGGTTATCGACTGCTTCGGCATCCTGGACGACGTCGCGATCCGCCGCTACTTCGAACTTGGATGCGAGGTGAAGGGGCTTGGGAGGGGGCACGTCAAACGGATCAAGGATGCGGTCAGGAACAGGCCCGCCTCCTGAGTCCCTCTCACTGGACAGGCGTTGCCCGAATGCGGACGCAGAAAGGAAATCCATCATGCAGATTCTGGTGACGGGCGCGGCCGGCTTCATCGGTTTCCACTTGAGCAAACGGCTGCTGGAGATGGGCCATGATGTCATGGGGCTGGATAACCTGAACGTCTATTACGATCCGAAACTGAAGGAAGAGCGGGTGAAGCTCCTGAAATCCTGGGAGGGATTCAGCTTCAAGAAGCTAGACCTGGCCGACCGCAAGGGAATGGAGCGCCTTTTCAAGACCCAGTCCTTCGAGCGGGTGATCAACCTGGCCGCCCAGGCGGGCGTTCGCTACAGCCTCGAAAACCCGCACGCTTACGTCGAAAGCAATATTCTGGGATTCCTGAACGTCCTCGAAGGGTGCCGCCAAAGCGCTGTGCCGCAGTTGCTCTTTGCATCGAGCAGCTCCGTCTACGGGCTCAACACCCGCATGCCGTTCTCGGTCCATGACAACGTGGACCATCCCATCAGCCTCTACGCCGCAAGCAAGAAGGCAAACGAGCTGATGGCGCACACCTACAGCTACCTCTACAACCTCCCCGCCATCGGCCTTCGATTTTTCACGGTGTACGGTCCTTGGGGGCGCCCCGACATGGCGCTCTTCCTCTTTACCCGCGCCATCCTCGAAGGAAAGCCGATCCAAGTCTTCAACCATGGACATATGAAGCGGGATTTCACCTACATCGACGACATCGTAGAAGGCGTGGTGCGGCTGATCGATACGATCCCAGCTGCGGATCCGCTCTGGTCGGGGACCGCTCCGGACCCGGGTTCGAGCCCCGCACCCTATCGGCTTTACAACATCGGCAACAACCAACCGGTTGCGCTGATGGATTTCATCGCGGCGATCGAGGCCAAGCTCGGCAAGAAGGCCGAGAAAACCTTTCTTCCGCTTCAGCCCGGAGACGTGCCGGCTACCTATGCGGACATCGACGACCTCTTCAGAACCGTGGGCTTCAAACCGCAGACCTCGATCGAGGAAGGCGTCTCCCGCTTCATCGACTGGTACAGGGAATACTACGGCGTCGGCCAACCCAAGGCCCCAAAATCGGAAGGATGAGAGGGGTACGGGACTTGCGAACCGAGGTGTTCCCAGAGCGCTGAACGGCTACGGGGCATCGTCCCCGAGGGGCTGTGGCGAGGATCGAAAGATGATGAGATCGGCACGTATCTTTGTGGCAGGGCATCGAGGGATGGTCGGATCGGCGATCCTGCGCAGGCTCCGCTCCGAAGACTACACGAATATCGTCACCCGGACCCATGCAGATCTGGATTTGCTTGACCAGCAGGCGGTGCGGGCCTTTTTCACCTCCGAACGGATCGATCAGGTGGTGCTGGCAGCAGCGCGCGTCGGCGGGATCTGGGCCAACAACGCCTATCCGGCCGAGTTTATCTACCAGAACCTGATGATCGAGACCAACGTCATCCACGAGGCTTGGCGCGCCGGCGTCGAAAGGCTGCTCTTCCTCGGCAGTTCCTGCATCTACCCGAAGTTCGCCTCTCAGCCCATGCAGGAGTCCTGTCTGCTGACGGGGCCCCTCGAACCGACGAATGAACCGTATGCCATCGCGAAGATCGCGGGCATCAAACTATGCGAGTCCTACAACCGGCAATACGGCACGAGGTTCCGCTCGGTCATGCCCACCAATCTGTACGGACCCCACGACAATTATGACCTGCGAACCTCGCATGTGCTTCCTGCACTCATCCGGAAGTGCCATCTCGCGAAGTGCGCCTCGAACGAAGACTGGGAGGGAATCCGGAGGGACGAAGCCCTGCACGGCCCGATTCCTGAAGACGTCCGTGAGAGTCTCGGCCTGGGAGAGGCCGGCGGCCGCAACCCGCGCCTCCTCCTTTGGGGAACCGGCGGCGCCTACCGGGAGTTCCTGCATGTAGACGATATGGCTTCGGCCTCCGCCTTCGTCATGTCGCTCGATGACGATCTTTACAATCGCTTCACCGAACCGATGCTTTCGCACATCAACGTGGGGTCCGGAGAAGATCTGACGATCGCTGAACTGGCGAACATGACAGCCGATGTGGTTGGCTACCGGGGAGAGATCGTATGGGACGCGTCGAAACCCGACGGGACCCCGCGAAAACTGCTCGATGTGTCGCGTCTTCGATCTATGGGTTGGCGGCCCCGCATCGGCCTGAGAGAAGGCATCGAAGCGACCTACCGCGGTTATTGCGAGGCGGCGTCCTGACCTCTCGACCTGAGGTCTGATGGTTCGGGAGCCGGAGAACGGGCGGGATAAAAGGCGCGAACCATTCGAACCTACTGGGGTCTCCCGTGCGACAAGTCGCTAGGAATCGGCACCGGTCGACCATCGTTGCGCTTTCGAAAACTCGGGATAGAGCTTTTTCTCGCAATCCGGACAGATGCTGTGGCTGAACTGGACCCCGTCATGATGTTCGTGCACGTAATCCTCGACGTTTTTCCAATACCCTTGGTCGTCCCTGATCTTTTTGCAGTTCGCGCAAATGGGTAGGAGCCCACTCAGGGTCTTGACCTTCTCGAGGGCCTCCTGCAGCTCGCGGATGAGCTGGTTGCGCTCTTCCTCCATCCGCTTGCGCAGGGTGATGTCCCGCAATATCAGAATATGACCGTCGCTTTTGTTCCGCGCCGATAAAAGGGGCTTCCAGACGGCGTCGAACCACCGGGTATCGCCGTCGATCCGATAGGGGATCTCGACAAGCGGTTTTCGGGGGCCGATCTGAGCTTGGACAATCGCCTGCCACAGAGGGATACCCTGAGCCGCGTCTCGGCCGATCAGATCGGAGGGACTTCGAGCGAAGAAACCGGCCGCCGTTTGGTTGATGTCGACGA
Source organism: uncultured Desulfatiglans sp. (assembly GCA_900498135.1). Lineage (NCBI taxonomy): Bacteria > Pseudomonadati > Thermodesulfobacteriota > Desulfobacteria > Desulfatiglandales > Desulfatiglandaceae > Desulfatiglans > uncultured Desulfatiglans sp. The sequence goes on from LR026961.1 coordinate 3,823,968, forward strand.
CCCGGTCTTGAGCGTCGAACACGATGATTCCATCCGGAAGGCTTTCGACGATCTGGCTGCGGGCTCTTGGAAGGAGGTCGAAGGCCTTCAGACGGAATACCGCTCCCGCCAGGATCAGGCCGGATGCGAGAAACGCCAAAGGGGTCCAGTCGAGCCCCGGGATCGGGTTGAGGTTGAATACGTACATGGCGTTGCCGATCACCGGGAAGAGCGCCCCGAGGAGCAACAGAAACGTTTGCGGCCGGTAGTGCGCGGGATATCTGACGGCATCTGCCAGGAGGAGCACAAACCCTGCCAAAAGCAGGCTGTAGGCATAAGCGATGTATACCCAGAACATTCCGCCGTGGACGTAGATGGCGAAGGGGCTGTGCGATTGAAGGACGATGTCTTTCCAGATCAACCCATGAAGGGGGTTCGTCGCCGCCAACACGGTCGTGGCGAAGGGTGGAAGGGCCAGGACGGCGATGTTGCGCCCGGTGAGGTATCTTTGCTGACGGGAGTAGGCAAGCGCGAACAGGAAAAAGAAAAGAGGCGCCATGGTGGTTCCCGGGTAGGCTGCAATAGACCAGAACAGTTTAAGGCTGCGTGTTTCGGCCGCGGCTTCGAAAGCGATGGGAAGCGCCCATGCGGCCACTGAGAGTTCGAACCATGCGAGGTGGAGTGCGGGCGCTCCATCTCGCCGCCGAAGGACGCGAAACAGCAGAACGGCAATGACAGCCGTCGCAAGCAGTACCCAACTGTAAAGCGTGAAAGAATACCGGCCTAAATCCAGCGCCATGACAAAATGGCCTCAATGCCGCTGAAATTCGGCACGACTGCCGCGTGGTATGGGTGCAGGCATATCGAGATTTCCCATATTACTTGGTTTGATGGACCAAAATCACACGTCGATGATCCATCGCTTTCGGGGAAGAAACGGGGCCGCCAGGTGGATTTTAAAAAAAAATTATCATAGTGGACGTCAGGGTGTATGTCCACACAAATATCGATCCAGGCACCGGCCGATGAAAGCTCGTAGCATATCCTATCAGGTTCCGAGAATGCTTGCGTAATTCGGCCGGTTCCAGTATGATCGCCCCATGTTTATGGGCGTTGACCCATCGGATACAGGCGCAGGAACAGCCTCCGGGGATGCAGTGATACGCTGCGCTTTGTCGGGATAACATGAATGAATCCATTGTTTTCCGGCAAGAGACGGCATGCTTGGCTCACAGGCGCACTCACGGGTGAAAGAGGGTGGAGTGCCTGTGCAATTTGAATGTTGACTTTTTGACTGACGAAGGTGTGATGAGATGAGAAAAAGGACGATACTGTGCCTGCTGTGGATCGTTTTTATCGGAATGTACTGGTGCCTGGCCGAGACGGCTGAGGCCCGCAGGATGGGGGGCGGAAAATCGTTCGGGAGCCGGCCCCAGTACAACAGGGCGGCCCCAAGCCAGCCGAGCCCGCAGCGAAGCGTCGACCAGCCTTCTCAGGGGCAGAAGAGCGCCGTCGATCAAAGCGGCCGCCGCCACGGGCTTTTCGGCGGTTTCGGCGGAATGCTCGGCGGAATGCTGATGGGCGGCATGATCGGCTCCCTGCTCTTTGGAGGAGGGCATGGAGGTGGCATCGGTATCCTGGATATTCTGATCATCGGCGGAGGGCTTTTTCTCCTGTTTCGTTTTTTGGGTGCGCGCAGGGCTGCAAATGCAACTGCGGGCGCGTCGGGGGCGGGGTCCGGGTCGGCCGCCGCCTACGAGGCGTCTCAGCCCAGGCGGGTCTACAGCGAGAGGCAGGCGGCTGCAATCCCCGTTCCTGCCGGCTTCGACGAGGAAGAATTCCTGAAAGGCGCCCGGGCGGCCTTCATGAGGCTGCAGTCTTCCTGGGACAAGCGCGATATGGAAGACATCCGCCAGTTCACGTCGGCGGAGGTCTGGGAGGAGATCAACCGCCAAGCGCAGGAAGATCCTGAACCGAGCACCACGGAGATCGTGAGCCTGAAGGCTGAAGTCACGAAGATGGAGGAGAAAGAGGGAATGAGCGTCGTGAGCGTCCTTTTCAATGTGCTCCTGAGGGAGGATTCGAAGCGGGATGCGGCCGAGGACGTACGCGAAATCTGGCATTTCAGCCGCGAGGAAGCAAAACCCGGCTCCTTTTGGAAGCTCGAGGGTATCCAACAGGTGGAATAAGACTTCGCAGATCTGCTCGTGCGGCGACCGGCACCGATCTTTTCCGCACGAGCGGATGATTTTCCTGAAAGCGGGCGGATCGGGCCCGGCCCCGCAAGCGTGGGAGCGGGCAGGGGAAGCGTCTGGAAAAAGGAAAGGAAAGGAAAGGAATGGTTCATTTCCGGCCTGGAAACCGGGCTGTACTGGACAGGCCTTTCCAGACGGACACGAATCAAGGTGCATCACATGCATTTTGAAAAGGGAAGGAGGTGATCAGAGGCAGACCTTTGTGGATGAGTTGCAGACTGTACACCGGTAACACTGTTTCTTAACCGTCAGAGGAGAGGAGAAGGTCAAATGAGCAAAAAAGGGTTCGTCGTCTCCGCCTTTTTGGGCGTGATGCTGATTATGATGTCCTTTTCAGCTGTCCCGGGTGCCTCCGCAGCCACAACACTCACCTATAGCTGTTTCTTCCCCCCCACCCACATCCAATCCATCCTGGCTGAACAGTGGAGTCAAGAAGTCGAAAAACGGACCAACGGCGAGGTCAAGGTGCAGTATTATCCGGGCCAGAGCCTGACCAAGGCCGATCAGTGCTATGACGGTGTGGTGCAGCACATCTCCGACATCGGGTTTTCTGTGCTCGCATACACCCGTGGACGTTTCCCGGTCATGTCCGCCGTGGATCTCCCTCTGGGCTACATGAGCGGACGGGCAGCCACCGCCGTCATCAATGCGGTCTATGAGAAATTCAACCCGGTCGAACTGCAGGATACGAAGGTCATGTACCTGCATGCCCACGGCCCCGGCCTGATCCACACCAAGGGCAAGGCGGTGCGGAAACTCGAGGATATGAAGGGATTGAAGTTCAGAGGCCATGGCACCAGCGCGGATGTCGTCAAGGCCCTCGGTGGAACTCCCGTCCCGAAGCCCATGCCCGAAACCTATGAAATGCTCCAGAAAGGCGTGGTGGACGGCGGCGTCTATCCGCTGGAATCCAACAAAGGCTGGAAGCTCGGCGAGGTGGTGGACTACTGTACGGCCGACTTCACCTCCGCTTACACGACCTCCTTTTTCGTCGTGATGAACAAGGACAAGTGGGCCGAGATCTCCCCTGAAAACCAGAAGATCATCGAAGAGATCAATGCCGAATGGGTGGTCAAGCACGCCGAGGCATGGGATACGAGCGACATGGAGGGTCTTCGTTACCTTTTGAACCAGGGCGGCGAGATGATCGGTCTCGACGCGAAAGAAGCGGCCAGGTGGAAGGCCGCCGTGCAGCCCATCATCGACGGCTATGTGACGGAATTGGACAAGAAGGGCTTGAACGGCAAGGAAATCGTGGAGTTTATCGCGAAGACGCTGGAAAAAGAACAGCAATGATGCGGTATGGTCGTGAACCTCTCGTATGACCGATTGCAGAGCGCTTCCTGGCGCAGGGGGAGGTGCCCTCAAAGGGGCCTTCCCCGTAAGGGGATTGTTCTATGTCTTTTCTGAGCCGCATTCTCGAATGGCTGGTCGATAAGCTCAACGCGTTGGGAGCGATCACGCTGACCGGGATGATGCTGATGACCTGCGTGGATGTCGTGGGGCGTTTTTTTGGACATCCGGTCCTCGGGTCGGTCGAGATCGTCGGTTTTCTGGCGACGCTTACGGTGGCTTTGGCCCTTCCTTACACGCATCGCATGGACGGTCACATCGGTGTCGAGCTCTTTATCCGGAGCGTTTCACCGCGGATTCAGGCGGTGGTCCGGCTGTGCACGACCCTCCTGGCTCTCGGGCTTTTTGCCATCGTCACCTGGAGAATGGCCGACTATGCGCAGGTCATGAAGGCAAGCGGCCAAGTCTCCATGAATCTCCGCTTCCCTGAATACACTATCATCTACCTTGTCGCCTTAGCGTTCCTGATCCTGACACTCGTTCTGATCCAGGATATCGTCCGATGCGTCAACGAACTGAGGGGGGAGTCATGAGCCCAGCGCTGATTGGAACGATCGGCATCCTGATCATGCTGTTTCTCTTCATGACCCGCATGCCTGTGGCCTACGTCATGGCCCTGGTGGGTTTTGCAGGGTTCTCTTACATGGTCTCGGGGATCGGGGGGCTCAACCTGCTTTCACGCACGATCTACGAGTCCTTCGCCTCCTATGGTCTGACGACCATTCCGCTTTTCATCCTGATGGGGCAGTTCGCCTTCAACAGCGGGATCGGACGGCGCATGTACGACACGGCCAACAAGTTTCTCGGCAGCACGCGCGGCGGCCTCGCCATGGCGACCGTGGTGGCCTGCACCGCTTTCGGGGCCGTGTGCGGTTCGAGCCCTGCGACCGCAGCGACCCTCGCCACGGTGGGGCTGCCCGAGATGCGGCGCTACCTTTACGGTGACGAGCTTGCAACCGGCTCGGTCGCCTCCGGTGGAGGGCTCGGCATGATCATGCCGCCAAGCGTGGTGCTGATCGTTTATGGAATCCTGACGGAGCAGTCCATCGGAGCCCTTTTTGTCGCCGGCATCATTCCCTCCATCGTGGTGACGCTTCTTTTTATCCTCTGCATCTACATCTACTGCCTCATCAAGCCCAAGCAAGGGCCTCGCGGCGAGAAGTTCAGCTGGAGCCAGAAATTACGATCGCTCACCAACATGGGCGACACGCTCCTCATTTTTATCATCGTGATGGGCGGCCTTTTCCTGGGGATCTTCACGCCGACGGAGGCTGCGGCGGTCGGGGCCTTTGCGGTGCTTGCGGTCTCGGTGATCCGCCGTAATCTGAACTGGGCGGGCTTCGTCAAATCGCTCTACGAGACCCTGCGAACAAGCTGCATGGTCATGTTCCTGGTAACGGGGGCGGTGGTCTTCGGGAAGTTCCTTGCAGTCACTCGGATCCCTTACAACATCGCGAGCTGGGTGGGCGGCTTCGACCTGCCGCCGTTTCTCATCCTGGCAGCCATCGTGGCGGTCTACTTCGTTGGAGGATGCATCATGGACGCACTGGCGCTCGTGATGCTGACCATTCCGATCTTCTATCCTGTGCTGATCGATCTCGGCTATGATCCGATCTGGTTCGGGATCATCATCGTGCTCGTGACACAGATCGGCGTGATCACGCCGCCTGTCGGCATCAATGTCTACGTGGTTTACGGGGTGGCGCAGAGCGTCGTCGGGAAGATCAAACTGGAGTCGATCTTCAAGGGGACGATCCCGTTTCTCTTCGCTATTATTGCGGCCATCATCATCATGACCATTTTTCCGCAGATCATCATGATCCTGCCACAGCTGATGTACTGAGAGGCGATTCGGCCGGCGCCGGCGGATTCCGCCGCCTTCACTGGAGGAGGGTAGTTCGAACGGCTTTTTGTGCAGCGGGTGCGAAGCTGCATGGGCCGCAAGCGAAGATGCTCCACTGGACCAAGGTCAAGCGGACTTTTTGCGCACAGGCTGATCGAGCGTTTTGATTCTTTGCCGGCCATTCACACAGGGGCGGGCATCCGGCTCGAGATTGGGGGCGCGGGATGCGGACTTGGTTGGAATGGGTTTCAAACACGCCTGTTTTGAAGAGAGGTGCCGTCCATCACGGCAACGGGGAAGGGGTTGGTCATGAGCGGAAATTCTAGGCTGGAGGGGAAAAGGATCCTCCTCGTGGATGATGAACCGGACGTGCTGGAGAGCCTGGCCGACCTCCTGCCGATGTGCGAATTGAGCAAGGCGACCAGTTTCGAGGAGGCGCGGGATCTGCTCGAGTCGCAGCCGTTTGACATTGCGGTCCTGGACATCATGGGGGTCGCCGGATACGATCTCCTCGAACTCGCCAACAAGCGCGGCGTCACGGCGGTCATGCTGACGGCCCGGGCGATCAGCCCCGGCGACATCAAGAAGTCCTTCAAGGGCGGGGCGGCCTCTTACGTACCCAAGGACAAGATGCTCCATATCACGGAGTTTCTGGAAGACATCCTCGAGGCGAAGGAAAAGGGCAGGCATCCCTGGTCGCGCTGGTTCGAAAAGATGGGCGATTTCTGCGAAAAACGGTTCGGCAAGGACTGGCAGAAAGGCGACAAGGAATTCTGGGACAAGATGCCCTTTTATTGATGATCAACGACCCGGCTATTTTTTTTGACACCGGTCCCCCTCGATCCTATCGCTTGAAACGTCTCCACGAGAGCCGGGGCCGCCCGCAAGGGTGTGTTTTCGGACGCTCAACGGACTTCTCGATCTTGTCTCAGGCGCCGGGCGTGCGGAACCGGCCCTTTTCGATTCCGGACTTCCGCATGCGATTCCAGACCGTCACCCGGCTGATGTTCAAGAGCCGGGCCGCGGCCGATTAATTGCCCCGGGAGGCCCGCAGAGCCTCGACGAGGGCCTCTTTCTCCGCCTGATCGGGTGAAAAGACAGACGGCACGATGCCTGAACCTTTGGTCCATCCGTCAAACATCTGGTGGAACGCTGCCCACCGCTGCACAGCGGAAAGCAGCGCCCGGTACAAGCCAGATTGGGAGAGGCATGCCGCCCTTAGAACACGAGAGATCCGCAATCCTTTGGCGAGCGGCCGCGCCGGTCTGGTGCATGCCGCCTGTGATCTCACGCCGGCGCAGGGCAGGCCCGCATCGTCTCTTTGATTTTGCGGTAAACGTCGGAAAAGCGTATCAAGCCCACGATCTCATTGCCGTCTTTGACGAAGAGCGAGTCGTGCCGGCCGACGACGAAGAGGTGAAACGCCGTGTCCATCGGGTCGTCGGCCTTCACCATGTGGTCGGGGGTTGGAAGTTTGATGAAGTTTTCAATCTGCACCTCGTAGGCCTTCTTGCACAACTCCGACAAGGGTTTCACCCACAGGCGGAGTTCCTGCTTCATGCCTTCCAGCATGGTTTCGGTCAAGCCGAAGCGGGGCATGTCCTTCAATCGATCGATCCTCTCGTAATTCGGCTCCAATCCCTGTACCACATCCATGGGGGACATCTTTCCGATGATCTTCCCCGTTTTGTCATAGATCAGCAGAATCCTTTGAGGGGCCTTCCCGGCCTTGAACTCCTCATCCGCCTTCTCGAGTGCGTCGACCGCTTCCATGAGCGTGGTCTGGCTCGAGATGCGCGGAAAATCCTGGATGGGTCGCATCAGATCCTTCACTTTCGTGTTTTCCATGGGTGCACCCCTTTCTTGCTGTTGCCAGCGGGTCGGTTATCAGACAATCTTTATTTTTTGACTTTACCCGCGGTTCTTCTCCCGGTCAACACGTCTTTGCCCGCGCGCCGTGAAAGCCTGTTTCGCATCGGCGGAAGATCAGGCTGTAAAAACGATCGACATCTTCTTCGGAGAATAGGCCACACCTCTGGGGATCTGCACCCCAGTAGGAGGAAAGATCAGCACACTCAGGGGGGCCGGGTGGATGTTCAGCCTGAGCGGCTTGGCAAAAGAGCGGCATACTCGCGAAGCGAAGCCGCTCGGGCATCATCGCGATGGAAGCATGTTCCGGCGCCCGATCGCGATCGAAGTGCGGAGGATCGACAGGCTTTCGGGAACGGAGGCCCCGTTCGCTCCGCGGTTGACTCTTCTCTCCGGTTATGCGAAGGTCTTGCGGAACAGCCTTCTGCCCGGGAAAATCGATGCGGTGATCCTTGGGCCATTGGAGCAGATGGCGGACTGCCCGGTTGCGCACCCTCCGACTGGCGCTTGCCCCGGAAGCGACGAACCGAAAGGGCGCCGCCGATCGGTGGCGCCCCTGACCATTGAATGAACCCTCATCCCAAAAGGTGACGCATGAAGAATTTTTTCGGACCCGAGAACCCCGGAGGGGAAATGCCCCAGATCCGGATCGAGGACCTGGATTTCGCAAAATTCAGGCGTACACTCCGCTGGATCCTGCTGCTGCTCGGGGCTATTTTCCTTGTGCGGGCGCTTGCCTGGGGGCTTTCCTTCTACACCGATCTTCTGTGGTTCGAGGATCTCGGTTATCGGGCGGTGCTGATGAAGGTCCTCTCTTCGCGAGTCTTCCTTTTTGCGGCGGGCTCGATGATCTTCGCCGCCTTCGCCGCCGTGAATCTTTTCCTGGCCTATCGCCTCATGGGGGGTCTGTCGGCCCTCCCCGGCGCCAATCTCCCGCCGGCGGTCCAGGGCTCCGCACGCAAACTCTTGATGCTGAGCACGATCGTGATCGTCATCCTGGGCGCTCTGCTTCTAGGTGCCCGGCCTGCTTCGAGATGGGAGACGATGCTGCTTTTCATGAACGGGCAGCCGTTCAATGAAATCGACCCCATCTTTCAAAAGGATCTGTCGTTCTTTATTTTTACGCTTCCGGCCCTCGCCTTCGTCCGCTCATGGTGCGTGACCCTCGTCGCAGCGACGCTCCTGGTGTGCGCGGCCTTTTACTACGTGGCGGCCCCGCTGCGGGGTGAGCGCTTCGTACTCCAAGGGCGGGTCAAACGGCATCTGGCCGTCCTGGGGGCGCTGCTTTTCCTGCTCATCGCGGCGGGGCACTGGCTGGGGCGCTACGAACTGCTTTATTCACAAACGGGCGCCGTTTACGGAGTGGGCTACACCGACAGTCATGTGACCCTTCCGGCGCTAGGCTTTCTCGCGGTGGTTGCGATCCTCTGTGCGGCCGCCCTGCTTGCGGCCTCTTTCTTATTCAGGCGCAACATGGTCTTCCTGTATATCATCGGTGCGTGGGTGGCCCTGAACCTCGTGGCAGGCAGCCTGATCCCCATGCTTGTCCAGCGCCTGCAGGTCGAGCCGAGCGAACTGGCCCGCGAAAGGCCTTTCCTCGCACACAATATCGCCCACACGCGGAAGGCCTACGGGCTGTCCGAGATCGAGACACGGAGCCACCCGGCCCGAGGGGAAATCGACGCAGCCACCGTCGCTGCGAACCAGGGTACGATCAGCAATGTCCGCTTGTGGGACGAGGGGCCTCTGCTCCAGAGCTACAACCAGATCCAGTTCTTCCGGCTCTATTACGATTTCCTGGCGGTGCACACGGACCGTTACATCGTAGAGGACACCCTGCGCCAGGTTATGCTGGCCACCCGGGAGCTTTCGGCGGAAAAGCTTCCGGAGGAGGCGCAGCGGTGGGTGAACCGACATCTCCAGTTCACCCACGGCTACGGGGTGGCTGTCAGCCCGGTGACGGAGGTGGCAGCCGGCGGCCGGCCGAGTTTTCTGATCAAGAACGTACCGCCTGCCGGTGAGATTCAGCTCAACCGGCCCGAAATCTACTTCGGCTTGAAAAGCCTGGATTTTCTGATCGTGCGCAGCAAGATGCAGGAGTTCAACTATCCCGGCCCGGACGGCCCGGTCTACACCCGTTACGGCGGCGAGGGCGGCGTTGCGCTCAACTCCTTTTTTCGGCGCCTGGTTTACGCCCTGAAGTTCGCCGATCTGAACATCCTGATATCGGGTGAGATCCAGCCCGAGAGCCTGATACAATACCGGCGGACCGTCCAGGAGCGGTTCACGAGTGTGACGCCGTTTCTCCTGCGTGACCGGGAGGCATACAGCGTCGTGGCCGACGGCCGTCTCTTCTGGATCCAGGATGCCTACACCTACACGCAGCGCTACCCTTACGCGACACCCTGGGAAAGGCGTTTCAACTACCTGCGGAACAGCGTCAAGGCCGTCGTGGACGCCTACCACGGCTCGATCGATTATTATGTCTGCGATCCGGCCGACCCCCTGATTCGCGCGTATCAAGCGATTTTTCCGAATTTCTTCAAGCCGATCACAGAGATGCCGGACTTCCTGCGGGCCCACACACGCTACCCGCTCGACCTGTTTACCGTCCAAACGGAGATGCTCCTCCAATATCACATGGAGGACGCCATTGTCTTTTACAACAAGGAGGATCAATGGTCCATCCCCGTCCAATCCTCTTTCGGCGAAGCACAGGCCCTCAAGCCGTACTACATCGTCGGCCGCCTGCCGGGGGAGGCGCAGGAAGAGTTTTTGCTGATCCAGCCCTTTACCCCGTCCAACCGGCACAACCTGGTCGGATGGATCGCGGCCCGGAGCGACGGGGATCGATACGGGGAGATGCTTTTATTCCGCTTTCCGACGGGCAGGCATGTGGACGGTCCGAATCAGGTCGAGGCGCGTATCGACAACGACGCCGTGATCTCGGAGCAATTCACGCTATGGGGCCAGGTGGGCTCCGAGATCTTCCGCGGCATCCTGCTGGTGATCCCGGTCGGAGACGCCGTCCTCTACGCCGAGCCGGTCTTCCTGAAACCGGAAACACTCGATTTTCCGGAACTTCGCCGGATCATCCTCGCGGATAGCCGGCAGGTGGTGATGCACAAGACGATGGAAGCCTCCATCCAGGCCCTGGTGGGCGAGGGGCCGGCCATAGCCCCCATGCTCGAGGAGGACCAGGCGCTGATCGATGCGGGTGCGCCATCGGGGCCGGGCTTCGAAGGGCTCGAACGAATCCAGGAAGGGCTGCAGGAGGTCGTCGGCAGGCTTCAGGAGCTTCTCCAGGAATTGAAGCGCATGAGCCCCGGAAGCAACGAGCGGAAGAGCGCGGCAGATTGACCTCGGCAGGCTGTTGAAAAAGGCCGGATGCAAGGCTTGCAAAATCCCGTGGAATGCGTTGCCCGTAGGAGTACGTCGCAGAAACACTGGATGGATGTAACGCAGCAGAGGGGGCTTTTTCAACAGCCTGAGTACAGTGGATTTTTAAAACCTTAGGGGGTAAGAAGGGCTGTTCAGGAAGATCCAGAGTAAATTGATGATCCTCTTTTCGCTGTTCGCGCTCGTACCGCTTTGCGCGGTGGGGCTTTTTTCGATGCGGACGGCGGAGGAGGTCATCCTCAAGATGGCCGGCAACCAGGTCGAACAGCTCGCGCGGGACAAGGAGGCGCTCCTCGAGCGCTGGATCTCGGAGAGAAAGGCGGATATCGCCGTCGTGGCGGGCTCCTCGATCCTTTCTTCTGAAGATCTGGAAGCGATGGGGGCCTATCTCCGGCTGGTGAAGGAGAACTACCGGGTCTACAGCGGGATTGCGGTCGTCGGGGGAGACGGCGGGCTCATTTATGCCACGCCGGGTGGGCCGCCCCTCCCGGAGTTGGGGGCCTGGTTCGAAGAAGCGCGACGGGGCCGTCTGTACATGTCCGATATCCGGTTCGACCCGGAGGTGCCCCAATCCTTCTTCCACATTGCCGCGCCGCTGGGAAACGACCCTGACAAGGTGGAGCGCATCGTCTGCGCCACGGTCGGAACCGGCGCCATCCTTTCCGCGGTCCTGTCCATCTCCCTTGGTGAGACAGGGGAGTGCTACCTGGTCAACCGCGAGGGGATGTTTCTCGCCCACAAAGAGCCGCGAAGGATCCTCACGGAAAACATCGCCCAGTCCGAGAGCTTCAGAAACATCTTCAGCGAGCGAAGAAAACGGATCACCTACGTGGACTACCGCGGGATCGAGGTCATCGGGGCCTCGGCCAAGGTCGAAGGCACCGACTGGGCGCTGGTCGTCGAGCAGGATCGGGACGAGGCCTTTCGCAGCGCTGATGTCATGGGGCGCTACATCCTGCTGGTGACCGCTTTTTCAACCCTGGCGGCGCTCCTTTCCGCCTGGCTTCTGTCCCGCACCGTCGCGACGCCGATCCGCAAACTGAGCGGCGCCGCCCGGAGCCTCGCCGCCGGCAACTATCAGCGCAGCGACATCCGAAGCGAGCGGAAGGACGAGATCGGCCTGTTGTATGCTGCTTTTGCCGAGATGGCCGAACAGTTGAGGGACCGCCAGCAGAACCTCGAGGCGCAGGTCGTGCTGCGAGAGGCCGAGTTGAAGGAAACCGGCGTCGAGCTGAAACGGACGCAGGAGGCGGCCGCCCGCTCGCAGCAATTGGCGGCGCTCGGCCGGCTGGCTGCAGGCGTCGCCCACGAGATCCGCACGCCGCTGACGTCCCTCAAGTTATACCTGGAATCCATTGAAGAGGACATCGAGATCTCCCCGGAGGTCGAGGAAGACTACCAGGTGGCCATGACGCAGATCCGCCGGATGGAGGCCACAATCAACCGCTTCCTCGATTTCGCCCGACCACAGGCCCCGATCCTGGCCGACATCGACCCGGCTGAACTGATCGAAGACGCGCTGCTGGTGGCGGGCCCCCGCGCAAGACAGCAGGAGACATTGGTCGCGTCTGAGATTCCGGACGATCTTCCGCGCTTGCGGGGGGACCGGAAGCAGCTCGAGGAGGTGTTCGTCAATCTGATGATCAACGCCCTCGAGGCAGTGAACGCCGGGGGGGAACTCCGGATCCGGGCCGGAACCGAAACCGGAAAGGACGGGCCGGCTGAAGCCGGCCCAGGCTTTGTCCGCATCGATGTCGAAGACACCGGGCCCGGTATCGATGCCGAGAATCTCCCGCGGCTCTTCGATCCCTTTTTCACCACCAAGGCCACAGGAACCGGTTTGGGCCTCTCCATCGCATTCACAACGCTTCAGCGGCACGGCGGCATGATCAAGGTGCGATCACGGGAGGGGATCGGGACCGTTTTTTCCGTCTTCATTCCCATTCCACTGACTGGCAAGAAGGAGAGCGATGGAAAAGGTGCTGATCGTCGATGACGATGAAGGCCTGGTGCATTTCCTGCGCCGGTTCCTTTCGAGGGAGGGTTATACGGTGGAATCCTGCACCCGCGGGGAGCAGGCCCTCGAGGTCGCGGGGAGGGAAAGCTTCGATCTGATCCTGCTCGACTACAAGATGTCCGGAATGAACGGCCTCGACACCCTGCGCGAGCTGCGCCGGCTGCAGGTCAAAACCCCGGTGATCATCATGACGGCCTACGGCACCACGGACACGGCCATCGAGGCCATGAAGCGCGGCGCCTACGATTACCTCCCGAAGCCTTTCGAGCGGGAAGAACTCAAGCGGCTGGTGGCGGACGCCCTGACGGTGAATCACCTCATGAAGGAGGTGGTCAGCTACCCGGATGCAGGACTGAAGCCGGCGGAGCAGGGGCGGGGGGCGGCTCGAATCATCGGCAGCCACAAGCGGATGCAAGCCGTCTACAAACTGATCGGGCAGGTTGCCGGCAAGGACGTCATCGTTCTCATCACCGGCGAATCGGGCACCGGCAAGGAGTTGGTAGCGCGCGCGATCTATCATCACAGCCACCGCAAAGACAAGCCTTTTCTTGCGGTCAACTGCGCCGCCATTCCTGAGACCCTCTTTGAAAGCGAGCTCTTCGGGCATGAACGGGGCGCGTTTACCGGGGCCGAACGGGTCCACCTGGGGAAGTTCGAGCGCTGCGACGGCGGGACCCTCTTCTTCGACGAGATCGGGGATATGCCGCTGGGTACGCAGGCGAAGGTCCTGCGTGTCCTTCAATACGGCGAATTCGAACGTCTGGGCGGCACCGAAACCCTCAAGGCAAACGTGAGGATCATCGCCGCCACCAACAAGAACCTGGAGCGGGAAGTGGAGGAGGGGCGTTTCAGGGAAGACCTTTACTGGCGGCTGAAGATCATTTCCATCGAGCTTCCCCCGCTCAGGGAGCGCCAGGAGGACATCCCCGCGCTCGTCAGGCACTTCATCGCCCGCTTCAGCGAGGAATACGACGCCCCCATCCGCTACATCGATGAAACCGTGCTCGAAAGGCTTCAAGCCTATCCGTGGCCGGGCAACGTACGGGAACTCGAGAATTGCATCCGCAGGGCGGTCTTGCTCTCGCAGGGGGATATGATCCTTCCTGAGCACATACAACTTGCCCGTGACAGCACCGCTGCATCCCCCGGCGAAGAGCGCGGCTCCGCGTTCGAGCGCATCGAACGGAAGATGGATGAACTCTTCCCGGATCTTCTTCGGGCGGTGGAAGAAACCGGGAGCGGCGACATGCTCGAGATCCTCGAGCGCGGCTGCATCATCCGGGTGCTCGGGCACTGTGGTCAGAATCAGGTCAAGGCCGCACGGATGCTTGGCATCAGTCGAAACACCCTCCGACTTCGGATGAAAAAATTCGGCATCACAGGCTCCCCCTCGGACTGAGCGGCCTTCAAGCCGAGGCTCCTTCCATCCGCAGTTCGAACCATCCCCGCCGTCCTTTCGCTCCCTGCGACCTGGAAAATTCGCGCGCTTCTGCCTTCACCTGAGAACAAGCAAGGACTCTGCAGAGCCAAGACACGTTTTTGAACAGGGCTGTGCAGAGGCTGCGCAGGTCAAGGGTCATGCCTATTTATACCGACACATTAAATATATACTATAAGTTATTCATTTTTAGAATGAAAGAGTTATTCGCATTTCTTTCTTATCTCTTGGCATATCTATTGCTCCTAGGATTATCGACCAAATCAACTACCTGTCGGAAAACGACTCAGGGCAGCGGAGGTGCACCGGTGATGAGCCGGAAACAGCGCGTCACGCCATGGAACCGGAACCCGCTTGAGAGGGTGGTCACGATGAACGAAACCGCCAAAGCCCGGGCGCGCGAGGGGGAAACGCAAGATGACGCCGCCAAGAGGCGGGAGATCGAGCGCACCAATGCAAGGCTCCGACACTTCAGGGGCGTAGCTGCAAGCGTGCTTGCCGAGGCGATCGGCCTCTGGAAGGAGATCTGGCTCGCTCTGGAAGATCCCCGCAGCTGCATGGAGATTCTGGACGATGCCGAAGGCTCCGAGCCTCTTCGGCTCGCCGGCGAAAAGGTCGAACTCCTTGAAAAACTGCATGTCCTGGGTGTGAAGATCGACTATGCGAAACGTCTCTGCGAGGGAGATATCGGCAGGGAGAAAGACGGAAGGGAGGCGGAGCGATGGAAAAACAGCTGAGGCTGGTCAGAAGCGCACGTACAGAACAGGGAGCGGCGCACCGGGAGCTTTCGCCGGAGGAAAGGCAGCGCCATTTCAGAAACGTCATGGGGTCCCTGATCCAGGGCGCCCAGGACAGCTGGGGTGACATCTGGCAGGAGTTCCAGGGAAATGTGGTCGAGAACGTGGTCGTGCATCCGAGTGCTCGGGAGGGATTCACCCCCGCCTGCGGATGGCCCGAGTTCCTCGAGAAAATGTGGATTTTAAAACACCACCTCGACCACGCCAAACGTCTTACGGAAAAAGGTTCACTCTAAATCTTTCAGGAGGTATTGAAACCATGCCCACCGGCAACCTAGACAATCCTTTCGAGATTGCACAGCGGCAGATCAACGCTTGCGCCGACATCCTCAAACTGGACGAGAGCACTCGTCAGGGACTTCTGCATCCGATGCGGGAGTTTCATGTGACCTTTCCGGTTCACATGGATGACGGCACCACCCGGTTATTCAAGGGCTACCGCGTCCAGTACAACGATGCGAAAGGGCCGACAAAAGGCGGCATCCGCTTCCATCCCGATGAGACCATCGACACGGTGAGGGCCCTCGCCGCCTGGATGACGTGGAAGTGCGCCCTGCTCGACCTTCCGCTCGGAGGCGGGAAGGGCGGCGTGATCTGCAACCCCAAGGAGCTCTCGCAGCAGGAGTTGGAAAGGGTGAGCCGAGGCTACATCAAGGCCATTGCGTCCTTCATCGGCCCTGACAAGGATGTGCCTGCGCCGGACGTCTACACCAATCCGCAGGTGATGGCCTGGATGGTGGACGAGTATTCCTCCATCGTAGGAAAGAATCAGTTCGGGGTCATGACCGGCAAGCCCCTGGTGATCGGCGGCTCCCCGGGGCGCGGCGACGCGACGGCGCGGGGCGGTCTGTACACCCTGCGCGAGGCCGCGAAGAAAATCGGCCTCGATTTGGGAAAGGCGACCATCGCGGTCCAGGGGTTCGGAAACGCGGGCAGCTTCGCCGCTTCTCTGGCCGAATCCCTGTTCGGTTCGAAGATCGTGGCGGTCTGCGATTCTCGCGGGGCGGTCTGCTGCCTGGGCGGTTTTTCGGCCTTGGCGGTGAACCAGCATAAACAGGCCACCTCCACCGTGTTGGAGTGCGCGGGCGGCGAGTGCATCACCAGTGATGAACTGCTGGAAATGGATGTGGACGTGCTCGTACTCGCGGCCCTCGAGGGCACGCTGACCCAGCGGAACGCCAGCCGTGTGAGGGCGAAGATCGTGATGGAACTCGCCAACGGTCCGACAACGCCCGAGGCCGACGAGATCCTCTACGAAAAGGGCGTGCACGTCATCCCGGACTTCCTCTGCAATGCCGGCGGCGTCACCGTTTCCTATTTCGAGATGGTGCAGAACGCCTCCATGTATTACTGGGACGAAAAAGAGGTCCACGAGAGGCTCGACAAACGGATGACACGCGCCTACCACGAGGTGGCGGAGATGAGCCAGAAGCACGGTATCAACATGCGCAAGGCGGCCTACGCCGTGGCGGTTGCCCGGGTGGTGGAAGCTATGAAAGTGCGCGGGTGGGTCTAACAGGCGCACCTGTTCGGTAAGGCCCGACCGCCGTTCAGTGACCCGCCGCCTTCGTGGCGGGTCCTGCGGCGGCGGCCGGGGTCTCGGAGCGGCACAGCATTTGCGGACGAGGCCTCCATGTTGCAGACCAAGACGGTTGACAGCGGCATCCCGGCATTGAACCAGGTGCTCGGCGGACTGCGCCTGGGGGACAACGTCGTCTTCCAGGTGGATCGGCTCGAGAACTACCTCAAGGTGGCCTGCCCCTTCGTGCAACAGGCCCTGCACGATGGACGCAAAGTGGTGTATCTGCGCTTCGCCCCGCACCAGAGGATCATCCCGGAGAAGCCGGGGCTCCAGACGATCGAGGTCGATCCACGCCCAGGCTTCGATCTGTTCAGCGCTCAGGTGAACAAAGTCATCGAGGAGCAGGGGGTCGGCGTCTTCTACGTCTTCGACAACCTCTCCCTGCTCGTGGGCGAGTGGGCGACCGACGAACTCCTGGCGAACTTCTTTCAGGTCACCTGCCCTTATCTCCACGAACTGGACACGGTGGCCTATTTCGCCCTGAAGCGCGGGCAGCATTCGCACAGCGCCGTCGCGCGAATCCGCGACACCTCCCAGGTCGTCATCGACCTCTACCACGTTCAGAACGACCTCTACATCCACCCCATCAAGGTGTTCGACCGCTATTCCTCCGAGATGTTCCTGCCGCATATCTTCACGGGAGAGACGCTCACCCCGGTCTTCCGGAGCGGAGATGCTTCAAGCATCCTGATCTCGGCCAGCAAATCGCCCCTCAAGATCAAGGCGGACTCCATCGCCCCGTGGCACAGCGTCTATCGGAAGCTCTCCCAGTACGATCCCGAAGAGCTCGAGCGCCTCGAAGGGACGGTGGAGGTCCAGGCGCTCAAGATGGAACTGGCCCAGATGCTGATCGGTCCCTATCCCGAGTTCCGGCGGCTGGCGGAGCGCTATCTGACGATCCACGATCTGCTGGCCATCCGCAACCGCCTGATCGGTTCGGGGCGGATCGGCGGAAAGGCAGCCGGGATGCTCCTAGCGCGCCGCATCCTGCTGTCGGACCCCGGACCGGTCGATTTTTCGGATGTCCTGGAGGAACACGACTCCTTCTTTGTTGGATCCGATGTCTTTTTCACCTTTCTCGTCAACAATGGTCTCTTCAGACTGCGTCTACGGCTCACCCGCAACTCCCGGATCCTGCCCGAGGAGTTCGAGGCGGTGGAGGACCGTTTCAGGGCGGGAGGGTTCCCGGCCGAGATTATGGAGCAATTCAAGGACCTGCTGGACTACTTCGGACAGGCGCCGATCATTGTGCGCTCCAGCAGCCTCCTGGAGGACGGCTTCGGGAACGCCTTCGCGGGAAAATACCGCAGCGAATTCTGCGTCAACCAGGGCAGCCCCGAGGACCGCATGGAGGCCTTCCTCGAGGCGATCAAGCTCGTTTATGCGAGTGCGGTGAATCCCGACGCCCTCGCCTACAGGCGGCAGAGGGGGCTCGGGGAGTCCGACGAGCAGATGGCGATCCTGATCCAGCGCGTATCCGGGATGCGTCATCGACGCTATTTTTTTCCTCCGCTCGCCGGGGTCGCCTTTTCCCACAACCTGTACCGGTGGACGGACCGCATCGACCCGGAGCAGGGGATGATCCGCCTGGTTCTTGGCCTCGGGACCCGCGCGGTCAATCGGCTCGGGGGGGATTACACACGTCTGATCGCGGTGAGCCACCCGAAGCTGCGCCCGGAGGCGCCTCACAAGCTGGCGGTTTATTCACAGCATCGGATGGACGTCCTGGACATCGCTGAAAACCGTCTGAGGAGCCTTCCCATGCCTGAGGTCGTGGGCGCGGACGGCTTCCCGTCCTTTTGCTTTTTCGCATCCGACATGAAGGAAGGCTTCCTGAAAGAGGTTGAGGGGAACAGCCTTTCCGATCTGGAGCGGCCCGTGCTCACCTTCGACCGTCTGATCGCCCGCACGCGCTTCGTCCCCATCATGAGGGATCTCCTAGCCAAATTGGAGGCAGCCTACGGCTATACCGTGGACACGGAATTTACGGCCTTCGTGGCGCCCGACGGCGAGATCAAGGTCAACCTGTTGCAGTGCAGGCCCATGCGCCTGCCCGGCGCGGCGGCTTCGGCCAGGATCCCGGTCGACATTGCGCCTGAACGGATTCTCTTCAGGGCGAACCGTACGATCTCGGGCGGTGTGGTCCGCGATATCCGCTACATCGTCTACATCGATCCCCAGGTCTATGCCAGGCAAACCCCACTCGAGGCCAAACGCGTGGTCGGACGGATGGTCGGGCGGCTCAACCGCCACCCGGAGTTCACCGCCCACCGGATCATGATGATGGGCCCCGGCCGCTGGGGGAGTTCGAACATCAACCTCGGAGTGAACGCCACCTATTCGGACATCAACAATGCGGCGATCCTCGTCGAGATGGCCCGGGAAGAGCACGGGCATGTACCGGATGTCTCCTACGGAACTCACTTCTTCCTCGATCTGGTGGAATCGCGCATCATCTATCTGCCGCTCTATCCCGATGAATCGGAAACGGCCTTCAACCGGAGCTTCTTCGACCGCGCTCAAAACGATCTGCTCCATCTGCTTCCCGAGGCCGAAGGGTTCGAAGGGGTCATCAAGGTGATCCATGTGCCTTCCGCAGCAGCCGGGCTGAGCGCACGGCTCATCGCCGATGGCAGGACCGGGAGCGCACTCTGCTACCTGACCCCGGCGGATGACCCGGATGAGCCGGCCGACGAAAAATCCTCGGAAGTCGCGAAGGATTCCAGAAAAGGCGCGAAGTTCAACTACCTGCCTTAAACGAAACCGCATCGGCTAAGGCCGAGGTCGATCGACTGCCGCCTTCAAAGACAGAGGGGATTCTCCTGAAAGACTCAGGGTGTGCCGAGACGAGGGGTTTGCTGTTTAACGAAGAAAAAGGAACATCCTTGAACGAGTGATTCAGCTGAGATGAGGCGAACGTTGCACCGAATGAGGCTCCGCAGAGCGGCGGCATCCGGGAGGGGATCGGAAAGGATCGTCTAGAGGGGTCCCGGGCAGAATGGATCACGCTCCCGAAAGATGTCGATCCCGGAACTGTAAGCGACCGCCAGGCACCCCCCGCACACGGGACGTATCGCGCAGGACGCGCAGGCCTCGGAGCCTGCACGGTATAGGCCGGCCGCCTTGCTGTCATAGATTTCGAGGATGCTTGACGTCAGGACATTCCCTATCGGGGAGGGAAATTTGCGGCACGCGTGGACCTCTCCATCCGGAAGGACCGTCATGAAGTTGAATGCCGCTCCGCAACCATAGCCGGCACACCCACCGAAAATCCCGCTTCCTCTTTTGTACAGCAGACGGTTCAGAAGGTTGTCCTTCAAGCCGATGACAGGGTTTCTCGTCGCCGCCTCGAGATAGGCCTCACAAAACCTTCGGTAGGCCTCCTGCGAAGGCAGCCGCAAGTGCACCCCTTCCCCCACGAGTGAAAGCCGGTTGAAGGTGAACAGGTCGGTCCGCCTCTGCAGGAGATCCGCCAACGGCAGCACTTGATCGATGTTCGCGTCGGTAAGGGTGAGCATGACCATCGAGTAGATGCGGAACTCCCGCAGGAGATCCAGGAAGGAGAGGGTGCGGTCGAAATGACCCGCCTGCCGGACCGCATCATTGTGCTCCCTCAAGCCCTCGAGGCTCACCTGGTAGTAGACGGGCATTTCGATTTCGACAATCGCCTCGATGTCTTCGCGCGAAGCCGGGTTCCCGAGGACGGCCAGGGCGAAGCCCAGATCGGACGCCCTCCGGTAGAGTTCGAGGAAGCGAGGGTGGAGGAGGGGGTTTCCGCCCGTAAAGGAGATCTGACCACGGACGTGCTTTGCTTCGCAGAAGGCGTAGAATCCCTCCAGGACGCTGAGCGCCGTTTCATAAGGGAGGGAGGTTCTTGCCGAGCGGTCGTAACAGTGCTTGCAATGGAGGTCGCAGGCCTGGGTAATGTGCCACTGAAGCGTGAACACGTCGGCCCTCAGGAAACGCTCTTCAAACCCCTCGGGAATCGAAAACAGCGTTTCGCTCCGCCTGATCGCGGAAGGCGGGGCGATCAGCAGCCCGGTCCCAACCGCTCGGTCGACCGCCTGATCCAGGGCCGCCGGCGGGATGCCGGCCTCTTCCGCCGCCTGTTTGCGGGGGATTTCATCGGCGAGCAATTTCAAAGCGAGGAGATCGTCATTGCCCGCTGCTCGGGAAATGACATTGCCGCTTTCGGGGTGGCGATAGGCAAGCACGAACTCCCGCCCCTTTTGCGGTTCGGGGGCTCCATCAGGATCGTTCATGAGGGATGGGAGATGCCTCCAGCCGAGATCGAGGACACTCAACGTGGGATTGACGGCGATCCGCTCGAATGAGCCGCGCGCCGGAAGCTGAATCGAAGCCGCTGCTTCGATTGCTCCTTCGAGCCGCGCAAGGTCCCCGATAAAGGGGCTTTCTTCGAACGTATCCCGCAGGGTTCGGTAAAAACTTTCCGAGCCGGGCGGACTCTGGCAGGATCCCTCGAATTGACGCCAGCGGGACTCGCCGACCAATCGCCGGCAATAAGGATACTCTGTCCGAAAGGGATGTTCCGCTTCGCTGTTCATCCTGGTTTCACCGGGTTCATCCGATATCATCGAAGGGCGGCCTCGAGGCCGCTTTGCGGCCCGGCTTCGTCAGCCTGACGCCAGTTGGCGCGTAGCAATGGCGGCGGAATTTCCCGCCAGCCTCCCCCTGACGGAAGGAGGTCGAAAACTCGATGGCTATCGAGTCAGGCCTTGTCTGAGGCCGCCGTTTCAACCGTTCCGCTTAAAAAAAACACCGAACGCCCGTCTCAGGCAGAAGCACTCCGGAAACATCCCGGGCCTTTCACCGAACCTCGGCGTCGCGTGTTTCATGTGCGTGGGACGGGGGGAGGATCACAAAAAACCTTACAAACAAAAGCCTCGCAGTGCGGACCGCACTACTTCTTGCTGCCGCCTCAGCCGCTTTGGCCGGGCTGCTTCTGTGGTTGCGTCGTTTCTCCGGCAGGTTGGGTTGCATTTTGATCGGATTCACCGGGTTGGGCTTGCGTGGCGCTTCCAGCGCCGCTTTGCTGTCCACTTCACCCCGAGGAACCGGCCGCTTTTCCAGGTGGTTGGGTGCTGCCTGCACCGCTTTTGGCGCCCCCTCAGCCGCTCGAGGATCCGGCAAAGACCAGCCCCGCGCCGGATATGAGGGTCGCCACGCAGACGCCGGAAAGCACCTTCTTGATTTCTTTCAGTTCCATGGGCTACCTCTCGAAAGAACAGGGTGTTTATTCATTGGCCATGATTAGGATAATCCGATACCTCCCCCCGTTGCTTCCATGATACACCGATAACTCCACGCATGCAATCCATGCATGTTCCTCCTTGACATTCGCCGGAATGCCCGCTAATAGTCCGTTTCTTGAACGCTTCGCTTCCTCGCGGCGTAGCCGGTTCCTCACCAAGCCCAAATAGAAGCTGGAGGTGATGCTCGATGCTCTTTTTCTGGAAAAAAGCGGTGTCGCCGTTGTTCCTGCCGCTATCTGTTTCGACCGTTTTTCTGGTTTTGGGGTTGGTGCTCCTGTGGACGGCAAGACGGCGCAAGGCAGGGCGCTTGCTGGTGTCGATCGGCACCTTTTGGCTTCTGATCTTTGCTTATTCACCCGTGCCGGACTTTCTCGCCCGATGCCTGGAACAGCGACACATGCCGGTCATGGAACTTGATCCGGCACACAAAGTCGGTTATGTTGCGGTACTCGGCGGGGGGAGCATCGAGGCGGACAACCTCCCCGCAACGGCGCGTCTGAGGCCTGTCAGCGCGATCCGGCTGCTCGAAGGAATCAGGCTTTATCACGGTCTTGAGGATGGCAGGCTCATCGTCTCCGGAGGGACATGGCTTGGTGAAGTCGGAAGCGGTCCAACGATGGCCGAGGCGGCCGAGAAACTTGGAATCCCGGCTGCCGGCTTGACGGTATGCGGCACGCCGCGCGATACCGAAGAGGAGGCGGAGGCCATCCTGCCAATCGTCGGTGAGGAGCCTTTCCTGATGGTGACTTCCGCTGCGCACATGCCGCGGGCGATGCTCCTCTTCGAACGTCTTGGGATGCACCCGATCCCTGCGCCTGTCGATTACAGTGCCGCCGGAAGGTCTCGTTGGTCGCCGGAGGACCTTTATCCTTCAAGCGAAAACCTGACCAAGGCTGACAACGTGATCCATGAGTATCTGGGTATTCTGTGGGCGTATCTGCTGCGCTGAAAGCATGCAGTGCTCTGTGCATTGCATGAAACGGCAACGGCGTTGAGCGGGCGCGCTGGCACTTTTGCATGCGGTGGATCGCATGGCGCTGCGGCCGCAAGCGAGGTGGAAGCCCTTCGTTCCTCATTCCGACGGAAATGCGTATGCTGAATCTCCTCAAGAGGCGAAACTTCTATATCATGCTGGCAATCGACAGCCTGCTGGTCGTCGTCACGCTTTTCCTGGCATTCTATTTTCGATTCGAATTCACCATACCGAAGCGCCAATGGCCTCTCCTGAGCCAGCTCCTTCCGCTCGTCATCCCGATCAAGATATCGTGCTTCCTCTTCTGCGGAATGTATCGCGGAATGTGGCGTTACACGAGCCTGCGCGATCTGTATCGCCTGCTGTACGGGGTTGCACTCTCCTCTCTTCTCCTGACGGCCGTGGTGGGCCTCTCCTACCGGCTCGAAGGATATCCGCGCTCGGTGTTTATCATCGATGGCCTCTTGACGCTGGTTTTCCTGGCGGGGATCAGGGTCTTGGTGCGGATCTATTTTGTCAAGAAAGCGGCGATCCATTCGAACTTCTTTAAGCATGTCCCGGGGGAAACACCCCCTAAAAAGAGGCTGATGATCGCGGGAGCCGGAAATTTCGGCGAGAAGGTCCTCCGCGAGATCAAGGAGAACCCGAGGATGTTTTACCAGGCCGTCGGCTTTGTCGATGACGATCCCTACAAGAAGGGGTTGACGATTCACGGCGTTCCGGTTCTGGGGCCTGTTTCCGATTTGAAACGTCTGCTCGCTGAAACAAGGGCGGAAGAATTGCTGATCGCCATGTCTTCCGTGAAGGGGGAAGTGATCCGCAGGATTGTGGAATCCTGCAAGGAGGCAGGCGTTCCTTCCAAGACCCTCCCCGGGATCGGAGAGTTGATCGACGGGAGTGTGAGCATCAAAACCTTGCGTGATGTGCGCTACGAAGATCTCCTCGGTCGGGAGCCGGTGGAACTGGACGTCACCGCTATCCAGAATTACCTCAAGGATCGGACGATCCTGATCAGCGGGGCAGGAGGATCGATCGGCTCCGAGATCTGCCGGCAGCTGATCCGCTTCCACCCCGAAAGGCTGGTGCTGGTGGACGCTGCGGAGTCCAACCTGTACAGCATCCAAATGGAGCTGAAACACAAGGTCGGCTATCTCGACTATGCGACGGTCCTCGGGCGTGTCCAGGATCGGACGCTCATGGAAAAGATCTTCGAAAAATACCGCCCGGACGTTGTCATTCATGCGGCCGCCTACAAACACGTGCCAATGCTCGAACGAAACCCCTGGGAGGCCGTCAGCAACAACATCGTAGGCTCGAAGATCCTGATGGAGACCGCGGTTGCAGCCCAGGTGAAAAAGTTTGTGATGATCTCGACAGACAAGGCTGTCCGGCCGACCAATGTCATGGGGGCCAGCAAACGGGTCTGCGAGATGCTGCTGCACCTCTATCGGGAGAGCGGGACGCGCTTCATGGCGGTGCGGTTCGGAAATGTCGTAGGTTCATCCGGTTCGGTGGTGCCTCTTTTCCGTGAGCAGATCGCGCGCGGGGGGCCGGTTACGGTTACCCATCCGGAAGTCACCCGCTTTTTCATGACCATTCCGGAGGCCTGTCAATTGGTCCTGCAGGCCGGCGCCTTGGGAAGGGGCGGCGAGATATTCATCCTGGACATGGGGGTCCCGGTGCGGATTCTGGACATCGCGCGGGATATCATTCGGCTCTCAGGAAAGGAGCCGGAAAGAGACATCCCGATCTCCTTTATAGGTTTGCGCCAGGGCGAGAAGCTTTACGAAGAGCTGATCACCCAGGGGGAAGGGATCGTCAAGACCACCCACGACAAGATCATGGTGCTGTATTCCGATTACAGGGCCAGATTCGAAGAGACGTTCGATTTTGGGGACTACATCAGCCGGCAGATCGACGAAATGGCGAGGCTCGCCGAGGCAAAAGACGGACGTGGGGTCCGGCTTCAACTCAAGGAATGCGTGCCCGAATACGCGGTGGACGATGGGGAGTGCATCATATGACGGCATCCATCTGGAAAACGACGCCTCAGCGCAACCCGTTTTCGTTTCGGGAAGAGGGGCTTTTTCTCCACATCAGGCCGTCTACTCGAAAGGCGCAAACAGCAGCGATGGGCAGGGGATCAGCGGCTCTTGGCTGTCGATTCTTTGAAGGCCTGTCGTGCAGTCGTCAGAAGGAGCTTCTTGTTGAAGGGTTTGGTAAAATACCCGTCAAAACCTGCTCGGACGCATTCGGAAAATTCATATTTGCTGGGATAAGCGGTGATCGCGAAGATCCTGGGCTCAGGCATGGTCGAGCGGATACGCCTGCAAAGCTCCTGTCCGCCTGTCTCCGGCATGTCGAGGTCGATGAACATGACAGGATAGGCCTCTTTGCTGAGAAGTTCCAGCGCGTCGGCAGCGCCCGGGGCGGTGGCGACTGTGTAGCCCTCCTTTCTGAACATATCCGCAAGCGTTTCCAGAATCATTGGGCTGTCGTCGACGATCAGGATTTTTCGCTGGGTGGTCTTCGGCATAGCTTTGAACTCGCTCAATTGCGTAGAGTGAAATAAAGATTTATATTAATAAAGCATTTTTATAAAAAAGCAAGCGGGAAATGCTCCCTAATCCTGGCAGCGTCTTCTCCAGGGCGAAAAATACCCTGGGTCCCTGCGGTCCCCGGCTGCGCGGGCATCAGAGAAAACCCTCTTCAACGCATGAGCCGTCAGGGGTTTCCCAGCATGCCCCGCTTCAGAGCCTGGCTCGGCGGGGAATCGCCCAACCAGATTCCAAAGAGCGCCTTTTTGAAATCAGCGCCGGCGATGGTCGTTTTCACCTCTTGGTTGAGGATGACCCGGACCCCTTCCTTTGGGAGATAGATGAGGTCCCACACGTCGCCCTCACGGGTTTTTTCCGTAAAACAGCCATTGAAGGCGTCGATCCTTTCCTGGAGAGAGGGTATTATCGCCCCGCTGGTCTTCGTGAAGCCTTCGTTCCAGGTTTCGATCAGGGTCGCAGGATCGATGTCCCCCCGGATGAACTGCATGCGGATAGCCATAGGCTCGCCGGCCTCGAGGATCGCCTTTTGCGAGTTGTTGGGCGCGGTGAGGTAAAGGGCGCAGGCATAGACCTTGACCACGAATTTCTTCCGCAGGCCCGCGCCGTTCAACACCAGGGTTCGATCCCCCGCCTCGAGTTCGAGGGGGAATTGGACTCCGCCCGTTTCAAATGCGGGAGAAAGGGACGGCAAAAGCAACAGACCCAGCAGCGCACAGAGCATCCTTTTCATCATCACTCGTCCTCCTCTTGACGTTTAACCACCTTTGTTGGCAAGCCTTTTTCCCGATTTTCGAGATAGTCCATACTTCTTCGATCTGTGCAATCCTTTCGGCTCCTGTCATCAGACCTTCACTTCCCGGAAGAGATCAAGGCAAGTTCCTGCCGCTGCATCCGCCCGCGGCTCCATCCGATCAGTACTTTCTCAGCTCGAAGAGCTTCCTGTCCTGCGTCGCGACGATATGGTAGTACCGATCCTGCGGCATGTAAATATAGGGGACGTCCTCCTGACGGCGGTAGAGAAAGTGGGAGAGGATCATCCGGTTGACGGCGCGATGCCCGATGATCATGATGTTTTCGGAGTTGCAGCTCAGGTAGAGGGCCTTCTTGATCCCTAGGTCGATCCGCTCTTTCATGGTGGCGTATCCTTCGCCCTGCGGGTAGACATAATGATACTTGTCCGCCTGCCGGGCGAGGTAGACCTCCGGCATATCCCGCCGAATCTCTTCATAGCTCATGCACTCGCAGATGCCGCTGTCGATTTCGCCGAACTCGGAGAGGGGGATGATCGTGCAGCAGGGCTGAAGGGCCTGGATCGGCTGTGCCGTTTGGATCGTGCGGATGCGCTTGCTGGTAAAGATAATGGGAATCTTCCTTCGCTTGAAGTGCGCGGCCAGGGCCTCCGCCTGCCAACGCCCCTTTTGTGTCAGCTCCGAATCCCCGCCGATCCTGTTTTCGAGATTGAAGGTGGTCTCACCATGACGGATTACATAGAGGTGTTTGACGGTGTCGGTGACGAGGAAATCGCGGATGCGGTCGTAGTGGGGAATCGGATCCTGTATCCGCTCCGCATTGATGCGATTGTTGAGGGAGTCGAGCTTGACGAAATTGCGCTCCTCCGATAGGGGGGCATAGATGCTCTGGTAATACTGGATGCGCTTCTTGAAGCTCGCTACGGCCTCCTCCGCAGACAGGTGTTGGAACTCATTCAGGTCGATCTTGCGCAGAATGCTCGCCTCGAGGATCTCCGGGTCGTTGTTGATGCATTCGATGAAGAGGAGCGGGTGCCCCTGCAGGCGCTCGACCAGCGTCTTACGACGCCTCACGCTGGCATTGGTCGCATCCAGAATAGCCACCTGCCCTTTGCCGCTTTCGAGGTAACGCCGCGCCATATCCATGTTCATAAAGGCGATCTTCTCGCGGAGGGCAACGCCGTCCTGGTTCCTCGGATCGTAGAATTCCGCATAGGAGGTGTCTTTCCGGATATAGCGGCGCCGCAGATTGCCGTTGTTGAAGATGCGCGTCTTGATCCCGTCCCGGACAAGATTTTCACGAAGCTTGGTGGCGATGGTCGATTTTCCCCTCGCGGGGAGTCCAACCATCGCGATGTAGAGGCGGTTGTTATGGTCCATGACCCTATCCAATAAGCGCAAACCGCGAAAAGTTCAACCGAAAAGTATTGAACGAACCTTTTCGAATCCCTATGATATACAGCATGGTTCGAGATCTCGAAAACGGGTTCGACGGCGGTGCGCTGCAGCACCGATAAAATGGCATTCTTCAGGTCTAAAGGAGGTTTGAAAACATGGCAACGGCGGCATCGACACAGACCCGGACCGGTGTCCTGGTCAACAGCTTCGTGCGCAGCGTTTACAACTGGATGGCGGTGGGCCTCGGTCTGACCGGCTTTGTCGCCTATTACGTGGCCAACAGCCCGGGGCTCCTGGGTGCCCTCGTCCAGAACCCGCTCATGCTGATCATCCTCATCGTTGCGCAGCTCGGCCTCGTGTTCGCGATCAGCGGTGCGATCAATCGCCTCAGCGCCGGGACGGCGACCGCGCTCTTCGTGCTTTACGCCGGGTTGAACGGCGTGATTCTCTCCTTTGTCTTCCTTGCCTACACGCAGACATCCATCGTCAGCACCTTTTTCATCTGCGCGGGGACCTTTGTGGGGTGCAGTATTTACGGGTGGACGACGAAGCGCGACCTGACCTCCTTCGGCGGATTCCTGATGATGGGCCTGATCGGGATCATCATCGCATCCCTCGTGAACCTGTTCATCCGCAGCAGTGGGATGAGTCTCATCATCAGCTACATCGGAGTCTTCGTGTTTGTCGGGCTGACTGCCTGGGATACGCAGAAGCTCAAGAACATGGCGCTCGCTCAGCCGGCGGATCTGGAGGCGGGGGTCGTGCGGAAGGGGGCGATCCTGGGGGCGCTTTCCCTGTACCTGGACTTCATCAATCTCTTCCTGATGCTCCTGCGCATCTTCGGGCAAAGCAGGGATTAGCCGGCCGCACCGCTTCTCCGATGTCCCGGAACGCTCCCCCCGGGGGTCCAGCCCTCAGGGGGATTGTTTTTTGCGGGCTGTGCGCCAGGCGGTCCGATCACAGAAGATGGCGTGCATCGCGAGCTTTCCGGGTGCTAAACTCCATCAGGCAGGCAATGACGGGGTAGAGACAGGTTGCGGGTTGAATTGTTTTCGTGAGGCATCGACCTCGTGAAGGAGAGGGTGCATGGCCGAGGGAACATGGGTGCCGGGATATGTCGGTCTGTTCAAAACCGGAGAACTTGCACGCAGGATCGAAGCCGGCCTCGGGATGATGGAGTCCTGCAGACTTTGCCCCCGCCGCTGCGGCGTCAACCGGCTGGCGGGTGAAACCGGGTACTGCCGGACCGGCCGCAGGGCCCGCGTTGCAAGCTACAACGCGCATTTCGGGGAGGAGGCACCCCTGGTCGGACGCCATGGATCGGGGACCATCTTCGTGAGTTCCTGCAACCTGCTGTGCAGCTTCTGCCAGAATGCCGAGATCAGCCACGGGAACGAAGGGGTGGACGTCACTTCCCGGCAGATGGCCGCTATGATGCTGGATTTGGCGGCCATGGGCTGCCACAACATCAACATCGTCACGCCGACCCATGTCGTGCCGATGCTGCTCGAGGCGCTGGCGGCAGCCGTCCCGCAAGGGCTCTCGCTGCCGCTCGTCTACAACTGCGGAGGGTACGAGTCGGTGGAGACCCTGAGGCTGATCGAGGGTGTCGTGGACATCTACATGCCCGATTTCAAATTCTGGGACCCGCAGTGGGCCGAGCGGTTCTGCCAGGCCGACGACTACCCTGAACGCGCGCGGGAGGCGCTGCATGAGATGCACCGGCAGGTTGGGGACCTGGTCCTTGACGAGACGGGGATCGCCCGCAAGGGGCTTCTGGTGCGCCACCTCGTCATGCCCAACAATGTCGCCGGGACCGCCGAGATCATGCGCTTTCTGGCGCGGGAGATCTCCCTAGACACCTATGTAAACGTCATGGATCAGTACCGCCCCTGCTGGGAAGCCCGAAAGGACCCGCTGATCGACCGCCGATTGACCGCCGCAGAGTTCAGCGCCGCCTTGGATGCGGCCCATGCGGCCGGGCTGCACCGACTGGACCGGAGGGAGCGGCCGCGGATCTTTTTTGGACTTTGACAAGCTCCTTTACGAGGAAAAAGACGATGGACAAACGGGTCGGCATCACGGCCACCGTACCGGTGGAGATCATCTTAGCGGCAGGCCTGAGGCCCGTGGATCTGAACAACATCTTCATCAACGCAGAGGACCCGAAGCGGCTCGTCGCCAAGGCGGAAGAGGCGGGCTTCGCCCGCAACGTCTGCACATGGATCAAGGGGATCTATGCAACGGTCCTGGAAAAGGGGTTTTGGCGTGTGGTGGCGGTGACGGGGGGCGATTGCAGCAACACCATCGCCCTTGGCGAGGTCCTGGGGCGACGGGGCGTGGAGATCATCCACTTCGAGTACCCTCTGGACCGGTCCGCCCGGGCGCTCCGAAACCGCATGGAGGCCCTTGCCGGGGCCCTCGGTGCTACCTGGGAGTCCGTGGAAAAAGCCCGGGGGGACGTGGACCGGATCAGGCGGAAGCTCAAACGGCTCGATGAGATGACGTACCGGGAGGGGCGCGTCAGCGGCTTCGAAAATCACCTTTTCCTTGTCGGCAGCTCGGATTTCGATCAGGATCCGGTAGGATTCGAGGCACGGTTGGACGCGTTTCTCGATAAGGCCCGGAGCCGCCCCTCCCGCGAACCGCGGATCCGGCTGGGTTTTCTAGGGGTGCCGCCCATTTTCAGCGGGTTTTACGAAGCGGTGGAGGCCATGGACGCCCAGGTGGTCTTCAACGAGGTGCAGCGCCAGTTCTCGATGCCGGACGGCGGGGAAGCGCTCGTGGAGACCTACCTGCGCTACACCTACCCCTACGACATGGCCGGACGGATCGCCGACATCCGCACGGCCGTCGCGGAACGCAGGCTCGACGGACTGATCCATTACACCCAGACCTTCTGCTACCGTCAGATCTACGACATCCTCCTGCGCGAAGGCGTCGACACCCCGATCCTGACCTTGGAAGGCGATCAGCCAGGCCCGCTCGACAATCGGACCCTCCTTCGAATCGAAACCTTCTGCGAGATGCTCAAGAGCGGAAAGGACATGCCACTCTAATGGCCTTTCACAGGACCCGCCTGCCGCTGATGACATCCTCCGCCAGTTGAACATCCTTGCGGCTGCCGATGAAGAGCGGAACCCGCTGGTGAAGGGTCGTCGGCTCGATCTGGAGGATGGCTCCGTTCCCATCGCTGGCGTAGCCCCCGGCCTCCTCCACGACCATGGCGAGCGGGTTCGCTTCGACCATCAGGCGCAGCTTGCCGGTAGGCTTCTTGGGGTCTTTCAGGTCGGCAGGGTACATGAAGATGCCGCCTTTCAGAAGGTTCCGGTGAAAATCGGCCACCAGGCTCCCGACGTAGCGCGAGGTGTAAGGCCTGGATGTCTCCTTGTCCGGCGTCTTGAAATAGTCGACGAGCCCGCGGGTGCGCTCGTCCCAATAGGCGTAGTTTCCCTCGTTCACACTGTACGTCTTGCCCTGCTCGGGGATGCGGATATTCTCATGGGAGAGCAGAAACTCCCCAACGCTCGGAAAGAGCGTAAAACCGTGCACCCCGGTGCCGCTCCCTGTGGTGTAGACCATGATCGTGCTCGATCCGTAGATGAAATAGCCTGCAGCCACCTGCTTCACCCCCGGCTGCAGGACATCATTCAGAAGCACCTCGTTGGTGTGCGAATCCTCCGGTCTTCGATAGACGCCGAATATCGTTCCGATGCTGACATTGACGTCGATGTTGCTGGATCCATCCAGGGGGTCGAAGACGAGGATGTAATTTCCCCGCGGGTATTCCGCCGGGATCTCGATGAGGTCAGGATCCTCTTCCGATGCCATGCACCAGAGTTGACCGACATGCCGCATACGCTGGATGATGACCTGATTGGCGAAGAGGTCCAGTTTCTGCACCCGCTCATTCTGGACGTTGATACGCCCGGTATCCCCCAGGATATCGGTCAATCCGGCCTTGTTGACCTCGCGCGAAATCACCTTCGCCGCCACGATCAGTTCGTTCAGGAGCGTCGTGAAGGCGCCGGTGGCCTCCGGGTTGGTCCTCTGCTGCGTGAGTATATGTTCGGTAATGGTGGTTCCGACAGATCGCTTCGCGTTCATCTTCCCTCCTCCAGTGGTGCCCCGGCCTCCGTGCGCATCTCCGTTCCGGGGCCTTGCAGACCATTCATCCTGCCTCCATCGAGGGGCCTGGCCCCTTCGCAAAACACCGACGCTCGAACCTGTTTTGCCGGCTGTCCAGGAGTCCCGCACGGCAAGGAGCGGGCCTATCATCCAGCATCGTCCGCCGCAAGCGCCCTGAAAATATCCTCCCGCAAAACCTTGCTCGCCACGCCCGGGCTTTCGATCAAGAAAGGATGATCCTGCCCGAGTGCAAACTCATCGGGCTTTTCCGCCCGGCCAATCCGAAGACCGCGACGCAGGTGAATGTTCATGTTGCCGCTGCAATACTCAAGAACGAACCTCCCGGGGTTGGAAACTCAGTATTTGAGCAGATTGTCCCAGAATCCGGGGTCTTCGTCCTTCCAGTTCGGTCCGAAACGCCGGTCGCAGAAACCGCTCAGCCGCTCATACCACTTGGCCCAAACGTTCTTCTTCCGTTCGCGGGCATCGAGGACATCGGCCAGAAAGAGATCGATCTTGTTAATCTCTTCCTTCGGCACGTAGTATGACGCCCCTCCCTCGAAGGATCGTTTGAGGTTGTCCTTGGAAAGGGCATGGGCGGTCAGCATCAGCGCAGGAATATCCTTGTCCCGGCAGATCTCGAGCAGTTCATAGCCCCGCACGCCCATGATATCCAGGATCGCCGCATGATAATGGTTCGCTTCGAGGAAGGCTTTCCCTTCTTCGAAGGTGGAAGCCGAATCGATCCTGCACATATCGAGCAATTCGATGAGAAATTCCAGGATGTCCTTCTCATCGTCCACAATGAGAATACGCTTACCTTTCAAAATCTTTTCAGGTTCCATTCCATCGATCCTCCTCGGGATAGATCATCGCACGCGCAACTTCAATATGTGGAAACTCCAACATTCGACTCCGCCGCCACGGCATTCACTCTACACGGAAGCTTCCTGATATTCAAGCCGGTAGATTTCGGCCAGGGTCAGGAAAACCGTTATGGCCAGCGGTCCGTATAGGATGCCCATGATTCCGTACAATTTGATGCCTCCGATGATGCCGATGAACACCAGCAGGGAGTTCATGTGCACCCCTTGCCCGATCAGACGCGGTTTGATCAGGTACTCGATGATGGAGCTGTAGAAGACGTTGTACGCGAGGAAGAGGATCCCGGGGGCGAGATGGCCCTGAAGGATCATGATGGCCGTGGCGGGGAGGAACACAATGGAGGCGCCGATAATCGGGAGAAAGGCCATGAACGCGATGACGGTCCCCCAGAGGAAGGGGGATTTCATGCCGAAGAGGAAAAAGCCGAGCCCTCCGAGGAACCCCTGGGTGAGCCCGGAAAGGCCATTGACGACGATAATCACCCGGCCCATCTCGTAAAAGGTGTGGGCCACTTTTTCGAGCTGCTCCCGCGGGACCGGCAGGAGTTCGACCAGATAGCTTTTGAGCCGTGCGCCATCCCGGAAAAGAAAGAAGATCGTCATGATCATCAGGAAAAAATGGACGAGAAAGCTGAGGAGGTTGGACGCAACATTGCTGACCTGCTTGTAGAGGAAAAGCCCGACATTTTTGCCCACCGCGCTCGAAAGCTTCGCCACGTTGGCCTGATCGACATCGATTCCTCCCATCGCGGCAAATCTGCGGAGCCTCTGCACCCAGATGTTGTCGCTTTCGAGGATATCCTGGAGGTGCCCGATAGAAACGGCATCCCGCGTATTGACATAGAAATCGAAGGCCTCGTTCGAGAGGATGGTGAAAAACCAACCGGCCGGGATGACCAGCACGAGCAGAACGAGCAGTGTGGTCAGAAGCGCGGCAAAGGATGAATTTTCCCGAAGAAAGGACAATATGCGTTTATGAATGGGATAGAAGATCCCGGTGATGAGGAGCGCGAGCATGATCGCCGGCAGATAGGACCAGAAGAGCCGGAGGAGAAGCAGGGACGATCCGACCAGAAGGATGAAAAAAAGGACGGTGCCTACGCGTTTTCCGTTCACCTCATGACACTCCTGATTCAGGTGGTTCAACGAGCCGCGCGCAGACCCCTCGGCGGGGTCGTGCCGTATCGCCGCACGACGCCGGTCCTTTAACTGCGGCTGTTGACAAGTGTGATCTGATCGTTGAGCGTCCAGTAGTCATAGATGTATCCGATCAGGAAAAGCCCCCCGGTGAGAAGATAAATAACCCCGCTGATCCATTTACGCATGTACATCCGATGCACCCCGAAAACCCCCAGGAACGTGAGCAAAAGCCAGGCGACATTGTAGTCGATCGGGCCCATTCGGAAGCGGAGATCCGCCTGGCGATGGAGCGATGGGATCAGGAAGAGATCGACGATCCATCCGATCAGAAACAGGCCGAAGGTGAAAAAATAGATCGTTCCGGAGATCGGCCGGCCGAAATAGAACCGGTGAGATCCGGTGAACCCGAAGATCCAGAGGATATAGCCGAGGGCTACGCTGTGGGATGAGTTGGTCATTCTTTGCTCCTGAAACTTCAACGTCACTGAGGCAGAATTGCAGGAATCCGCTTCAATCTCTTGAACCCGGGCTCCATCCGCAAAGGCGCTTTTCAGCCCATCCGGGGCCGCTACGCCTATTGCATGCTGCGGCGGCCTGCAACCGGCCAACGCCTAAACGCTCGATGTTTTGAAATATCCTTCAAATAGAGAGTCGCCCCGAAGGGCTGGTGCCGAGAACGCGCAGTGTGTGGAGAACACCGGAACCCGCGTCGCAGGGGCGGGCCTGAGCACACCAAGGCTGTAAAAAAGACCCTTGTTCCCGGGTTGAAAACACGGCCGTTCTCTATACTTCATTAAGGGATAGAGACGAAACTACCAGTTGAGAGGAGGGGTTTCAAGAAGAATTACCAGATCCACACGCCTTGTCAGGCCCCCGCTGCAGCGCCTCAGGGGATTATTCATGTTTCAAGGAGAATCAGCAGATCCGCACCCCTTATTACAGCAGGATCATGCTGTACCAAACCGGCACCAGGCCGCC
Source organism: uncultured Desulfatiglans sp. (assembly GCA_900498135.1). Lineage (NCBI taxonomy): Bacteria > Pseudomonadati > Thermodesulfobacteriota > Desulfobacteria > Desulfatiglandales > Desulfatiglandaceae > Desulfatiglans > uncultured Desulfatiglans sp. Next base: position 3,858,581 of record LR026961.1, read on the forward strand.
CCGTTCATCGTATCTCACCTTGAAACCGTGCGGCTCGACAGTCTTGGCGACATCGATTCCGAAGGCATCCATGGCAGGGCGTGCAAGATGGGGGTATCTGCAGGGCTCCGGAAAGGCGCAGTCTTCACACTTGACGCACAGTGTCATCCCGAAGGCGAAGGGCAAACCGCAGGTGGACATGGCCTCCTTCTCGATGGCAAGGGTAATGTCCTGCCCGGTCAGCGGATCGGACGACTGGATGATCAGCGCTTTTTCGTAGTTGTCGAAGGCCGCCATGAATTGATCGGGGGACAGCCTCAGGTTAGGGGGGCATGTCCAATACCGGCCCCAGCGCGCGCACCCGAAACGGCATTTCAGATAGGCTCGATCGTCGAAAACGATCCGGGCCGTATCGATCATCTTTGCATCGGTCGCCCCCAACTGAATGGCCCGGTCGACCAGGGTGTCTCTGTTCGTCAGGACTCCGTTGTGATTCCTGTTCATAGTTCCCCCTGCAGACAATCGCGCCTTCCCGGTGCTGGAGACAGGGTCCGGAGTGGATTCGGGGTGAGAAGTCGGCGGACGTCGGGCTTGTTTGGGAAAATCCTGCTGAAGACTCCCAACCCGCAAAGATTGCTCAAGCGCGTGATTCGAGGCGGATCATCCATCGGCGTCTGGGCTACGGGGCCCAACAGAATATCGCTTCAAGTCGAGCCGTCGCTTTTCGGACAGAAGATCAGTAATGCTGGCAGGTTATTAGTTGTCAGGGATTGAACGCCACATTCTCTCCAACTGGCCGTTTTGCTGTTGGCACCACCCATTCAGATGAGCGAGGTTTTACCTTCTACCATATAAGGCGCAGTTGCGCAATTCTCTTTTTCAGCTGTTCACTCCAGGCAGAATGGAACCTCCTTGCCTGTCGAGATCAAATGAGGCGGCTGTACAATGCTGAACATTTCCCATCTGCCCGGACCATGAACAACTGACATTCGCGTTTTCCTGCTTGCAACAGCCTTCAGATCGAAAAAAGAACTTGATTTCCGGATGAAAACTGAATCTCAGGGAGGTGAAGCCCCGATCACCTCAAGGCTGAGGGTTCAGATAACGCCCATCGGCTCTAGTTCATCGATTTTCGTCGTTTCAGGAAGGATTTATCGCGTTTTTTATAAGCAATCCCCAGTTTTTTCATTCTGCTTCTGAGGGTATTAGCATTGACACCGAGAACTTCGGCAGCCCCTCCAGGACCATGTATTTTCCCGCCTGTCATTTCAAGGATATTTTCAATGTGACTTTTTATTTTATCATCCAAACCAATGGGCACTGAGTTTTTTTTGGGTTTATGTAATAAAATATTTTGTTTGTTGACATATAGATCAGCTGCATCATCTTTATCAACATCTACGTTTATAAGATTATTATTCAATAGTACTAATGTTTTTAATTCTGCAGACTTATTATTACTTATTATGGAATTAAATTCTAAAGGTTCACCTCTGCTTAGAATAATGGAGCGTTCAATTAAATTTTCAAGTTCACGAACATTTCCAGGCCAATCATAGGCCAGAAGGGTTTCCATGGCGCCGGGTCTGACCAATGGGATATTTGCCATTTTCAAAGTATACGCCTTACGTTTAACAAAATACCGCACAAGTGCAGGGATATCCCCCTTGCGATCTCTCAAAGGGGGAATACTGACAGGGAAGACATTTAAACGATACCACAGGTCAGCTCGAAATTGATTCGCCCTGACGTGATGTAAAAGGTCGTTCTGGCAGGCTGCTATAATTCTGGTATTCACCGGAATCACTGCACTCCCTCCGACTCGTTCCAGTTCCTGGGTTTGAAGAACCCTCAGCAACCTGACCTGAACGTGCAAAGGCATATCACCGATCTCGTCAAGGAAGAGGGTGCCCTGGTCCGCGCGCTCAAAAAGCCCTTTCTTCGAAGAAACAGCCCCAGTAAAAGCGCCTTTCTCGTGCCCGAAAAGCACGCTGTCAAGAACACCCTCCGGCAGGGCGCCGCAGTTCACCTTTATAAAAGGGCCATTTTTCCTCGGTGAATGCCTGTGAATGGCATTCGCGATCACTTCCTTGCCAGTTCCTGTTTCACCCTGCAGCAATACCGGACTGTCCAAAGGTCCGACCAGATGCACCATCTCCATAACCGCCCTCCATGGGGCGGAATCTCCGACAATGCTGTTTTCAGCCAATTCATTCAGTTTCTCGCGCAAGTAACGGTTTTCGCGAGCAAGCATGTTTTTCATCTCGATAATCTCTTCATGCCTGCGAATATTAGAAATAGCAATGGCAAAAGGGTCTTTGAGCTGTAAAAACAGATGAGCGTGCTCCTCAGTGTATCTATTCTTTCCAAAAGCATGTAAAGCGACTGCTCCAATATCTTGTTTGTCTATGATCAACGGTACAAGAAGAGTTGATGAAATAGGATCATTATAGAATGTGTGCCACAAATGAGCCACAGGATTATCACTTGTATCATTTATAAGCATAAATGGATATTCTCCAAAATTCAATAGTATATTCCTGTGCTCAGGAGGTATAGAAATGACATCATTAAGTCTTCTACCTCCGAAAACATCTACACGCGCTAAAGCGCGTAAGGCTGTGCAGTCCCACTCACGGTATACAATAGACATGACATCGACAGGTAGAATTTTACCAATATAATCAAAGGACCGCTCGAGAGCTGTTTTTGGATCGAGAGTTCCGCATATGCGCAATGTCGCTTCTTTGTAAAAACGATCTGCACCTACGCGATTCAGCGGAGTGTCCAAAGAGGGTGTTTCGTCCATCATATAAACCTATTTAAATTAAAATAATTTGGATTGATTAAGCAGACTTTGATGAGCCTGCGGAAGAGAATAGGCCTCCGCTCAATTCCTCTGCCAACGCATGAGGTTTTCACCTCCGATTTCTCAACCTTGCCATAGCGCGGTTGGCACCCTTGGTTTCTGGGTTTGATAATTACAGCGAAATATTACCATATGTAACAATTTGCTGCCAGACGAAAATGATCCTTTTCGCCTCTTCTCAATGCCGCCCAATCCTTTCACTTCTGCTCGACCGCAAAGATAGAATCCTAGTAATTCCAATTAATTAACCAACCTGTCCTTCGGGCTCGCAAATGGATGCGCGCTCGAATGCAGTCTGCGCACGAGGCCCAACGCTAGACCATTTATTAAATAAAACAATTTAAATAGCGAAATATCACAATCCTAGGCAGCGAACATGTAAGATTCTGAAATGATTATTGAAAATGTTTGGCACATTTACTGCTTACTTATCCGGATAAGAGGAGCTTTGAAACTCCGGAACGGACCGTTCAAAGATGCTATGCCCCTTTGGCATGCAGGACCTAGAAAATCCCATTCTGATGGGAGGAGTCTCGCCGCATAGGGATGTTTTTTTGATGCGCCAATGGGGCGCATCCACTCCCGGATGCCCGATTCCCAAATGCGGAGGAGGGCGGAATTTTTATCGTGCATTTATAAATGAGATCACAGAAGGAGGGAACGTTATGCTGAATGAGGGGTTGATCAAGATTGTGGGTGGCAACAACGTTCTGGATAGTCCCGATATCCTGAACGACTATTCCGGAGACATGAGTTTTGCCGCCCCAACGCGGCCCAGATGCTTGGTCAGACCCGGGAGCGCGAAGGAGGTCCAGGAGATCGTCAAATGGGCGAACGAGGAGAATGTCCCGCTCTTACCCATCAGTTCAGGTCCGCCCCACTTCCGGGGAGACACGGTCCCCCGCATCGGTGGAACGGTCCTGATGGACCTGACCAGAATGAAGAAGATCATCAGGGTTGACCAGCCGAACCGGGTGGCGATGGTGGAGCCCGGTGTCAGTTTTGACGAACTTCAGACTGAACTGGCGAAAGAGGGGCTGTCCGCCTATATGCCTTTGTGCCCCAGGAAATCGAAATCGGTCCTGACGAGTATCCTCGAGAGAGAACCCATCACGATGCCGGCGCATCATTGGGACTGCACCGATCCTTTCCTATGCGGCGAGATCATCTTCGGAACCGGGGATGTACTGCGCAGCGGCGAGGCTGCAGGACCGGACAGCACTGAAGAAAAATGGAAGATCGGCAATTACCAGATCACCCCGTTCGGGCTGTCGCAGTTTGATGAGAACAAGCTCGTCTCGGGCGCGCAGGGAACAATCGGCATCCTCACCTGGGCAACCATGAAATGCCGGATGGCATCCTCCTTCAGCAAGACATGCCTGGTGCCGTCAGAAAATATTGGGCAGCTGTTCGATCTGACCTACCCGCTTTTAAGAAGCAGGCAGTGTGATCATTGTTTCATCTTGAACGATCTCAACCTTGCCAGTCTCTTGGCGAAAGATGCAGATGAGATCCGATCCTTGAGAGAAAGCCTCCCCGCCTGGGTGCTGGTGGTCAGTTTCGAGGGAAATGGGGAGTTGCCGGAAGACAAGGTTGCGTGGCAGGAAAGCGATTTTAGAGAAATGGCTCTCAGAGCAGGACAATTGAGACCGGTGACCAGCCTCTCCGGGCTGAATACCGAAGAACTGTCTGCGGTGCTCTCCAAGCCTTCGGATGAACCCTACTGGAAGCTGAGATACAAGGGCGGGTGCGGAGAAATCTTCTTCCTCACGACCCTTGATAAGACGCCCGATTTCATTCAGGCCCTATCCGGTTTAGCCTCCGCGCGCAGGTATCCTTCAACGGATATGGGCGTCTATATCCAACCGGTTGTCCAGGGCACAAGCTGCCACTGCGAATTCGACCTGTTTTATGATCCGGCGAACCCATCCGAAACGGGAAAGGTGAAAGGCCTTCTTTCTGAAGGGGTCGCCCATCTGGCGGACATGGGTGCGTTTTTCTCCAGGCCTTATGGGACCTGGGCAAAGACGGTCTATGGCAGAGCCGCAGTAAGCTCTGCCATGCAAAAGCAAGTCAAGCAGATATTCGATCCGAACAATGTCCTGAATCCTGGGCAGCTTTGCTTCTAAGAAGAGAAGGGAGGAGATTGAAAGATGGAACTGAAAGATTTTGAACATGACATGCAAAGATGCTCCAGATGTTCATACTGTAAATGGATACCCTACGAAAACCAGCAGAATATGGATTTCATAAAGGGCTGCCCCTCAGCCGCCCGATACAACTTCCACGCTTATGCGGCGAGTGGCAAGTGGAACATGAGCTATTCTTTTCTGCAAGGCCGGATCGATTACTCCGATGCCTTCCAGGATGCGGTGTATCGGTGCCAGATGTGCGGCAGCTGTGATGTATCGTGCAAAGTGGTTCAAGATATCGAACCGCTCGAGCATATGCAGACGCTTCGTATGAAATTTGTCGAAGATGGGCAGATTTTGCCGGAGCATATGCTTTTCATCGATAATCTAAAAAAAGAAGACAACATGATGTTGGCCAAGAAGGCTGACAGGGGAAAGTGGGCTGAAGGTATCCGCGTCAAGAATCTCAATAAGGAGAAGGCTAAAGTGGCCTATCGCGCCGGATGCAGATATGCCTATGACGATGAATTGTGGCCTATAGTCCGCGGGGGGCTGCAGATTCTTCTCGATGCGGGCGTCGATGTGGGGATTTGGGGTGATGAGGAGGTGTGCTGCGGCGGCCGATCCTATCAGTGGGGATACGCCGGCGAGATCACGAAATATGCTGAACATACCATGGAGGCCCTGAAGGCCGCCGGGGTCGAAATACTGGTCAATCCCTGCTCGGATTGTTACCAGGCCTACAAAGTGCTCTACGACAAAATAGGCAAAAAACTGGATGTGGAGGTCCTTCATATCACCGAATACCTGCACCGTCTAATCAAAGACGGCACCATCCAGCTGACCAAAGAAGTGCCCATGACCGTCACCTATCATGACCCCTGCCATTTGGGAAGACTCGCGGAGCCGTGGGTCCATTGGAAAGGGAAAGAGGTCAAGGTCATGGGGCAGATGATCTGCCATGAACCACCCAAAAAATATCGACGGGGGGCCAACGGGGTCTACGACATTCCGAGGGAGATCCTGAAAAGCATCCCTGGTCTGAAACTGGTCGAGATGTACAGGATCAGGGAATCGGCGTGGTGCTGTGGCGCCGGTGGTGGGGTCAAGGAGGCCTATCCTGAATTTGCAACCTGGACCGCAGCCGAAAGGCTGAAGGAGGCCAGATCCGTGGGAGCCCGAGCGATGGCGACCGCGTGCGGCTGGTGCAAGCGGAATTTCATGGACGCGATGGAAGAGGGCGCGGACCGCATCGAAATCTATGACATCATAGAACTGATCCAAAAAGCTATGTAAAGGAGGGTAGATCGAGATGGCGTTAACGGATATCGAATACATGGCCTTGGAGGATTGTGTCGGCCCTGAGAACATCACGCGTGAACCGGCTATCCTGGATACCTACAACCAGTGCTGGGGACATAAAGCCGTATTTGACCAGAAGTTTTCAACACGTCCGGCTGCTGTCGTCCTGCCGGGAAGCGCGGAGGAATGTCAGGCCGTCATTAAAGTGTGTAATAGGTACCATATTCGCTTCAAGCCCTTTTCTTCCGGATTTGAAATCATTTCTCTCGCCCTCGAAAACGAAAAGAGCATCCTGTTGGATCTCAAAAGGATGGATCGGATCATCGAGATAGACGTCAAAAACATGCACGCGGTAGTGGAACCCTACGTCAATATATACAGGCTGCAAAGAGAAGCCATAAATTATGGTTTGACGGTTGGATCTATCGGGGCAGGACCTAGCGCCGGGGTGATAGCCGGCTCCTGCTGCCACTTCGGTGCGGGGACCACGATGGTCAGCACGGGAGGCCTTGGCCGTAATGTCCTTGGCGTGGAATGGATCCTGCCGACCGGAGAGATCTTTCTGACCGGTTCGGCGGAGACAGGTGCCGGCTGGTTTTCCGCCGATGGACCTGGGCCGAGTATGAGAGGGATTTTGCGGGGTCGCTCGGGTGCGAACGGCGGACATGGAATCATTTCGAAGGTGAGCGTGAAGCTTTACCCGTGGCACGGAAGTCCAGACCTGAAATTTGAGGCGGCGCCGGGGCTGCCGCCTTCGGCAAAGTGTTTGACGCAGGTCCCGGAAATGTACAAAACGTTCGTCATCCTGTTTCAAAGCCAGGATCAGATGTTCGAAGCGTTGAGCAGAATCGGGAGGGCGGAACTTGCCTCGGCGCTCATGGGCGCCCTCATGTTCCCGTATGGTGAAGGAAATGACGAACAGTGGCTGGCGATACAGGAGATGCGTGAAGCCGGCATGAACTTCACTGAAGTAGCCAGTAAAGGAGTGGCTCTGGTCATTGGCGCCGAGACAAAGCGGGGGCTCGAATATCGTGAGAAATGTCTTCTGAAGATCGCCGAAGAAATGGGTGGCTATCCATTGCCCTTGCCCCCGTCCGAGCAGGCCCGGTTCTTTTCTGCAGCCACCTGGCACTTCGGTTTTGTTACTGCCGCATTCAGGCGCACGGGAGATTTCTTCGTGTCTCCCACCGGCGACGGCAGCCCCGACATGATGCTGAACCTGAGAAAGGAAGCAGAACGGCTGCTTCAACCCTATATGGACAAAGGATTGCTTCAGCAGCTCGGCACCGCCGAGATGTTCCTTATCCCGAGCGAGCACAGCTCTGTCGGTTTTCATGAGGAAAATGTTTCATTCTATGATCCCTGGGATGACGATTCGCTTCAGGCCCTCCGAGAGGTCGCCCAGGCCTCAGAGGATCCGAACGGTGATTTCAGACGCTTCGGGGTGCCCCATCTTGGGGGAGGTCTTCAGGTTGAATTCAAGAGTCATGTCCATCAGAACTGGGGGCCTATCTATGACCATTATGACGTTTGGCTCAGGAAGATCAGGGATATGCTCGACCCCAACGATGTCGGGGACTGGTCTGGCTATATCCCAGCGATTTTTCCATAGGCATTTCGCTGGCAACCGGGCATCGGAACGCGGGTAAACAGTAACTCCGATGCGCCAGTGAGCTTTTCATGAGGAAGAGGAGCGGCAGTTGGCTTCAGCGGTAATGTGCACGCACCGCTGGAGCCACTCTGCGAATGCACGCTGCAATCGAAAGATGGCGACCATCTGCACTTCCAGCCCCTGATAGAGAACATACGGATTTTTTGTGGACATTGTGATTCCGATCATTTCATCGGCTTGGAAGGAAATCCACGCGAATTCCGCGCCCCAAGATTCCGGAAATTTGAGAGCCGGATGAGCTCTGTACTATGCGGGAGGACATGCAACAGAATCTGAAAGGACATTGGAGATGAGAAAATCAGTCAATATCAATAGGGCTTTCCATCGATTCGAATCAGGGGATAAGCCCGCCGCCTGCTCAATATTCAAAGGAGCCTAGCCATGGGACAGGATCGGATTCTTGTTTTAATGGAGCATGAAAACGGCGGCTTGGCCCCCATTTCATTGAAGCTGCTGACGGTTGGAAAGGCGCTTGCGGAAGGCTGCAGCGGAGTCCTCTGCGGGTGTGTCATGGGGCGCGCGCCTGGTGACGTTTCGGAGGAAACAGCCCTTTACGTGGACGAGGTGTACACGCTCGATGACGCGAACCTCTCATCCTACCAGGCCGATCTTTATGCCTCGGCCTTGGAAACCCTGGTGAAGTCCGTCAAACCATCCGTCCTCCTGATGAACCACAGTTACGAAAATGTGGAACTTGGGCCGAAGGTTGCTCACAGGTTCAACAGCGAATTCGTCCCCGATTGTGCGGAAGTGGAGTGGGGGGAAGAGGGCAGGCTCCTTTGCACCAAGCCGGTTTACGGCGGCCGCGCCATCGCTGTTATCGGAGTTCACGGCGTGCCTGGCGTGGCCACCATGAGGTGTATGACACAAGAACCTCTTCCCCGCCAAGGCGCGGAGGGGAGAATCATCCTATTCGATGTTGCGCTGGATTCCTCCCTCGCCCGGTCAGAGACCCTCTCCGTGGTGGAGGGGGAGAGCGTCAACCTCGGGGGGGCCGAAGTCATCGTCTCGGGAGGCAGAGGCATTGGTAGCGTGGAAGGGATCGAGCAGTTGCAGAAACTGATCCATCTTCTGCACAAGCGCTTCGGGGCGGTGGAGCTTGGAGCGAGCCGTCCGCTCGTCGACAACGGCCTCCTCCCGCACGCTCGTCAGGTCGGCCAGACGGGGGAGCGGGTGAGTCCGCAGATCTACTTCGCGATCGGTATATCGGGTTCCACCCAGCATCTCTCGGGGATGATCGGGTCTCGAAAGATCGTGGCCATCAACCAGAGCGATGAGGCCCCCATCTTCGGGGTTTCGGATTATGGGGTTGTCGGCCGGTATGAAGAGGTGCTTCCCGGGTTTATGCGGAAGCTGGAGGAGATGGTATGAAAACGCTCACGATCATTGTCTGTCTCAAGACGGTCTCCGATCCGGAGGGCCCCGTCTCGGCTTTCGAGGTTCAGCCGGAGGAAAAGCGCGTCCTGGCGAAAGGGATCCCACCGGTCATCAACCCCTATGACGAGAATGCGCTGGAGCTCGCCCTCCGGCTCAAGGATCGTTGGGGAGGCAGAATCGTCGCGATCAATGCCTCCGGGAAAGCCGCTGCTGCGGTCCTGAAAAAGGCCCTGGCAGTGGGGGTGGATGACCTGATCCTGGTCGAGGACCCCGCCTTCGATGACTTGACGAGCGAAGCCGCCGCCAGGGTGCTTTGCGCGGCGGTTGAAAAGGTAGGGGAATACGATCTGATTCTCACGGGCAGGCAGAGCGCCGACTGGGACTCCGCGCAGACGGGCCTTCTGCTGGCGGAGATGCTTGCCATCCCGGCGATCAACCTTGTGAAGGGCGCCGAGATCCTGGAAGGCCGGGTCGAGGCGGAAAAGCTCAGACGCATAGGGTTCGAAACGGTGCGCGCCTCTCTGCCGGCCCTCCTCACGGTGAGCAGCGAAGCGGGTGAGCTCCGGATGCCTTCCATCAAGGCGGTGCTCGAAGCCCGCAAGAAGCCCCTGACAAAGTGGACCGTGCAGGATCTCGTTTTAGATGTCAGCGCCCTCAGGACAAGAAACATCGTGTCGCTCTCAGCGCCTCCTTCGACTGCCAGACAGTGCGCTTTTATCGAAGGAGGGTCGGGGGAGGAGAAGGGGGAGAATCTTGCGCTGAGGCTTAGGCAGGACGGGCTGATATAACGGACTGGGGTTGAACCATATCCCCAGTTCTTTGGGCGGGAGTTTGTGGATGGCTCAGCCAGTGTTTCTCTAAAGGAATGAGCCGGTGTCATTCCGGAAATGATTTCCCGGTGCTACCCCGTTTCCAATCGCCATCCATCTCTTGTAACCGGATTGCTTGTTTGAACTCTCGCTTCGAGTTTTTCACGATTTATAGAAAGGCGGTGCCAATGAAAAAAATCGCATTGAAAGTAAACGGACGACGTTACCAATTCATCGTCGATTCTGAACGTGTGCTTTTGGATCTTCTGCGGGAGGATTTGCACCTGATCGGAGCAAAGCAGGGTTGCGATCGGAAGGGGCAGTGCGGGGCGTGTACGGTTATCGTCGACGGCAAGGCAGTGCGCTCCTGCGTAAGCAAGGTGGCGGATCTGGATGGGGCGGAGGTCTGGACTGTGGAGGGTCTGGGTACGCCGGACAACCCCCATCTGATTCAGGAGGCCTTCGTCCTCGCGGGAGCGATCCAGTGCGGGTATTGCACCCCCGGGATGATCATGGCCACGAAGGCGCTGCTCGAGGGCAGTCCGGATCCGAATGAGGGGGAGATAAAGAAGGCCTTTGCACGGAATCTGTGCCGATGCACCGGCTATAAAAAGATCATCGAGGCCGTCAAGCTGGCGGGCAGGTTCATCCGCGGCGAGATCAGCCCGGATGAGGTCAGGCCCGATCCTCGAAGCGGGACGATCGGAGTCTCCCACCCCAGGCCCTCGGCGATGCTGAAGGCGTGCGGCCTGGCGGAATTCTCGGCGGACATCCAGATGCAGGGCGCCCTTGAAATCGCCGTTGTGCGGAGCAGCGAACATCATGCCCGGATTCAATCCATCGACACCTCGCAGGCCGAACAGATGCCCGGGGTGGTCGGTGTCATGACCGCCAAGCACATCAAGGGCAGCAACCGGATCAAGCTCATATTCGATGATCAGCCCGTCCTATGCTCGGACAAAGTCCGGTGCCTCGGGGATCCCATCGCAGTGGTGGTGGCAGAAAGCAAGGCCCAGGCGGAGGCCGCCGCTCAAGCGGTCAAGGTCGGCTATGATCCGTTGCCGGTGATGATGACGCCAGCTGAAGCCCTTGCCGACGGCGCCCTGCAAATCCACGACGAATACCCGAACCTCTGCTGGGCCCAGCCCCAGATCAAGGGGGATGCCCAGAAGGCCCTGGCCGAAGCGGCTGCGGTAGTGGAAGCCGATTTCTCCACCCAGATGAACCACCAGGCCCCTCTCGAACCCGAGGCCTGTGTAGCCTACCTCGAAGGGGAGGGGGAAGACGCTCTGCTCGTGGTGATCGGCCGAAGCATCATGATTCACAGCCACATGGCCATGCTGCAGGGCGCTCTGGGATGGGAGAACATACGCTACGAAGAGGCCTATTGCGGAGGGCAATTCGGCATCAAGGTCGCGATCACGTCCGAGGCCATCGCCGGAGCGGCCGCCCTTCATTTTAGAAGGCCTGTCCGCTACATACCGAGCCTTCACGAATCCATGCTCCTCACCTCCAAGCGCCACCCCTTCGACATGAAGGTGAAACTGGCCGCGGACAAGGATGGGAAACTCACCGCCTTCGTCAATGACTTCACGATCAACAACGGCGCCTATCAGATTTTGGGCATCGTGGTGGGACTGAGGGCCCTCCAGATGCTCTCCGGTTCCTACAACATCCCCAACGTCGAGGCGATGGCGAGGCTGGTCTACACCAATGACGCTGCAGGGGGCGCCGCCCGAGGGGCAGGGCCGCCGCAGGTCGCCTTCGCTCTGGAATCGGCCATGGATATGCTGGCCAAGAAGTTGGGGCTCGATCCGTTTGAATTCCGTCTCAAAAACATCCTTGTCCCGGGTCAGAGCGTTTCCACCGGGGCCATCGTGGAGGAGTGGCCTTTTCAGGGGCTATGGGAGGACCTCCGGCCCCATTACGAACGGGCCAGGAAGGAGGCTGCCGCCTTCAAGAACGGCCCCATCCGCCGCGGAGTGGGCCTGGCCTGCCACTCCTTCGGGATAGCGGAGCCGGGGGACGCCGCCATGGTGGCGGTGGAGCGGGACCCCGATGACGGCATCACCATCTACGCCGCAGCCGCCGACCCGGGTGAGGGGAATGATTCCATGCTCACTCAGATTGCAGCCCATCTGCTGAATCTGCCATTCGAAAAGGTGCGCCTGTGCACCCGGAGCACCGAGCACACGACCGAAACCGGTCCTGCGGCAGGCAGCAGGATCACCTACATGGTGGGGGGAGCGCTGCTCAACGCCATCGAACAGATGAAGGCCGCCATGGCAGAGGCGGGGGCTTCCGGGTACGAAGGGCTCCAAAAGGCGGGTAAACCGACCCGCTTTATCGGGAAAAAGAGTGTGGCCGAGGGCCCCCTCGATCCTCAAACCGGATTGGGCTCCACCTTCGAGTCCCAGGTCCACAATATCCAGATGGCGGAGTTGGAAGTGAATACCGATACCGGGGAGGTCAAGGTCATCAAGATGACCACCGCCGTGGACCCCGGGGTGGTAATCCACCCCAAGAACCTGGAAGGGCAGCTGGAGGGGGGCATGGACCAGGGTGTGGGCTTCGCACTGAGGGAGATTTACGTCCACGGCGAGACCAAGGACTGGGTCACCTTCAAATTTCCCACCATGAAGACCGCCTTTGACATGGAGGTGATCACCCCCAGAGAAACCCCCCGGAAAAATGGGCCCCTGGGGGCGACCGGGATCGGTGAGATGACCATGGTTTCGACGGCCCCTGCCGTCACCAATGCCATCGAGGACGCCTGCGGCGTCCGAATCTACGACCTGCCGGCCACACCGGAGAAGATCAAGGCCGCCTTGCTGAAAGGGAAATAGGGGCGATGGCGAAAGCCGAAGAACCTCGCCCGCTTTCGGGTCACCCCAACCGGAAAGTCCGCACGATTGCGGGGGCGCAGATCGTCTTTGACGGACAAGGCTTTCTGCGCAACCCAGAGGACTGGTCCGAGGAGGTGGCCCGATTGCTGGCGGCTGAAAGCGGCCTGAAGGAATTGGGAAAGATCCACTGGCAGGTGATTCGTTTTATGCGAGCCTACTACTTTCAACATGGCCGTGCCCCCATGAACCGGGATTTGAAGGCAGGGGTCAAGATGACGCTCATGGACCTCGAGGCGCTTTTTCCGGGCGGGATCCGCGGGGGAGCAAGGCGGGTGGCCGGTCTGCCGAATCCAAAAACCTGTGCGGGTTAGAGGTTATGAGGGAATCCATCATTTATCTGGACAACGCGGCCACGACTTTTCCCAAACCGCGCGCCGTCCTGGAACAGATGCTTGAAACCTATAGCCGGATGGGGGTCTCGCCCGGAAGGGGAAGTTACGACCTGGCTGTGGAGGCGGAAGCGCTGGTCCAGGAGACGAGGCGGAAGGTGGCCGCATTGTTCAGCGCCCCGGATCCGGACCACGTCATTTTCGCCCAAAACGCTACGGATGCCTTGAACCTCGCCCTGCAAGGGATCGTGAGGCCGGGCGATCATGTGCTGTCCACCCGCTTGGAACATAACTCCGTCCTGAGGCCCCTCTACCACCTTCGTCAACGGGGATGGATCGAATACGATCTAGTCCCCTTCGATGCGGAAGGGTTCGTGGACCCGGACGCCATTGCGTTGGGCATCAAGTCCAACACCCGTTTTGAACGGTCGTTTCGATAAGATCAGGCGATATTGACCTCCAGGCGTTTTCCCAATGCCTTGGCAACCCGCTCCAGTGTGGAAAGCTTGATATCTTCGGCATGGTTTTCGATCCGGGAGATCGCCGTCTTTTGGGTCTTGAGGCGGACGGCCAATTCCTCCTGGGTCAATCCCGCGGACTCCCTTGCCTGGCGTAGAATAACCCCGATCTTGAACTGCTCATAGCCTTCCTCGTAACCCTCTGCTGAGTTCCTCTATAGTGGAAAATAGTGGACAAAATGCCTAGATTTATATTATAGACCGTCTGCTAAGAGGTCCCCTAACAGACACTTAGGGATTAGGAGGTAAAGGAGGAGAACGAAGAGGAGGAGAACCATGGCACGCCCAATTGCGCCAACGCCGGTCCTGAGAGGGAGGGCAGCGCGAATTTTCGAAAAGAAACTAGAGGAGGGGCTTCAAAATCCGGCTCGTCTTTTGGCAACCCCGAAACTTGAGCAAGCAAGAGAACTTGTAAAAAAACATGCTGTCAAAGGAACGAAACAGATTTGAAAAAGACGGCTGGATTTTGCAGGCGGTGGAGGATTTTGACCTGCTTTCAGATTTCGACTGCGACGAAGAAGACTTAAACGACTTTTTTCAGAATGATTGCAGTCATCAGCAGAAAGAGCTGTTAAATGTCACTTTTGCATTAATTGAGGCCACTCAGGAATATTTTTTCCCGGTGGCCTTAATTAGTTTAAGCAACGATGCTATCAGAAAGGAAAAAATCCCGCTTTTCATAAAGTTCGGCGAGAAGAAAGATTACCCATCATATCCAGCGGTAAAGATCGCAAGATTCGGCGTCAGAAAAGATTTCCAGAGGAGCCACATTGGCAGACACGTCATGAACATGGTCAAAGAGATGTTCATAACCAACAACAGAACCGGTTGCAGATTCCTGACGCTTGATGCATACAATGAAGACGGGCCGCTGAGCTTTTACCAAAACAATGATTTTCAGTTTTTCAACGATAAAGACAAATGCAAGAAGAATCGGGCAATGTTTTTCGACCTGAAGCGACTTGTATTGTAGTAACCGGCATCTCTGCTATACACCTGCCCGCCGAGACCTTCCCGCCATGCCCTGCGACACCTGCAAGCACTGTGACCCCCCCTGAGCATCCTTCCAGATCCGAGACCATGGCCTTGTGCCGGCTGTGCCTTTATGTTGTGGCCCCGGATCTGAATGAAAAAGGGGCTGGCTTTTTGGCCTAACCCCTTGATTTTACAGTGGCGGAAGTGCATGGGAATCGAACCCACCTACCAGGGTTTTAGCCCGGTACACCGGATTTGAAGTCCGGGAGCCCCACCAGTGAGCTTTCCACTTCCAGAACGACGCGCACCCTGACTCAATTGTAGCGATGCACGTGGATTTGTCAACAGGACACGCCGAAATTCACGGCCTCTGCGGGGAAGCCGGCCGCATCGCGGTTCAATGCGTCACCGTAAAAGGATTTTCCCGGCCCAAACGTTCATCGACCACAACCGCATTTCTTGCGCTACAGGCGTTCCCACGGCCGCCCTCCGCTGAAACGGGGCGCCTGCACCAGCGCCGCGACATGGAAGAGTTCTCTCGCTGAAAGCCGGAGGACCCCATGCGGTTCCGGGCGGCTTCAGCGCGCCGACCGGTCGATGATGATCTTGAGGATGCGCCGTATCGGCTCGGCCGCCCCCCAGAGGAGCTGATCGCCGACCGTGAAGGCCGCCAGGAAGCGGGGCCCCAGGAGCATCTTGCGGATCCTGCCCACCGGGACCTTCAACGTGCCGCTGACGGCGGCAGGGGTCAGCTTGGCAAGGCTCGCGGGTTTTTCGTTCGGCACGACTTCGACCCAGGCGTTGGCCGCCGCGATCATCCCGCTGATTTCATCGAGGGGGATCTCGCGCTTCAGTTTGATGGTCAATCCCTGGCTGTGGCAGCGCATCGCGCCGACCCGCACGCAAAGCCCGTCGATCGGGATCGGGGGCGAGGCGCCGAGGATCTTGTTCGTTTCGACGTAGCCCTTCCACTCCTCCCGCGTCTGGCCCGATTCCATGGGGCTGTCGATCCAGGGAATAAGGCTCGCCGCCAGGGGCGCTCCGAAATTTTCGGTCGGGAAGGCCGCGTCGCGAAGCTTCTTCGTCACCGCTCGATCGAGATCGATGGCCGTAGCAGCCGTGTCCTTCAGGTAGGGGCGACCGGCGTCGACCAGGTCGGCCATCTGGGCGATCAGCTCCTGCATGTGCTTGGCGCCCGCGCCCGAAGCGGCCTGATAGGTCATGGAGGAGATCCAGTCCACCTCGCCCAGCGCAAAGAGGCCTCCCAGCGCCATGAGCATGAGGCTGACCGTGCAGTTGCCCCCGACATAGGTCTTGATCCCCTCGTCGAGGCCTTTGTCGATCACCGCCCGATTGACCGGGTCGAGGACGATGATGCTGTCTTTCTCGAGGCGGAGGGCGGAGGCCGCATCGATCCAGTATCCTTTGAAACCTGCCGCACGGACCTGCGGATAGACCTTTTTGGTGTAATCCCCGCCCTGGCAGGTAACGATGATGTCGAGGTTCTTCAAACGCTCGACGTCATAAGCGTCCTGAAGGGGCGGAATATCCAGCCCGACGTCCGGCCCCTGTCCTCCAACGTTGGAGGTCGTAAAAAAAACTGGCTCGAACCCCGAAAAATCCTTCTCTTCGATCATCCGACCCATGAGGACCGACCCCACCATGCCGCGCCAGCCTGCAAAACCAATCCGTAGCATCTCTGAAAACCCCCAGAATCTTGAGCGAAATATAAGGGGACAATATAAGAGGGTTGACAGGCTGAAGCAAGCAAAAAGGCGACCTGAAAAAGGGAGGGGCGGGGAATGCCCCAGGCACGAGACCTCTGCAACGCACGCGCTCCCTTTGGCGCTTTTGGGCAAACGCCGGGCGCATTGGCGAGAGAGCGGGGCAGGGCACCGGATCGAGGGGAGCGGCGCGGACCGGGTTCCGGCGGGATGCACCCACGAGAAGCCTCATCATGCCGACTTTCCAAGGAGAAAGAGGCTCAGCGCGGGCCAGTAAGTGATGACGAGCAGCACCAGGAGGAGAAGGATCAGCCACGGCAGGGCGGCGCGGTAAACCTCGATCACCGGCCGTTTGAAGCGGGCGCTCGCGATGAAGAGATTCAGCCCCACAGGGGGCGTGTTGTAGCCGATCGCGAGATTGGCCAGGAAGACAACGCCGAGGTGAAAGGGATCGATCCCGAAGCGCGCGGCAAGGGGTGCAACCAGAGGCACGATGACCAGGATGGCGCTGAAGATGTCCATCAGGCAGCCGACCGCGATCAGGAACAGATTCAAGACGATGAGAAACCCCAGCCGGGTCTGGATCGTGCCTTGGAGGAATTCCAGGACCCTGGCCGGGATAAAGGCGTCGACCATGTAACTGGTAAAGGCGAGCGCCGCTGCGAGCACGATCATGATCGCGCCGACCATCTGCATGCTTTCGACCATGATGCGCGGCAGCTCTTTGCGGGGATCGAGCTCTCGGAAAACCAGGACTTTGACGGCAAGGACATAGACTACGGTCAGGGCCGCCGCCTCCGTTGCCGTGCTGAGGCCGCTGTAGATCCCGAAGAGGATCAGAAAGGGGAGGGGCAGTTCCCAGGCGGCGCCTCGAAGGGCCGCAAGGCATTCGGCAAAGGAAAAGGCCCGGGGTATGCCTCCGGAGCGCCTTCCAGTCCAGAGGGCATAGGCGCATGGGACGGCAAGGAGGAGAAGCCCGGGCAAAAGGCCTGCCAGAAAGAGCTTTTCTATCTGCACGCCTGCCACGAACCCGTAGAGGATGACCGGGAGGCTCGGGGGAAAGTGGATCCCTACGCTCCCTGAGATGGTGAGCAGTCCGAGGGAGAAGCGCTCGGGGTACCGCTCCCGCAAAAACATCGGCAGAAGAAGCCCGCCGAGGGCGACGATGGTGATCCCGGTCGCCCCTGTCAGCGCCGTAAAGAGTGCGCAGGTGACGAGCGCCACGATCCCCAGACCGCCGGGAAGCCACCCGAGAAGACTCTGCGAAAGACGGACAAAACGGGCGGATGTCCCTCCCTGTGCGAGCAGGTAACCCGTAAAGGTGAACAGGGGGATGGCGAGCAGGACCGGAGCGTTTGCAAGGCGGTCGATCTCGACTGCGATCACGGTGAGAGGGACTTGTCCCGCGTGGAACCCGAGCATCGCCGCCGCGAGGATCCCGGCAAAAAGAGGCAGCCCCATCAAGAGAAGGCCGACGAGGAGGAGGATCAAGACGGTCAAGGCGGCGGTCCCCCTGCTTTTCCGAGTATCCTTTCAACCGCCCGGAGGAGAGAGCGCAGACCGATCAGTGCGAACCCGGCCGGCAGGACAATCCGGGTCGTCCAGGAAGGGATCCCTCCCAGGAAAGGCCTTCCGATCTGCATGTCAAGACGGATGTAATCGAGGCTCACCATACTCATGATGCCGCACACGATGGCCGCCGCCACCCCGAGCAGCACTTCGCGGACACCCATGAGTCTTCCGGGAAGGAGGACCGAGGCTAGGTCGATGCGGATATGCGAGTCCATGCGGGTGGCGGCAGAGGCCCCGATAAACGTCACCCACAACACCAGAAGACGCACAGTGGGCTCGGACCACTCGAGATGCCCCATCATGCGGCTGGCCCACTCGCTGCCTGCATGGGTGTACAGTCCGCGCAGCACCACCGTGGAGAAGGTGAAGAGCACCATTGCGCCCAAGGAGACGACCAGGATGAGGTTTTCGACCACGGTCAGGGCTCCGCTGATCCGCCCGAGCATCGCAGGGCGCCTGTCAGCGTGGGCCGGCGGTCCCGTGTCCTTTGGTCTATTTTTCACCTCAGAGTCCTTAACGCCTTTCTGCCGTGTTACTTCATCCAGTGGAACGCAAAAAGGGGGCATGGCCGGGCCACATTCCGCGGAATGTCACAAACCCCTTATCCGTCCATCTTTCAACGGCCCTCGCACAAGGAAGTTTCCACACGAAAGCCGCTCAGCGGCTCGCTGTCTTGGCCAAACGTCCAAGAACGGAAAACACCCTGAGCCTGAAAAAAGCCGACCTGACAGCTCTTGCGCCCTTTCACTCCTGTGCAGACGGCCTGCGCCCGAGGAGTCGATAGACCTCATCGAGCAGTCCAGCCGGGTAGAGTTCGCCCTCGAGCCTCTGAGCCACACGGCTGTGAATGGCTTCGAAGCGGAGGAGTTCCTCGCCCGTAGGGGCCGCGACCATTTCTACACCGGCGTTCTGGAGCGTCCTGGTCGTTTGTTCGACCTGGCGGCGGATCTGGCCGGTAAGCCTTTCCATGGCGGGAGAAAAGGTTTCGCCCAGCACGTTTGCCAACTCGGGTGGCAACTGTTGGAAAAACGAATTCGACAGCAGCACGGCGGCGTTGGCATAGGCAAGGGGGAGGGCGGACATATAACGAAGGCTCGTTTGCCATTGGAGTGCGAGCGCCCCCATGGGCGGTGCGTAAACCGTGTCGATCATGCCGGTGTTGAGCGCAGTGGAGACATCCGTAATCGAGAGCCGGATGGGGTGAAGCCCCATGGCGTCGAACGTTTCATTCGCGACGGGGTCGCCCGACCACGCCCAGACCTTGGCCTTTTTCAGGTCGGCTATCGTTCGGATGGGTGTCTTCGAAAACAGGTGGACCGGACCGATCTCCGCCCAGGAGATGAACCGGAACCCCTCGCGCGAGAAATCTTCGGCGAAGCGAGAGGTGAGCCCCGTCCTGACCCGATCCACATCCTCCGCATCCCGAAAGAGCATGGGGAGATCCAGGACCCTCACCGAAGGCAGCACCGCCCCGAGCCCCACCCCGGAAAAGGCGGCGCAGTGCAGTTGCCCGATGCGGATCTTTTTCAGGACATCCAGTTCATCCCCCGCGATTCCGCCCGCGTAGATCAGGAACCCGAGGCGTCCATCGGTCCGCTCTCGCAACTCGGCGTCGAGCTCGTTCATGGCCTTGAGCCAGGCTGAACCCTCCGGTGCGACCGTGGCGAATTTGATGCGGTATTCCTGCCCGGCGCCTAGTGCAAGGGACAACGGCAGCAGACACAAAAGAAGGGTAAACAGAACCAGTCGTTTCATCACAGAATCCTTTCAGCCGACGACACAAGCCCTTGAACCGGTCTAGAAGAAGAGTTCCTGCCGGCGGGAGAGCAGCGTCCGGGCTTTTTCCTGTACGACAGCATTGATCAGGCACACGTCCTCGAGAACCCTGGGGTCGTCCTGGATGATCCCTTCCAGCAACTGGGTGAAGAGATCCCGATTCTGCGTCTTCACAGCATATTCGCGCGCATACAGATAGGGTGCCAGAAAAAACCGGCCGTTTCGGACCGCCATCCCCTTCTCGAAGAAGGCGGCGGCATGATCGAGGTTTCCCCCAAGCAGGGGGGGCTTGGCCGCCTCCTGCATCGCAGCGAGCAGGTAGGGCGTCCCGTGAAACAGGCCGGGGTTTCGATCGAGGAAATGAGCGAGATAATCCTGCGCAACGGGGAGCTGCACCAGCGCGTCCGGAAGGTCCCGGTTGAGGTTGAGCCAGCTGAACCATGCGAGAGTCGCCCAGAAAAGGGATTCATCCCTTCGTTCAGCGTTCGAGGGGTTCCTTGGGAGCACCCTTTCCAAGGGAGGCGGGGGCGTTTCCGGCAGGGACACCTCGAAGCCCAGCCCCTTGAACCCGTATCGGCTCGCCCGGGCGTAAAGCGGTGCTGCACGTGCCGGCTCCTCGTCTTCGACAAAAAGCATGGCGTACCCGGCAAAACCCATGCAGAGGGTATCCAGAAGCCGATCGTAGCCCGGCGCCTCTCCGAGCAACCCTTCGAGGAGTTTCAGCTGTGCGGGGAGCGCCCCGCGCGCGAGCTCCGGATCGCATTCTTCGAAGATGGCGCGGTTCATGTGCTCCCAGAGGGAAGGCGTGCTTCGGAGCGCAATGGCCGCGCAGCCCGCTGCACTCAGCATGAAGATGGGAAGCACCAGGATCGTCTGAGGGGTGCCGAGCCTTTTTATGATTGACCTCATTGAAAACCTCAGCCGAGTGTCCGTCCGGAAATGATCTCCTGATACAAGCCAGTTTCCAATCCAGAAATGAGGATTTTTCTTCATACGCTTCGCGTGCTCACCCCCAACGCTTCGCGGCGGGCCCCGGTCCGGCGCATATCAAGGAAATCGAGCATTTGCGCGGAGGCGACCTGGTGGTCGCCCCACAAGCAAACGTGCAGATTGACACCGAGATGGCAAAAAAGTCTCCATCCGGAAATGATTTTCCGGTAGGACTCAGTTTCCAATCCGGAAATGAGGATTTTTGGCCAATATCAAGGAAATCAAGCGTTTGCGCGGAGGCGACCTGCAGGTCGCCGCACAAGCAAACGTGCAGATTGACGCCGAGATTGGCCAAAAAGACCATTTCCGGATGGAAACCAGCCTACCGGATATCCCCGGGCAGGCGCAAGTCAGAAGAGGGCCGCCCCTGGACGCAGCATGCGCTTCGATCGTGCAAATGGCAATGACTTCAGTATTTTGTAGATTTTTATCCCGGAATCAAGTATTCTACTCAATAGGGCTTATTGTCGAACCTGCGAGGTTATCAAATGATGAAAATACTCCTTGTTGGAAGCACAGGGATGCTCGGCACCGCCTGCAGCCGCATTCTTGGGGAAGATCACGCGATCGTCGCTCCGCCGAGCAAGGAACTCGATATGACGAGATGGGACGTGGTAATCGAGACCTTGGACAGGGTCGGTCCTGATATCGTCATCAACTGCGCCGGATATACCGATATGGAAGGATGCGAACGGGATGAAACGCTCGTCCGCAAGATCAACATCGAGGGCCCGAGGAATTTGGCACAAGGCTGCGCGCGCTTCGAGTGTAGGCTTCTTCATTTGTCGTCCGACTGCGTTTTTGACGGCCGTAAAGAAACCCCTCAGCCATATTTTGAAGACGACCCGCCCAACCCTCTCTCGGCCTACGGCAAGAGTAAACTGGACAGCGAAATAGCGGTAAAGGAAAACGTGCCGGCCTACATCATCGTGCGTTCGGGCTGGGTGTATGATTTGACCAGCCGCGGCTTTCTGCGTAACGTCATTCGGCAGGCCCTCGAGTCCCCCGGCTCCGTCATCCAGGTTCCTGCGCTCGAGATGGGCGCCCCCACCTGGAGTTATCGCCTGGCTTTGCAGATCCGCGAGCTTGTGCGCTCCGACTCTCACGGGACCTATCATGCAACGGCGGAGGGCTGCTGCACACGGTTGGAATACGCACAGGCCGTTCTGGACACGCTCGGTCTTAAAGCCGTTCTGGAAGAACGGCCGCCGGGGAACTTCACGCCCCCCATTGAACTGCCGGTCAACAGGATCCTCGAGAATCGGCGTCTAAAAAAGCAGGGGATCCATGTCATGGCGGACTGGAAGGAGGATCTGGAGATCTTCCTGAATGCATACGGCGAGGCCCTCATGCAGGATATCAGGGCGGAAGGGCGTGGCGGGATCGCCGCCTGAGAGGTCCGGCTATGAGCAAATGGCTGTTATGGCTCCTGGGGGCGGCCTATGCCGTCTGCCCTTATGATCTGCTGCCAGACTTCCTGCTGGGCCCCGGCTGGATCGACGACATCCTCCTATTGGGGGCCATTTGGTGGTATGTTTCTTCACTCCGGAAAAAACGGGCGTGGCAAAGCCGCGGCGCGGAGGGAGCGGGTTCCTATGGACCGGGCGGTGCGTCGGCAAGGGACAGCGGCAGCGACCGGGCGTCTGAAACCAGTCGGCGGCAGCAGGAAGGCGCACCCTCTCCGTACGAGGTCCTCGGGGTGGAGCGCAATGCCGGTCAGGATGAAATACGATCTGCCTATCGAAGGCTTGCCGCACAGTATCACCCCGACAAGCTGAGCCACCTGGGGCAGGAGTTTCAGGCCCTTGCAGAAAAGCGCTTCAAGGAGATCCAGGAGGCGTATGAAACGCTCAAAGCCTCCGGCCCAGGACAGCCCCCTCATAAATAGCGTTCTTGGCGCTGCTCGGTTCTCTGCAGTCGCCGATCTGATGGACCTCGTATCCAGCTTCGACTATCTCGTTGAAAAGACGGTCGTCCGGCTGATTGCCGATCGCGACGACCACGCGCTCGGCCGGGACGGTAAACGGCTCCCCTGTCTCGCCCTGAATATCTACACCTGTACCGCCGATGCGAACGAGGCTGTGTTTGGTGTACGCCTTCACGGCGCGGGCCTTCAGCCGGCGCAGAAGGATCTTACGCGTCATGGTCTCGAGGCCTGCGCCCAAGTCCGCCAGTTTTTCGACGATAGTCACGCGGCAGTCATTTTCCGCCAAATGGAGAGCGATCTCGCAACCCGTGGGCCCTCCGCCCACGATAACGATCTCCTCCCCAAGGGGACGGGCGCCGTTGAGGGCTTCGGCCGGGAAAATGACCATCGGGTGATCGATCCCTTCGACCTCCGGGCGGATGGGGCGAGAGCCGGCCGCCAGAACGACTGCATCAGGCTGTTCGTGTCGGATCGTCTCGAGGGTGGCCTCCTCGCCCAGATGGCAGATGACCCCGAAGCGCTTGATCTGAGATTCTTGAAAACGGATGAGGCTCAGGAGTTCGCGTTTGTATCCCGTCACGCTTCCCAGCAGGAGCTGTCCGCCGAGGACCGGGGCCTTTTCGTAGAGATGAACTTCGTGCCCCCGCTGCGCGGCGACCCAGGCCAGATTCAAGCCGCCCGGCCCCCCTCCGATGACCAGGATCTTTCTTCGCACCTCGGCAGGGCGGATGACCATTTCCTTTTCCCTGCCGAGCGTCGGATTTACCAGACACTCCACGCGTCCGCGCCGGAAGATCGATTGCATGCAGGTGTTGCAGGCGATGCAGCGGCGGATCTCATCCAATCGCCCTTCCATGGCCTTGCGCGGCAGTTCCGGATCGGCGATGAGTCCCCTTCCAATGCAGACGAGGTCGGCGACCCCTTTGTCGATCAGGTCTTCGGCAAGGTGCGGATCGTTGATGCGCCCAACCGTCATGATGGGGACCTGGATAGCCTCCCGAATGCGGCGCGCCGCCTCCGACAGACACGCCTGCTCCATGAACATCGGCTGGCAGATCCACTCGGGCGTCGCATCGTTTCCGGCTGAGACCTGAACGACGTCCAGGCCGGCCGGAACGAGGATCTTCAAGATTTCGATGCTCTCGGGTACATCCAGCCCTCCCTGGACGAACTCCTGCGCACTGATTTTGAACGACAGAGGGAAATCCGGCCCGATGCGCCGGCGGAGTTCGAGAATGATCTCCTTGGCAAACCGCGCACGGCGTGCGATGTCTCCGCCGTAGGCGTCTTCCCTGATGTTGGAGAAGGGGGAGAGGAACTGGTTGATGAGATAGCCGTGAGCCCCATGGAGTTCGATCAGCTCGAAGCCGGCCTGGACCGCACGCTCGGCGGCGCGGCCGAATCGCTCCACCAGATCCTGAATGGCCTCGATGGTCAGGGGTTCGACATCGCCCCGGATGGTGGGGCAGGGCAGGGGGGAAGGCGCGAGGGGCTTTCGGCCGATGACCCTGGCAGAGGTCTGTCGTCCGCCATGATGGATCTGGATAGCCGGCACGGCCCCTTCCTCTTTGATAGCCCGGGCAATCTTCGAAAGGCCCTCGATCAGCCCATCGTGGTCGATGCGGGCCTGGTGGGCCGAAACGACTCCTTCCGGCGCGACCGAGCAGGCCTCCATGATCACCATTGCAACACCCCCGGATGCCCTGCGGCGATAGTGCTCGATGGCCCGTTCCGGGATGTGCCCGCCTTCCTCGATCAAGAAGGAGGCCAGGCTCGGCATGACGATCCGGTTCCTGAGCTCGAGCTCACGGATGCGGAATGGGGAAAAAAGCGTTTGCATGCGTCTTTTCTCCTTGAGGTCTGCAGGGTTGGTAGAAACGCATCATAAAAAGCGCAGCAATTTTTTGTCAAGCTCAAGCGTACGCGCCGGCCTCACATACCGAGATAAGCCTCCCGCACATGGTCATTTTTCAGGAGCGCCTCGCCCGTCCCCTCCAGGACCACCCGCCCATTTTCGAGTGCATAGGCCCTGTGGCACATCCTGAGTGTTTGCGTGACGTTCTGCTCCACCAGCAGGACGGTGACACCCTCCCCGTTGATCCGGCCGATCATCGAGAGGATTTCCTGGACCAGAAGGGGGGCAAGCCCCAGCGACGGTTCGTCGAACATCATCAGCCGGGGGAGCCCCATGAGCCCCCGGCCGATGGCGAGCATCTGCTGCTCCCCGCCCGAAAGGGTTCCGGCCATCTGCCTGCGCCGTTCCAACAGGCGCGGAAAAAGCTGGTAGACATGTTCGACGGTTTCATGCCGCTGTGCCTTGGCCCTCCTGCAGAGCGAGCCCATGAAGAGGTTTTCCTCCACACTCATCTCGGGGAAGAGACGGCGGCCCTCCGGCACGTGGACGATGCCGTGCTCGATGATCTGATGGGGAGGCAGCCGATCGAGCCGCAATTCCCCGAAACGGATCCCGCCTTTCCTGGGTTTCAGGAGGCTCGAAATCGTCCGGATAACCGTGGATTTACCTGCCCCGTTGGCGCCGATGAGAACCAGGATCTCCTTTTCGTTCACGTGGAAAGAGACGTCCCACAGAACCTGCAGATCACCGTAGAAAACATCAATGTCCTGCACTGTGAGCATAGTCCTCCCCCAGATAGGCCTCGATGACGGCAGGGTGATGCGCCACCTCGTGCGGTGTCCCTTCGGCGATGGTCTGTCCGAAATTGATGGCGTGAATGCGGTCCGAAATGGTCATGATCAGTTTCATGATGTGTTCGACGACAATGAGCGTAACCCCCCTGTCCCTGATCTTGCGGATGAGGTCGATCGCCCCTTCGAGCTCGGAGGGGTTCAGCCCGGCGGCGGCCTCGTCGAGCAGCAGGAGGCGGGGCTGCGTGGCAAGCGCCCGGGTAATCTCCAAACGCTTCCGCTCGCCGATCGGCAGTCCTTTCGCCAGGTCGTCCTTTCGGTGGATCAGGTTGCAAAAAGAGAGGGTCTCGAGCGCGATTTCCCGCGCCTCGTGTTTCGTCCGCGCATGAGAGAAGGCCGCGGCGATCACGTTGTCCAGAACGGTCATCCGCTTGAGAGGCTTGACGACCTGGAAGGTGCGCCCGATGCCGAGGCGGCAGATCCTATGGGTCTTCAGGCCGGTGATGTCCCTACCTTGGAAGAGGACTCTTCCATTGGTCGGGGTATGGTAATGGCTGATCAGATTGAAGAGCGTCGTCTTGCCGGACCCGTTTGGACCAATCAAACCGAAGATCTCCCCCTCGGCGACCTCGAAGCTGATGTCGTTCACCGCCGCCAGGCCCCCGAAGAGCTTGACCAGATTTTTGACCTCGAAGAAATTCATCCGGGCATCTTCCTTTGACGCGTCCATACGAAAAGCCCTGTGATCCGGCTCCAATCCCCTACGATCCCGTTCGGGAGGATCAGGATCACGATCACGACCAGGACCCCGAAACCGAGCACGTGCGCCTCCATAATGAATTTTGCCGCGGTTTCGACGGCGGGGGAGCCGGTGAGGGCAGCGAGGCCTTTAAAAAGGCCGAAGAATCCGGTCCTGAAGAACTCATGCACAGCGACCATGACGAAGGCCCCCACAACCGGGCCGTACAGGGTTCCAACCCCGCCGACGATTCCGACCAGGATCGCCATGATCGAAATGTCGTGCAATGAAAACACCACCTCCGGGTCGATGAACCCCATGTAGTTCATATACAGGGCTCCAGCCGTCCCGGTGAGAAACGCGGCGATGTTCAATGAGCACATCTTGTAGAAGTGCGTATCGATCCCCAGGCTCTCGGCGGCGTCCTGATCCTCGCGGATGGAGACGAAATAATAACCCCATTTCGAAGCCATGATAAACTGGACACTTAAGACCGAGACCACGGCCATCCCGAGCGCTATGTAATAGTAAGGAATCTTGGAAACGAAGCTCTGCATGATGAGCAAACCCACCATGCCGCCCGTCAGCGGCTCCCAGATCGTCGCGATGTGGCGCATGACCTCGTTCAACGCAAGCGAAGCCAGGGCGAAGTAGGCTCCTCGCAGGCGGAAACAGATCCAGCCGAACGGAAAGGCCACCGCCATCGCGGCGATGCCTCCGAAGCCCATCGCCCACCAGGCCGAAAGCCCCAGCTTGTGCACGAAGAGCCCCGCCGTGTACGCGCCCGTCCCGAAAAAGGCCGCATCACCGAAGGAAACCTGGCCCGTATATCCGGCGATCACGTTCCATCCTGTGCCGATGGCCACCCACATCAGCACGAGGATCATCAGGTGCTGGTAGTAACTGTCCTGGACGAGGAGCGGGAAGAAGATCAGAAGGACAAGCAATAGCGGTGGCACAAATCGTTTCATAGGATTGTCACTCCAGGTCCGGCCGTCATCAGATCTTGGTCAGGCGCTTGAAGCCGCTTGGCAGAAACAGCAACACCAGGATGAAGATCAGGAGGCCGATCATGTCATCGAACGCCATACCGATGTAGGTGGCGCCGAAGGCCTCCGCAAGCCCGAGAGTCAAACCACCGAAAATTGCCCCGACCGTCGAACCCAGTCCGCCTAGGATGGTGATGACGAAGGCCTTCCGGGTGAAAGGGCTGCCGATGTCGGGAAACAGGTAGTAAATGGGCATGAGGAGGGTTCCGGCCGCAGCCACAAGCGCCGAGCCGATGCCGAAGGTGAGGATGGTGATGCGTTTGGCGTCGACCCCCATCAGGAGGGCGGCGTCCTTGTCTTGAGCGGTGGCGCGGATGGCGCGCCCGAGATCGGTCTTGAGAAGGAACCAGAACATGAACCCTGTAAAGAGGAGGGCGATGAAAAAGGCGGCGGTAAGCGCCACGCTGAAAGAGATCCCCCCGACGAAGAAGCTCGAACTGCTGTAGGCGGTCTGGACCGATTTGTAGTCCGAGGAAAAGATGAATCGAGCGATCTCGGTCAGGACCATGCCGATCCCGACCGTCATCAGGACCTGGTTTTCCGGGAGGAGCGATTCGACCTCCATGAGCGGGTTCAAGGCGTATCTTTGGATCAGGGCGCCAAGAAGGAAGAGGGCCGGCATGGTAATGAGAAGGGCTGCGTAGGGGTCCAGGCCGAGATAGGTGAAACAGACGAAGGTGATATACATGGCCACCATCATGAGTTGGCCATGGGCGAGGTTGATGATCCCCATGACGCCCATGATGAGCGACATCCCCATCCCGATCAGACCGTAAAGCCCCCCTTTGAGTATGCCCGCCACCAGCGTTTGCAGGAAAACGTCCATCGAATATCCCCCGGATCGTGTCAGGTGCGGCCTGCACTCAACGGTTTTTTCAACACGCTGTCATGACGTCGAATCAACGCTTATCCCATCTGGGGAACGGATAGACAGGCTCGGCGGTGGCCACCTCTTTGGGCCAGACGGTTTCGAGTTTACCCTGGCTCCATTGGACCAGGAAGGTAGGAAGCTTGTTTTGCTGGGTCATCTTGCCGTAGGAGATGAACTTGACCGGGCCGAACACGGTCATCATGTCTGTTTCGGCCAGCGCCGCCCGAACGCCTTCAGGCGTGAAGGTCGCGGCGCGTTTGAGCGCATCGGCGATCACGTACATGGCGGCATAGGCCTCGGCCCCATGATACTCGGTCGGCGTCCCGTACTTGTCGAGGAACTTCTCGTAATATTGGCGCGCGCCGGGGTAGGGTACCGAAGGGGTCCACAGGGTGGCTGAAAAGACGAATTCGGAGGCTTCACCGGCATTGGCCTGAAACTCCGGGAGGGTGAATCCCGCCCCCCCGCCGACGAAGAGCCGTGGATTCAGGTTCAGCTCCTTGGCCTGGCGCATGAGAAGGGCGGCATCCATGACGTAGGATATCATGTAGACCAGGTCCGGATCCTGCGCCTTGACCTTGACGAGGAGGGGTTTGAAATCCACCGCGCCGGCCTCGTACCCCTCCTTCATCAGAACCTCCAGACCGAAATCCTTGCACTGTTCCATGAACTCCTTGGAGCCGGACTGGCCAAAAAGCGTGTTCTCGTGCAGGATCGCCACCGTTTTGACCTGTGCCTTCTCCTTGAGGAAAGAGTGGAGGGCCTGCGGATATTCGCTTACCGGGGGATTGAGGCGGAAGATGTATTCCCAGCCCTGCTCCGTGATGTTGTCGGCCGAGCCGGTGTTCACGAGAAAGGGGACCTTCCGCTGCTGCGCGACAGCGACGGAGGCCCAGGTCACCGAACTCGAATAGCCGCCCCCAACCACGAGCACCTGGTCTTTGGAGATGAGCTTTTCGATGGCGGATCGGCCGACATCGGGCTTTCCCGTGGTGTCCTCGATGATCAACTGGACCGGCCTGCCGTTTATCCCGCCGGCGGCGTTGATCTCCTCGGCCGCGATCAGGAAGGATTTCTGTTCTATCTCGCCGAATTTGGCGAGCTTGCCGGTCAGGGGTAGAACGACCCCCACCTTGAGCGGATCCGCGGCGGCGGCTTGCCCGGGATACCCGGCAATCAACCAGGCAGCGAGAACCAGACAACCCATAAACCACGTAGCAGTGCCTTTCATCCCCTTCATCGAATTCCTCCTTCCCCCAAAACGGGTTTCCTCAATGGACGATTGGAAATGTTTCCTTGCTTGATCAGCACGTTCGCAGATGAGTACAATTTTGCGCCTATTACGGAATGATTTCCCGATGCAACCCGGGTTGCAATCCGGGAATGAGGACTTTTCTTCACACGCTGCGCGGGCTCGGTTCCACCCCTGCGTGGCGGGTCCCGGTTTCTTCACACCCTTCGGGGGCTCATTCCCACCGCGCGGGGCGGGTCGCGGACCTGCCGATACCAAGAAAATCAGACACTTGCGCGCATGCGAACTGCAGGCCACGGTTCAGGCAAACGTGCGGATCGACTCCCGTATCGGCAGAAAGGAGCCTTTCCGGATGGAAACTCTTGATGACAAAGGTCCGGCAACTGGTTATACATTTCAGACTGAACACAGGCTATCGGCGAAAAAGGCGTTTTCGGTGCGCAAGCACATGCGCTCCGTTCAAACAGAAGTACAGTCCGGGTGGTCGGTGCGGGGGGCGGATCGCCGCGAAGGCTTCTTTCCGAGCAATCTGCATACGCACCGGATAATACGCTTGCTTTCTGAGAAACGCAAACCATTTGATCTTAAAAAAGAGGGAAGGGATGCAAGGAAGGCATCTGGAGAAAGTATCTGACCAAAAAAAGATGCACTATGACATCCGTGAGGAACCGCTCAGCCGCTTCGACCCTGAGCCGGGCCCCTTCACCATGAGCTACGGTTTTTCGACCGACACGCTCGCCCGCTCGATCCAAGCCGTTGGCATGATCCAGCCGCCGCTCGTCCTGGAATCGTCATCCGGGCCGTGGCCGATCGTTTGCGGGTTCAGGCGGATCATGGCCGCGCGCCGCCTGGGTCTTTCCTCGATCCTTTGCCGAGTTGCGCAGCCCGAGAAACGGACCACGATCGATTGGGTGTCGATCAGCCTTTACGACAACCTTGGCACACGGGGCTTCAACCCGGTGGAGGCGGGGATGGCCCTCGCGCGCCTCGCCTTGCATCGGCCGATCGAGGACCTGCGCCGGACCTATGCGCCTCTTTTGGGGCTCCCCCCCCGCACGGACACGGTTCAATCCTATATCGCGATGGCCTCGGCGCTGGAACCGCCCTTGAAGGATTCGCTCGCGAGCGGCGTCCTCTCCGTTCATGCTGCTCGAGTCCTGCTCGACCGCAGTGCTGAGGAGCGTTCGGCGATCCACGACCTCATCACGATACTAAACCTTAGCTTCAACAATCAAATACAATTAATTGATCTTATAAATGATATAATGCGAATAGAGTCTATTGAGATCGGGGATCTTCTTGGAGTGAAGGCCCTTGGAGGGATCCTCAAGGACACTTCCTTCAATGGGCCGCAGCGTGGAAAGGCTGCGCTTGCCTATCTCAAGGAGAGGCGCAGTCCGAGGTTTGCAGCCGCTGCCCATGCCTTCCATCGGAAGATCGCCAGGCTGTCCCTCCCGAAAGGGGCGCGTCTTCAAGCCCCGCCGTTTTTCGAGGAGGAGGTTCTGCGCCTCGAACTCGTGTTTAAAAACGGGCGCGAACTGCTCAAAATGCTCCGGGATATCCAGGGAATCGAGCGGCTGGAGGAACTTCGGCTCCCCTCCTGGAAGGAGATGTTATGAGCCTGTACCCCATCCGCAAGACGATCGTCGAACCTGAATCCGCAGCAGATCCGCTTGCGGCAGGGGTCGTGGAGAGGCTCGCCGCACTGACCGGCGGGCACCCTGCAACGGGTGCAATCGACGATCTGGGGAAGGACGTGCTCCATATCCTCAGGAACAAGGGGGTTTTCCTGAGACCCTGCCCCGGCACCAGCCATTACATCTGCTGCGGCTACCGGATCCTCCATGTCGGGACGAACTGCCCGCTCGACTGCAGCTACTGCATCCTTCAGGCCTACTTCAATGAGCCCAACCTGCGCATCTTCAGCAACCTGGAGGAGAATCTCGCGGAGGTGCTGGCGGAAATCGACGCCCATCCCGACGAGATCTTCAGGGTCGGCACAGGCGAGTTCACCGACAGCCTGGCCCTCGACCCGCTGACCGGCTGGTCTCGGACCCTGCCGCCCCTTTTTGGCTGCCGCCCGAATGCCATCCTCGAGTTGAAGACCAAGACAGACCACATCGAGGGTCTTTTGGAGTCCGATGTCCGGAAACGGATCATCGTCTCGTGGTCGCTCAATGCTCCGTATATCGCGGCGCGCGAAGAGAAGCGCGCCGCCTCTTTGAAACGCCGCCTCGATGCGGCGCGCCGGTGTCAGCAGGCAGGGTTCACCCTCGGCTTCCACTTCGATCCGATGGTCGAGCACCCCGGCTGGGAGGAGGGCTACGCACAGACCGTCGAGCTCATGGACCGTTATATCGACCCGAAGGGGATCATCTGGATCAGCCTCGGAAGTATGCGCTGCATGCCGCAGCTCAAGCCGATCATCCTCCGGCGGCACCCCGGGACCTGTGTCCTGGACGGTGAGTTCGTGTCCGGGCTCGACGGCAAGATGCGGCTTTTCAGGCCGATCCGGGTAGGACTGTACGCCCGGATGGCAGAGCTCCTGGGCAGTTGGCATCCGGACCTGGGCCTGTATCTCTGCATGGAATCGGATACGGTCTGGCGCGAGTCTTTCGGTTGGTCCCCCGGTGATTCGGAGGGCCTGAAGGCCTTTCTGGACAGCCGGGTGAAGCGCTTTTTTGGTTGGTCTAGAAACTGAATTTGTGTTATGAATCAACCTTTAATGCCAAGGGGAGGGAGGCCTATTATGGAGACGCTCAAGGAGAAGGTTCAAAAGGCCCTGGAGAAGGTTCGCCCGTCGCTTCAGGCCGACGGCGGAGATGTCCAACTGGTGGATGTCACTGAGGACGGAGTCGTGAAGGTGAAGTTGATGGGCGCCTGCGGCGGGTGCCCCATGTCCCAGATGACGCTCAAGATGGGGATTGAAAAGATCCTCAGGCACAACGTGCCCGAGGTGAAGCGGGTCGAGCAGGCCTGAGAACGAGGCTGATGCCTTCATAGTGCCGCGGAGCTGCCCGCGAGCGGAAGGTCCGCACGGCGTTTTCAGGAGGGGAAGACGGCTTTCCGCCCCCTTCAAATGAAGTAGTCTCCATCCGGGATTTTCCGGTAGAACTCAGTTTCCAATCCGGAAATGAGGATTTTTCTTTACACGCTGCGCGTGCTCAGTCCCACCCCTGCGGGGCGGGTGCCGGTTTGGCCAATATCAAGGAAATCAAGCGTTTGCGCAGAGGCGACCTGCAGGTCGCCGCACAAGCAAACGTGCAGATTGACGCCGAGATTGGCCAAAAAGACCATTTCCGGATGGAAACGAAGCAGGATGGACTACGGTCATCAGGCGGGGATGGAGGCGACGGAGAAAGAGCACGGCCGGGGGTTCCGGCCGGGAAACGTGAATGCAGGGGGCGGAGCGCCGCCTTCATGCATGTAAAACCCATTCGAAGTCAAGAAGGAGGATGACAAGGACTATGGAGATCAAAAAAATCGGCGTGATTGGAGCCGGAACGATGGGCAACGGCATTGCACAGACCGCGGCATTGATCGGCTGCGATGTGGTTCTGCGCGATGTCCAGGATTCTTTTGTCGAGCGCGGCATGAAAAATATCGAGAAGTTCCTGAGCAAAAGCGTCGACAAGGGCAAGATGCAGGCCGCTGAAAAGGACGCCGTGCTGGGCCGCATCAAGGGCACCACCGATATGAAGCAGCTCAAGGACGTGGACTTCGTCGTCGAGGCGGTGATCGAGGACCTGGACCTCAAGAAGAGCGTTTTCAAGGAACTGGACGAACTGTGCCGGCCGGAGACGATCCTGGCCTCGAATACCTCCTCGATGTCCCTCACTGAGATCGCCGCGGCGACCAAGCGGCCTGACAGGGTCTGCGGCATGCACTTCTTCAACCCCGTTCCGCTGATGAAACTCGTGGAAGTCATCCGCGGTTTTGCGACCAGCGACGAGACCGTGGCCGTTACCACCGCCCTCGCCAAGAAGATGGGTAAGATCACGGTCGAGGTCAAGAAGGATTCCCCCGGCTTCATCGTCAACAGGATCATGATTCCTCACATGCTGGAAGCGATCAAGATCGTCGAAGAGGGGATCGCCAGCATCCCCGACGTAGATATCGCCGTGAAAAACGGATTGAACTACCCCATGGGTCCGTTCGAACTGATGGACCTGACCGGGATCGACATCGCTTACTTCGTGACGGAGTATTTCTACAAGGAACTGAACAAGGAATCGAAATGGGTCTCGCCGAACCTGCTCAAGACCATGATCAGGGCCGGCAAGCTTGGAAGAAAGACCGGCGCGGGCTGGTACGACTACAGCCAGAAGTAACCGCCGGGCGCCGGGACAATGGAGCGCCGGGTTGGACCCGGTGCTCCACACCATGCCGGCAAACGAATCAGGGTGGATCACGGCCTCGGTCAAACCTGGGCGGCGATACACCCTGAAAAGCTCCAGACAGAATAGGAAGGCAGGCGGGATTTCTTCCCGGCCTGCCTTTTTTCGTATGTGCGATCACCTTCCACGAAGGGAAGGGATTACTTGTTTTTATGCCGCATCTTTTTCTTGAGCTTACGGTATTTGTGTTTTCTGATCTTCTTCCGCCGTTTTTTGACCACACTGCCCATTCACGTAACCTCCCAGAAATTAGATCGTTGTTTGTACAATCTGCCGGCCCGAATGTCAAGAGGATAAAAGAAGGAAACGGAGCCGTTCCGGATCGAGTCGACCTATAGATACAAGTTTACATAATATACATTATCGGACACAACATCTCTTGCAAGCCCGTACTCACGGGTGACTCCGTTCCATCTCAGGGCGCAACGTAATCCCTTTCGCCTGGTAAAGACGCCTCTCCGCCAAAGCAATGAGGGCTTCCGCATTCATCCCCTCGGCCAGTTCGGCAAATCCCAAAGCTGCACTCACGCCGCACCGCTCCTTTATGCTCTCGGCGATGCGGTGCCCGACCCGCAAGGCAACCTGGGAATCTGCATCGACCATGATGACAGCGAATTCATCCCCGCCGTAGCGGTAAGCCGAGTCGACGTCCTGGCGGATGCAGCCTTGCAGGGTAGCCCCTACCTTTTCGAGCAAACGATCCCCCGCCGCGTGCCCGTGTTTGTCGTTGAACTGTTTGAATGCCTCGAGATCGAGAAGAATGAGGGAAAGCGGCCATTGCTGTCTGGAGGCGCGTACGATCTCCTGATCGAGAACCGCAAAGAACTGCCTCCTGTTGAAAAGCCCTGTCAGAACATCCGTGATCGAGAGCTTCAACAGTTCGAGCGCGCGGTCCCGCTCGAGGATAGCCCTCATGATCTTTGCCTTGAGCTCCGCCAGTTCGAAGGGTTTGCGAAGGAAATCTGTAGCACCCGCATGTATCGCATCGATAAAGGCATATTCTTCGTAACCCGTAATGGCAAAGCACAAAATTTGGGGTTGAAGCTTGCGCGCCTCGCGGATCAATTCCAGACCATCGACATGTGGCATACGAAGATCGCAGATAAGAAAGGTGTGCAATCCCTCTTCGATCACTTTCAGCGCTTCAACCGGTTTCGAGCACCTATCCACCCTGTACCCCCAGCGGGAAATGGCTTCCTGCAGTACTTGCAGGAATTGTGGATTGTCATCGATAAGAAGAAAGCGCTCGTTTGCGAGATCAACTTGTTTTTCCATGCTATCCGCCACGCTATCCGTTTTGCCTTCAGCACAGAACGATGTATGTCCCAACATGGCCCATCATAGGCTTGATGTTGGGAGTCTGCTTGCCTATTTCCGCCTTTGGAACATAGTTCACGGAGCGGACAGAAAAAACCGTCCTTTTCTCATTCAATGGGTTCACCGCGTAAAGAATGGATAAACGATTCTTTAATCCTAACATGAATAATCTTACCTAAGCATTTTTTATTATACTTGAAATTAACAACTCTATTGCAGCCTGAACGTCCGGAAAACTGCCGCCCCCGGCGGCTTTCACCCTCGACGAGGACTTCGACGGTGGATCCTACCAAAGTCTGGTTCCGTCTCTGGGTAATCGTCTCCTGAATCCGCTGCAGGGTCTCGAGCCTCGCCGCCTTTTCTTCTTCGGAGATCTTCCGGTCCATGCCCGCCGCAGCCGTGCCCGGTCTGTCGCTGTACTTAAAGGAGTACAGATTGTCGAACTGGATCCGCTCGATCAGATCGAGCGTCTGGGCGAAATCCTTTTCCGTCTCGCCGGGGAAACCGACCATGACATCGCTGGTCAAGGCGATGGCGGGCTGGGCGCGCCGCAGCTTTTCCACCAGACGCAGGTAATCTTCCCGTGAATAGCGGCGTCCCATGCGTTTGAGCACACGATCGCTCCCCGCCTGAAACGGCAGGTGAATATGCGGGCAGAGTGCCGGAAGCTCGGCGAAGCAGGCGATCAACTCGTCCGAGAGGTCCTTCGGGTGGGAGGTGGTGAACCGCAGGCGCAGCAGCCCCTCCCGCTCCGCCACCGCCCGCAGGAGATCGGGGAATCGCCGGATGCTGCCGTCTTCCCAGCGGTAGGAATTCACATTCTGCCCTAAGAGGGTGAGCTCTTTGACACCCTCGGCCAGCAGGGCGTCGGCCTCGGAGAGGATGTCGGCGGGGCCGCGCGAGCGCTCCCGCCCCCGCACATACGGGACGATGCAATAGCTGCAGAAGTTGTCGCATCCCTGCGTGACGGCGATGAAGCCGGTCACCCGCCCCTTGAAAAAGTCGTCCTCCAGCCCGCATTCGAACGGGAAATCAGATGTGCCGAGCGCGAGCAGCGGCTCCGCCGCTCCTTTTTCGATCCGCGCCAGGAGCTCGGGGAAAGAACCCAGGGCGCGAGGACCCATGACCAGATTCAAGCCCGGGCAACGCTTCAAGAGCTCAGCCCCCTTCTGCTGAGCGAAGCATCCCATCATCCCGAGGATCATCTCGGGGCGCCGGCGCTTCAGGGAGGCCATCCGGCCCAACATACTGACGGCCTTGTGCTCCGGCTTTTCACGCACGGAGCAGGTGTTGATCAGGACCAGTCGAGCGTCCCTCGGGTCGTCGACAGACTCCCATCCGGCCCTGATCAGCATGCGGGCGGCCATATCGGAATCGTAGACGTTCATCTGGCAGCCCATGGTCTTTATATAAAAGGATCGATACATAAAGACCATGGGCTGCCAGATAGTCGGAATCATATTCATTCATCTGGCAGCCCATGGTCTTTATATAAAAGGATCGATACATAAAGACCATGGGCTGCCAGATAGTCGGAATCATATTCATTCATCTGGCAGCCCATGGTAATGATGTGGAAGCCGCCTTTTCCGCGGGCGGCAGCACTGGATCGAGCGATGAGCTCCCGTGGCCGAGCCTCCCCCGTAGCAATGGATGGTTTCAGTCGATCCAGTTCTTCGATCAAGAGCCCTTCTTTCATGGTGAGTGATGTGAGCAGGTCAGCGACCTCCCCCTCGCAGCCGGGCGCGACGCTGACCGAGATCAGCGCCTCCCGGGGATCGAGGGTCGTCACGGCTGCCATTCCGTCGTAGGATTCGAGCGTGTAGCGGATATAGCTGATCTCGCGGCGTTCGACCCGGAAAATGCGTCTAGTCGTCTCTTTTTCCATTATAGGTGGCGCCGCCCCACATCAGCTTCCGGCGCAGGAGTTTGAAGTAGTTGTGATAGGGCGGCAACAGCAGCCGGATCCCCTGACCGGCTTCGGCGATGGAGACCCTGTCCCCGTACTGGAGTTCAAACCCGATCTGCCCGTCGAAGGTCAACAAGACCCGCTCCTCGCTCTCCTTCCCCATCGTGATGTGGATGGTCGTATCCCGGCTGGGTACGATGATCGGGCGGTTGGTCAGAGTGAAGGGGCAAATGGGCGCCAGGATGAAGCATGCGAGCGTGGGATACACAATCGGCCCCCCTGCGGATAGATTGTAGGCGGTCGATCCGGTGGGGGTGGAGATGATGAGACCGTCCGCGCGAAAGGTTGTCAGCGGGGAGTCGTTGATCCGGACATCGAGATCGATGATCCGCGCCAGCGCCCCCTTGTTGATGACGACATCGTTCAGGACCTGGAAACGGCAGACCTCCCTCCCCCCGCGATGCACGCGCGTTTCGAGCATGGAACGCCTCTCCACCTCCAGCCGCCCGCCGATCATCAGGGCGATGACGGTGTAAAGGTCGCGGAGCGGGGTCGCGGTGAGGAAGCCCAATCCACCGAGATTGACTCCGAGGAGGGGAACACCGTAGCGTCCCACCCGCCTGGCTGCACCCAGCAGCGTCCCATCGCCGCCAAGGACAACCACCCAGTCGACCGTTTTGGGTATCGAGGTCGTTTCCTCCTCAGGGTGGTAGCGGGAGCCCACCGCAACCATCTCTTCGGTGTAGACCTGGATGCCGCAGTTTCGGAACCATTCTCCGAGTTCCCTCGCCGCCTGCCGCGCCGGTTCATGGTGGTGTTTAAAAATAATGCCAACCGAGGAACCCGGTTTCGTCAGGGCCTGCAGATTATCGTTCATCGGCTCCGCTCGCGGGGGTGTCGGCGCCCTTTTGCTTCTCCTGGGCCGGGAAAATCGGCACAATAGCGAAGCGGTTCACATCGACGAGCCCCCGATCCGTCAGCTTGAGTTCCGGAATGACGGGCAGCGCAAGAAAAGAGAGCGCCATGAAAGGTTCCGAGCCCTGAGCGCCCAGCTCGGATGCGGCCTCTTTGACCGTCCTGATCTTTTGTACGAGTCCTTCGAATGGTGCACGGGTCATCAGCCCCGCTACCTCCAGCGGCAGCTCTGCAAGGACGCGGTCTCCGAGGGCCGCCGCCAGGCCGCCGCCGATCTCCCGGAGGCGCATGACCGCACAGTGAATCGAGGCATCGTCCACGCCGACAGCGATCACGTTGTGGGAATCGTGGGCCACGGAGGATGCCAATGCGCCCCGCTTGAGGCCGAAGCCCCGGACCAGCCCGAGCCCGATCCTTCCACTCTCCCTGTGCCGCTCGAATACGCACAGCTTCAGGATATCATTTCCGACGTCGGTCTGCACCCTGCCTTGCGCGGCCGGAACAGGGCTGAGAAGGGTCCGGGTGATCAGCTCCCCTGGAACCAATTCGATCACTCGGGCATCGCCGCCGGCATGCGCGATGGCCAGCCGATCGGACGTGAAAGGCGCCATCCGGAGAGGACTCGGCCGCTCCGGCCTCCCGGGTAAATCGGGCGCGGGCCAGCGCGCCGTCAGGCGCCCCCCCTCCGCCACGAGGCTTCCGTCCTTGAACACCGCCTTGATCTTGAACCGCTCGAGGTCATCTGCCACGACGATATCCGCCCGATACCCCGGCGCCAGCGCCCCCCTGCGACGCAAACCGAAATATTGGGCGGGGTTGATGGTCACCAGGCGAACCGCCGTGACCGGATCAAGGCCAAGACCCACAGCCTTCCTCAGCAGGTAATCGAGATGCCCGCGCTCCGCAAGTTCCTCGGCGTGCAGATCATCGTGCACGAGACAGAAACGGTTCCAGTTCGTCTGGCTGACGAGCGGCAGCAGCGCCAGCAGGTTCCGAGCGCTCGTCCCTTCCCGGATCATCAGCATCATGCCTGCTTCCACCTTCTCACGGCCCTCGGCGAGCGCGAAGCTCTCATGGTCCGAGCCGATCCCGGCCGTGAGGTAGGCCTGCAGATCCCTTCCGGTCAAGCCGGGGCTGTGCCCGTCAACGACGCGATTGCGAAAGAGATCGATCTTCTGGAGGACCTCTTCGTCTCCGGCGAGGACCCCAGGGAAGTTCATCATCTCGGCCAGACCGAGGACCCTGGGTTCGTACAGAAGGGGGGCGAGATCCCCTGAGTGAAGCACCGCCCCGGAGGTTTCCATGTGCGTTGCAGGTACACAGGAAGGGGCCATGAAGAAGAAATCGAAAGGGACGGCACGGCTGTCTTCCAGCATCAGGCGGATGCCGTCCATGCCGAGCACGTTTGCGACCTCGTGCGGATCGGCGATGAGCGCTGTGGCCCCGTATGGAATGAGGGCCGCTGCTAGCGAGCGGGGCATCATCATACTGCTCTCCACATGCAGGTGCCCTTCGATGAACCCCGGAAGGAGAAAATCCCCGGAGACATCCCGCTCCTCCACCCCCCGCAGACCTTCCCCCAGCCCAACGATTACGCCGTCTTTGACCGCAAGATCACGGACATCGATCCCGCCCGAAAAAACGTTGACGACCGAGCCGCCTCGAAGAACGAGATCCGCAGGGATATGCCCCCGCGCCGAGGCGATCCGTCGTCTTTGCAGCTCGATCCGCTCGTTCATGGCCTCCTTTGACGGTCGATCACCAGCCATTCCTCGGTGAGATCGGATGTCGTGTCCACCAGCAGGTGCATGAACGGGGTCGATGGATGGAGCCCCAGCAGGTCGTCGAGATCGACCGGCTCGAATTTCTTCACATTGTTGTCGTAGGCCTGCTCGGTCAACGCGTTGGATTCGTAGTTTTCCTTGGTCCGCTTGGAGATCCGACTCAACGACACCTCGCGTGGGCACTGGGTCTGCTGAATGACCAGGCCCATGCCGGCCACGGCGGCCACTTCCGCAGCCCGCCTTCTGAGCGACTGGGTCACGAAGGTTGCGTCTAGAATGATCCCCTGCCCCTGCGAAGCCAGTTCGTGAGCGCGCCGGAACATTTCGTCATAGACGAGGGTCCGCTTCTGAAAGTTCGCTGCGACCTTCTCGTCAAAGATGTCTTCGTTCTTCAAAACCTCCAGGCGGATGAGATCGGAGCGCAGGATCGTGTAGCCCAGTAGGTCTGCGATGACCTCGGTCGTCTCGGTCTTGTAGCTTGCAGGAAGCCCGCAGGCGATCAGGACGCTGCGCGGCTCCAGATTATTCTGCATGAAAGGGACAAAAGGTTCACGCATATTCGATTCACCTCAAAAATGAATGGACGCTTGCAACCACCAGCCTGGCACGCCGGGACCTGGTGAAGCGGCCAACCCCGGTTTTGCCAACACCAAGCAAATCAAGCGCTTCTGCGGAGGCGACCTGCAGCTCGCCGCACAAACAAACGTGCAGATTGACGCTGAGATTGGCAAAAAAGACCATTTCCGCCCGGAAGCTACAAAATGGCGTCTATCCGGAAATGAGGATTTTTTGCCAATATCAAGGAAATCAAGCGTTTGTGCGGAGGCGACCTGCAGGTCGCCGCACAANCAAACGTGCAGATTGACGCNGAGATTGGCAAAAAAGACCATTTCCGNCNGGAAGCTACAAAATGGCGTCTATCCGGAAATGAGGATTTTTTGCCAATATCAAGGAAATCAAGCGTTTGTGCGGAGGCGACCTGCAGGTCGCCGCACAAACAAACGTGCAGATTGACGCCGAGATTGGCAAAAAAGACCATTTCCGGCTGGAAGCTAGAGGTAGCTGCCAGCCAGTTCAAAATAAGCGCGTGCGCTCCGGACAGCTTTCTCCTTTTCGAACGCCTCGATTCCGGGATCGTCCAACTGGAAGCTGATGACCTTGCCTCTCACAAAGGCCCTGTAAACCTTATAAAAGGTGAGCAGTTCCTCGCCTTCCCCTTCCTCCGCGAATCTCCGGTAGGCTTCCCAGAACAGGTTGGAGAAGGCCGCGCCTCCGTGATAGTCGAGGTCCATCATCAGGAAGGCGACGTCGGCGAGTGTATCCCCGTAGCGAAAACGATCGTTGAACTCGATGCAGTCGAAGATGGGAATCCCGTCGCTCAGGCAGATGTGCTCCATGTGGAGATCCCCATGGCAGTCGCGGACCCTGCCGGCCGCAATCCGTTCTTCGAAGAGCGCCGCATGGTCGCGGTAAAAAGCGACGGTCCATTGCCGCAGCGCCTCGAAAAGGGGCTGGTCGATGCTGGTCCCGCAGTATTTTTCGACCTGGGCGAAGTTCTCATCGGTGTTGACGCGGAAGGCCTCTGCGCGTCCGAAGGCGTCGATTTCGGGAGAGCGTTGGGCGGTCCGGTGGAAATCGGCCAGCACCCGTGCGACACGCTCGACATCCTCCCCGTTCAACTCCCCGCGCGCGAAGACCGCCTTCATCAGGCGTTCCTCCGGGATTCGGCGCATCTTCACCGCATGGTCCACCACCGCTCCGTGCCCGGCGCCTACGCGGTGTCTGAAGCCGTCGAAGACGACCGGGAGCACCCCTTCATAGATCTCGGGGGCCAAGCGACGGTTGAGGAGGACTTCCTGACGGCACGCATGCGCCCGATTTTCTAAGCTCGTAAAATCCAGAAAGCCGAAGTTGACGGGTTTCTTCACCTTGTAAACAAAGGCATCCGCTATAAAAACGAGCGAAATGTGGGTCTGGACGAGGCTTACACTGCGGGTCTCATCCGGAAAGGCAGCGGGCTCCAGGAGATCCTCCATCATGGCGCTCATGCCACCCCCCTTTCGAAGTGCACCCCAAACTGCTCGGCAACATAGAGCGGCACCGGGATGTTCCCCATGATCACCGGGTCCTGGTGGCAATCCGAGCCGCCGGTTACCATCAAGCCCTCATCCCTGGCAAACGCGAGATAGGCGGCGGTGGTCATCGGATCATGCCGGGAGTGCCAGCACTCCACCCCATCCAGGAAGGGCAGAAGCTTCCGGCGGATGATTTCATGTTGCTCCCTCACGTCCTTCGTCAGAGCGGAAAGAGAGGTCCCGTTGGGGTCGTTCGGGTGCGCCAGCACGAGCCGGCCGCCCGCTCCATGCACGAGTTCAGCCGCCTCTTCGAGTAAAAGCGGCAGTTTAGGGACATCACACCGCACCAGATAGCGGTCGAAGGCCTCCTGCCGGTTCCGTACAATCCCCTTTCGGACCATGTAATT
The DNA here is from genome assembly GCA_900498135.1 of uncultured Desulfatiglans sp. Classification (NCBI taxonomy): domain Bacteria; kingdom Pseudomonadati; phylum Thermodesulfobacteriota; class Desulfobacteria; order Desulfatiglandales; family Desulfatiglandaceae; genus Desulfatiglans; species uncultured Desulfatiglans sp. Next base: position 3,900,799 of record LR026961.1, read on the forward strand.
GGCGATGTGAGGTCTACCGAAGCTGCCGTCGACTGTTTCCTCGATGGCTTCCATGTCCGCGGCGGTGAAGGGTGCCCTGCCCTCCCTGGTAAACTCCGCATTGATCCGTTCGAGAATCTTCTCCGCACGGCTGCGCCGAAAGGCCTTCAGCTGGAGCGTCTTGTCGAGGAGCCGCTGATCGCCCGCGTCATAGCCGTATCCGAGAACATCCAGCGAAACCGCCTTCCCCCCGCGGTAGTCCCGGTGCGAGAAGCTGATGTTCAACTCCACCCCTGTCAGATACACTATGCCCATCCGTCCGGCGACCGCTTCGATGCTTTCCTGGCACTCGACCGAGTCGTGGTCCGTGATGGAGAGCATCGTAATTCCACGGCGTCGGGCCTCGCGCAGGATCTCGCCTGCCTCCATTTTGCCGTCGGAACAAGTGCGCGAGTGGATGTGGAGATCAATTTTCATAGGAGAGGACCATCTCCCGGCCTGTCTGAAGCGCCCGGCGGTTTGGCTCGAGTTTGGACACGGGGAAAAGCTCCCCGATGACCGCCTCGACGTCCGGCTGCAGGATCGGCATCTCCTCCAAAGCGCAGAGGGCGCCCAGCATCACCATATTGAGCATGATCGGACCGCCGAGTTCGATCGCCTGCTGTGTGCCTTCCAGCCAGTAAAGCCTTCGGGCGCAGGCTTCGATCGTAGCACGCATCCAATCCGGATCCGGATAAGCGACATCCCCTGCGATCACGTTCAGCGGATAGATCGGGCGCGAGTTGACGATGAAGGTGCAACCGTCGTTTCCGAATTCCGACAGGATTCGGACGGTCTCGAGCGGTTCGAGACCCACCACCACGTCCGCGCAGTTGGGGGGAATGATCGGGCTCAAAAGCCGCTCGTCCGAGACCCGGACGTGGCTCATCACAGGCCCTCCGCGCTGAGAAAGGCCGAAGGTCTCGCCAATGGTCACCTGCAGTCCCTTCTTGACCGCGGCCCGGCCGAGGATCTGCGAGGCCAGGACATTCCCCTGACCGCCCACCCCTGTAATAATCAAATTCAACAGCATGATTTCCTCGGTTTTCCTGAGCGCAGCGAAATGCGCCGTTTGCCGGATCGTCTTATTTCCGTTCACGAATGATGGCGCCCTGCGGGCAGATGTCGGCGCAGATGCCGCAACCCACGCAGATCACCTCATCGATGATCGACTTCTGCGCCTTCTCATCCCAAACGAGGCCCGGGCAGCGAAAGACTCGCGTGCAATAGCGGTTGCAGCCGCAGGCCTCCCCCAGGCACTTCTCCTGATCGACACGCATACGGAAAGGGAACCCCCCCTCCCTTCCCTGAACCAGGGCGCATTTCCGCCTCAGAATCAGAACGCGCGGTCCTTCCTGCTGTATCAACCCGTACAACGTTTGGGCAGTCTCTTCCATCCTGTAGGGGTCGGAGACGGCAACCGTAACCCCGAGCGAACGGCACAGGGCCTCGACGTCAACCGGCTCGGTGGAGTTCCCCATGGCCGTCTTTCCAGTGCCTGGGTGGGGTTGAAAACCCGTCATGGCGGTGGCGCTGTTGTCCAAAATGAGCAGCAGGATGTCGGCCTGGTTGAATTTTGCGTTGACAAGTCCGGGCAGCCCCGCGTGAAAAAAGGTGGAATCACCACAGACGGTCACCACAGGCTGATCGAATCCAAGGCTGGTGAGTTTCCCGTAGCCGCAGGCCAAACCGATCCCGGAGCCCATGGCGTGAACGGATTTGACCTGGTTGAAACCCGTAGGCCAGATCCCCATCGTGTAACAACCGATGTCCCCCGATACGAAACCGTTCCGGCCATCCCAGGCAAGGGCCTTTTTGACGGCGTAATAAGACCCTCGATGAGGACAGCCGGGGCAGAATCCGAACTCGCGAAGCGGAAGCGAATCGCCGATCAGCGCTGCCACCTTATGCCGATAGGTTTCATCGAGCCAGTCGATCTCGAAAAAGGAGCCCATCACGTCCATGAGGTGCGCCGGGGTGAGTTCTCCGCACGCCGGGATATGCCCAGAGGTCTTGCCGAAAAACTCCCGCACGCCGATCCGCGTCCCCAAGTCTGCCGCAAGCGCCTTTACCGAGTCCTCCACGAACGGGTCGACGTCTTCGGCAAAAAGGATGCGCCTCGAGCGTTCGAGCTGACGCGCGACGAACTCGGCGGGGAGCGGCCATGTCGTCCCCAGTTTGAGGATTGCAACCCTTTCCCCCAAACCGAGCAGGTCCCGCGCCTCCGAGGCGTAGCTCCAGGCGCAGCCTGAAGCGATCACCAGGAGTTCGGGCTTTTCGGGGCCCACATAGGAATTGAAAGGGGAACTTTCGAAAAGCCGCGCCGCCTCCTCCAGTTTCCGGTGGCGCCCCGCGTGCTTGGCAACCACCGGGAAGGTGTGGAATGCCCGCCTGGGGTCGAACCAGGGGCGCGTGTCGAGAGAAGGAAGCGCCCCTACCTGAACACACGAACGTGTGTGGGAGAGCCTCGAGACACTCCGGAGCATGACCACGTTCGAAATCTTCTCCGAGAGTTCGAAGGCCCAGCGGGTCATCTCCAGGGCCTCCTGCGGTGTTGTAGGCTCGAGGAGAGGAATGTCGGTCATGCGGGCGAACAGGCGTGCATCCTCCTCGTTCGTGCTGGAGATACCGGAAGGGTCGTCGCAGGAAATCAAAACGATGCCCGCTTTGGTGCCGGACAGCGTCAGGTTGGTCAGGAAGTCGGAGGCGACGTTCACGCCGTTCTGCTTCATGCTGACCATGGCGCGGCATCCCGCGAAAGACGCGGCGGTAGCTGCTTCGAGGGCCACCTTCTCATTGGTCGACCACTCGACGTACATCGGCAGATCCTTGCTGCACTCGGCAAGGGTTTCGAGGATCTCCGAAGAAGGGTTTCCGGGGTAAGCCGCGCAGAAGACCGCACCTCCCTCCAACACCCCTCGGGCAATCGCCTCGTTTCCCTGAAGGAGGGCCGTTTCACCGGGTTGAAAGGCTGCAATGCGGTTCATGATTGACCTCCCCGGATCTCGGAAAGGGCCTCTTCCCCTCTCCGGCGCTTGTTTCGGGCCGCTTCTGCAAGGTGCTCGAGGTTGGCTTCCGGTAAAGGACGAACCTCCACGAGGCCGGCCGCACACGAATCCGCGAAAAGCCTTCGCCCGGTTTCCGTCCGGACCAGGACCGTGTTCCAGCCCGGGTATCCCTCGGCTGCGCCTATCGAGATATCCGCGTATTCTGCGGTCATATCCCGGCAGATCCGGCATCCCTTCTGGATGGCAGGCCTAATTTCGTCCAAAGGAAAATGTCTCATCCCCTGCGAGGTGTCGACGTCGAAGCGAGCGGCCGGCGGTGGCGGAATATCGTATTTGCGGGCGGGAGCATCGATTCCCTCGCTCTTCAGAAAATCGCGGAGGACGCGATAATCTAGCGCCCATGTGCAGAAAAGCCCCAGTTTGAGTTCAACCGCACCGCTCCTTTCCGAGCCGTCAGGCTGAAGCTTTGCCAACCGCTCGAGGGCGATCATCTGGCAGGGAAGCCCGACCACGGCCATCCGGGTGGCGCCATTCCCGTAGGCACGGTTCATGGCCGCGAGTCCTCCTGCTGCATTGTAACGGGAACCCGCACACGCAAGGATCTCTTCGCGGCTCCGGGCGAGGGTCCCGGCAGGCGCCTCGCCCCCCCCCTTCGTGGTGAGGACGACGTTGTCCACGACTCCGCTTTCCAGAGAGCGGACGAGGAGCGAGGAGACCATGCCGCCATACTGGCTTCCGGCGGTGATCTCGTCGTCCGTACCCCTGGCCATGTGGATCTCCAGGCAAGTCCCGATTCCATCAGGGACGGAGAGCGCCCCTTCGATGCCCCCAGGCTTTTGAGGTCCCCCGGCGCACTGTGGGCAGATCTGATAACACCGGCTGTTCTCGGCGTGGCAACGGTCGATGACTACGATCCGTCCGTCCTTGTATTCCTGATATGGGCAAAGGCCGACGCAGGCTCCGCAGCCGACGCAAAGCCCCGGACCGATCACCTGTTCGATCAGGCCGGTCTGCCCTCCATTAAGGCTGGGTTGCATGGAAGATCCCCTTGTCAATGAGTTTTGGTGCAGTTTTATATGAGCCAAGGCACGATGGTCAAGCTAGAAATACCGAACTGAGGCGAGGACCACACCCGCATACAAAAAAAGGACCCCCGGTCCGGTCAGTTTTGCAAACACCGGCTTGGGGGGCGAATAAATCATAAGGGAAAAGCCTTCTCGTCAGCGCAAAGGAAAACCCGGCTGGGTACACCCTCCCCGGACAGGCCCGGCAGCCTCAACCCTTAGTGGACTCACACCCGGCTTGCTTCAAGCGTTCTCGGAATCCCAGCCAACCTCCACTTGTTCGAGATGGCGTTGGCGGTAATACTGATAATACCCGAATACCTTCTCCACATAAGCCCGAGTGGCCTTGAAAGGCGGGACCCCTCGATGTTCCAGCACGGCGCCCAGGCCCGCGTTGTAAGCGGCCAGCGCAAGCGTTACATTGCCTTTGAACCGGTCGAGGAGTTTTTTCAGATACCGAACGCCGCCATCGATGTTGTGGGCCGGATTGTAGACATCCTTTACGCCCAACGATTCAGCGGTCTCAGGCATCAACTGCATCAAACCCACGGCTCCTCTTGGGGAAACTGCCTTTGGGTTGTACCCCGATTCGGCCATGATGACGGCCTTGATAAGCACGGGATCGACCTCGTAGCGCTCCGCTGCCGAGCGAATCAGCGGCTTGAGGTGTGGACCGACCGGTTTGCCCTTCGCATAGGCGATCTGTTCCGTCTTTGCTTTCACGCCCCCCTTCCGCACCTCGGCCTCCTTCTGGACCTCGGCCTCCTCTTGATCCGCCGCCTCTTCTCTGAAGAACGCATCGGGCGTAAAGGCCAGACACCAAAGATCGATCTGTTTGGAAGAATGGGGTGTGCTCTGGGGAGCAGGCTGAAAGAAGACCGGGATGAAAGCCAGAAGCAGAAAGCATATCCCGATCCCTCGGCTAAACTCACTCAGCCGGAAAGGCCTCAGGATTTCCGTAGCCATAGAAATAACCTCCAAAATTGGGGATAACTCTGAATTTTATTGGCGGACTTCCAGGATGTCAACCCGTTTTGGCACACCCCGCCCATGGCCGCCCCAACACGAAGGGAGAGAAATCGAAGGATTTTACCGCAGAAGCCGCTTCTACTATAATGTGTCCATCCGGAAATGATTTCGCGGTAGGACTAAGTTTCCAATCCGGAAATGAGGATTTTTGGCCAATATCAAGGAAATCAAGCGTTTGCGCGGAGGCGACCTGCAGGTCGCCGCACAAGCAAACGTGCAGATTGACGCCGAGATTGGCCAAAAAGACCATTTCCGGATGGAAACTAGAATGATGCCTCTGAAAGTGCTATATTAAAAGATTTATATTTGTACCATAAATAGTGCTTTTTTCGCACAGTGTGTAAAGAAAAATCCTCATTTCCGGATTGGAAGCCGGATTCTACCGCGAAATCATTTCCGGATGACCGCTAGCAAGGAAATCAAGCCTCCATACGGAGGCGACCTGTACAGCCCGCAGCACGAGCATGCGTAGAGGTTAACTCCCAGATTGTGAAAAAAGACCGGTTTCGAATGAAAACTCGGTTTACCCTTGTATCTCACCTGCAAAAGGAGGCCCCGGATGCAGAAGAAGTTAGAATCGGCGAAACGTTTTCTCGCGCCAGAGATAGGACGGACGCCCCGCATTGCGATGATCACGGGAACGGGGCTCGATGCAGTAACGGAAGCCCTGGAGGTGGACACCCGCATTCCTTATGCGGAAATCCCCCATTTTCCGGTCTCGACCACCGAAGGCCACCGCGGAACGCTGGCCGTCGGAACATTCGCCGGCAAACGGCTGATCGCCCTCGAAGGCCGCTTTCATCTCTACGAAGGTTACTCGGCTGCAGAAATTGCTCTCCCGATCCGCGTCATGCGGCTGCTGGGCGTAACGCACCTTTTCATATCGAGCGCCGCCGGAGGCCTCAACCCCCGCTTCAACCCCGGCGATCTCATGCTGATCATTGACCACATCAATTTGACGGGAAAGTCTCCTCTCACGGGGTCCAACCTCGAATCGCTCGGTCCCAGGTTTCCGGACTTGACGAGGGCTTACGCCCCGAATCTCCAGCGGCTCGCTTCGGCAGCCGCCCTCCAGGAGCGGATGGAACTTCAAAAAGGCGTATATGCGGCCGTCCACGGTCCGCATCTCGAGACGCCCTCCGAAACCCGCTTTTTGAGACTCATTGGAGGCGACGCCGTCGGGATGTCCACAGTAATGGAAACCATCGCTGCGGTGCATTGTGGACTGAAAGTCCTTGCGATCGCTGTCATAGCCAATGTCAACCGGCCTGACCTCATGGAGGAAATCAGCCTCGACGACGTCATCGCCCGCGCGAATCAGGCCAGCCCGAAGCTGGCGCGTCTCTGGGGGCGGATCATGAGCTTGATGGAGGAGGATTCTTTCTGATGCCTTTTGATATCCTGATCGAAAACGCGGTCATTCTCACCTGTAATACGCACAAGAGCCTGATTCCGCATGGGTGGCTGGGAATCAGCGGAGACAGCATCACCTACCTGGGTGAGAGTGCTCCCGAAGACGCGACCGCTGTGAAAACGATCGACGGAAGTGGCCTTCTGGTTCTTCCGGGTCTCGTGAACGGACATACCCATGCCGCGATGACACTTTTCCGGGGGCTGGCCGACGATCTCCCTTTGATGGAATGGCTCGAAAATTACATCTTTCCCGTCGAGCGCCGGATGGATGCCGAGTTTGTCCACACGGGCGCCCTTCTGGCCTGCGCAGAGATGATCAGATCTGGTACGACGACCTTTTCCGACATGTATCTCTTCGAGGACGCCGTCGCGGAAGCGGCTAAAACCGCGGGCATGCGCTGCCTCGTCGGAGAAGTGCTCTATGATTTTCATTCTCCCAGCTACGGTTCGGTGGAAAATGCCCTTGGCTACACGGAAGAATTCATTGAGCGCTGGCGCGGGGACCCGCTGATCCATGTTGCCGTCGAACCGCACTCACTGTATACGTGCAGTGCTGATTTGCTGAAAAAGGCGAACGAACTGGCCCTTCGCCATGGGATCCCCCTGGTCACCCACCTTGCGGAAACGCTGGGCGAATGCGCGGAGATCGAGCGACGATCCGGATTGAGCCCGGTCCGCTACCTCGAGTCCCTGGGTCTGTTGGGCGCACATCTCATCGCCGCCCATGCGGTTCACGTCGGTGAGGCGGATCTGGGAGCGATGGCTAGAGCGGGAGTAAGCATCGTTCACAACCCCGAGAGCAACATGAAACTCGCGTCGGGAATCGCACCGGTGCCGCGCATGCTGGAGATGGGCCTGACGGTTGGACTCGGCACCGACGGGTGCGCCTCGAACAATGATCTCGATATGATCCAGGAAATGGATACAGCAGCCAAGCTCCACAAGGTTATTCACCAGGATCCGACGGTCATGGATGCCGAGACCGTTCTGCGCATGGCCACGATCCAGGGAGCTGCTGCACTCGGTCTGGACCGACAGATCGGCTCCCTCGAACCAGGAAAAAAGGCGGACATCATCCTGATCGATACCCGCCAGCCCCATTTGACACCCATGTACAACCCGTGTTCGCATCTAGTCTACGCCGCCCGGGGGCAGGATGTCCGCCATGTCATCATCGACGGGCGAATGGTCATGGAAGACCGCCGCCTTCTGACGATGGACCTCCCGGATATACTGGCGTGCGCAGACGAAATGGGCCGGCGTGTTGCCGGTTGGGTGAAAGGCTCCCCCAGATGAGAACTGGAGACCGGCCCCACATCGCGATCGGCAGCCGCCTCAAAGGGGTCGAAGGCGTACGCACCTTGGGCCTCAAGCCTAATTTTGACGATTACACCCGCGAAGAGCGGCGGCTCATCCGCGAGGCATCCATCATTTTGTACCCCACGCAGAACTACGCCGAATTCTTTTCAACCATGGGCAAACGCATCTTCCCGAGCCTGGAGACGCATCTCTATGCAGACGAGAAGATTAAACAGACCACCCTTTTCAATCTCTTCGACCTTCCCCACCCGAGGACACGTTTTTACTACCATCTCCATCACCCTCTGATCGCACATGATTTCGAGTATCCCTTTATCGGCAAGATCCCGCGCCGTTCCGCCCGCGGAAGGGGCGTTTTTTTCATCGCCGACTCCGCAGCGCTCGATGCCTACCTCGCGCGGACGTCAATCGCTTACATCCAGGAGTACCTCCCACACACCCGTGATCTTCGCGTAGTGCTGATCAATTACGAACCTGTGCTCGCCTACTGGCGCGTCAAAGGATCCGGCAATTTCCGCGCGAATCTGGCTCAGGGCGGAACCATCGTCTTTGATGACGTGCCGGAGGAGGCGGTGCGGATCGCACGCGACGCCGCCATCAAATGCCGCTTCGACGATGTCGGCCTCGACCTCATCCACTACGAAGGAACCTGGCACGTGATCGAGGCCAACATGAAATACGGCCGTAAGGCCCTCCAACTCAAGGGAATCGATCCGCTGCGGATCATCCGCCGCCTGCTCGATCAGGATCGGCTCGGGCGACAGGCCGCTTTTTCTTGCATATTTTGAAATCATGCGTATTGTTTCAAAGGCTCCAATCCGTCAGAAAAACAGGATAGGCCTGTAACCTTTTTCCAAGATCCGGCTCTTTTGTTTTATAAAGAAGGCAATCAGGAGGATTTAAACATGCCCATCTATGAATTCAAGTGTAAAGCGTGTAACACTGTTTTTGAACGGCTCTGCCTGAAAGGCGATGAAACCCAAAAAACGCCCTGCCCTAAATGCGGCCACCCGGATTCCGAGCGCCTGATGTCGTCTTTTTCCAGCTTCTCGACCGGCAACGGGTTCGCATCGGGCGATACCGGCTCCATTCAGAGCGGATGCAGCTCCCATGGTTTCTCTTGAGCGTCTTGATCGCCGATCGCCGTGTGCGATCCAGACCTGGCTCCTTTCCACGGGAGAACGTCCCATGCGACAATCTTACCGTTTAAATCTCAAGCCGATCCCGGGCGAAGGGCATTTCCACAGGCCAGTCACGTTAGGCCAGGATGCTGTTTCGGTCTTTTTGAAAACGCGCTTACTGAAACGATGATGTCCTGAGGAAGGCGCCCTTGAAGAAACTGTCTCAAAAAGGGGAAAAATCGATGAGTCTTTGGCTGCTGCTGGCTGTCATAGCGGTCTGGGTCTTGCTTCAGGCCGTCATTTTACCCAGATTCGGTATATCGACCTGAATGCGTAACGCCTGTCAGGTGGACAGGGCGGATCTAAAAACCTCTCAACCCGGGGAACTCCCGGCCGGCGACCTGAGCCGCCTGGAGAAACCCCCGAGGCAGTAAGTAAATGACACAAAAGCCTTCTTAACGAGAAAAGGCGCCCACCTGGGCGCCTTTTCTCGTTCCTGGGAAAACCCGGACAGCTCACGCTTTTCCGGAATCAAATGAGCGCGCGGACGTACTTCCTCTGCCCTTTGAGCCCTTGCACAAAATCCTCGACCAACCGCTCCTGGTCCTCGCTTGAAAACGCCTTTATGATGCGCTCTTGGACCAGTTCGACCGCCATCTCGGCAAGCTCCGCATTCAACTGCTTCTTTGCAGCCGCAACGATAGCCTTCGACTCGAGTTCGGCCTTATCCAGCATCCTTTTGGCTTGATCCTTCGCCTGCTGGATCACCTCCTCCTTCTCACGCTGCCCGATTTCCATCAGCCGCTGCCGGATCTCCTCGATCCGGGAATCGATGTCCGCAAGTTTGGCGGCCTCCGCCTCCATGGCTGCCCGTTTTTCGCTGAGCTTTCCTTCCAGTTCCTGCAGGTTCACCTCGATCTTGTCCTTCTGACCGCGCAGGAAATCCATCAGCGGCTTTTTGGCGAATTTGATGAACAGAAAGACCAGGATGCCGAAATTGACCCACAGCATGACATTGTCCCAGAGCTTCCGGCCGCTGGTGAGCTCGGCGGCCTCCGCCAGGGAAACGCTCAACAAGACACCTGCGCCGAGGCAGATGGAAAAGATCGATCTCCTGCTGAACACGTTCAAGCTTCTATCCTCCTGCCGAGCACCTTCGGAATGATCTCATCGACGAGCGCAACGGCGTGATCCCTGAGCGACGGCCTGGCCTCAGCCAACTCGCGCTCCACCTCGCCGGTGACCTTCGCCCGGATGGACGACACCGTTGCCTGCGCCTGATCATACTCGGCCATGGCCTCGCTGATGGCCTCTTCCCTGAGCTTGTTTCGCTCTTTGCTGGCGGCGCGGATGGCTTTTTCCTCTTCCCGCATGTACCGCTCCGCCAGTTCGATGGCCTTCTGCTCGGCTTCCAATATATCGTTTTGGGCCTTCTCCATGTGCTCCTGCCTTGCCTTGATCAGATTCCAGATCGGCAGGATCATCAGGTGCTTCAGGATGTACATCAGCACCAGGAAATGAACCACTTGGGCGATCAGGGTCGCATTGATACTAATCATCGCACATCTCCTCCGTAGGAGATCCTACACCACAAAGAGGAGCAGCAACGCCACAACCAGGGAGTAGATACCCGTCGATTCCGAAACAGCCTGACCGACCAGCATCGTCCTGGTCAACAAACCAGCTTCTTCAGGCTTCCTTCCGATCGCTTCGCACGCCTTGCCGGCCGCGAAACCTTCACCGACACCGGGGCCGATCGCGCCCAGTCCCATAGCTATCCCAGCACCCAGAAACGCTGCCGCCTTGATGAGATCTGCACCTTCAATTGCCATTTCGTACATCCTCCAAAGAATATTAAGTAAGTGTGTCTAAAACCCTTAAACGACGAAAATGAGAACCAGACTGACAACCATCGCATAGATGGCCGTAGATTGCGAAACCGCCTGACCGACCAGCATCGTCCTGGTCAGATCGCCGGCCGACTCGATGTTCCTTGCGACCCAGGCCACAGCACCCTCCGCCGTCATCCCGTTGCCGATTCCAGGGCCGATCCCGCCAAACCCCATCGAGATGCCCGCTCCCAAAAGCGCCATCGCCGGCGCGAGAGCGGCCGTCTCGGGCAGGGCCCGGAACATGAGAATGAAGCTGACCAGCAATCCAAAGATTGCGGGCGTCTGCGAAACCGCCTGCCCCACCAGCATGGTGGTGGTTACCTGGCCCAGGGTCTCCGGATTGCGCGCAATGCCCTGGCAGCTCGCACCGGCTGCCATCCCGCCGCCGATCCCCGATCCGATGGACGCGAGCCCGGTGCTGAGCCCCGCGCCCAGGTATGCGGCCCACATCGGCATGACGGGGAGGCTTCCCGGATTCATGAACATCAACATCAGCGCGACTACCATGGAGAAGATCGCAGGCGTCTGGGACACCGCTGAACCGATGAGCATATTGGTGGTCAGCCGGCTCGTGAAGGCGGGCTGCCGCGCCATGCCCTTGCAGGCCTCTCCTGCGGGGAAGCCTGCGCCGATCCCCGACCCGATGGCCCCGAACCCCATGCAGACCCCGGCACCGAGAAGCGCCGCCGCGCGCAGAAGGTTGTCGCTGCCGGAGGCAGTGAAAAGCAGCAGGATCGCGATGACCAGCGCGAAAATAGCCGCTGATTCGGCGATTGCCTGGCCGACCAGCATGTTCTTCAAGATGTCGCCCGACTTGTTGGGTCGATAGGAAAGTCCTTCGTTTGCAAGTCCGGCCGTGTATCCTTCACCGAGCGCGGCCCCGATGGCGCCAAGGCCGATACACATTCCGGCGCCGACAAAGGATGCCAGCCTGATGAGCGTTGCTGTGTCCATGTCCATAAACATAGCTATTTTACCTGTACCGAGATGTAAACAAGGGTTAGCATGGTGAACACAAAGGCCTGAATGGTCCCCACGAAGAGGCTGAAGAAGCAGATCAGCAGCGGGGGCAGCAGAATGCTGTAAATCAGGTGGGAAACGACGAGGATGATGATCGCTCCTCCGAGGATATTCCCATAAAGACGAAAGGAGATGGAGACGACCTTCGCGATTTCCCCGATGATGTTGAGCGGGGCCATGAAAAACATAGGCTCGCAGTATTCTTTGGCGTATTTCTTGAAGCCTTTGGCCTTGATTCCCGAGTAGTGCGCGATCACGAAGCCCAAAATCCCGAGGCTGAGAGGGGTATTCAGATCTTTGGTAGGCTCGGAGAGCTTGGGAAAGACACCCAGCCAATTAGAGAGGATCAAGAACATGAAAAGGCTGCAGATCAGAGGGAAGTATTTCTTGGCCATTTTTTCGTCGAGGGCATCGCGGGTCAAGTCATGGAAGCCGCCGACGAAAAGCTCGGCCACGACCTGAAAGGGATTGGGGAGGATGCCCTTTTTGCGTGTCGCGAGAAAACCGAAGACGATCAAAATCGCCATGACGATCCAGGTCATGATCAGCGTGTCCCGGTTGAACACGAGGTTCATGCCGAACAGCTGAAGGGTCCACTGCGGGATACTGGTCAGGTCTTCCATAATGTGTCAATTCCTCAAAGCTCTTCAGTCAATAAGATGATTCTACTGCGATGTCCCTCCCCCGGTAAGAGGACGAATGACCAAATGATCGGCAAGCATGACAATCTGGACCGCAAACAAACCCACCGCCACCCCGGGAAAGTTGAATGAGGGGGACTTAGCCGCCAGGATCAAGGGCACAGCAAGAACGATATACCTCGTTGCGATCGAGGCCAAGCCGGTCATTCTGGCGCGGGCCTGGCTTCGGCCAAGAAGGAGCGGCCCCCAGATGCCCATCAGCAGAAAATTGACGACGCTGAAGGCGGCACCGAGGAGCAGGCCTTTTCCCAGGGGGCGCTCCCCAAGCAGGATAAAAACCACCGCCCCCGCGATGAAAACCAGCAGGGCCTTTGCGGCGATTTTTGCTTGAAAGCGGCTAACCTCGGCGAACGACGTATCACGCATCTTTGTTCTGCTTGTCCGTATCTCGAGTCACTTCCATGATCTGCCGATAGGCGGTGTATCCCCCACCCGCGATGCCCAGAAGGATGAATATGGTGATGAACAGGCCCTTCGTGTGCAGCCACTTGTCAAGATAGTATCCTATAGCGAAGCAGAACAGGATAGAACCAGCGATGGTCAATCCGACCTGGCTGACAAGAGCGACGTCATCAACCCATTTGCCGTGCTTCTTTATATTGAAGATAGGCCTCTCTCCGAGCTTCGGCGCGGCACGCAGCCAAGGCACTCCGATGCACGCGCGGATTGGGGCACATCTATAGAATGAATGACACCGTCTGTCAAGGGCAAAAATGAGAAGAAATACTCTGCACACGCAATGCCAGGAACCCGCCGCGGAGTAAGACAGGGGACTGCCAGACCCCTCGCTGTTTCAATCTGTTCCGGCTTCTCCCTCGCTCGCCGCTCCCCCCACCTCCAAGCAAGAAGAAACAGGGGCGTCTGTTTGGCCAATGTCAAGGAAATCCAGCGTTTGTGCGGAGGCGACCTGCAGGTCGCCGCACAAGCAAACGTGCAGATGGACGCCGAGATGGGCCAAAAAGACCATTTCCGGATGGAATCTTGTTGACCGGTTAATTCATTGTGTATATGGATAGTATTATAATCTGTAATATTCCGATTAAAACTGAGATCTGGTTGGGGATGAAAGCACGGGAATCGGTGGATTATCTGCTCCTTGGCTCTTTGGCCGCTGGACCGAAGCACGGCTATGAGATTCTGCAGTTCCTCGAGCAGCATTTCGGCCCGGCCTGGTATGTCGGCAACAGCCAGCTTTATACCGTTCTGAAGAGACTCGAGAGGAAACGGCTCGTTTCTTCGGAGGTGAGATCTCAGGAGAACCGCCCGGCTAAACGGGTGTTTTCGCTCACGGCCGCGGGCCGATCGGCCTTCCAGGCGTGGCTCGGGAAACCTGTAAAACACATCAGGGATATGCGGGTCGAGTTCATTGCCAAGCTTTTCTTCGCTGGGCATATGGAAACGCCGGTGCTGCGCCGACTCATCGCAGCCCAGCAGGACATCCTGAATAAGACCTCCGAGCGCATTCGCTCCCGTCTCCAAAAGGAACAGGACGGTTTCTCGCGGCTTATTCTTTCGTCCAAGCTCGCTATGGCCCGATCCTGGACGGCATGGCTCCACGAGAGCGTGGAGCCTTACATCGAAACATTTGGAGGAACCGCGCATGGATGATATTTTTCAGGAATTGAAACGCCGCTTACTGCAAATAGATGCGGTCCACGGACTTTTGTCCGAATCCTTCAGGGTGACCGCCAGGCCTTTGTCCGTGGAAGAGGCCGTGGGCCATCCGGAGGAGCAGGATTTTCCTCTCCAAAAAGGAAAAGAATCCCTGATGCAGGCGGAATTCAAAGGCGCTCTCGGGCAGGCTTTCACCGATCAATACGGCGATTTTCAGGCAAGGCTCGAAGAGATCCTCGAGATGCCGCTCAACAACAATTTCAGGCGTGCGGTTTTCACCGCCTCGTTGAACGCCTTGATGCGCCATCTTTCCGCGGCCGAAAAAACCATCCATTGCCGGGATCAGGAGCCAAGGCGCTGCGCGGACGAACTCCTGCGCTTCTTCGAAACCGCCTACCCCGGCGCAAAGATTCTGCAGGTCGGTTTTCAGCCGAGGATGATCGAATCCCTCGGCAAACGCTTCCCCATGCGGGTCCTGGATCTCGACCCCGACAATATCGGGACTGTCCGTTTCGGTGTGCCGATCGAGGGCCCCGAAGCCCAGGCGGAAGCCAGGCAGTGGGCTGAGGTTCTGCTCGTAACCGGCACCACCCTCGTCAATGATACCATCGGCGGGTTTCTCGCTGAAAAGCCGGTCGTTTTTTACGGTACGACGATTGCCGGGGGGGCCGCGCTCATGGGATGGAGGCGCTTCTGCGCCGAGGGCCATTAGCCTCTTGCCAAATAGGCTTTTCCCCTGTAGACTTCAAGGTCTACTCTTTATTGCGTTTTCCTGGACACTCCCCCAAGAAAAATCAAGGAGGTTCGACTCATGCTGCACATCGAGGATCTGCAGGTGGAGCTTGCCGGAAAGTTGATTCTCAAACACATCGACCTGGATATACAACCCGGTGAAACCCACATCCTTTTCGGCCCGAATGGTTCCGGTAAGACGTCGCTGCTCATGACGATCATGGGTTATCCTCAGTATCGGGTGGTGCACGGAAAGATCTTCTTCAAGGGCGAAGACATCACCCATTTGCCGATCAACGAAAGGGCCGCGCTCGGCATCGGGATGTCCTACCAGCGCCCGCCCACCATCCATGGTCTCAAGACCCGCCAGATGGTGGAGATCTGCGCCCGGAGCCGGGCAGGCTTGACTGTGGAGGGGCTTGCGGCCCATCTCGCCTTCACCGATTTTCTCGAGCGCGATGTCAACGCGGGCTTTTCCGGCGGCGAGATCAAGCGTTCCGAACTCCTCCAGCTTCTGGCGCAGGACCCGGACCTGATGCTGTTCGACGAACCTGAATCGGGCGTCGACCTGGAAAACATCGCCCTGGTTGGAAAAACCATCGCGACGTTGCTCCAAAAGGACGAAGAGTCCCTCGCCAATGCGCACAAATCCAAGATGCAGCGGAAGATGGAACGGACGAAGATGGGGCTGATCATCACCCACACCGGCTATATCCTCGATTATGTAAGCGCCGACAAGGGGCAGGTCCTTTTCGACGGGATGCTCAGCTGCGTCAGCAACCCCCGTGAAATTCTCAATTGCGTCGGCAAAACAGGCTACGAGGAGTGTGTCAGATGCATCATGCAGCAGAAGAACTGAAGGAGAAGGCCTCCAAGGCCAAGGAAAAACGGGCCCTTCTGGGGCCGGATATCGATCTCGCCCAATTTGTGACGGCGGCGGAACCCGGTGGGAGGCTTGGGCCGGACGGGCTCTTATCGCTCCCCGAAAACGAACGGCGCACGCTTGTCATGGCGGGCCTCGACCCGGAAGAAGGCAGCCGGGGAGGAACCTTCTTTCAAAAGGACGCATCCGTTCTTCACTGCCGCAGCAAGCAACCCGGGATCGAGGTCATGCCTATTACGGAGGCCCTCGAAAAACACGCCTGGATCGAAGAGTATTACTGGAAACTCGTCTCCGTCGATGCCGACAAGTACACCGCGGCGGCCGAAATCGGCCTTCACAACGGGTACGTCATCCGTGCGCTGCCGGGCGTCAAGTCCATCTATCCCATCCAGGCCTGCTTGTACATCGGCAAGGAAGGCCTGCAGCAGAACGTGCACAACATCATCATCGCGGAAGAGGATTCCGAGCTTCACATCATCACCGGTTGTGCGACCTCTCCGCACCTCAAGCGCGGGGCGCACGTCGGGATATCCGAGTTTTTCATCAAAAAGAACGCGAAGCTCAGCTTCACCATGATCCACAACTGGGCTGAGGATATGGTGGTGCGCCCACGCTCGGCGGCCCGGGTGGAGGCCGGCGGCCTTTTCCTGAACAACTACATCTGTATGAAGCCCGTAAAATCGCTGCAGATGTATCCGGTCACCCATCTGGAGGGTGAAGACGCGGTAGCGAGGTTTTACAGCATCATCGTTGGAAGCCCCGGCTCGGAATATGACCTCGGCGGCCGTGTGTTCCTCAAACACCCGGGAAACCGGGCCGAGATCATCGCCCGCACGATCAGCAACGGCGCAAAGATCATCGCGCGGGGTCATCTGATCGGGGAGGTCCCCGATATCAAGGCCCATCTGGAATGCCGGGGGCTCATTCTCAAAGGCGGCGTCATTCACGCGGTGCCCGAACTGGAAGGTCATGCGGACGGCGTCGAGATGTCCCATGAGGCGGCGGTCGGGAAGATCGCCCAGGAAGAGATCAGCTATCTCATGTCGCGCGGACTGAGTGAAGACGAAGCGACCTCGACGATCGTCAGGGGATTTTTGAGCGTCGACATTCCGGGGCTGCCGGCGGAGCTAAAGGCCGAAATCGACCGCGCCATCGAGGAAAGCGACAAAGACATGATGTAGGAAAGGAAGCGGTCCGCGTCCGGCTAAAGGATTCCGATCAGCCGGAAGAAACCGTCGCCCGCGAAAAGATGCGCCAGATGGAACATCGGCTTAAGCAGGATGAAGCTGATGATCCCCGTGTGGGCGAAGTTGTCGAGGAGGATGATCCCGATCAGCAGCAGCGGACCGTACCGCCGCAGGCTTTGATAACCTATGGCTGCGCGGCGCGGCAGCAGGTTCTCGAGAATGTGCGATCCGTCGAGCGGCGGTATGGGGATCAGGTTGAAAAGACCTAGCCCGATATTCATCAGAAGCAGGTAGAGCAGCACCTGCCGGTAGAGGTCCCAGGGCATGAGCGTATAGCGCACCAGCAGGCCCGCTGCGAGCGCCGCACACAGATTGGCCAGCGGGCCCGCAACAGACACATAGATGGTTGCACGCCGGTAGTCTTTGAAGTAGCGTGGATCGATGGGCACGGGCCGGGCCCACCCAAAATTGAAGAGAAAGAGGCAGATCGCCCCGAAAGGGTCGATATGGCGTATAGGGTTCATGGTAAGACGGCCCGCACGCAGGGCCGTCGGATCCCCCATGGCGAGCGCTACGCGCCCGTGCGCGTACTCGTGGATGGTCAAGGCGAAAAGCAGAACGGGGATCTTGATGATCAGGGTCGTGATGTCGAAAGACATGAAGCGGCCTCAAACGAAAAAATGAATAAACGGCCCTTTGCCGCCGCCGGGCCTTGTGGCGGGTTTTCACCGGGTCCCCAGCGCCCGCAGGATGACTGAGCGCTTCAGGGATCCGCGACTGAACTGCAAAATCTAGCACCTTTGCACCCGCCGTGCAACCCGCAAACTGCCGGGCGGCGTCAGGGACCTTGAAAGGAGGGGAACCTATGCCTATCCGCACCGCTGATTTCGCAGGCACATGGTACCCGGGAACCGAGCGGGAGTGCCTTGCCGCCATTCGAAGCTTCACGGACCCTGCCCTCTCTTGCCCAGCCGGGGCGCAAAGGGTGGTCGGGGGGATTGTCCCTCATGCGGGTTGGGCCTTTTCGGGGAAGATCGCCTGCAATGTCATCCGGTGTCTTTCACAGAACGGTGAAAAGGCCGATACCGTCCTGATCTTCGGACACCACATGCACGCCCGAAGCCCGAACCTCATCATGAGAGAAGGTTTCTGGGAAACGCCCTTCGGTGAACTGGAAATCGATTCGGAGATCACCGACCTGCTGATCCAGGAGTTCGATTTCGAGGTGGAAACAGCGACGCGCCACGTCCAGGACAACACCATTGAATTGCAGCTGCCTTTCGTGCGCCATTTTCTCCCGGGTGCCCGCATCGTCCCGATCGGTTCGCCTCCCCGGGAAGACGCCCTGGCCATCGCGGGCCGCGCAGCAGAACACTGTCTTCGCCTCGGCAGGAAGGCGAAGGTCATCGGATCGACGGATCTGACCCACTATGGGCCGAGCTATGGGTTCTTGCCCAAAGGCGATGGGACCCAGGCCCTCCAATGGGTGAAAACGGTTCAGGATCGTGCCGTCATAGAACAGATGCTCCGGATGGACTCACGAGAAGTGATACGGGAAGCGCTTCAGAGCCAAAACGCATGCTGTTCCGGGGCGGCGGCCGCCGCCATCGCGGCCTCCGAAGCCCTCGGCGCCGCCCATGCGAACGAGATCGCTTACATGACCAGCTACGACGTGCGCCCCGACAGGAATTTCGTCGGATATGTGGGCATCGTCTACTACACCTGATTTCCATCCGGAAATGGTCTTTTTGGCCCATCTCGGCGTCAATCTGCAAGTTTGCTTGTGCGGCGATCTGCAGGTCTAAACCGTGCGAAGCCTTGATTTCCTTGATGTTGCAAAAAGCGGAACCCACCCCGAAGAGGCGAGACGGAGCATGCGCAGGGTGTGAGGAAAAAACCCCCCGCCTTTCCGGATGAGAACCGGCTTGTAGCGGCAAATGGCCTTTTTGCCGGTTTGAACGCCCGCAACGGCTCCAACTGCCGGCACCCCGGGGAGGCGGAGAACAGGCACCGATTCGGGCGCAGCCCTTTAGAAAATTGTATGACAGGAGGTTTATGGAGATTTGATTTTTTCTAAGGGACTTGATATGATTCGGGCGACATTGGGCCGAAGGGACGTCAGGGCGAAGGCGCCGATCGCGGCGGAGAGACAATCGCCTACGGGGAACGATGCAATGAAAAACGAGACTGAGCAGAAAACCTCGGATAACCGGCAACGTATCAAGATTGATCTGCTGGTGCATGATTTGAAGGTACCGTTGGCTGTTATCGAGGCGGGCATAAGCTCTTTGCTGACCCGTCCTGAAAAGTACGGGCCCGTGACGGAAAAGCAGCAGAAGGTGCTGGCCCGGGTTCTCAGAAACACCAAAATCACACAGGCCTTGGTCAACGATACCTTGGAGCTGGGTCGGTCGAGGGAGGGGTTGATGAACTATGCCACTATGCCCCTCTCGGAACTGCTCGAACAGGCGATCGGCGAGATCTTCGATCTGGTCGATTCCGATATGGCGGATTCCATCAAGAGCTGCGCCTCTCTTGAGGTGCTGAAGCGCACCTTAGAAGAAAAAGGGCTTCATCTGAAGCTCGATGATGCCCTTTGGTGTCGTGAGGTTTGTCTCGACGGAAGCAAAACGACGCAAATCCTCCGGAACCTCCTGACCAACGCCCTGAAGTACCGGAAAAACCTCGTAGAGTTGTCTGTAAATCTCGAGAAAGAAGGAGACGCCATCCAATTCACAGTCAAAGACGATGGAGAAGGCATACCTGCCGTCTACCACAAAAAAATCTTCGACTGCTACTTCCAGATGGATGCAACGGATGTCTGCAGCGTCCGGGGTCACGGACTCGGACTCGCTGGAGTCATGGTGCTGATCGAAGATATGGGTGGGCGCCTGTGGCTTGAAAGCGACGAGGGGAAAGGCGCGACCTTCCGCGTGAGACTCCCTCTCAAAACCGAAGGGAAGGAGTCTCCACCGCCCGCGCCGACTGCTACATGATGTCTTCCAGTTCCTTCTTCGAGACGCGATAGGTCTCGTCGAATTCGTCCCAGAAATCCCTGTGTTTATCACGCCAGTGCGGACCGAACTTCTTGTCGAAAAAGGGTTTGAGCCTGGTGAACCAGGTGCCCTCCCGAATTTCACCGCTTTCAGCCGCCTGTAACATCTCCGCCAGATAATGAGGCACATCGGACAGCTTGTCCTTTGGGATATAGGACCGCGCACCTTTCTTGATCGACTTGACGAGATTATCCGGATTCAGGGCATGAGCGGTCAGCATCAGCGTCGGGATGCCCTTCTTTCGGGTCAGATCGAGCAGGTCGTAGCCCCTGACCCCCATGATATCCAGGATGGCTGCATCGTAACTCTCTTTCACAATGAACTTCTCGGCAGTCTCGTAGTTGGGCGCCGTGTCGATGAGGCACATATCCAGAATTTCCTCCAAGGTTTCAAGGATATCAGGCTCATCGTCAACGATCAGGATCCTCTTCCCTTTCAAGGTCTCTCTCATGTCCTGCCTCCGTGCTGGCCTCGCTGTTGGCAACAATACACTCTTATGAATCTTAACCTGCTAAGCATTGCTCGTCAATTTTTTTTCTAAAATTGGGCTAGAGTTAATCATTGAAGACTTTTTTAGTTTCCATCCGGACACGATTTTGCCGCAGAATCGACTTCTATACGAAGATAAGCAGTTTTATCTAAAATTAAGGAAATCAAGCGCTTGCGCTCAGGCGACCTGCAGGTCGCCGCATCGGCAAACGGGCGGATTGACGCCCAGATCAGGGAAAAGGGCCTTTCCGGACGATAAGTGTTAGGAGCGACCTATGCCCGCCGACATCCACTCTCGCGATCGAACAGGCAAATCCGAAGAACACCCCCTGAACTTCTTGACAATATCCCTTGCCCTCTTTACCCTTAACAATAGTGAACATCCGTTGGTGTTCCCTTACAGCCGATAGTCTTGATGCCCAGGCAATGCATCTATAGACTTCGCGGTGCGCCGCGTGGAGTTGACTCGTGATGGCTCAAACCAGAAGCCATCGCACCTGAATTTTTATCCAGACCAATCCCACCGCTTCGTAGCGGATCCCGGTTTGGGCGATATCAAGGAAATCAAGCGTTTGCGCGGAGGCGACCTGCAGGTCGCCGCACAAGCGAACGTGCAGATTGACGCCGAGATGGGTCAAAAAGACCATTTCCCCGTAGAAACTCGTTTCCAATCCGGAAATGAGGATTTTTGGCCCATATCAAGGAAATCAAGCGTTTGCGCGGAGGCGACCTGCAGGTCGCCGCACAAGCAAACGTGCAGATTGACGCCGAGATGGGCCAAAAAGACCATTTCCGGATGGAAACTATTTTAGAATTGAAGCCACCCAAGGAGAACGCCGATGGATGATTTCGACAAGGCCCGGATCAGGATGGAACACTGGATCCATCATAATGAACACCACCAGGAAGAATACGAACTGTTTGCGGATCAGCTTGAAGATGCGGGCAAGAAAGAAACCGCCCGTCACATCCGCGAAATGATAGAGTACACTGTCAAAACGAACGAGGCGCTCCGCAAGGCGCTCGCGTCTCTCGCTTAAGGCTTTGAAACAAGGATAAAAACAATGTGTGAAGCTCATGCCTTTGTCTTAAAGGGCGGGCAGGAAGAAAAACTGCTCGAAAATGTCGATCTGCTCGAGGTCGAAGGAGACAACATCCGCCTAGTCAACATATTCGGAGAACAGAAAAAGCTTAAGGGCGTTTTTCGTTCTTACGACAACACCCAGCGGAAGATCTTGATCGAACCCTCCTGACTTTGTCCCCGGCCGAAAAAGCGGACTGCGGCTACTATGCTTTGAATCGCGCAGGGCCGGGCCTAGCTTTGACATTTGTCCCGGGGACAGCCAAACGCAGAGATCCCCCTTCGAAATGCTTCGTGCAAACACGGACCCGCACAAGACCGAACAGGGTGTCGATGCATAGGACGCAGGTTTGGCGGGTTTGGCTTTCGCGGAGAACTGAGGAGCAGATTCTTTATGCTCGAAGAACGTCAGATCAGTGAAGCAGCCGAAAAGATCATACGTTCCGGGTTGACGATTGCGCTTACAGGGGCCGGTATTTCGGTACCTTCCGGGATCCCGGACTTCAGAAGCGCCGAGGGGCTTTGGGCGCGCTTCGATCCAGCGGAGTATGCGACCATCTCCGCCTTTCACTCCAATCCCTTGAAGGTCTGGGAGATGTTGAGGGAAATGGAGAAACTCCTGAGCTGCGCTCAGCCGAACCTTGCCCATATTGGAATGGGTGAAATGGAAAGGCTCGGCTGCCTCCGCTGCATCATCACCCAGAACATCGACAACCTTCATCAGGCTGGTGGCTCGCGCGAGGTGATCGAGTATCACGGAAACGCCGCCTCGCTCACCTGCCTCGCCTGCGGCCGCAGATTCAGCCGCCGAGAAAAGGAAGGCGAGGACACTCCGACGTGCCTCTGCGGAAGCATTCTCAAGCCTGACGTGATCTTTTTCGGTGAAGCCATCCCGGAAGACGCCTTGAACCGCTCTTTCCATCTGGCTTCATCAGCACAGGCCCTGCTGGTTGTGGGCACCTCAGCCGTCGTTTCTCCTGCCAATACGATCCCGTCCATCGCCAAGAGAAACGGCGCCTGCATCATTGAAATCAACCAGGAGCGCACCCATTTGACGGAGGGCATTACGGACATCTTCCTCCAGGGGAACGTGGTCGACGTGGTTCCTGTGCTGGTTGATGCCGTTAAAACGGGATTGAATCGGCATGCCGGATCGGGCGATTGAAGCCATCCGCGCACCCTGGCTTTTTCAAGCCGGGGCTTCAGGCGCAAAATGCCTGATGATGCGCCTCGGATGCGCCCGGCATCGCCTTCTCGGGAGCTCGCGTACTTTCTTATTGACAAATGGCTGATTATGAATAGATTAACCCCCATCTGCTATGAGCCTCCGCGCTCTTGAGCCGGCGGATGCAGAGGATTTCAGTGGTCTCGAAGGACGAACGTTTTGACCATACGGATCGATCAGGACACCCTTGAGCATGCCTGCAAAAGCATTATCGAGACCATCCTTTTCTGCCTCCCGAATGCTTACAAGGGGACAGTCTACCTTATCGGCGGCCCCCCCGGCCTGACTGCCACCAGGATTACCTCGGGGGTGATCGACTCGGACCGCCAGAGCATTTCGTGGGGGCTCCCCCAAGCCTCCGACTACAACCATCCCGGCAAGACCTGGCTGGAATACCGCGACGAGCCCAACCGTCCGCTCGAGGCGATGGCTTGGTGCGTCGAAAGACAGAAGAGCTGGACGGCAGAAGATCCGCGGGCCGACTCCCGCAGCGTGCGGCTCCAGGTTGAGGGGGTCTGGGAAGATTTTCATCACATGGAGCCGGTCCTCGTCCGGAAAAAGGATCTTTTCATCAATAACAACGGGGTCTACCCAGAGTTCCCGAAAAACAGCTACGGGGAGACCCTCTGGCAGTTCAGCGAGCATGTCGTGGTCGCTGTCATCAAGATCCATTTCCGGCCCTATACCATCCGCATAGGCAGCCCCGAGACCCGGCTGATCAAGAAACTATCCAGGACGCTCGGCACTGAGCTGCTTTCCTACCAATTGAAAGAGCAGTCGCTCGAAAGCATGCGGCACCTCGCCGAGGACAAGATCAAGGCATGCAACATCCTCGCCCATTCGATCCGGAACGCGATAACAAAATCGGGTCTGATCTTCTCCCTCATCAAATTGGAGCTGAATTTTCTGCGTGAGCAATGGGAAAGAATCATCCTCCAACTCTGCGATCCGACGCTCACCAAGAAGGGGATCATCGAGGAACTCAACAAGGCGGCCATCGATCTCAAGACCGAAGAGAATCAGGCCGCTATTCTCGACCTTATTGAAGTCCAAACCCGTTTTCTGGAGCTGTTTCTCTCCCCGGAGACCGGTGAAAACTGGGTGCACCTTCAAATCGAGGAGCGCTGGGACGAGCTGATGCAAAAGGCCAATGCCTCCGACGCCCAGCGGCAGCTCATCGATGAAAAGATCGAGCGGCTCCGCCGATCCCTCCGTTTAGGCAAGACCGCCGAGCTGTTGACCAAATATGTCGATCTTCCAGCTGAAGTCAAACAGGATTGGGTCGAACTGCTCTATCAGAACACAGACCAGATTGATCTCCAATATCTCGAACGTCTGATCGGCATTCTCGATGCGCATGATCTCAAACTCCCCTACCAGGAAAAATCCCGCAAGACAATCCTTCGTTTAAAGGTGCTGATGGAGATCATGGGCGAACTCGAATCCGATACCAACATCGCCCTCAGAGAAGTCCTGAACGGCAAGTCCAAGGAAAGCCACGAGTAGCCCCGAGGCACGCTTCTCCCCTCCAAAGCTCCTCCGCACCCGCCTCCATGGTTTGCAGCGGGCAAAAGCCCCCCTCTCCCGCAGCGACGGGTTGGCCGAGCACCCCGCAGTCCGCTAAAATCGTCCGATCGTGTGGAGATAATGGTAGGCGACGATCCCGACAGAGGTCGAAAGGTTCAGGCTGCGGACCTTTCCCCAGATCGGGATGGCGTAGAAGTGGAAAATTGACCGCAACTCGGCGGGAAGTCCTCTGGTCTCGGGTCCGAAAAGAAGATGATCACCCGGCTGGACGCAGGCTTTTGTGTAGAGCGGTTCGGCATGACGGCTGAATGCGTGAACAGAGTGCGGCGCCATTGATTCAGCAATCAGATAGGCGTCGAACGACGGGTGGTGCACGACATCCACCTCCGGCCAATAGTCCAGTCCGGCCCTCTTCAGATGCCGGTCATCGACCTTGAAGCCCAAGGGATGGATCAGATGCAGGCGGAGCCGGGCGGCCGCGCACAACCTGGCGATGTTGCCGGTATTGGCAGGGATCTCGGGTTCATAGAGAACGATATGGAGGGTGGGTTCAGACAGCGGGTGCTCATCCATGTCAGAGGGGGCTTGCTCCTAAAACGCCTTTGAGGCGCAGCCTGGCGTCCCATCCGGAAATGAGGGTTGGAAACGAGAGTGCCTGAGGCGCAGCCTTCCCGGTCCGCAGGTTTCGGCCGCCTGGGCCGCTCTCAGCGCAGGCCCGGAGATTGATGGTCATTCAAGAGGGCTCTTTTCTAAGCTCTGAAATCGCAGCACGTTCGATGGCGAGGCAACTCAGCTTCCCGAGGGTGTTCAGCAACTCCATTTCCTCGTGCGTCGGCGTCTTCTTGGACGGGTAATACACCCGCAGGATGCTGTAAGTGGTCTCGTTGACCGTGAAGGGGATCCCGATGACCGCAGCGATTCCTTCCTGATTCGCGACCTCACGGTTGCGGATCCGGGGATCGCCTTCGAAATCGTTGATGATAATGACATCCCCTTCCATGATCTCGGTGATGCTCCTGCCGCAATCGATTGCGCCCTTCTTCAGATACTCCTGACTGAGACCGTAGCTTGACACCACTTTCAGATCGAAGCTCCCGTGCTCGAGCACACGCAATGTGCTGCCCTTGCCCCCGGTCAACTCAGCCGCCAGGGAAAGCATGAAATACAGCGTGTCGCCGAGATCTTCATCCTGATAGACGGCATCGACCACGCGCACAAGGGTGTAGAAGAAGGAATCCATCGGATTGGTCCGCATCGTCGGCTCCTTTCCGGATCCATGAACGCCGGATCTTCGAATGGCAGGTTCAGTGCAAAACAGTCTGGACGGGAAGTGCGCGAAGACTATCGATCAGAACCTGCGCTCGATCCGCCCTTCTCCTTCAGTGGGGTAGTCAATGGTTCCCAGGTGCCGCGCGTAGCCGATCAACGCTTCGTAATCCTTCCAGGGGGTCATCTTCCACACAAGGTTCTCAGGCGGAAGATGTAAATATCTTTGCATATTTTTCGGGTCGGCGCAATAAGCGTTGTGCGTGAGCGTGTACCATTCTCCAGGGAGGAGCGGTTCGCCGTTGACCGAGACCTCTTCAACTCTTTTACCAGGAGGATTTTTCATGTTTACGGAATACCGGATACCCGAGATCTGATTCTGAAGGTCCTCGGCCTCTCCTTCCAGGATTTGAAGGAGCTGCGCTCCGGTGAGCTTTCCGGTCACCAGCGCGTTGCGGAACGGGGTGATGTCTTTCATGTCCCCTTCGCGCAGTTCCAGCGGCTGATCGTAATAGATCGGAAAGTCCAACCGCAGAGAGGACCCGTTGGTCATCGCGATATCCGTCCCGGTCGCCCAACGGAAGGCGTCCGTGACAAAATTCCCGAGGCTGCTCTCCTGCTCCCTCAGATAGCTCCCTGTGAGCGATCGTTCGAGAAAGGCCACGACCTCTCCGCGGCTCGCCTCGAACGACTCCTTCACCCGCATCGTGGAATGGGTCAAGAGGTCCGGGCCCCATGGAACGATCCGGCTCTCCAGCCGCTTCACCTCACCCGCCGACAGAAGCAGATCGACTCGCCCGTAGAAACGGTTCATGGCCCCCGCCTCGGAGACGGGGATCCCGGCGGCATCCACAGGCTCTTCGAGCACCAGGTGGTCGTGCCCGGCCAGAATGATGTCGATGCCCCATTCCGGCGGCAGATCACGGGCGAACGCCTTGATCGCATCGAGGTGGTCGTGGATCAACAACACCGTCAGATCCAGACGCCCCATTTCCTGGAGGGCCCTCCCGACCGCTTCCCGCATGGGCAGAAAGGTCAGACCCGCTTTTTCCACCTCCTGCAGCACCCGGCGATTCCTCTCGAGGAGCAGGCCGATCCACCCGACCCGAAGGCCTTCGTCCGTCTCGATGACCTGATATGGCCTGTAAACCGCTCCCTGCTGCGGATGAACCAGGTTGGCGCAAAGCGGTGGAAAGGCAAAGGATGACGGGTCAGGGACTCCGTAGTCGAATTCGTGGTTCCCGAGCGACCAGATCACCCGCTCGCCAAACCCCTTTTCCGACATGTGCCGCCAAAAGGCATTCCAAAGTTCCGTCTCCATTTTCCCCTTCTGAGCCGCAGGCAGATCCGGCCCTGTGAAAAGATCGCCGGCCATGGCATAGAAGCTGCTTGGCTCCTCCCGGAAGAGGTCCTCGAGCAGTTTCGCCATCTCACCAAGACCATTGCGGTTCCCCGCAGGAAAGAGCCAGCCGTGCAGATCGTTCTGATGGATGATGACGGCGCTTTGCTCCTCACTGTGGGAAGCAGGCGGGGAAAGCAAAAGCAGAAAAAGGACGAGAAGGGTCGACAGGAATGGCTGCAATTTCCACCTCCAGGTCAAAACCGTATGACTTTGAAGAATAACGCCCTAGAAAGGTCTCAGCCGGCCGCAGTCCGGACATTGCCACTGGACCCCGCTGCAGGTCAGCCCCCACAGGTTTTCGTCCATGCAGGTGTTGCAGATCTGGAAACCGCACGGGCAGGTCCAGCAGAAGGGCTGCTCCTTGCCGCAAACGCTGCAGACATAGTGACGCCGTCTGCGCCTTGCGCCCCGTTCGGGGCGGTTTTTGTCGACGGAAGACATGGTTTATCAGGTCAATCGATACCGGTGTGGCCAAATCCCCCGCAACCCCTCGGGGTTTCGTCGAGGCTGACGCTTTCGATCCACTCAGCCCGGTAGACCCGCGCGAGGACTATCTGGGCGATACGGTCTCCAGGTTCGATCCGAAAGGACTGCTCCCCCCAGTTGATCAGGATGATGCCGATCTCGCCGCGATAATCGGCGTCGATCGTTCCGGGGGCGTTGACCATTCCGATTCCGTGCCGGAGGGCCAGACCGCTCCTCGCCCGGATTTGAACCTCGAAACCGGGCGGAACAGCGACACTGAGGCCCGTCGGGATCCGTTTGAACTGTCCCGGGGCCAGGGTGACCGGTTCACGAAGCGCCGCCCGGACATCCATCCCCGAGGCGCCCTCGGACGCATAGGCGGGCAACGGCACCGCATTCGCCCCTTCCAGGCGCTTCACCCGAATGGCAACGGGTTTCATAAGGCATCTCCGTCCACACCGTGGTTCAAAGATGAAGGATATCGGCCGCCACCTCTTCTTCTTTCATGGGGCCGAGTGTCGCAAGGGCCAGACGCCCGTTTTCGAATATGCTCCGGCTCACCTCGACGACTTCGTCGAGACGCACCCTTTCGATGGATTCGGCCAACTCGTCATACGAAACGTACCGGCCGAAGAGAAACTCGTTCTTCGCCAGCCGCATCATGCGCCCTTCGGCGCCCTCGGCCCCGAGGTAAAGGCCGCCCACAAGATTGTCCTTCGCATGGGTCAATTCCTCCTCACTCACCTCGCCGCGCCGGATTTTTCCGATCTCGCGCTCGATGATCTCGAGCGCCGGGTTGACCTGCTGCGCCTCGGTCGCCATGTATACACCGAGCAGCGCCGCATCGGCATAGGACGAAAGAAAGGAATAGACGGCATAGGCCAGCCCGCGCTTTTCACGGATTTCCTGAAAAAGCCTGGAGCTCATGTTCCCGCCGAGGATGGTGTTGAAAACGGCGGAGGCGAAGCGCTGCGGGTCCCGCTGAGAAGGTGCGGAGGCCCCGAGGCAGATGTGCACCTGTTCGAGGTCCTTCTCGCGCACGAGGAGTCCGGCGTTCAATTCCGGCATCACCCGTGCCGGCGCATCTTCTCCGGACGGAAGGCCCTCGAAAAGAGGCCTCAAAAAGGCGACCACCTCTTCGTGTTCGATGTTTCCGGCGGCAGCCACGACAGTCTTTTCGGGCACGTAGCGCCTCCGGATGAACTCTGCAAGCGCCGCCTGTTCGATCCCGCCGACGCTCTCCACGGTCCCCTGGATCGGCATCCCCATGGGATGATCTTTCCAGGAAAGTTCGGTGAACAGATCGTGGATGTGCTCATCCGGGGTATCCTCCACCATGCAGATCTCCTGCAGGATCACCTGGCGTTCACGCTCGACCTCCTCGGGGGAAAGCGTCGAATTGAGGACAATGTCCGCAAGGATATCCGCCAGACGCCCGAAATGCTTGTCCAGGACCTTGGCGTAGAAACAGGTGTTCTCCTTGGCGGTAAAGGCGTTCGAAAGCCCTCCGATCGCGTCAAGTTCCAGCGCGATATCGAGTGCGCTCCGGCGCCTTGTACCCTTGAAGAGCATGTGCTCGATGAAATGACAGGTGCCGCACTCGGCGGCACTTTCGTCACGGGATCCGATATCGATCCAGATCCCCAGCGATACGGATTTAAGGTACCGAAGCGGCTCCGAAACGATCCGGAGCCCGTTCGGCAGCACAGTTTTACGAACCATCAACCCACGCTTTCTCCCAGGGCAGCCTTGCGGGACAACCTGATCTTGCCGTCGTCGCTGATTTCCAGCACCTTCACGAGGACCTCGTCCCCCTCTTTCACGATGTCGGATACCCGGTTGACCCGCTCGTGATCCAGTTGGGAGATGTGTATCAGACCGTCGGTCCCGGGAAAGATCTCGACAAAGGCGCCGAAGTCCATGATCTTGACCACCTTGCCTTTGTAAATCCTTCCCACTTCGGCCTCCTGGGTAATGCTGCGGATCATCTCGATGGCGATATCCGCGGACTTTTTGTCCTGGCTCGCGATCGTCACCTTGCCGTCATCCGTCACGTCGATCCTGGCCCCTGAGGTGTGGGTGATCTCCCGGATCATTTTGCCCCCCGGACCGATGATGTCGCGGATCTTTTCCGGCTTGATCTGGATCACGGAGATGATAGGGGCATACTGAGAGACCTCCGTGCGTGGCTTGGCGATGGCTTCCTCCATCTTCCCGAGGATATGGATGCGCCCCTCACGTGCCTGTTCGAGCGCGCGGCCCATGATCTCCGGCGTAATTCCCTCCATCTTGATATCCATCTGAACGGCGGTGATGCCCGTTCGGGTGCCCGTCACCTTGAAATCCATGTCTCCATAGTGGTCCTCGTCGCCGATGATATCGGTGAGCACAGCGACCTTCTCCCCCTCGCAGACAAGACCCATGGCCACGCCGGCCACCGTGTCCTTGACCGGAACGCCGGCGTCCATCAGAGACAGACATCCCCCACACACACTCGCCATGGAAGAGGATCCGTTGGATTCGAGGATCTCCGACACGACGCGGACGCAGTACTCGAAGTCGTCGCTCGAGGGCATCACGGCCTCCAGCGCCCGCCTGGCCAGATTTCCATGGCCGATCTCGCGGCGACCGGGGCCGCCCAGGCGCTTGGCCTCCCCCACACTGTAGGGAGGAAAATTATAATGCAGGATAAACGATCGCATCTGATCGCCGTAAATGGATTCGATCTTCTGCTCGTCCTGCTCGGTGCCGAGGGTCGTCAGAACCATGGCCTGGGTCTCCCCCCGCGTGAAAAGCGCCGAACCATGCACCCGGGGCAGCAGCCCCACGACGCATTCGATCGGCCTGACCTGATCGAACGGCCGCCCGTCTATCCGTTTCCCGTCGTCCAGGATCATGCGGCGCACCAGCCGACGCTCGAGCGCATCCATCTGCTCGCGGATGAAGGCGGAGTGATTGGGGTAATCCTCCTTCAGAGACTCGCTGACCGTCTTGAACGCGTCTGAGCGGCTGAGCTGGCGCTTTTGCTTGTCCGCAATGGATATGGTGGTTTGCAGCAGTGGAGTGGCGAGTTCCTCGATCCGGGCGAGGAGACCGGCATCATGCCCTGGAGGGTCGATCACGCGCTTCGGTTTGCCAACCGCGGCCTTGAGCTCCTCCTGCATGTCGAGCATAGGCTGAATCGCCTTGTGCCCATAGAAAATGGCGTCGATCATCTCCGACTCGGGAACGAACCGTCCACCCCCCTCCACCATGACCACCGCCGAACGATTCCCCGCTACGATCAGATTGATGTCGCTTTCCAGGAGTTCGCTTTGCGTGGGGTTGGTGACGAAGCGGCCATCGATCCTCCCGACGCGTACACCTGCGATCGGGCCGGCAAAGGGGATGTCCGAAACCTCCAGTGCAGCCGATGCCCCCAGGATGGCCAGCACATCGGCGTCGTTCTCACGATCCGTCGAAAGCACGGTGGCGATGACCTGAGTCTCGAAGTGATAACCCTCCGGGAAAAGGGGTCTCAAAGGTCGGTCGATCAAACGGGCAGTCAATGTTTCCCGCTCGCTCGGCCTGCCCATATCCCTGCGGAAAAAATTCCCTGGAATGCGCCCTCCCGCGTAGGACATCTCCTGGTATTCAACGGTCAGAGGGAGAAAATCGATCCCCTCGCGGATATCGTCGGTGGACACAGCGGTCACGAGCACCACGGTCTCCCCGAATGTCACGACGACCGCCCCGCTGGCCTGCCTGGCAACCCGTCCGCTTTCTACATGCAACGGCCGGCCGTCTATATCGATACTGCAGCTTTTTATCATGTTTTTCCCATTCCTTTCAGTTCATATGCAGCGACCACGCGAGCCGGGAAAAGCCCACTGTCTACTTCCGGATACCGAGTTCCTTGATCACGGTCCTGTATTTTTCTACATCTTTCTTCTTCAGATACTCGAGCAGACGCCTTCTTTGTCCAACGAGCTTCAATAGACCCCGACGCGAATGATGGTCCTTCTTGTGAGTTCTGAAATGGTCCGTAAGGTACTGAATTCTTCCGCTCAAGAGGGCTATCTGCACCTCGGGCGAACCCGTATCTTTTTCATGGAGTTTGAAATCGTCGATAATCTTTTTTTTCATTTCAGGCGTGAGAACCACTTTTTGTTACCTCCTGTCTCCCTTGCTTCTTTCTTTGGCTGGCGGGATAGCTCAATCGTCAGGATGCCGCCTTCCTTTTACGGGTCTGTTTCATTTATCGTATCATGGCCAAGGGCATGGCCGCCTCAAAAATCATGAAAACACTCTGGCGATGCTCAATCGTTCATAACCTACCCCCTGATTTCCCTTGATTTCCAAGATGGCCACCAATGCATCCCGCTGGACGAGCTTTGCAAACCCATCGGGAAAAACCGCTGAAAAACCCTGCTCCAATCCCAGATCCCCCCGCACCGGCTGATAACCCTTGCGCACCTTATCCGCAAGGTGCCGATCGATCTCGATCCCGGGGATCTCCGGAATGGAGTCATTCAAAGAAAGCAGCCGCGACCTGATCGAAGCTTCATCCCGCAGCGTGGCAATCTCCACGCAAGGCAGGGCATTTCTCACGTCCAGCCCCCCGCTTCGCAGCCGCCGCAGCGAAGTCAGATGCGCCCCGGCGCCGAGTTCATCCCCCAGATCGGCAGCAAGGCGTCTGACATACGTCCCAGCCGAGCAGGAGACCTCAAAATCGACGAACGGCAGCTGCACACCCAGAATGTCAAAATCTCCCACCTCGATCTGCCGCGCCCTCAACTCCGGCTGGAGCCCCTTTCGGGCGAGCCTGTAGGATCTTGTCCCATTGCACCGCACTGCGGAGTAGATCGGGGGCACCTGCTGCCGGCACCCGACCTGACGCGCGGCTGCCGCCTCGATCTCCTTACGGCTGAATTCATTGACTACGCGGCGGTTGATCACTGCGCCGTCGGGGTCCAGGGTGTCGGTTTCGACCCCCAGTCTCAAGGTCCCTCGATAAAGCTTTTTTCCGCCCATCAGGAAGGGGGAAAGCTTCGTTCCCTGGCCGAGCAAAAGAATCAAAAGACCCGTCGCGAAAGGATCCAACGTACCGGCATGCCCCGCCTTGCGAACCCCCATTGCCTTCAGAGCTGTCTTGACCCGGGATACCACAGCGTAGGATGTCTGACCCGGATCCTTGTCCACCAGCAGGATTCCGTCAAGCTGCATGGGCCTCCAGCATCTCGGCTGCGGCACCCAGAAAAAGAAGCTTGATGTCCGCCAGCCGCCCCTGTGCATCGAAGCCGGCCGCCCGCTTGTGCCCGCCGCCTCCGAACTGCTTGGCAAGCGCAGCCACATCAGCGAAATCGTTGGATCTGAGGCTGAATTTGTAGGCGTCTTCAGCCGTCTGCCTCACCAGAACGCCGATCTCGACCCCGGAGAGGAACCGTGGATAATCCACGAATGTGTCGCTGTCGGAAGTCGAGGCATGGGCCTCACGGTACATGTCGAGGGACACTGTGACCATCGCGATCTTTCCCCTCAGATGCGTCTCGAGCGTGCCGAGAGCCGATCTAAGGAGGTACAGCCGCGCGCACGGGTACTCGTCCAGGATGAGCCGCGCACACCTCGACGGCCTCACGCCGTAGGTCCCCACGAGCGCCGCTGCAGTGCTGAAGGCGGCCGCGGTGGCGTTTTCGTAACGGAAGGAGCCTGTGTCGCTCTGGATGGCAATGAAGAGATTCTCGGCGATCTCGCGGTCTATCGGGAATCCGGCGTGCTGCAGAAGCCTGTAAATCAACTCCCCGGTGGAAGAGCATTCGGGCTCAACCCAGTTGTAGCGCCCGAAAAAGGTGTTGGTAAAGTGGTGGTCGATGTTGACCACCTCCGCGTCGCCCTTGAAGCTCTCGACAACCTTTCCGGGCCGGTCGAAATCGGCGCAGTCGAGCAAGATCAGGGTCACGGGTTCCCCGTTCGGCGTGTAGTTCTGCAGGACAGTCTCGGCACCTCTCATACGATCGAAAGGCGGGGTGAGCGGCTCTTCGCTCAAAAGAACGGCCTCCTTCCCGGCGATGCGAAGCGAGCGCCCGAGCGCGAACATGGCCCCCAGCCCATCCCCGTCAGGATGCTTGTGGGTGGTGATGACGAAGCGCCTCCCCTCTCGCAGGATACGAACCAGTTCATTCAGCATCGTTTTCGGGGGCGTCCTTCCGAATGGATTCAAGGAGGCGTTCCATCGCACTCCCTCTTTCGAGTGAGGGATCATGTTCGAAGATGATTTCGGGCACATATCGCAGAGACATCTTGAGGCTTATCTGCCGTTTGATGAATCCTTTCGCGCTGTCGAGCCCGGTCTGCGCCTGTCGAACCTCCTCTGACCCGCCTAGGACACTGTAATAGACACGCGCTCTTTGCAGGTCTTTGCTCAGTTTGATGCCGGTCAACGTCACATCACGTGTACGGGGGTCTTTAACGCTTTCGAGAAGGATCATCGCCATCTCCTTCAAGATCTCGTCCCCGACTTTTCTGGATCTCGTTCCTGCAAGCATGATAGGAACCTGTTCCTTACTTCCTTTGCAGTTGAAAAAATGAGCCCGCGCGATCGGCAGCGGACAAAAACATATCGCACAAACCGGCGCTCACAGGTTGATCACCTCTGTCTCGGCATGAATGAGTTCCGCGAGGTAGAGCGATTCCAGAAAATCGCGGACATGGTTCAGGCACGAGTCGACATATCGTCGATCGTTCCCGACCACAGCGATACCCAATTCGATCTTTTGCCACTTGTCGTTGGAATCGATTTCTGCGATCGAAACATTGAACTTGGCCTTGACCTTGTCCACCATGCTGCGGACGACCTTGCGTTTGCCCTTGAGCGAATGGCATTCCGCAAGAAAAAACTCCACTCTGAGCGCACCCAGGACCATTTTTTCTTAAAGCTCCGCGGCGACTTCCTCGACCTGATAGGCCTCGACCACGTCGCCGGTCTTGATGTCCTGAAAATTCTCCAGGCCGATGCCGCACTCGTAACCGGTCTGCACGTCCTTGACATCTTCTTTGAACCTGCGTAGCGATGCAAGGCGCCCATCGAATATGACCACATCATCCCGCAGCAGCCTGACGCGCGCATTCCGCTCGACATGCCCATCGGTCACCTGGCATCCCGCAATCACCCCCACCTTCGGGATCTTGAACGTCTCCCTGATCTCCGCGCGCCCGATCACCTGCTCCTTGTAAACCGGTTCGAGCAAACCGGCCATCGCCAGGCGGATGTCTTTGATCGCGTTGTAAATGACGTCGTAATAGCGGATGTCGACTTGCTCCTTCTCGGCGATATCCCTCACCCGCGGGTTCGCCCGCACATTGAAGCCGAGGATGATAGCGCCGGAGGCCGCGGCCAGCATGACGTCGGATTCCGTGATGGCCCCCGTGGCCGAATGGATGATCTTGAGTTTGACCTCCTCGGTGCTGAGCTTGACGAGAGAGTCCGCAAGGGCCTCGAGCGAGCCCTGCACATCCGTCTTGAGGACGATATTCAGTTCCTTGACCTCGCCCTCCTTGATGCGGTCGAAGAGGTCATCGAGACTCACCAGACCCCGTTTGGCCTCCTGGGGCCTTGTACGGCCCTTCCGATGCTCGATGATCGTCTTCGCGGTCTTCTCGTCGGGAACCACCGCAAACTCGTCGCCGGCCATGGGCACCCCGTTGATGCCGTAGATTTCAACCGGGACCGACGGCCCGGCCTTGTCCACCTTCGCGCCGCGATGATTGGCCATCGCCCTGACGTGTCCGTAATAATCGCCGATGATGATGTAGTCCCCAGGGCGCAGCATCCCGTTCTTGTTGAGGACAGTCGCGACAGGTCCTTTCGACTTGTCCAGCTGGG
The DNA here is from genome assembly GCA_900498135.1 of uncultured Desulfatiglans sp. NCBI lineage: Bacteria > Pseudomonadati > Thermodesulfobacteriota > Desulfobacteria > Desulfatiglandales > Desulfatiglandaceae > Desulfatiglans > uncultured Desulfatiglans sp. Next base: position 3,936,173 of record LR026961.1, read on the forward strand.
CCTCGATCACGATACCCCGTCCGGCCTTATTGGGATTGCCCCTGAGTTCCATGATCTCAGCCTGCAGAAGGATCAACCCGAGCAGGTCGTCTACGCCTTCTCCGGTTTTCGCAGATATGTACCCGAAAATCACCTGCCCGCCCCATTCCTCGGGAACGAGGTCGAGTTCGGCCAACTCACGCTTGACGCGGTCGATGTTGGCCTCCGGCTTATCGATTTTGTTGACCGCTACGACGATCGGGATCTGCGCTGCACGCGCATGGTTGATCGCTTCACGCGTCTGGGGCATCACCCCGTCATCGGCCGCCACTACCAACACGATCAGATCCGTAACCTTTGCGCCGCGTGCCCTCATGGCGGTGAAGGCCTCGTGGCCGGGCGTATCCAGGAAGACGATATCACCCCCATCGGTCCGGACGTAGTAGGCCCCGATGTGCTGGGTGATACCGCCCGACTCGCCCTCCGTGATCTTGGAATTGCGAATGTAATCCAACAATGAGGTCTTCCCGTGGTCGACATGGCCCATGATGGTCACCACAGGCGGTCTCGGAACCAAATCCTCCGGCCGGTCCTCCGTCTCTGCCAGGATAGCGGCATCTTCGAAGACCTCTCTTTCCAGTTCATATCCGAAATCATCGGCCACCAGGGAAGCTGTCTCATAATCCAGGGACTGATTGATATTCGCCATCAACCCCTGCTCGAGCAGTTTGCGGATGAGATCGGCGGATTTGACCCCCATCGCCTTGGCCAGCTCGCCGACCGTAGCCGATTCCTGAAACTTGATGCGGCGCTTGATCGCCTTGGGGACGGTGATCTCGGTTTGTCTCGAGCGCTTGGGAGCCTCCCTGCCGGGCTTTCCACCCTTCTTATCCTTCCGCTTCGCCCGACCCTGATAGAGGTCGGCTCTCTCATAGACTTCCTTCTTGCGCGCCTTCCGCTTCTCCGCAGCCTCCTCGGCCTCCTCGACTTTCCGATCCTTTCTTTTCCTTGCGGGTTTGCTCTTTTTGGCCTTTTCGGCGACATCGCGGGCGATTTCGGCAGGGGTCATGGCTCGTGCGGCAGGCGCGGGCGCTTCCTCCCCTTCGGCCTCTTCCGCCGCTTCCTTGGCGATCAGATCACGCAAAGGACCCTCTTCGGCCCGCTTGATGATCTTCGCCGGCTGATCCATCTTTTTCTTCTTGGACTTCTTGCCTTTGGGCTTCCCCTCGCGCACCGGGGGAACGGTTTCAGCGGCTGGTGCAGCTTGGACAGGCTCCTCCGCCTCGGCTTCCATGGGTGCCCGCTCAGCCTCTTCGGCCTTACCGGCCGGCTCCGGTTCCTCTACGGCTTGAACAGCCTCAGCGACCTCCTCCCGCGGGGCGGCAGTCTCTTCAACAGGAAGCGGCTCTTTCGCTTCAATCGCTTCTTCGACCTCAGGAATCTCTTCCGGAACCGAGGGTTCCTCGACCGCAGCCTCAGCCCGCAGTGCTTCCTCCGCCGGCGGAGGGGCCTCTTCCACCGGAGCTTCCTCCACTGCAGGCGGAGCGCTCGCTTCGACCTGGGCCTCGGCCTCTGCCTCCATCTGCACGCTGACAGGCGCCTCTTCAGGAGCTTCAACCTCTGGAGGGGCTTCCTCGGCCGGGGGGACAGCCTCGGCGGCGACGGACTCCTCGACCTCGACCCGTCTTTTCCGGCGCCGAATGACGGTCGGCTTGACGCGCTTTTCCTCGATGACTTCAGCGACAGGGCTCGAGCCAAGTTTTCTGGCTTGCGCAACCGCATCATCGTCAAGCGTACTCATGTAATTCTTGACGTCGATGCCGGCAGCATTCAGATCTTCCACCAGCTTCTTGCTGTCTACGTTGAGCTCTTTTGCAAGTTCATAAACTCTGACTTTCGCCATTTAACCCCCCAGAAATCATACAGATATCTTTGCAGCCGCGCCGCCCGGAAAACAAGCGGCCTCACCCGTTCCAAGGCGGGTCCGCCGGAATACGTCCCTTCACTTCGCGTTTGAAAGCCCTGCGCAGCCGTCCCCCCTCCGAAATCGCTTTCCAGCAATGCGCATCGCGGCAGACATAGGCCCCACGACCCTCGGATCCACCATACAGAAGCCGTCCCCCCTCCGCATCCAGCGTCAGGCGGATCATCTCTGCCTTCGGACGTTTTCTTCTGCAGGCGATGCACGTCCTCATCGGGACGTGCCTGCCGCACTCTTTAACCAACGGTTGTATCCCCCGCCTCGGGTGCATCCTCGAACGTCTCCGCCTCGGGCGCGGCCTCCTCAGGCTTTTCCACTTCCCGCCTTGCACCCTCGATGATCTCGCCAGCCTTTTCTTCGGTCATGTCAGGCAGTGACATCAGGTCGGCAGTCGAAGCGACAGCCAACTCGCGGGCTGAGCGAAAGCCCTCTTCATAAAGCTCGGTAGCCATCTTTTCGCCGACGCCTTCTATGGCAATCAAGGATTGGTAACCCTGCTTGAGAGCGGCGTTGTAATTCGTCTCGCTCGTAACCTCGATCGCCCAACCGGTCAGACGGGAAGCGAGCCTGACGTTCTGCCCCTTCTTCCCAATGGCGAGAGAAAGCTGATCGTCCGGAACCACCACCTCCATGGAATGGCCGCCTTCGTCCACGATCACTCGAATGATCTCGGCCGGCGCCAGTGCATTGCAGATGAATTTGGCCGGATCCGGGTCCCAGGTAACGATGTCGATCTTCTCTCCACGCAGTTCCTGGACGACTGCCTGCACCCGGGAACCCTTCATGCCTACACAGGCCCCGACCGGATCCACATCCGGATCCCGCGATGTCACGGCGATCTTCGCGCGGCTGCCCGGTTCCCGGGCCACCTGAACGATCTGAACAATCCCTTCGCTGATCTCCGGAACCTCGTTCTCGAAAAGAGCCGCAAGAAAATTCGGGTGAGTCCTCGAAAGGATGATCTGCGGACCCCGGCTGAATTGCCTTACATCCAGGATATAGGCGCGGATGCGGTCCCCCTGCCGATAGGTCTCCTTGCTGATCTGCTCTTTGAGCGGCAATTCGGCTTCCGTACGGCCCAGGTTGACGACGATGTTGCCGCGGTCGAAGCGCTGCACAATGCCATTGATGATCTCGCCCCGCCGATCCTTGAAATCATCGTAGACGATATCCCGCTCCGCCTCTTTGAGCCGCTGCATGATCACCTGTTTGGCCGACTGGGCAGCGATCCTCCCGAATGCCTCCGTATCCATCTTGACGCCCAGATCGTCCCCGAGTTCACACTCCGGATCGATCTCCCTGGCCTTCTTCAAGTCGATTTGCAGGGCCGGGTTCGCAACATCCTCAACCACTTCTTTGAATTCAAAGACCTCTATCTCACCCAGATCTTCATTGTAGGTGACTTCCAGTTCGTAGTCCGGACCATGCTTCTTGCGGGCAGCCGCTTTGACAGCCTCTTCAAGGGCCTTTATCAGGATATAGGGGTCGATGCCCTTTTCACGGCTTACCTGCTCGATCATCCGTTTCAAATCCGAAATCATCGTTATTTCCACTCCGGAGTTTCAATGTGAAGGTGGGGGTCAATCGTCAAACTCATAAATAAGGTTCGCCTTGCGCACCATGTGCAGGGGGATCTGGAAAGCATGCTTGTCCACCGCCACCTGCAGGATGTCTCCAGTGAAGGTTTCGAGCACTCCCTGAAAATTCTTCCTTCCCTCGACAGGGCTCCGGGTGGCGATTCTCACCCTCTTGCCGACTGCTCCTTCAAAATGCTCGGCCTTCCTGAGGGGCCGATCCAGACCCGGCGAGGAGACCTCGAGGACATATTCATGCTCGATGACGTCACGGATATCGAGAAGGTCGCCGATCTCACGGCTCAGCCTCGCGCAATCCTCCAGGGTGATCCCGCCCGGCAGGTCCACGAATATCCTCAGGATCCAACGACCCCCCTCCTGCAGGTATTCGAGATCCACCAGTTCACAGCCCTGCTCCTGAAGGACCGGGTCGATCAGTTCCTCCACGGCCTCTAGGACCTTCTCGGTCGACATGCGCAGTTCCCTTAAAATAAAAAAAACGGGCACACGGGCCCGCTTTAAACGTGCAGACTAGATTGTTCAGCGCTTAATCACATCATCGCGTTCGGAGGTTTAAAGCATGTGATAAAACGTCACTAGGTCCGCAATTCAAAGTCGTTCCCCTTCCAACCCGGGCAACCAACCTCAAAAAGGGTTCATGGCCCATACAGGGCTAAGGCTGGAGCGGGCAACGGGGGTCGAACCCGCGACACCAAGCTTGGGAAGCTTGTACTCTACCAACTGAGCTATGCCCGCTCATAACCTCAAGCAAGGATATCAGATATCCTTTGATTCGAAAAGATAGATCATTTATGAACCTTAGTCAAGCTATATTTTCACATGTTTGCCCCTGTCCAAAAATCTTGACTTCAATCGGAAGCCCAATTAGAATGTGAAGATGATTTGAGCCGGAAATCCCGCATTTTGCGGTCATCCTGGCATCGGTGCCACGTCTTTTTGAGAGGAGCAGAATAGATCCTTGGAAGAACCTCCGGGACAAGGTTTCGTCAGATTTTTCCGCTCATTGTTCCACAAAAAGCATGCCCTCGGGAACCATTCCGACCTTGCAGAAGAAATGCATGGTCTGATGGATGAAGGGCAGGCGAAAGGTCTCATCAGCGACGAAGAGTCGGATATGGTCTTTGGCGTGCTCGAACTGAGGGAGACCAAGGCCCAGTCCATCATGATCCCGCGCATCGAGATCTCCTCCGCCTCGATCGAAGCCACCCTCGGTGAAGTCATCGCACTGGTCAACGCCTGCGGGCACACTCGCATCCCTATTCACCGCAACAGCGTAGACGATATCGTCGGCATCCTGCACGCCAAAGACCTGCTTCGTCTTTGGGGGCATGACCCAGGGATGCCGCTCCCGCTCGACATCCTGCGCAAGCCTTTTTTCGCTCCCCGCGGACAATTGACGGGAGAGCTGCTGCGCGAACTGCGCGCCCGCAAGACGCACATGGCCATCTTGACCGACGAGTACGGCGGCACGGCCGGCATCATCACCATCGAGGACATCGTTGAGGAGATCGTCGGCGATATCATGGACGAACATGACACCGAAGAACCCCTTTTGAGCGTCCAGGATGACGGCTCGATCCTGGTGGATGCACGGCTCGAGGCCGACGAGATGGCCGACTATCTGAAGGTCGATCTGCCCGAGGGGGATTTCGAATCCGTCGGCGGCCTCGTCATTCAACTCTTCGGCGGAATCCCTGAAAAAGGGGCCTGCATTCCTTTTCATGATTTCGACATCACGGTCCAAGAAGCAGACCAGCGTCGGATCGACAAGGTCCTGATCACCCCCAGAACAACTACGGGGTGCGCTCTGCCGAGCGAGCTCTCCTCGTGACCTCCAGGCATGATTCCTCGAGGGCTGCAAATCAGGCAGCCGGCGCATCCCCGTCTTCCAAGAGCGGCCTTCCGCGTTTCCTGCGCTTTTCCCTGGCCGCTGCGAGCGGACTGCTGCTCAGTGCAGCCCTGCCGCCTTCGCCCTTTGGGTGGCTCGCGTGGGCGGCGGTCATCCCCCTTTTTTGGTCCGTAGAAGGGCTGACCCCGGCGGGCGCGTTTCGCATCGGTCTATGCGCCGGCTTCGTCCACTATTTGACGCTCCTTTACTGGATCCTTTTCGTGCTCGGCCACTACGGCGGCCTGCCCCCGCTCCTGGCGGTGCCGCCTCTCGTCATGCTGTGCCTGTATCTCGCGCTTTACCCCGCCCTTTTTTCCGCGGGGTGGCGCCTGGTGGGAGATCTGCCTGCGGCCGCGTTCTGGGGGGCGGGGTTGTGGACGGTACTGGAACTGATCCGCGGCTGGCTCCTGAGCGGTTTCCCGTGGTGTCCCCTCGGCGTGTCGCAGTCCCAAAACCTTCCCCTTATTCAGATGGCCGACATAGCCGGCACCGGCGGACTCTCCTTTCTGATCGTGTTCATCAACGTCGCGCTTTACCGTCTGCTCCGTCATCCCCGGGGCGCCCTGGCTCTCCAGGGTGGCGGTGTCTTGCTCATCGGGGTTTTCTTTCTCGGAGCCGCACTCGCTTATGGATTCGTCCGCGTCGATCGGTACGCCGCCCCCGCCGCGAGGAGCGAACAGGACATCGAGGTCGCCCTCGTGCAGGCCAACATCGATCAATCCCTCAAATGGGATGCGGCCTATCAGGCCCGTACCCTCGAACTCTACCGCACCCTGACGGAGACCGCCTCGAAAGAGGCCGCCCGGCTGATCGTCTGGCCTGAGACCGCTGCGCCCTTTTTTTTCGGCCCGGATCAGGAAGACCTTTCAGAACATATTCGCCAGACGGCCCGGGACGCAGGCGTACCGATCCTCTTCGGAAGCCCGGCCTATGAACGCGACGAGGCTCGGACCCGCTATTTCAACCGCGCCTACCTTCTTTCGGGTGAAGGAAGCGTGGTCGGATCATACGACAAAGTCCACCTCGTGCCTTTCGGCGAGTATGTGCCTTTGAAACGGCTTCTTTTCTTTATCGATCGGTTGGTGCCTGCGGCCGGAGACTTCACCCAGGGCCCGGGTCCGCTTCCGATCCGCCACCGGGACCTCGCTCTAGGCGTTCTGATCTGCTTCGAGGCCGTGTTTCCCAACCTCGCGCGCCAACAGGTCCAAGCCGGCGCGAACCTCCTCGTCAACATCACGAACGATGCCTGGTTCGGCCGCTCCAGCGCCCCTTATCAGCACCTCGCCATGTCCGTCTTCCGCGCCGTTGAAAATCGCACCTCCCTTGTCAGAGCGGCCAATACGGGGATCTCCGCCTTTGTCTCCCCCGCGGGTGAAGTCCTTGAAAGCAGTCCGATCTTTACGGAAGCAGTGCTGGTCCATCGCGTGCCGCTTGCCGCCGCTCCAGGTGGAACGGTTTACACGCGGTGGGGGGACGGTTGGATCGTAGTGCTGGGGGGGATGCTCCTGGTCCGCCTCGCGTTCGCCTGGAGGCGCAGACGCTGAACAGCGTTTCTTGTCGACGACTTCGAAAAGGCTCGCCGGACCACGTCCCCGCCCAAGGCTTCTTTCAGCGCAGATACCTGATTTCCATTTCGATGAAACCCCGAAATCATTTACTTGCATTCGTTTATTCAAAGGTTAAAATAGTTTTCATTCGGAATCGGTCTTTTTTGCCGATCTCGGCGTGAATCTGCCCGTTTGCTTGTGCGGTCACCACCAGGCCGGATGCAAGCACTTGGTTCCCGTGATACCGGCCAAACCGGGACCCGTCGCGAAGCGGTGGGACTGAGCACGTGCAGCGGATGAAGAAAACCCCTCATTTCCGGATTGGAAACTGGATCGGGCCGGAACATCATTCCCGAATGGATTTTGAATGCTAGGTTGTATCCATCCGGAAATGATTTCCCTATAGAACCCAGTTTCCAATCCGGAAATGAGGATTTTTGGCCAATATCAAGGAAATCAAGCGCTTGCGCGGAGGCAACCTAGTGGTCGCCGCACAAGCAAACGTGCAGATTGACGCCGAGATTGGCCAAAAAGACCATTTCCGGATGGAAACTAGATTTAAATTCTGGAATGGCCTCCCCTAATCCCGCCGCAGGATCCGCGCCCGGGAGGCGACAGGTGCCCGACCCGCCCGCAGGAAGGATGGGGGCGCCTCACGAATCGAGGCGTTCAACGTCTCGGTCTTCAATCCCCATACAGGTTCAAGGAGGTTCACATGTCTCAGGAATTGCTTGAAAGAATCGATCAGGTGACGGACAGCTTATACGCGCTGCGAGGTCATCTTTGACTTGGACGCCCGCTCCGAGGCCCTCGCCAAACTGGAGAAGGTCATGGCTATGCCGGACTTCTGGCAGAGGGACCAGGATGAAATCTCGAATATGACCCAGGAGCGCGCCGCCCTTTCGGAGGTGATCACCCTCTGGGAGCGGTTTGCACGCGAGGCCGAGGAGGCCCGGATCATGGCCGAGATGGCTTTGGAGGAAAAGGACGAAAAGACGCTCAAAGAAGTGGAACGGGATCTCGACGACCTCGAAAAGGAGATCCTCACCCTCGAATTCCAGTCCATCCTCGGCGAACCCGACGACAAACGCAACGCCATCGTGGCGATCAACGCGGGGGCCGGAGGCACGGAGGCCCAGGACTGGGTCGAGATGCTCTTCAGGATGTATGCCCGCTGGTCCGAACAGAAGGGGCTGAAGGTGCAGGTGATCGACTACCTGGAGGGGGAGGAAGCGGGGATCAAGAACATCACCTTCACCGTGCAAGGCCCCTATGCCTACGGATACCTCAAATCCGAACACGGAATCCACCGCATGGTGCGAATCTCCCCCTTCGATGCCACAGGCAGACGTCACACCTCCTTCGCATCGGTTTCGGTCCTGCCTGAGGTCGCTGAAGACATCGTCATCGACATAGACGAAAAGGATCTGCGGATCGACACCTTCCGCGCGAGTGGACCCGGTGGGCAGCACGTCAACAAGACCAGTTCGGCGATCCGGATCACCCATCTGCCTACCGGCATCGTGGTGCAGTGCCAGAACGAGAAGTCGCAGCACCGGAACAAAGACATGGCGATGAAGGTGCTTCGCTCGAAGCTCTATGAACTCGAGCGCGGGAAGCAGGAACAGAAAAAGCAGGAGATCCACCACGCGCAGAAGGAGATCGCCTGGGGCAGCCAGATCCGCTCCTACGTCTTCAATCCCTACAGACTGGTCAAAGACCACCGTACAAACGCCGAGATCGGCAACGTCGAAAGGGTCATGGACGGCGACATCGATCTCTTCATCGATGCCTATCTGAAACAGGGCAGGACAGCCCGCTGAACTTCGGCGCCGCCTTCGGGAGCCCAACCCCGAACGGCGGCGCATCCGCCGGAATCCCGGAGCCTTCGCCCCCCTTCAGAGGCCGTTTCCTCATCCCCCTTTGTAGGCTGCCGTCATTTCCTTCACATAGGATTTGATTCCCGCGCTGATGCCCTGTGCCACACGGTTTTGATACGTCGTGGTAGGCAGCCGCTTCCGCTCCGAGCCGTTCGTGATAAAACCGGTCTCAACCAGGATGGCGGGCATCTGCGCCCCGATCAGGACATAAAACGGGGCCTGCTTCACTCCGAGATCCCTGACCTCCTTGTAACCCCGCTTGAGCCGCTGCACCATCCCGCCCTGCACCTGATAGGCCAGACGGCTCGATTCGTTGATTTTCGTGTTCATCATCAAATCGTTCAGGATGTTCTGCAGGTCGCTGATGCTCTTTTCGGAGGTCGCATTTTCCCGGGCGGCCACCATCATGGCGTTCTCATCCAGCGCCATGTTGAGGAAATAGGTTTCGAGACCGTGGACGCGGTTGTCACGGTGGGCGTTGACGTGTAGCGAGATGAACAGGTCCGCCTTCTCCATGTTGGCGATCGCCGTCCGACGCTCGAGCGGCAGATAGACATCCTTCGTCCGTGTGAGAATCACTTCACACCCCAGTTCTTTCTTGATCTGGGCGGCCAGAACCCTGGCAAGGGAAAGCGTGATGTCCTTCTCTCGCAGGCTCCCATGTCCAATACAACCCGGGTCCTTCCCCCCGTGACCGGGGTCGATGACGATCCGGTTGACGCCCAGCCCGAGCTGACGAGCCAGCGAAACGGAATCGCTACCGAGTTTTTCGGCCTTGCGCACCCCTTTCTGCACGGCCCTTTGCTTGGCGGGGGCCGAAGTCTTCGGAGCGGCGGCAACAGCCTCCTTTTCCTCCATCCTCTGCACATCCACAACGATCCTGAAGGGGTCGTAGAGGTGGAACACCTTGTAGCGCCCCACCTTTTTCATATCCAGGACCACCCGTACGGTATCCTTGTCGTACTGCCCGGCCCGGGCCTTCTGGAGGAGATCGTCCTTGATGGGAATGAGCGGGTTGATTTCAGCCGGTACGACGGCGTCTTCGAGATCGATGTAAAACCGCCGCGGTTTGTTGGCGTCGGGGTCCGCCTTGAGCAGGTGTTCCTGGTACTTGACGGGCGCACTCAAATCCACGACCACGCGGGTGTAGCTCGGGGTCGACCAGTGGCGGATATCGGTTACCCTGGCCTTCCCTGAAGGGGTCCTCGCAGATTTTACATCCCGCCCTCCGCCCGTCGTGACGGCGGCCTCCGCGGCAGCCGCATCCTCCGCCGGCTCTTTGCCGCCGGATGCAGAGCTTTCCTGCGCGCTGCTCATCGCCTTGCTGACCGCATCGAGCCGCTTCGAAGCGTAGGGACGCATATCACCGTCCGGGTAGCGGATCGTGACCTTCAGATATTCCAGATACGCCTGAGTGAGATCTTTTCGCTGGTTTTCATAGATATCCGCCATACCGAAAAGCGCATCGTCCGCAAGACGATGTTCCGGATGTTGATCCAGGAGGCGCTGAAAGAGTTTGAGCGCCTCCTCGATATCGGAAGGCAGGCGTGAAACCTCGAACATGTCACGGTAGAGCCTCGCCGCATGATACAGGGCCCAGGCCGACTCGTCTTTGTCCGGGTAGAGGGTATAAATCCGGGAATAGGTCCCGATGCACGCCAGCCAGTTCTCACGGAACTTCTTCTTTCCGGGGGATTGCAGCAGACTTTTGCGGCAGGCGTCCCCTGATTGAAGCAGGGCCTGCGCCGACGGAAGAGCCGCCCGCGCCGCCCGCCCGCCTTCGAAGAAGGCCAGGCCAGGCAGGAGGAAGCCCATCAGCAGCATGATCCGGATAAGCCTGATTGTCTTGCCCTTTTTCACAAAGGACCTCGATTCGACGTCGCACCCCGCCTCCGCGGACTTGCCCCTGCGCGCCGAGCATAATCGTTTCGGCTGGAAAACGAGGACGGTCGGGCTCCTCTTTTCCAGACACCGCTTTATAGTTGATTGATGTATTCCTGCAGTCTGTTCAGTTCCAGCAAAGCCTCGAGAGGGGTCATGGCAGAGAGATCCAGTTTGCGTATCCAATCCTTCAACTTGGCATCGCCTTGCGCGAACAGATGCAACTGAGCCGCCTTTTCATCCCGGCGCCGGTTTTTAGAGCGAGCGATCCGAGGTCTCCCGATCTCATCGAGTTCCCTGCCCTCCAGATTTTCCAGGATTTCCTTGGCTCTTTCAAGAACACTTTCAGGCAGTCCGGCGATGCGCGCCACCTGAATGCCGTAGCTGCGGCTTGCGCCGCCGGGGGCCAGTTTGCGTAAAAAGATGATCCGGTCGTTCCACTCCCTCACCGCGATCGTCAAGTTGCTTGCGCGCGGCTTGGTGGCGCAGAGATCGGTCAGTTCGTGATAATGCGTTGCAAACAGGGTTCTCACCCCCTGTCCGGCCCTGTCGTGAAGCGCCTCGGCTACCGCCCAGGCGATGCTCAACCCGTCGTAGGTACTGGTGCCCCGGCCGATCTCGTCCAAAACCACCAGGCTTCTCGGCGTGGCATGCCGGAGGATATTGGCCGTCTCGGTCATCTCCACCATGAAGGTGCTCTGCCCCCTCGCCAGATCGTCTGATGCCCCGACCCGCGTAAAGATGCGATCGACAAGACCGATGACCGCCTTTTCGGCGGGCACGAAGCTCCCCATCTGCGCCATGAGCACGGTAAGCGCCGTTTGGCGGAGAATGGTCGATTTTCCCGCCATATTCGGGCCGGTGATGATCAGGAGCTGCCGGGATTCATCGTCCATACGGATGTCGTTCGGGACGAAATCCTCTTCCCGAACGGTCTGCTCGATCACGGGGTGGCGGCCTTCCGTAATCTCGATCGATGTTCCCTCGTGTATGACCGGGCAGCAGTAATGATACTTTTCGGCGGTTTCGGCCAACCCGGCAAGGGCGTCCAGTTCGGCGATCAGCACGGCCGCGCTCTTGATCCGTTGGTTGTGGGAGGCGACCCGCCTGCGCACCTCCTCGAAAAGTTCGAACTCGAGGGCTATCCGGCGCTCCTCCGCCCCGAGCACCTGCTCTTCCATCTCCTTCAGTTCAGGCGTCACATACCGCTCACCGTTGGCGAGCGTCTGCTTGCGGATGTAGTCGTCGGGAACCAGGTGAAGATTGGCCTTCGAGACCTCGATATAGTAACCGAAAACCCGGTTGAACCCCACCTTGAGGCTCGCGATGCCGGTGCGCTCCTGTTCGCCCGCTGCAAAACGGGTGATCCAGCCTTTGCCGTCGCGCGCCAGGGAGATCAGCCGGTCGAGTTCCGCGTGGTACCCCTCCCGGATCAGTCCGCCCTCCTTGAGCCCGGCGGGAGGCTCGTCGTGGATGGCCTCCCCGATGAGCGCGGCGACATCCTCGAGGGGGTCGAGCCCCTCGGCCATGCGCGCCACCTTCTCGCAAGCAGCGCCTTCCAGACCTGCTTTGAGCCCCGGGAGCAGGTCGAGCGACTGTCTGAGACTCCAGAGATCCCGGGCATTGGCCCGGCCCATCGCCACGCGCCCGTTCAGGCGCTCCACATCGTACATCCGGCCCAACTGCTCCCTTACGCCGGCTCGATCGAAGGGCGCTTCCCGGAAAAACGCTACGGCCGACAGACGCTCCCGGATCGGCTCGGGCCGGATGAGAGGATAGGCGATCCAGCGTCTGAGGAGTCTCGAGCCCATGGGCGTCACGGTACGGTCCAGGATCTGGAAGAGCGAGCCCTTCTCCGATTGCCTCCGCATCGTCTTGAGCAGTTCGAGGTGGCCGATCGTCGCCTCATCCAGGAACATGTAATCCCCCAGATGATATCGGACAAGCTCCTTGATGTGCTCCGGATGCCCCTTGTGGATCTCCCTCAGATAATGAACCAGGGCTCCGGCGGCTGCAATCCCGGCGCTCAGGCCCACGCAGCCGAACCCGTCCAGGGACGAGGCCTCAAATTGAGCCTTCAGGAGCTCTGCAGCCCTGGACGGGTCGAAGGTCTCGGCCCCCAGCGCTTCGACCCGATAGCGGGAGCTGAACAGCGGATCCGGTTCAGGCGTCCCTTCCGGCATCACCAACTCGGCCGGGGCGATCCGGGCGATTTCGTCCATCACCTCCCTCGGGGAGGCGGATTCGGTCACCCTGAATTCGCCCGTCGACAGGTCCGTGTAGGCCAGCCCGTAGACGTCCCCCTCGGCGCTCAAGGCCGCCATGAACAGATTGGCGGATCGCTCCAGTTCCTCCTGTTCCAGGATGGAGCCCGGAGTGACGAGGCGCACGACCTCCCGTTTCACGATGCCTTTTGCGAGCCGCGGGTCCTCCATCTGATCGCAAACCGCCACTTTGAAACCGCTTTGGACCAGTTTTGCGATATATCCCCGCGCCGCATGGTGCGGAACACCGCACATCGGCACCTTCTCTCCCTGGTATGTGCCCCGGTTGGTCAGGGTGATGCCGAGGGCGCGGGAGGCCTTCAGGGCGTCGTCGAAAAACATCTCGTAAAAATCGCCCATCCGGAAAAACAAAATGGCATCCGGGTATTGGCCCTTGATGCCTGTGTATTGCTGGAGCATCGGCGTCATGTGAGACATCGAGATCTATGGATGAGGATCACCGTTGACAGCCACCGGATCAGGCGCTCCGCTCTGGATGGCGACCGTCGCTTTGCGCCGGTTGTCAACGGGCCTGATACTGTCCCAGTGCCTGCATTGCGGGCATTGCCACAGCAGTTCTTTCGGCTCGAACCCGCAGCGCTCGCATTGGAAGGAGAGGAAAGGCAGGGTCAGAAGATCCAGAAGCCTCTCGTATTCGGCAAGTGCTTCTTCGGTCCGCCCTTCATCCAGAAGAAGCCGTCCTTTGAAACGCCGCGCCTCCCAGAGAGACGGGTTCAGCTCCAAGGCCTTTTCGGTTTCCGCCAGGGCGGCAGCGCCGTCCTTTTCAGCGTGAAAATACCGCGCCAGGGCCATGTGCCCGAAGGCATCGGGCCTTTTCTCGACGCATTCCTTTAAAAAATCCCCGATGGGTTTGAGGTTTTCCATCCTGGAGCAGGCGCGCTCGAGCCGGTTGTAGCACAGAAACAGGAAATCGGGCGCCACCTCGAAGATCTTCTTCCATATCGCAATCGCCTTCTTGTAGTCCTCACGGTCGAAATAGAGGTCACCCAGGTGAAGATAGGCGTCAACGCAGGCCTTGTCAGCGCTCAGGGCCTTGTTGTAAGCGCTCTTGGCGCGCTGATAATCCCCCTGCTCCTGATAGACCTTGCCCGCCTCGACGAGGTGGTGCGCGAGGATGTGGCCCTGGTCTTCGCGCATCCACTTAGCGATCCTCTGGCGGATGTTGTAGGCCTTTTCCCAGTCGCGCAGCTCTTCGTAGATCCTCTCGATCTCCTGGAGATTCTCGAGATTGCCGGGGTCTTTGTGCGCAACCTCGAGGAAGGTCTTGAGCGCCCTGTTCAAAAAACCGCCCTTCCGGTAATCCAGCCCGAGATCGTAGAGCGCGCGCAGTCTGATCGGTTCTTCGACGTTGGGCCTCAACATGATGCTTTGACGGATGCGTATGGCGCGGTCGATGTCTCCCTTCGAACGGTAGAGATTCCCCAGTGCGACATAGGTCTCTATGGTGTCGGAGTTGACTTTGACGGATTTCGTGAACTCCTCGATGGCATGATCCTGGTCATTGGACAGGATGTACTGGATCCCCTTGAAGAAGGCCGGGTCTTCCTTCTCTTTCTTGAGCCGCCTGTCCTTTCTCGATCGCCAGAATCCCATACCCGCAATCACTCCTCCCACGAAGGCCGTCACAGCAAAGGAAGGGGGCTTCCTTCCGTCAACACCGCCAGCCAACCTCCAAATGCATCAAACAAACCCATCCCTTTTCAAGGAGATCAGCGTACCCCTCATTGAGCCCGGCACGGTGTCCAAAAACCATTCAGGCCTGCGCCTGACATCCCCAGCCGAAGATCGTGTCATCAGGATGGGAACGGTATTCCTGGACCACAGCACCCCTCGTTCAGGCACCGTGATCGACCTCATCGATGTCTAACCTCGGTTCAGAACTACGGCTCGGCGCTCCATTTGGAAAGCGGTCCTCCCCGAACGCCGCGCACCGTTTCTTACAGATGCGCTCGGGACGATAAACACTCTCACGTCCGGCTCTGCACCTCCGTCCATCGATAGCCTGAACACTCACTGCGCAGCAGTCGCCCAGGCGGCATGTCAGGGAAGTTCCACGCCCTCCTGATTAGGCACCGCCTCGCTGGTTACGGGGAGGTTCCGAAGGGTGTTCAACTCCTCATCCTTTTGCTTTCCCTGCCGAACCAGTGTCTTGATCTCCCTGCGAAGCCGGAAACGTTCGACCGCACCGTAGAGCCCGGCGATCAGAATCCCGATCAGAAAGCTGATGACCGCTACGAAGTAAAGGGAGAGAGGGGCAGTCTGCCCGCTCCAGAATTTGAGATCCAGTTTGAACTGCACCTGCGTCGACAGTGCCGGGTGATTCTGCACCGCCACGATGACAACCAGCAACAGAACGAGAATGATGATCAAGGCCCTCAGATGTTTCATACCTCACCTCCTGCGGGGGTTTTCAAGCGGTTGAAATACGGCAGCAGCTTTTCATAAGTGGCCTGCAGGTGCTCCGGTATTACCCTCACTTCTCCAATCACGGTCATATAGTTGGTGTCTCCGTTCCATCTTGGCACGATATGGAAATGCATGTGCTCTTCGACACCAGCGCCCGCGACGCGACCCAGGTTGAGCCCGACATTGAATCCGTCGGGGTGCATCATCGTTCTGAGGATCCCCATCGTCGCGCGCACCATCTCCATAACCGCCAGCATTTCAGCCGGTTCGAGCCCGTCCAGATTCGGCACGTGCCGGACCGGCGCTACCAGCAAATGGCCGTTTACATACGGGTACTTGTTCATCAAAACGAGGACCGTCTGATCGACGTAGAGAATCAGCCGCTCCGCATCCATCGAACGGTCCTCACCCGGGCAGAATATGCACCCCCTGTACTTGTCGTTCCCCAGAATATACGTCATCCGCCATGGCGCCCACAAGACATCCATAATGCCCCCTGAACATTCGTTTCCCGGACTTTCGCCTCCCACTGCTCCCGCAGCGGAGAACAGAATCCTTCCTCTTCCGATCCAGAATAAGTGAGTGTAGTTTTCATCCGGAAATGATTTCCCGGTAGAACCCAGTTTCCAATCCAGAAATGAGGATTTTTCTTTACACGCTGCGCGTGCTCAGTCTCACCCTTGTGGGGCGGATCCCGGTTTCTCTACACGCTGCGCGTGCTCAGTACCACCCCTGCGGGGCGGGTCCCCGTTTGGCCAATATCAAGGAAATCAAGCATTTGCGCGGAGGCGTCCTGCAGGTCGCCGCACAAGCAAACATGCAGATTGACGCCGAGATTAGCCAAAAAGACCATTTACGGATGGAAACGAGTGTAGACCCGGCGCCTCTGTTGGGGCAACCTGAAGCCCAGGCGAAGCCGTTCCGGATTGTCCTCCGGGTCTGAGATCTCGCAAAGAACCAGGCAAAAGAGTATAACAAGCAAGGGAGAAAAGACAAGGTGAAATCTGGCGGCATCGAAACGGTTGACGTCCACGCCCGCCGTTCATATATTGAATTCCGACCGGAACAACGCGCCTTTTCCCGGGCTTCCGGCAGCGCGGCGCCGTAGGCTCCGCCTGTGTTCGACCGCGCGGGAGCCTCGCCGCGGCAGTTCCGGATTGGCCGACGGCTTTCCCGTCTGGAGAAGCCCCGGGCCACCCGCTTTTTCCCTGATCGCTGCAAACCATTCGAACGGAGGACTATCTGTGCCGATCTATGAGTTTTACTGTCCCAAATGCCACATGATCTTCAACTTCTTCTCGCGAACCGTCGACACGGAGAAGCGCCCCGCCTGCCCCAGGTGCCGGACCCCGAACCTGGACCGGCGGATGTCCGTCTTCGCCTTTTCCCGCAATCGGCCGGAGGAAGAGGATACCCCCATGCCGGACCTCGATGAGGGCAAAATGGAACAGGCCATGGAAATGCTCGCCCGCGAAGTCGACCATGTGGATGAGGAGGATCCGCGCCAGGCTGCGGCTTTGATGCGAAAACTGAGCGACTTGACCGGCCTCAACCTCGGGCCGGGGATGGAAGAGGCCATCCGGCGCATGGAGGCGGGCGAAGACCCCGACCACATCGAGGCGGAGATGGGCGATCTTCTGGAGCAGGAAGACCCCTTTTCCTTCAAGGAAAAGGCCGCCCGGATCGTCCGGTCCCTCCCCCCCCGCGTGGACGAGACCCTTTACGATCTCTGAGCCGCCCGACACAGGAAAACACCGTTGCCCGCGAAGCGCACCCTCACCCGGGAGGAAAACCGCGGGAGAGGACGGCCAAGACCCCGTCATGCGCTGATGCAAGGCGTTCTAGAGGGCCAGGAGTTCGAACTCGCCCCAACTGGCAAGCCGGTCCTTCAGGATCAGTACTCCGCCAAGGATGCCGGGCGTGCTGGAGGCCTCGCGCGCAGCGGAGGCCAGATCCGCCGCTTTGAACAGGCGATTTCCGACGGCCGTTGCAACCGCGTCGGCAAGCGCCGCCGAACGACACACGATGCAGACGGCGTCGCTCTCCCCCAGGCTGAGGGAATGTCCAACGCTGCCCGAAGAGGTGCATACGCCCAGGGGCATCCGCTCGGCCGGGACCCTGATGCCCACCCGCCCGCTCAGAGGCGATTTCCCGGCGTAGATGGCGACGGTGGCGTCCCGCTGCGTTGCCAGGAAGATGTCTCCGCCGTTTTCCACGATCACCTGCGGACTGAACTCGAGGAGTCCTTCGCCCACGTATTGCGCGACCGCCCCTGCCACAGCCGCCATCGGGCCGACCCCGGCCGCCCTCCCCGCCCTCAGCATGATCTTCACGAGCGGCGGGGCGAACATATCCTCCTTCTGGGGCAACAATGCTTTCAGAAACTCCGGGTGCGCCGCGATATAGGACTCGATCTGACGCCGCGCCTCCAGGATGAGGCTGCGCGCCTCCTCCGCGAGCAGGCTCTCCGCCTGCACCCAGAGATCGGTCTGCCTGACCGCCACACCGAAGGAGGTCAATCCCTTCGCCTGCGCTTTCATCCGGTAGTCTCGCGGCTCGAAAGGGCTCATCGCTCACTCCCCCGGCCTCTTCCGGGTCAACCGACTGACAAGGTCGCTGTAACGCCTCTGGGTGCGGTCATTCCGGACCGCCATGGCAAGCGCCCTCCGGCTGCCGATCAGAATCGCCAGTTTGCGGCCGCGCGTCACCCCCGTGTAGATGAGATTGCGCTGAAGCATCATGTAGTGCTGGGTCAGCACCGGAAGGATAACGGCCGCATACTCGGAGCCCTGCGCCTTGTGGACGGAGACGGCATAGGCCAGCACGACCTCTTCGAGGTCCCTGAAATCGTACGTGACCTTCCGTCCGTCGTAAAGGATCCAGACCTCCTGATTCTCGCGGTCGATCCGTTCGATGAAGCCGAGGTCACCGTTGTAAACATCCCGGTCGTAGTCGTTCCGGATCTGCATGACTTTGTCCCCCACCCTCAGCGAGCGGCTGCCCCACACCAAGGTGTCGCCCCTCGGGTTGAGTGCGTTCTGCAGATTCAGGTTCAGATTGGATGCCCCGACAACTCCTTTGTGCATGGGGGTGAGCACCTGAATATCCTCCCGCCGGTCCAATCCGAAACGCTCCGGGATCCTTTTGCCAACCAGTTCGATGATCAGGCGCAGAACCTCTTCGGGTTCGTCCTGTTCGATGAAATAGAAATCCTCGGGCACTCCCCTGCCCAGGTTTCTTACGGGCATCTGACCATCGTGGATCCGGTGGGCATTGACCACGATGAGGCTTCGGCTGGCCTGGCGGAAGATCTCCTTCAGCGTGATAACCTTGACCACCCCGGACTGGATCATTCCCTGAAGGGGATACCCGGGACCCACAGGCGGCAGTTGGAACATATCCCCCACCAGGATGAGAGTGGCAGGAGGCGGAACCGCCTTCAGCAGGTGGTGCATCAGGACCAGGTCGATCATGGAGGCCTCGTCCACGATCAACAGATCGCAGTCCAGCGGGTTTTCCGCGTTCTTTTGAAACGCTCCCTTCCCCGGCGCAAACGAGAGCAGGCGGTGAATCGTTTTCGCCTCCATTCCCGTTGCCTCGGCAAGACGCTTCGCCGCCCTGCCCGTCGGCGCCGCCAGAAGGATCCGCGCCCCCTTGCGGGTGAAGATCTTGACGATCGCGTTGATGATGGTGGTCTTTCCGGTTCCCGGTCCGCCGGTGATAATCAACAAAGGGTTCAGCAGGGCCGCCCGCACTGCTTCCCGCTGCTTTTCGGCCAATGTGATGCCCGCGAGTTTCGCTTCTACCCACTCGAGGGCCTTGCCCGGATCCACCCCGCGCCAGGGCCTCTCCCCGCAGGTGAATTCCAGGATTCGCCTCGAAACCGCCGTCTCGCAGAAATGAAGCGCCGCCGGATAAACCTTGCTATCCGCCTTCTGAAGCCATCCCCCCTCCTCGCTGTCCTCATCGATGACAATCTGTTTTTCGCCGACCGCTCCAACCAGCGCCCGGTCGAGAATCTCATCCTGGACCCCCAGGATCTCGCGGCACTTATCCATCAACGCACCCAGCGGATAGTAAACGTGCCCTTCCTCCGAGGCCTTCTGAAGCACATACACGATCCCCGCCTGCGCCCGCAGCGTGGAATCCCTGCCAAACCCGAGCTTTTCGGCGATCCGGTCGGCCGTGATGAACCCGATTCCAGTTATGTCCGTCGCAAGCCGATAGGGATTCTCTTCGATCACCTGTACAGCGCGTCCGCCGTAGGCCTTCCAGATCCGGGTGGCATAGGCGCTGCTCACCCCATGCTCCTGGAGGAAGATCATGACCTGCCGGATTTCCTTCTGGTCGTTCCAGGCACGCCGGATCATCTCGATCCGCTTCGGGCCGATCCCCGGAACCGCAGCTAGCCGCCCGGCATCCTGATCGATCACCTCCAGCGTTTTTTCTCCATGGACGTTTACGATCCGCTTGGCCATAACCGGGCCGATGCCCTTGATCAGTCCGGACCCCAGGTACCGCTCGATGCCGTAGACCGTCGCCGGCGTATGGGTGCTGTAGTACTCGACCTTGAACTGGCGGCCATAACGCGGGTGATTGCCCCAAGCCCCCCTCATCTTGAGGATCTCCCCGGGGGTCGGCGCCATCAGATTCCCTACGACGGTCACGAGTTCCCGTTCTCCGCGCACACTCATCTGCACGACCGAATACCCGCTCTCCGCGTTCGAATAGGTGACCCGCTCGATCCTGCCCTGAAGTTCACACGCCATCCGGGCTCCCCTTCCCGTCCTTCCCATTCCAACCGCGCCGGCTGGAGCGCAGCAAACCCCGTCGCGGCCGGCCTCTTTGCTGACTGCCTTCCACCCTGAGAGGCTTTTTTCGCCGATTTCGGCGTCCATCTGCACCGTTGCCCGTGCGGCGGTCTGCAGGGCGCCTCCCAGCAAACGACGGCCGGTTTCTCGATAGCAGCGAAAAAGAGAAGAGCCTTCGCCCGATCATGGCCGGGCATCGCAAGCCCATCGTCCCGGAATGGAGGTTAAATGATTTATTAAGTTTTTACAAGGTGTTTGAGGATATATGCACCAGCGGAGCCAAGCAATAAAAAAGCCCTATCAGGAGCACCCTCCCAACAAGGCCGGTTGAACAGTTCGGTGAATCACAGAATCCGGCTCGCCCTTAATGCCATTCAAAGGCCTAGCCGACCCCGGACGGTGATCAGCTCACAGCGTCCTTGAGCGATTTGCCCGGAACAAATTTCGGAACGCTTCTGGCCGGTATGTCGATCGTTGCACCGGTCTGGGGGTTTCTTCCCTGCCTGGCCGGCCTTTCGTCCACCTTGAAGGTCCCGAAACCGATCAGGGTGACCTTTTCCTTTTGCTGAAGGGCCTCTGTAATCGACCCGAAAACCGCGTCTACGGCTTTCGTGGCGTCTTTTTTGCTGCCAAGCACCTTCGCCACCTCGTTGACCAAATCACCTTTGTTCATCTCTTTCCTCCCTTGTTGAAGTTGTCGAACTCCGATGAAACCACTCTTTTGCTGGTGATAATCCAATCCGGCCCGCATTTCAACAGAAAAATCTCGTCAGGCGGAGGCTTCAAGCCCTTTCCAGAAGAATTTCCGGCACACCTTCACCCCTGATAGGCACCTGCTTCACCCTGTAAGGATCCGTCCCGGGTCGGATGCAATCAGGAGGCGGGCGGCAGGTATTCCGCCCTGACATTGTGAAGCGCATGGAAGATGTTTCCCTTGATCTTCCTGTTCGTGCGCTGCAGGGCCGCCAGGAGCTCCTTGATCTCCCGCCGCTTCGAGGAGCCGGCGCTCGGACAGGCGAGTTCGACGGGAGGCCAGCCCATCTCACGGGCATAGCGCGACAGATGGGTCTCCGGCACCTCATAGAGCGGCCGGATTACGGTGATCCGGCCGTCGAAGAATGTCTGGACGGGGAGCATGGTGCTGATGGAGCCCCCGTAAAAGAGATTCAGCAGGAATGTCTCGATCACATCGTCTCTGTGATGCCCGAAGGCCAGCAGGTTGCAGCCGAGTTCCCCGGCGGCGTCGAAGAGGATCTTGCGCCGCAGCCGCGCGCAGAGAAAGCACGGATTCTCGAGGTTCTGAGGGCTGTGCGCGCGCGGCCCGATGTCCGTCCGGATGATCCGGTGTTCAAAACCATGCTCCACAAAGAAATCCCTCAGCGTGCCGGCCGAATCCCCGCCGAAGCCCGGGTCGACATGCACCGCGGTCAGGCGGTAGGAAATGGGGACCCGTCTCAGGCGCTCTCTCAGCAGCCACAAAACCGTCATGCTGTCCTTCCCCCCGGAGACAGCCACCAGAACATGGTCTCCTTCCTTCAGCATCGCTTGCCGATGCACCGCCCGGCCCATCAGCCGCACCACCTCTTTACGGGCGTACCCCACGAAAACCCCTCTATGCCTTGTTGCACGAAGACCGCTCCCCGAACAGGGCCGTCCCGATCCTCACCAGATTCGCACCCTCTTCGATCGCCACCCGGTACGAATCGGACATCCCCATGGAAAGATAGCGCATCTCCACATGGGGAATCGAGAGGGAGCGTATCTGTTCGAAAAGCTCCCGGGTCCGCTTGAAGTAGGGCCGAAGGGACTCCGGGTCGTCCAGAAGAGGCCCCATGGTCATGAGACCCATCACCCGGATATGCGGAAAATCGGCGAGCCCCCGGATCAATTCGAGCGCTTCGCCGGGCAGCACCCCATGCTTCTGGGGCTCTTCCCCGCTGTTGATCTCGATCAGCACCGGCATGACCTTCCCCTCCTTCTCTGCGGCCCGGTCGACGGCCTGCGCCAGATTCAAGGAATCCAGGGTCTCGATCATGTCGAAAAGCTTTACGGCCTTCTTGGCCTTGTTCGACTGCAGATGACCGATCAGGTGCCATTTCACCCGGTCGCCGACCGTCTCCCGCGCCCGTTCCGCCTCCTGCACATAGTTCTCGCCCACGATCGCGAGGCCCGCCGAGACCGCATCGAGGACCTCCGCGGGGGTCCTCGTCTTGGCAGCACCTACAAGCATGACATCCGGGGGCAGTTCACTCAGGATGCGTTTGACATTCTCCTGGATCATCGGCTTATTCCTTTCAGGGGCGTCCCTCTCAAAACCCCCCTACACTCGCAAAAAGCGGTTCACATGGCTGCATCGCGCATCGCCGCTGCCTTCCGCCCGGAAAGAGGGCTCACGCCTGTGCTCAAAAACAGCTACCGGAGAAGAAGGGCTCACGCCTTTCCTGGAAAACGGCCTGAGCGGAAAAAAGCCTCCTGCCTTTTCTCAAGAGCGGAACGGGAGGGATGAACCCCCCTGCCCCCCGGAAAACCAGGTTTCCGAAACCTCGGTTTATAGGGATACCGCAACTTTCGCCCCCTGTAAAGCCCAGAACTTTCCGCACAAACTCCTCCGAAGACGGCCCCCGGAGTCCAGAACGCTGAACATCGTCCTCCTCTTGACAGAGGTACGGTCCTGGGTTATTCCTACACAGTTTCCATCCGGAAATGGTCTTTTTGGCCAATCTCGGCGTCAATCTGCACGTTTGTTTGTGCGGCGACCTGCAGGTCGCCTCCGCGCAAACGCTTGATCTCCTTGATATTGGCCAAAAATCCTCATTTCCGGATGGGAAACTGGATTCTACCGGGAAATCATTTCCGGATGGACACTACACATAAGTGTCCCTCGCGAAATGGTCTTTTTGGCCAATCTCGGCGTCAATCTGCACGTTTGTTTGTGCGGCGACCTGCAGGTCGCCTCCGCGCAAACACCTGCTTGGCTTGAGGTTGGTAAGAAATGCATCTTTCGGGATTGCAAAAACCGTGTAGTACCGGCAAATCACTACCGGGTGGACACCGTTACCGAACGAAAGAAGGTCAATTCCGCTGCAGGTTTGAAGATCGGAGGGATGGACAATGACCCACGAGATGAAAGGCCATTATGCCAAAAAGCATTCGCCGGAGCGCTCCCCCCGGCCGGAAATCGCCGCCGCCCTGCGCGAGGTCGCGCAGCCTGAAGGCGTTCCCTGCGCAGTCGCGCACGACATCGCGGCGCGCTTCGAGGTGCCGCCTTTAGAGATCGGGTTCACCCTGGATACGCTCGAGATCCCCATCTGTAATTGCCAGATGGGCCTCTTCGGGTATCAGCCCGAAAGACGGATCGTCAAACCGGCCGAGAGCGTGTCCCCCGAGCTCGAGGCCGAGATCCGCTCGGAACTCCAGAACGGCAAGCTCCACTGCAAGGAGGCATGGGACATCGCGAAGCGGTTGAAAATCCCCAGGATGGCGGTCTCTGCAGCCTGCGAAAGGCTGGGTGTGAAGATAGCCGGCTGCCAACTCGGGGCATTCTGAAACAGATCGGGTAGGAGGCGGGGTTGCCCCCGCCGTCCTCCCACACCACCGGGCATACGGTTCCGTACCACGGCGGTTCATGAATTACCTTGAAACTGCTTCACGAGACCGAGCAGCGACACGAGTCCGAGCTTTGTGAAGAAGCGCGCTGGTAAGGCCTCGTTCATATGAGACGCGCCCGAATTCCACCAGGGACCTCGTCCATTCGTGGCGGATCTCCAGGCTCTTTCCTCACTCAGCCCTTGGTGCACCAGGTTCTTGGCCCGGGTGAAAGAACGTTTCCATTGACGCCAGAGGATGCATCGGAGTTTCCGCCGAATCCATCCATCGAGGTCCTCGAATACGCTCTTGGTCTCCGCCAACCGGAAGTAGTTGGCCCATCCCGACAAAACCGGTTTAAGTTCTCCGATCACGCCTGAGAGCGAGCGGCCTCTTCCCCGCCGGAGGATCTGCCTGAGTTTTCCCTGCAGACGTTTGACGCTGGCCGCAGCTGCTTTCAGCCGAGGCCGTTGGTGCCACGTCATGCTATAGCCCAGGAATTTCCGCCGCCAAGGTCGATCTACGGCGCTCTTCTCCTGGTTGACCGAGAGCTTCAGTCGATTTCCCAGAAAACGAGTCAACGAGGCCAGTACCCGCTCGCCCGCCCGCCTGGACCGAACATAAATGTTACAGTCATCCGCGTACCGGCAGAACTTATGGCCCCTTCGTTCCAGTTCCCTGTCCAGATCATTCAAAAGGATGTTGGACAGCAGCGGAGACAGCGGACCGCCTTGGGGCGTGCCTTGCACGCGCTGAGAGACAAGACCGCCGGCCATCAGACCCGCCGTAAGATAGCGGCGGATCAGGACTAATACCCGTTTATCCTTGATCCTCCTAGCCACCCGCGCCATGAGCACGTCATGGTTGACTCGGTCAAAGAACTTCTCCAAATCCATGTCCACCACCCACCTTCGCCCTTGAGCCGCGTATTCGCGGGCTTGCCGGACTGCTTGGTGAGCGCTCCGCCCAGGGCGGAATCCATAACTATACTCGGAGAAGTTCGGATCAAAGATCGGCTGCAAAACCTGGTTCAGCGCCTGCTGGATCAACCGGTCCGTGACCGTGGGTATGCCCAGTTGCCGCATCCCTTTTCCACCCGGCTTGGGGATATCAACCCTAAGCACCGGCTGAGGCACGTACCGTCCCTCCAATAGTTGCTTCCGAATACACGGCCATTCAACCGCAAGATGTTCCTTGAGATTTTCGACCGTCAGGCCGTCCACCCCGGGAGCACCCTTGTTCGCCCTGACTCGGCGATAGGCCGCCAACATGTTCTCGCGTTCGACTACTGCTTCCATCAAATGAAGAGTCTTCGCCTGGGAGTGCTCCGTCTTTGCCGTGACCTTTGACGCACCAGGCCCATGCTCTGGCGGATTCCGTCCGCTACCCTCCGGGCTGGCGACGGTCGTTTCAGACCGCCCTTCTGCTTCTCCATTTGTCATCGAAATTCCGGCTCCCATGCCGTAATTCATGTTCGGGCCTTCAGCCAAGTCGAACGGCCTACTATGCCCTCGGCTGACTTCCGCCGACCCATCCCGGCACCTCTCGGTGCCGGTAGCACATGGCAGATCGACGGATCTCCCCGGGTAATGCGCACCGACCTTCACGCTTATGCCCGCCGCATATACGTCCATGCTTTCCGTACAGGTATCGGACTTTGAAGATATTTGCCTCCTCATCCAGCATGACCGCCTCATATGCAGTTCCTGTTCGTCGGGCCAGCGCTTTGCCTGCGGCTTCCTTCAGATCCCGTCTTACGACGGGCACCCTTGCCGTCCGGCTAACACTTCCCCCCGTCGGGCGTGCAGAGGACTTTCACCTCCAAGTCAGTGCGCCCTGCCGGGCGCACAAAAAGAAAAGCCCGCACCGACCCCTGACAGGAGACGGTGCGGGCTTTTTTACATTCAGGTATGCTCAAGATGTTCAACAGCTGCCGCAGGACCCTCCACAGCCAGCGCCCATCGGCATATTCGAAGAAATATTGAAACCCGATCCAAACGCCGAATTGACGTAATCCACCTTGATCGGCTTGATCCGCGTGTACAAATCCTTTTCGATGACATAGGTCAGGCCGCGGTCGTCGAAAACCTCGTCGTTCTCTCTTGACTCATCCAGAGCCATGCCCAGAGAGGGCCCCGCTCAGCCGCCCTGCGACATCATGATCCGGATCGGTGGAATCATATCACGATCCTTCAAAAATTCCTTAATCATCTCACTTGCTTTTTCGGTGACTTCCAACATTGCAAAACCTCCTCCAGGGTAATTGGCTTGTTTCCATCCAAAGATGCGGCCTTCTGCCAATCTCGGTTTCAATCTGCACGTTCGGGTGCACGGAGACCACGAGATCACCGGCGCCCAAGCGCTTCATTTTCTGGATATGGGTCCAGAAGCCCTCTTCCCGGATTGGAAATTATTTCGTGTTCAAAGCCTGATTTCCGGATAAACACTCATTTAGCCCTCGTACAGCTTTGTGGTGCAAGTTTTATGAAAATAGGCACTCCAAATGATTTGTCAAATATAGAGGCATATTTCGTGTTTTGGTTACAGATTTTTTTCACGGCTCTTCGAGCAGCCGCTGCCGGAGCCAGATCAGGACCTTTCCGAATTCACTTTTCAATTCCTGCAAGGCGCGGCCGCGATGGCTCACCCGGTTCTTCTCCTCGCTGTCGATTTCCGCAAACGTTTTTCCGAGCGGCGGATAGAAAAACACCGGGTCGTAGCCGAACCCGGAAGCCCCAGCCGGTTTCCGGGTGATCTCGCCTTCGCATTTCCCCTCATAGATGAGCGCCGGCCCCCGCGGGACAGCAATGGCGATGACGCACCAAAACGCGGCCCTTCTGTCCTCGACACCCTCCATCTGCAGCAGGAGCTTCGCGTTGTTCTCCCCATCGCTCGCACCATCCCCGGCAAAACGCGCGGAACGGACGCCCGGTTCTCCGCCAAGCGCATCGACGACCAGCCCCGAATCGTCGGCCAAGGCCGGAAACCCAAGGACGCGCGCGGTAAACCGGGCCTTCTTGACCGCATTGTCCTCGAAGGTCTCCCCGTCCTCCTCGATGCTCGGGATCGGTCCGAAATCATCCAAAGTCTTAAGCTCAACATTAAAATCCTTCAATAATAAATTGAATTCATTTAATTTACCCTTGTTGCGTGTCGCGAGAACCAGGGGGATCCGCTCCGGTAGGATTTTTGTGGGTGCGTGCCCTTGATCTGTCTGCAATGGCCTCCTGCCTCCTTCGGTTTTTTGCTGAAATACGCCCACTAGACCGGCCGCATCCACATTTTGGGGTGGACAAGCCGTCCAGGGTCCGCTAGGTTAGTTTTCCTCCGGAAATGGTCTTTTTGGCCCATCTCGGCGTCAATCCGCACGTTTGCTTGTGCGGCGACCTGCAGGTCGCCTCCGCGCAAACGCTTGATTTCCTTGATATGGACCAAAAATCCTCATTTCCGGACTGGAAACGGGGTTCTACCAGGAAATCATTTCCCGATGATCCAGGTCGTTTTCCTCCGGAAATGGTCTTTTGAGCCAAGCCGGGACCCGCCGCGAAGCGGTGGGACTGAGCACGCGCAGCGTGTGAAGAAAAACCCTTCTTCCCGATTGAAAACCCGGCCGGACCGCATCTGCGTTTCCGAAAAGCCCCTCCCCGCCTGACGATTATACCGGCCGGGGAGTTGTCTCGTGGCGGTTTCGCCTGCACCGCATCACTATCAGCTTTAAGGATCGACCGCATGGATCTCGAAGCGTTCCAGCAAAACCACCCCACCCAGACCGAAGAGGTGGTTGTCCGAAACCGCCGTTACCGGCTCCTGCTCCCCAAGACCCTCGACTCCTTCATCGACCCGGATGATCCGATGCGGGATTTCCCACTCTGGGCAAAGATCTGGGAGGCGTCGCTCGTTCTAGCCGATGCCTTGGCCGGCATGCCTCCGGCTCCATCGCGGCAGATATTGGAAATCGGGTGCGGGGCGGGGCTTGTGGGCATTGTGGCGGCATCCTTCGGCCACCGTGTCACCATGACGGAGTACAACCCCGATGCGCTCGCGTTCGCTCAAGCAAACGCTCAACTGAACTTATCAGATTCCGGCGAAAAACTCAAGATTCAGCGTCTCGATTGGCACCGCCCCGACCTGGGAGGGCCCTTCGATCTGATCGTCGGCTCAGAGGTGGTTTACAGCGAAAGGGATTTCGAACCGCTCGAACGCCTGTTCAAAACGTTTCTCAAACCCGGGGGGGAGGTCATCCTCGCTGAGGGGATGCGGCGGACGAGCATGGCCTTTTTCCAGCGCCTCTCCGAATCCTGGGAGATCGAGGCGCGCCGCATGACCCTGCGCTCCCAGGAAAAATCCATGCCCGTAATATTGGCGCGCCTGCAGCGCAAGGCGAGCGGACTATAAGAAACCGTCCCTTCCTTTAGCCTTCAAGGCATCCACGATCCTACGGATATCCTGCGATCGATCGAGGCGTGTGACCAGGAGGGCATCGGGCGTATCCACGACCAGAACGTCTTCGAGCCCGAGGCAGGCGACAATCTTCTTCCCGGATGCCTGGACGAACGAACCCCGGCAGTCGATCAGAACCGCGTCGGCATCCGCCAGATTGCCCTCGGCATCATGCGATGTAGACCGGAGTGCGTAAAGGGAGGCCCATGAGCCGACATCGCTCCAATCGCAGCGGCAAGGAACGACATAAGCGTCTACCCCGGGCTTTTCCATGACGCCGTAATCGAACGAGATCCCCTCTATCGTCCCATAGACCTCTCCGAGTCTTTCAGCGAAACCCTCGCGCCCGAACGCCCCTTCGAGACGGGAAAGGGCCTTGTAGAGCGCCGGCAGATGCCGCTCGACCTCCTTCAGCAGCGTCTCCGCCGTCGCGACGAAGACGCCCGCATTCCAATAGTATTCACCGCTCGCAACATAGCTTTTGGCATCTGCGAGGGCGGGTTTTTCCACAAATGCCGCAACCCGGTAAACCCCTTCCCCCGAACCTTTCAAGCCCGATCCCTCGCGGCGGATATACCCGTACCCCGTCTCGGGCCGGTCGGGCACGACCCCCAGCGTTGCGATACCGCCTGAAAGGCTCTTCCGCCCCGCGACGCACAGCGCATCGAGGAAGGACTGCCGGTCCCCGATGTGATGATCGGCGGGCAGGAACGCGATGGGTCCCCGGACGCCCCGCCACCGGGCGTAAAAGGCCCCGAGCGCAATGCAGGGAGCCGTGTTCCTGCCGACCGGTTCCCCGATCAGATGAATCGGGCGCTCCCCCAGGCATGCCCTCGCCTCGGAAAGATGACTCTCACCAAGGACCGCCACGATCCGTTCATCCCCCATGATCGGGTTCAAACGGTTGCAGGTCTCGACAAGCAGGGCCTCGCCGCCGGTGACCGGCAGGAACTGCTTCGGCTTCAGCGCCCGGCTCATCGGCCAGAAGCGCGTCCCGGAACCCCCCGCCATGACCACAGCGCATTCAATCGCGTTCTTCTCCATTGCGATGCCTTTTCTCCTTCATCCCCCTTGCTCGCCGACCCGCACCGGAAAAACCCCGGGTTGCCCTCTGCCGGTGCCGTTCTTCCAGTCGAGCGAGCCTTCCACACCTCATCCAGCCGTAGAAACGGCAAGTGCCGGGCGGCCCGAATCAGGTCCGGTAATCGGCGTTGATGCTGACGTACTGATGGGTGAGGTCGCAGGTGCTGACCCGCTCTTCCGCGCGCCCCATGTGAAGATCCACCATTACGTCGAAAGACTTCTCATGCATCTTCTCGGCCGCCCGGGCCTCGGCCTCCGCCCCGAGCCCCAATCCAGCGGCTACGATCTGAACATCATCGACCCAGATGTCCACGCGTTCCTCCTGCATGATCACGCCCGACCGGCCGAGCGCCGCCATGATGCGCCCCCAGTTGGGGTCCTGGCCGTAGAAGGCGGTCTTGACGAGCGGAGAATTGGCCACCGTCCTTGCGGCCAGAAGCGCCTGACCCTCGTCCACTGCACCTTTCACACGGATGTGGACGAGTTTGCTCGCGCCCTCGCCGTCGCGTACGATCATCTCAGCCAATTCGCCCAGCACTTCTGTCAGACCAGCGCGGAAGGCGAGTTCACCGGTCTCCCCCAGGGGACCGTTCCCTGCAAGGCCGTTCGCCAGGATCAGCACCGTGTCGTTCGTGCTCGTGTCTCCGTCGACCGTGATCCGGTTGAAGGTCTTCTGGACCGCCGCTCGGAGGGCGGATCTCAGCGCCAGGGTCTCGATGCGGAGATCGGTCACCACGAAACAGAGCATCGTTGCCATGTCGGGCATGATCATCCCCGCACCCTTGGCCATTCCCAGAATCGTAAAGGGCTTGCCCCCGGCCTCTCCCGTGAAGCGGCTGAGCTTCGGGAAAGAATCGGTGGTCATGATCGCCTCGGCCGCCTTCGGGGCTCCGCGCGGGTCCAGTCCACCAATCAGTTCCGGCAGGGCCTTTTCGATGCGTGATAGCGGAAGCACCTGCCCGATCACTCCGGTGGATGCCACCAACACCTCCTCCGGTTTCAATCCGACACTCGCCGCCAGGATCTCGGCTGAACGCCGGGCCGCCTCCATGCCCTCACGTCCCGAACAGGCGTTGGCATTCCCTGCATTGGCGATAATCGCACGGGCGGCGCCCGTCCGGACCCTCTCCTGGTCCAACTGGACAGGAGCGGCTTTGACTCGGTTGGTCGTAAACATCCCGGCGGCCGTGGTCGTATCCTGGTCGGAGAAGATCAGCGCCAGGTCGAGCCCAGGCTTTTTCCTCAACCCCGCTGATACGGCTGAGAATCTGAAACCCTGCACCATCATTTCATCATCGTTCATTCCTCTCACCTCTGCAAGACGCCCCGCTGCGCGGTTCCGCCCCTTCGTTCATACCGTCTCTCAGTAGATCGCCGTCAACCTTCGCCGTCAGTGCAGACGGGAAGGCCTCCTTTTCTTGTCCATCCAGGTCTTTTCCATCAGCAGACCGGCCGGGAACACCCTCGCTTCAGCAGTGGTCCGCCTCTCAAAGACCGGCACCGCAGCATTTCTTGTACTTTTTGCCGCTCCCGCAGGGGCAGGGATCGTTCCGGCCCACTTTGGCGGTCTGCCGCCGGACCGTGGCCGGCTTGGCGCTCTCCCCCCCGCCTCCGTGGCTCATCTGGAGCTGCCTCTTTTTCTGCGGCGGGGGCTCTGCCTGCCGCCTGACGAACTGCAGTTTGAAGAGCGTCCCCAGGGTCTCCTCCCGGATGCGGTCCATCAAACCCTCGAACAAGGCGAACCCCTCCTTCTGATACTCCCGGAGGGGATCCAACTGGCCGTATCCCCTGAGTCCGATCCCCTCCTTCATGTGCTCCATGTCCTGGAGGTGATCGACCCAGCGCGTGTCGATGATCTGGAGCATGATCAGCCGCTCCAGCCGCTCGAAGTCCTCCGCCCCGAGAAGCTCACGCCGCTCGTCGAGGGCTGTGCGCGCCTGCTCTTTGATGAGGTCGAGCACGTCCTCGGGCTTGAGGCTGTCGAAGGCCTCTTCGGTCATGTCCTTTTCCGTAATCTTCGGCCTGAAGCCGAAAACCCGGATGACGTGGTCGCTAAGGCCCTGGACATTCCAGCCCTCCGCATGTTCCTTGGGGTCGATATACTGCTCGACCAGGGCCTCGATCCGCTCCTCGATCATCGTATCGATGATGCCCGCGAGCCCCTCCCCTTTCAGCACGTCGCGCCGCAGAGCGTAGATGATCTCCCGCTGCTTGTTCATGACGTCGTCGTACTCGAGGAGATGCTTGCGGATGTCGAAGTTGTGCGCCTCCACCTTCTTCTGCGCGTTCTCGATGGCCTTGGAGATGAGCCCGTGTTCGATCGGCTCACCCTCTTCCATACCGAGGCGCCCCATGATCGAGGAGATCCGCTCCGATCCGAAGATCCGCAGGAGATCGTCTTCAAGGGACAAGTAGAAGCGCGAACTGCCCGGGTCGCCCTGCCGCCCGGCCCGGCCGCGGAGCTGATTATCGATCCGGCGGCTCTCATGACGTTCAGTGCCGAGGATGTGAAGGCCGCCGAGCTCCCGCACCCCCTCGCCCAGAACGATGTCGGTTCCACGGCCGGCCATGTTCGTCGAGATGGTGACCGTCCTGGCCTGCCCCGCCTGGGCGATGATCTCCGCCTCCTTCTCGTGGTGCTTGGCGTTCAAAACCGAGTGCGGGACTCCGCTGCGCTTGAGCATCTTGCTCAGCATCTCCGACTTTTCGATCGAGATCGTACCCACCAGCACCGGCTGGCCCTTCTGGTAGAGTTCGGTGATTTCGTCCACGACGGCCTTGAACTTCTCCCGCTCGGTCTTGTAGATCGCATCGGCGAAGTCCTTCCGGATCATCTTCCGGTTGGTGGGGATCACCGCGACGGAGAGCTTGTAGATGTTCTGGAACTCCGCCGCCTCCGTGTCGGCGGTGCCGGTCATGCCGGCAAGCTTCTCGTACATCCGGAAAAAATTCTGGAAGGTGATCGTCGCTAACGTCTGATTCTCGCCGGCCACCGAGACCCCCTCCTTCGCCTCCACCGCCTGGTGCAGGCCGTCGCTCCAGCGCCTGCCCGGCATCATCCGGCCGGTGAACTCGTCCACGATCATGATCTGGTCTTCCTTGATGACGTAGTGGACGTCCTTCTCGAAGAGCCAGTAGGCCTTGATCATCTGCTGCGTGGCGTGGAGGAGCTCGGAGGACCGGATATAGTTCTCCTCGAGCTCCTTGATGCGCTCGACCTTTTCTTCCTCGCTGAGCGTTTCGCTCGCCTGGATCCCGCGGCTTTCCTCATCCATGTCGGGCATGACGAACTCCCCGAGATTTCCGCTCGAAAGGAGTTTGATGCCTTTGTCGGTCAATTCGACCGCGTTGCTCCGCTCGTTGATCGTGCAGTAGAGGATCTGATCCAGGTCGCCGAGCATCTTCTGCGCGCTGTAGAGGTTCTCCAGCCGGTCGATCTCCTTCTTGAGCGCGGGCTGCTCGGCCAGGATGCCGAGGTAGGTCGGGTTCTTGGGGTCTCCGCGCTTGATCTGCACCAGGATCTCGATCGTCTTCTCGCCCAGGTCCCCTTCCTCCAGCCGCCGGCGCGCCTCGGCCAGGAGGGCGCGGATCTCGGTCCCCTGCTTCTTCTTCAGATGGATGACGAGGGGCTTCACCTCGCTGTAGATCTTGTTCTCGCTGTGTTCGACGGCACCGCTGATGATGAGCGGGGTGCGCGCCTCGTCGATCAGGATGCTGTCCACCTCGTCCACGATCGCGTAATAATAATCACGCTGAACCAGGTCCACCGGATCGAATTTCATGTTGTCGCGCAGGTAGTCGAACCCGAACTCGTTGTTGGTCCCGTAAGTGATGTCGCAGGCATAGGCCTGCTTCCGTTCGGCATCGTTCATTCCATGCACGATCACCCCGACGGTCAAACCCAGAAAGCGGTAGATTCCTCCCATCCATTCGGCGTCGCGCCGGGCCAGGTAATCGTTCACCGTCACGAGGTGCACACCCCGGCCGGTGAGCGCGTTCAAGTACAGGGGCAGCGTCGCGGCGAGGGTCTTGCCTTCACCGGTCTTCATTTCGGCGATCTTGCCGCGGTGCAGGACCACCCCGCCGATCAACTGCACATCGAAGTGCCGCATGCCGAGGACCCGCACCGACGCCTCGCGGACCACGGCAAAGGCCTCGGGCAGAAGGTCGTCGAGGGCCGCACCCTGGCTCAGACGCTCTTTGAATTCTGCGGTCTTTCCGCGCAGTTCGTCGTCGGTCAGTTTCTGAATCGAAGGTTCCAGCTCATTGATGCGCGCTACGATGGGTGCGATACGCTTCAGTTCGCGTTCGTTCTGACTGCCGAAGATGCCTTTGATGATTTTTCCGAACATAACTTCCTTCCACACACCGCGCACGCAGTGTCACGCGATGGCAAAGATACCGCGCCGCGGCTTCAGCGGCTCGGCCGGGCATACGCCTGAAGGACCTGGGCTGATGAACCGGTCGACACTCCCAGCCCGCCTCCATCCGAATATATATTTGGTTTCGATCCGGAAATGGTCTTTTTGGCCAATCTCGACGTCAATCTGCACGTTTGCTTGTGCCGCGACCTGCAGGTCGCCTCCGCGCAAACGCTTGAGTACCTTGATATTGGCCAAACCGGGACCCGCCGCGGAGCGGTGGGACTGAGCACCCGAAGGGTGTGAAGAAAAATCCTCATTTCCGGATTGGAAACCGGGTTCTCCCGGGAAATCATTTCCCGTCCAAAAGTCAACCTCTCATTAAAGAATTTTAGCCCCGAAAATGCAAGCCCTCATGCGTCGTGGCCTATAAAAGATCAATCCCCCGCGGCTTCAGGGCCGGGGCCTTCATCGCGACGGGACAGGCCGGATTCGACCCGCAACCGCTCCAGGAACGTTTTGATCTCACCCGCAAGCGGGCCGGAGATGCCCGGAACGGCCGCCAACTCCTCGACCGACGCCTCCATGAGCGCCTCGACATCCCGGAAGCGTTTAAGCAGAGCCGCTTTGCGCGCTTTGCCGACACCGGGAACGGCATCCACGATCGACGCGTGCATGCGGCGGGCGAGCAGCTTCTGGTGGTGCCCGATCGCTCGGCGGTGCGCCTCGTCCCTGATGTGCATCATCAGCAGCAGAACGGGATGATCACCCGGAAGCTGGATCGCATTCTTCCGCCCGGGGACGTAGAGCTTGTCGTACCGCTCGTGGCGCGCCTCATCGGGCTTGGCGATCGAAACGGCCTCGGGGCGGCGCAGCTCGGGGTGCGTCTTTCCTGAACGCTCGATGACCGCCCGCACGGCTGCGAGATGCCCCTTGCCGCCGTCGACCAGGAAAAGATCGGGCCAGGGGGTCTTTTCCATCCGGCGCGCGACGAGTTCGCCCATCATCGCGTAATCGTCGATCCCCTCGACATTCCTGATCCGGTAGCTCCGGTATCCGGGCCGGTGAGGGATCCCGTCCACGAAGGCCACGATCGTCCCGACCGGGGCGTGGCCGTGGAAGTTCGAGATGTCGAGCCCTTCGATGACGTGCGGTGCGCCCTCGAGCGCCAGGGCATCCTTCACCATCAGCACGAGGTCCTCGTGCTCCTGTTTCAGGCGCGCCTCGAGGACGCTCTCCGCATTGGCGGCAGCCATCTCGACGAGCCTCAGGTTCTCGCCGCGCTGCGGCCGCAAAATCCGGACACGGGTCGAGGCCTCCTGGGAAAGCCAATTCTCGATAGCCTCCTGATCGCCCACCGCTTCAGGGACCAGGATCCGCTTCGGGATGAAGGATTCCTGGGCGTAAAACTGTTTCAGAAAGGCCTCGAGAACCTCGGCTCGATCGCCCTCCTTTTCGCGGATGAGATAGGGGCGGCTTCCGACCAGGACCCCGTTCCTGATGAAGAGCACGACCATCTGAAAGAGATGCCCCCGAACGGCGAGGCCGACGACATCCTGGTTCTCGAAACGGGTCGAGACCACATGCTGGCGCTCCACCGTGCGCTCGATGGCGGCGATCTGATCGCGAAGCCTCGCCGCCTTCTCGAAGTCCAGGGCATCGGCCGCCTGCCGCATCTCCTGTTGGAGCTGAGCGACGAGTTCCGTGCTCCGCCCTTCCAGAAAGAGGCGGACCCGGTCGACGATCCGGCGGTACTCCCCCTCGTCGACCGGCAGACAGCACGGCCCGAGGCACCGCCCCATCTGGTAGTTCAGGCAGGGCCTCGAGCGTTTCGGCACCTCACGGTTCCGGCATTTGCGGAGCAGAAAGACCCGGTCGATCACCCGAAGGGTCTCCCTGACCGCGTTCGCGGAAGAGAACGGCCCGAAGTACCAGGCACCGTCCTTGCGGGTCTTCCGGACGATGAACGGGCGTGCGAAACGCTCCCGCGGATCCAGGCGCACGCTCGGGTAGCGCTTGTCGTCGCGCAGGATGATGTTGTAGCGAGGGGCGTGTTTGCGGATGAGGCTCGCCTCGAGGATGAAGGCCTCGTTCTCCGTAGCGGTGAGGAGGGTGTCGAGGCCCCGGGCCCGCTCCATGAGGTGGGCGGTCTTCCGGGGAAGCTCATCGAGCGGCTTGAAATAAGAGAGGACGCGCTTTCGGAGACGTTTGGCCTTGCCGACGTAGATGACGCGCCCGCCGGAATCCCTGAAGAGATAGACCCCGGGTGCATCCGGCAGGATCTCCTGCAGCCGCTTGGGATCGAGCCCGTCCCTGGCGACGGTCTCCTGCTGGGTCATGTTCAGAATGGGTTCCACCGGGACGGCAGGTGCTTCATCATGATTAGAAGATCGTGGGCCTGCCCCGAACGGTCCAGGACATAGTCCTTCAAGACCGCCTTTTCCTGGAAATCGAGCTTCCTGACCCCGTCGATAACCATCAGGTCCCGGTCCGGCACCAGGCGGATGACCAGTGCCTTGAGCCCCATGGACATCCCGAGGTTGATGAGGTCGAGGAGCATCCAGGTCCCCAGGCGCCGTTCCCGGAAGGCCGGGTCCACCATAATCCGAATCTTCCCGATGTGGCTCTTCGCACCGAAGCGCTTGCGCATCAGGGCGGCATTGCCGATGATCCGCCCTTCGAGACACGCCACGATGGAGACGATGCGGACAGGATCGAGGTGCCGGATCCAGTTCCGGATCACGGCCGGCTCGGTCACATCGTCGTTCAAAAACCAGAGTTCATCCGCGGAAAAATGCCGGAACATCTCCGCGAGAGCTTCCTCGTCGCCCTGCCGAAGGCAGCGCAGGGTGACACCGGTCCCATCCTTGAGAATGATCTCGTGGGGATAACCTTTGAGAGGGTCTTGTTCAGCGGCCTTGGTTTGCATATTTCTTCTCGCTCCCGGATCCGTTATCATGCGGTCGACCTCTGGAAGCGCCGCAATCTCTTTTTAGGGATAGACACCCGCTAACCTAAATGATAAGGATGCTGGCAGTCAAGTTCATTGCCGCCGCCCTTTTCCATGAAGCTGATCGGGAGTGTGATGTTGAAGCAAAGCACCGTCCACGTCGCCTTTGCGGGAATGCTCTTCGCAGGTATCCTGCTTTCCACCGGGTGCGCCGCGCGCAGGCCGCTGATGAAGCCCGTAACGGTCAAAGTGGAGGGCAGCGAGACCCTCTTCAAGCCCGGGGAAATCATCGATCTCGAGGCCGGCGCCGCGGTGGGCTTCGAGGCGATGATGGAGGCGCTTCAACACAAGGATCTGCTCTTCATCGGCGAGGTTCACAGCGATCCGGAGCACCACCTGATGCAGGTTCAAATCCTCCAGCGCTGGATCCACGGCGAGGCCCACCCGGTGATCGCCATGGAATGCTTTCAGACGACTCAGCAGGAGGCCCTCGACCGCTATCTTGCCGGAGACCTGGATGAGGCGGCCTTTCTCGAAGAGGCCCAGTGGGATGCCGAATGGGGCTTCCCCTATCACTACTACCGCCCTCTTCTGGACCTCGTACGGGCGAAGCAGGGGCGCATCCTCGCCATCAACGCCCCGCGCGAAATCGTCAAAAAGGTGGCGCGCACGGGTATCGAAAGCCTTTCTACGGAAGAAAGAGCGCAGATCGCCCCCGAAATCGATCTGACCCGGGAGGCGCACCGGGAGTACGTCCAGGCGGTTTTTCCGCTCCATGCCGCGCACGGCCGGGGGGAGGACTTCGAGCGCTTTTACCAGGCGCAATGCGTCTGGGAGGACACCATGGCGGAAAACATCGCGCGCTTCAAACTCGAAAACCCCGCAGCGCGGATTGCGGTCTTCGCCGGCAACGGCCACCTGAAATACGGCTTCGGCGTTCCAGAGCGCACCGTCGAACGCGCTCCGTCGGATGCTGCCGTCGTTCTCCCCTATCCCGCCGCTTCGGATCTCGTTCTCGAACGCGGCATGGCGGATTTCGTCTGGCTCAGCCGGGCGGTGCGGGTATCTTTCGGAAAGCATCCCCGCCCGCCCTCGGCCGGTGATGAAGGGGGCATTTCATGGAATCCGTGATTCAGTCCCTCTATGAGGCGCATTTCGGCCCTTTCCGGTTCTGTCCGGTCTGCGGCGGGCCCCTCGAACGCAAGCACCTGAAGGTGAACGAGCCGGCGCGTCTGGTGTGCACCGCCTGCAGCTTCGTCCTCTACCAGGACCCCAAACTGGTCGCCTGCACAATCCTCAGGAAAGGAGCGCGGATCGCTCTCCTGCGGCGAGCCATTCAGCCCGAAAAGGGCAAATGGGTCATGCCGGGCGGCTACGCGGACCGAGGGGAAAAGGTTGAGGCGGCGGCCGTCCGGGAGACCTTGGAAGAATGCGGGCTCAGAAGCCGCATCGAACGACTTTTCGGCGTCTATTCCTACGAGGGGCAGCCGAACGTCGTTCTGGTCTTTATCGCCTCCCCGGTGGACGGGGACTTCCACCCCGATGACGAAACTAGCGAAGTGGGCTGGTTCTCGCGGGAAGAGATCCCCTGGGGCGATCTCGCGTTTCAGAGCACGGTCGACGCCCTCCACGACTTTTTCGCGGATCGGGACACCGGCTGAAGGCCCTGCCTGTTACGCCCGGCTCCAGCTGGAAATCCACTCGAAGGCCGGAAGATGGAGCCATGCGCCGCGCATCCCGCGGAAAACATCGTCCAGGGCGGGCTGTCCCACCCGGTGTCAGCCGGCGCTGCCCCCGTGATCAGCCCGGGGAGCCGAACCGGATCTCCGAGCCTCCCGCCCTTATGGCGAGGCCCGGAACCCGCTTCGATCTTCGATCAGAGACCATTGCAACGCAAGGAGATTTTTCGAGAGATGATGATCACACCCAAGCCACTGGCTTCGCTCGGTCCGGAGGAGCGCGCTGCGATCCTCGACCGCTCGATGGCCGATATCTCGGCCGTCTACGAAGACATGCGAAAGATCGTGGAGGACGTCAGGAACCGCGGGGATGAGGCGCTCGTCGACATGAGCCGCGAGTTCGAGCCGGACGTCCGGCCGGGCGACCTGGAGGCCGCTCCCGCCGAAATCGATGCCGCCGTCGCAAAGGTAGCCCCCTCGGTCATGGAGGCCCTCCGCGCCGCCGCGGCGAATATCACGCGCTTCCACGAGGCGCAGCGCGAGCGCGAGATGTGGTCGACTTACGTGGCCGAGGGCATCCTCGCCGGGCGCATCACGCGCCCGATCGAACGGGTGGGCTGCTACATCCCGGGCGGCCGGGCGGCCTACCCGAGCACGACTCTGATGACCATCATCCCGGCCCGGGTTGCCGGTGTAGAAGAGATCATCGCCACGACCCCGGCGGGCCCCGGTATGCAGGTCAACCCCGTGACCCTGGCGGCGGCCCGCCTTGCCGGCTGCCGTCGCATCTTCAAGATCGGCGGCCCCTGGGGAATCGCAGCCATGGCTTACGGGACGGCCTCGGTCCCGCGGGTCGACAAGATCGTCGGCCCCGGCAACAAGTACGTGACAGCCGCCAAGATGCTGGTGTACGGGCGGGTCGATATCGATTCCCCCGCCGGACCGAGCGAGGCCCTGATCCTCGCCGATGAGACCGCGGACCCCGAGCTCGTGGCCGTCGATCTGCTCTCACAGCTCGAGCACGACCCGGATTCGGCCGCCCTGCTCGTGACGCCGTCCGCCTCCCTGGCGGAGAACGTCGCCAAGGCGGTCGAGGCCGCCTTCGATGATCTCCCCCGCAAAGAAATCATCGAAGTTTCGATCCGCCGCAACGGGAGGATCCTCACGACGGCATCCATCGGCGAGGCCGTCGCCTTCGCGAACGAATACGCCCCCGAACACCTGCAGATCATGACGCGCGATCCGTTCCTGACCCTGCAAGGGATTCGCCACGCGGGCTCGATCTTCCTCGGGAACTACGCACCGGTCCCTGTCGGGGACTATGCCTCGGGCACCAACCATGTGCTCCCGACCGGGCAGTGCGCCCGGATGTTCTCAGGGCTCTCGGTGGATGACTTCATCAAGAAGCCCACCTTTCAGTATCTGAGTAAGGAAGGTCTGGCCGGCTTGAAAGAGACCGTTGTGACACTCGCGGAGGCCGAAGGGCTTCCGCTGCACGCCAGGACCGTCCGCGCCCGATTCGAAGACCGCTCTTGAGCATTTCGGACCGCGCCTGAATGTACTTGATTTCTGGCCTCTGTGCTGCTAGAAACTTTTCCACTGGAAGATCGGCCGATGCTGCTGGCCACCCGCAGGGAACCCGTCACCCAGCGGCGTTTCGTGCGGAAGCCCGGATGCCTGGCCTCGTGCGGCGGGGGATTGCGCCGAGTGGTACCCGACGCCGCTTCCGAGGCCCTTCTCGGGATCGGATCCACATGGCCCGGCAGTACACGCACCCCCGGCCGAATGTCAGGGAGCGGGGGCGCAGGCCGACCAGGCCGCCTGAAAAGGGCCTCCCGGCTCGGACAGGTGGAAGTGCCACAACCTTAGAATTCGTGCAATCAAGAATGCAAGGAGGGTAAGAACATGGCGGACATCAAGGGCTACAACATGCCTGACGACCTCTACTACAGCGAGGACCACAGCTGGGCCCGCGTCGACGGCGACAAGGTCACCGTGGGCATGACCGATTTTTTCCAGAAGGAAGCCGGAGACGTCGTCTTTGTGGACCTTCCGGAAGAAGAAGAGGAAGTGAGCCAGGGAGAGGTTTGCGGCAAGATCCAGTCGCGCAAGTGGATCGGCAAACTGGTCGCCCCGGTCTCCGGTGAGATCGTCGAGATCAACGAAGACCTCGAGGAAGACACCAGCCTCATCAACACCGATCCCTACGGCAAGGGCTGGATCCTCACCATCGAGGCCTCCGCCCTCGACGATGAACTGCCCAAGCTCATGCAGGGAGCTAAGGTCGTGGAGTTCGTCGAAGGTGAGATCAAACGCGCCGAGGAGGAAAAGGCCAAGGCCTGATTTAAGAACCCATGGTCCGTTCCTGGCGATTGTTTAAAGAACTCTCGCGGTCTCTCTCGACGGCGGAGGGACTCGCGATCGACGACACCTTGCCCCAGTCGGTGGCGAATCATCAGTCTCCTCCGATCCTGCACCTGTACACCTTCGTTCCCTCGGTGATCGTCGGAAAGTATCAGGACATCGAGGCGGCCCTCAAACTTGACCGCTGCCGGGCGCGCGGGGTTGAATTCAACCGGCGCAGCACCGGCGGCGGCACCGTCATCATGGGGCCGCGGATCCTGGCCCTCGGCCTGGGCATCGATGTGGACTACCCGGGCCTCAAAAAAGGGGTCGGCGGGGTATTCGAATCCCTCAGCCGCGTCTTGGCGAACGCCGTCGGGTCCTTCGACGTTCCCGCATATTTCAAGCCGAAGAACGATCTCGAGGTGGGCGGGCGCAAGGTCGCCGGTCTTTCGGCTGCTGCCGATGCCGGCAAAAGCCTCTTGTTTCACACCAGCCTCCTGGTCGACTTCGATGTCGAGCTCATGATCGACATCATGAATACGCCTCTGATCAAGCTTCAGGACAAGGGTTACAACTGCTTCAGCCAGCGGATGACGACCCTCGCCCAGGAAAGCGGGTCGGATCTTTCGATGGCCGAGGTGATGCGCGCCGTCGAAAAGGCCTTCGAAGAAGAGTTCGGCATCACCTTCCGGCAGGACGAGCCGGACGGCTGGGAAAAAGAGACGATCGACCGCTTCATCGAGGAGCGATACACCCAGGATGAGTGGATTTTTTCCCACAGGCATCCGCGCGTCCGCATGGGGGTGGGGCAGATGAAAACGCCCGGAGGGCTGCTGGAAGTCTATCTCTCCCTTTCGGGAGCCGCCATCGAGCAGGTGTTGATCACCGGAGATTTCTTCTCGACCTCCGCGGACATCAAACGGCTCGAGGACGCCCTTAAATGGTCCTCGGCCCGCCCCGAGGCGATTCAGCAGAAACTGACCGAGGTCTGGCGGGACGACATGATCCACGGCATCGATTTGCCGACGCTCACAACGGCGATCCTCAAGGCCAAAGAAAATCAGGTCCGCCTGTAAGCATCCGGCGCGCCCGCAAAACTTGATATTCAGCTTTAAAGCATCGATTTAATGCCATGAAAAAAGAAGAAAGTCCTGCTGTTGCCAAGATGAGCCAAGCCACGGCGATCTCCCTCGATCTGATGCGCGGGCGGATGTACCGTGGCGCGGTAAACCGCTGCGTGAATCTTCTGGTGCACTACCCCGAGGGCTGCGCGGCCAACTGCGCCTATTGCGGCCTGGCTAAAAGACGCCCCGGCACCTACCGCGAGAAAAGCTTCATTCACGTCGAGTGGCCTGTCTTCTCCATGGATGAAATCATCGCAGCGATCAATCGCGCCCCCCGCTTCGTGCAGCGCACCTGCATCTCTATGATCACCAACGGCAAATGCACCCGCGCCACGCTCGAGATGACGGAGCGCCTCAGCCATGAAACAACCCTGCCCATCTCCATCCTGATCAGTCCCACGATCATGAAGGAGGAGGATTTCGGTCGCATGCACGAGGCAGGCGCCGACAAGATCGGCATCGCCATCGACCTCGCCACGCCCGAGCTCTTCGACCGCTACCGCGGCAAGGCCGTCTCCGGCCCCCATCGCTGGGAGATCTATTGGCGCGCCCTCGATCAGGCCCTGACCATCTTCGGCCCGCTGAACGTTGGCGCACACCTGATGGTGGGCATGGGCGAGACCGAGGAGGAGATGGTCTCCCTCATGGATCGCTTGTGGCGCAAAGGGGTCGTGAACCACCTCTTTTCCTTCTTTGCCGAGGAAGGCTCCGCGCTGGGCAACCGGCCGCAGCCGGCCTGGGACACCTACCTCAGGATCCAGCTCGCGCGCTACCTGATAGAGAATGATCTGAGCAGCCACAGCCAGATGCATTTTTCGCCATCGGGGCGGATCACGGATTTCGGCCTTTCACCGGAGGAACGCGACCGTGTCATCTCGCTCGGCACCCCCTTCATGACGACCGGCTGCCTCGGCCCCGACGGCGAGGTCGCCTGCAACCGCCCGTTCGGGAACTGCCTCCCCGACGTGCAGCAGTGGAACTATCCTTATCCGCCAAACACCGAAGAACTGGCGCTCATCCGCGAGGCCCTCGATTCCGGCAGCCCGGTCCTGGAACGTAATCGCGCAACCGCGCAGGGGTCCTGCTGATGCACTACACCGGCTTCCTTCGTGAACGCCCCAAGACCCCTGAAACCCAGCGACGCCCGCAAGTGCCCCGCTTCGCCCAAAAAACTTTTGACATACCGGCGGTGACTTGCTAGATTAAATTTTTCGTCGGGCCGTTAGCTCAGTTTGGTAGAGCAGCGGACTTTTAATCCGTTGGTCGTGAGTTCGATCCTCGCAC
Source organism: uncultured Desulfatiglans sp. (assembly GCA_900498135.1). Classification (NCBI taxonomy): domain Bacteria; kingdom Pseudomonadati; phylum Thermodesulfobacteriota; class Desulfobacteria; order Desulfatiglandales; family Desulfatiglandaceae; genus Desulfatiglans; species uncultured Desulfatiglans sp. The sequence continues at coordinate 3,979,278 of LR026961.1, forward strand.
GGCCCACCAGCAAGATCAAGGACTTAGGGAAACCCTCTAAGTCCTTTTTTTGTCCACCTTTTTGTCCAACCTGGGCGGGTCAGAGGGTCATCCCTCAAGGGCCTTCCCAAAAATCACCAAATTCGCCCCCCCGGCCTCGAAAAAAGGCGGCGTGCCGAAATGCCAACCGAAGATTGACCCCCTGCAACAGCACTATTCTAACCGCTCTCTAGCATTGAAATTGAATTTCCGCCAACGCAGCTTTCCCATGACCATTTGTCGATCATGCAAGCTCCTATTTTTTATTTTCAATGATAGCGCTTAACATGATATAGAAAAATTGCATAAGAAATCCTCTCACGCTCGGCGGCGATCCCGCCGCCGGAGCTTGGTCTAATCCTAACGGTCGGCACGGGTCAGAGAAGGATCTTTGAAAAGCGGCGGTCCTGATACCTTCTGTGAACCTAGGCAATAACCCCGAGGCGTTCAGGCCACGGGAAGACAAATATGCCCCCCTGACTGTGCAGGAGCCCGGCCGTGATGCGGATTGGTCTCCTTTTATGATCTGCAAGCCCATCCCGAGCATGGGTGGCACAGACACTGACCTGACAGTTATCGACTTAGCCGAGAATATCGCAGGTCTGCTTGGCTTGCCCGACGGAATCCTGTCCTTTGATAAAGTAAGATTTTCAATATCATAGAAGTTTGCATCGAATTTGATGTCCGGCAGCATCGTCAGTGACCTCTATTCTTTGTGACCGAAACAAGATTAGCGCTGAGCCTATGTCGAAAAACTTGTGTTTTCGGATTCGAAGAGCTTTTTCTTCAATAAAGACCAAAGCAAGATTATTGAGGAAGGTAGCTGACACATGGTACGGCAGTTGAATGAACGCCGGTTATCGTGTCTCCACGAAACAGTCCAAGCATGCCAGGTACACCCCCGGCCCGGGCGCCCATCCGAGTATCGGCGCCAAAAAGGCCGGAAGGTTCTTCAACATGTTTCAAGCAAGACGTGAGCAAGGCGGCGGATGGGCGTTGGGCCCGCTGCAGGCACAGTAAACAGGGTATCTTCAATACAGGGAGGGCATGGAATGAGGGTATGTCTACACCGTGTGTTCGTGGGTTCAGCGCTTCTGGCCGCTGCGCTCCTGCTGTGTTGGTCTGGAGCATGGGCCAGCTTGCCGGGCCGTGCCGTCTACGTCAACGGCAAGGTCCACCGGATATGGCTCGGAGGCAATATCTACCATGTTGCCGGTCAACCGAGAGATCCCGCTGCCGGCGACTGGGTCTTCGTGCGCGCCGAAAGCCCGCATAACAGCGGCTGGTGCGTTTCCTACAAGTACATGAACGCGAGCGGCCTCGCCATCTTCGACAACAAGATCTTCTATTCCTACACCTCCCACTCCAGCTGCCAGGGCACGGCCATGTACGCCTATGTCTGCTACTTCGACCTGACCAAGAACGCCTGGGGCACCCTGAAACGGCTGGGTTCGGTGCGCACCGACCTCGACTCGGAAGGGGCCGGTGCCGGGGCCGCCATCACCGTCTTCAACAACATGCTCTATGTCTTCACTGACTCGGGGACCTACACGAGCGGGGACGGGGTCAACTGGACCGGTTATGCGTCCCTGAAGCCGGGCGGGGCTTACCAGCCGTTGGATGCCGTCACGTACTACCCGCCCGACTCGGATCCCAGGATCCTGATCGTCTACGGCTCCCCCGACCTCGTCTATGGGCCGGCCAACTACTACACGAAGATCTCCGCAGCCAGCTGGAACGGCCAGATCGGTAGCGGCTCCGACTTTCCGAGTACGCTTGCCGTCCCATACAACGGCTGGGCGTATGGCCCCGTCTCCCTGCAGGTCGGCACCCTGGGCGCCGTCGCGGGGTTTGCCGCCGGGGCGAAAACGCCTGCGATCCAGCTTTTCATAAAAACCACCACGAGCAGCGGACCTGCACGGATCCGCAAGGCCGAGTTCACCTACAGCACCGCCGAACCGAAGGGAAGCTGGCGGCTGGATTCCTATACCTTCTCGGGCGGGGACAGCCTGAGTGAAGTCTGGACCTATCCCTGGTACACGGTGGCCTGCGATGCGTCTCACCTCTCCACCCAGGCGAGGCAGCAGACCCTCGTGGTGCACTACCGCACGGATTCGGGGGACCATGCCTTCGCCGGCACCTCCGACTTCATGGTTCCCATCAATCAGGCCACGCCGTCGAAGAGCTGCGGGGACTGGGGCGGGACGAGCACGGACACCGGCATGCCGGAAAGCGAGGAGGATGCGGCCACCCTCCGGGATTACTGGTCCCTGTATGGCATCATTCTCGGTTCGCCCCCCTTTGCGCCCAACGACCCGATACCCAGTGAGGTTGCAGGCCTCTCCAATGTGGAATACGGTCAGTCGCAGGGGACGAAGGTCGAGCACACCCAGTCGTGGGACAAGACCACCATGTTCTCCGCCGGGCTGGAGGTCCACGCGGGATTGAAACACGTGTTCGAGGTGGAAGACAAGGCGGACATCAGTTACACGCACGGGCTCGAGAACGAGGTGTCGAGCAGTTCATCCATCACGACCGGGTTCGGTCAGACCCTGGGCACCGAGGGGCAGAGCGCCGAGGATCTCGAGGAACTCGGGCGCGTGGGCTGGGCGATCTTCGGGGTGCCCAAGGTGATGGTGCAGGACTTCAGCCTGCATGCCTATGACTACAATTACCTGACCGGGGGGGGCACGGCCCTCAATCAGAACGTCCACGTCATCGAGGTCCAACCCACTTCCATCAACGTCAAGCCGGTCGCATTCGAACTGGAAGAGCCGGGTGGAATCAATGATGATGTCCCCGGGCTTCTTGCGGGCATCGAACCCTTTCCAAGGTCGACCGACCTGGAGGGCTGGTACCGGCGGGGCTGGGAGTCCTTGCAAATGCCCTGGGAGGTGCTTTTCGGAGATGGATCGCTGGGTGAGCCTTCCATCAACCCCCTGAATTTTACGACCGGCGCCACCCCCTATTCTTATATCAGTGAAGAGACGGAGGAAACCAAGTCCGAAGGAGAGACCTCGACGGTGGAGATGAGCAATGAAACCCAGATCAGCGTCGGGACGAAACTCAAAGGATTCAAGGTTGACTTGAAGGCGGGGTACGAGTCGACCTTCATGACCCGGGTCACGAACACGACGAGCTTCGGCAAGGAGCTCTCGTTCCACATCGGCATGAAATCCTGTTCGGACCCGGAGGGCGTGAAAAACCTCAGCGTCCAGCCCTATTACCTGACGGCTACGGATGAGACAGCCCCCTGGATCCCGACGGCCTACGCGGACCAGCGGCCCTGGTGCGTCACCTGGAGCGTGACCGGCGGCGAGTACAACAACGGGACCAAGATCGGCCAAAGCCCGCCTGCGGCTTGGGCGGAAGGGGTCGTTTCGGAAAGCTGGCTGGACGATGTCCTGGTCAGGCTGCCAGGCCAGAGTTCGTATTCCCTCGAGGGCGGTCGGCTGGGATGGCTCACCTCGGACGGCTGGCTGGAGCGAATTCCCATGAACGCGTTCACGTTCAACCCTCGCAAGGGCGTCACGGTGGAATTGAACGGCTATCTGTGGTCTTCGCGGGAAGCGTATGGGCGATGGACACGTTGCAGAGGCGTCTGGACCTTCACAACGGATCCATCGGTCAAGCGCGACAGGGTAACCTTGAAGCTCGATTTCTTCAGGAAGCTCTGGGATTTCGAGATCCAGCAAGCAGACCTCTCCAGTGTCATCACCCCACTCTCGGGTGACCTCCAGGTCATTCTGACCGTAAACGACAAATACAGCCTGAGCAGCCACCTGAGGCACCATGTCATGACGGACTGGGTGTGGCAAGGCGTGCCGCACGACATCGGTGGAGCCAAACTCACGGCTTACGAGGGGTGGTACGACAGCGCTTCGGAAAAAGGGTCCGTGTCACTGCAGGGCCTTTTACCCGAGGCTATCGGTGCCTTCGGCGATATGAGCCTCGAGGTGAACGGTCAACCGGTTCGGGCGCCCTTCCTCGATTTGCCCTACCTCCAGGAGGCGCTGGAGAGCGGACGAACCATCGTCTACGAAAAAGACGGCCTCTATGTGGAAGTGGACTTTGCCGCCGGGACATGGTTCGCCACCATCGAGCGGGAGGCCTTCCACCCCAGGCACAGGCCGATCCGCGGCAACGCCCAGATCAAGGTTCTGGTGGGAGGCGTCCCCTGGGGTCGTTTCAACGTCCCGGTCGCCAATTACACCTCCCAGCTGTGGCTCAGCGACTGACGAAGACGTTTTTTTAGATGCTGGCAATGGCCCCTGCGGGGGCCATTGCCTTGTGTTCTTAAGGCGGGCAAGAAGAGGTCCACAAAGCTTCGGCTCGGGAATTTTATAGCGTGCCAAGATGAATAGGAGTTTCGATCTTCACCATGTCATGGTTTGCGCAATTCCTCATTTGCACCCCGCAAGCAATGAGCATCGAGGCCGCCCCCTCTTCTGTCTTGAACACGGCACACTCGCCGTCAGTTAAACCAAGCCGATCTTTTTCAGCCTCGACCGAATGGCGCCCGGCTTCCTGGCGTGCGCCTCGGCCATGGCCTGGATGTCGGTGCCGGAGGCATACTCCCGGCGCAGCCGTTCGTCCTCCTCGGGGCTCCATTTCTCGTAGGCGTTGGGATGCCCCCTGCGGATCGCCTCGATCGGACTCTCCGCCTCGGCCTCCGCTTTCGCGCTCAGAACCTCTTCGGCAATCCGCAGGGCATACCGGCAGAGATCGCTGTCCCCGGAGTAGAATCGCTTCACCGCTTTGAAATCACCGAGGCTCCGAATCTTCTTCCGGACATGGTCCACCACCTCCGGCGGCGGATGCGGTTCCGGACCTGTTGAATCGCGCGCCTTCTCCACGAGCGCTGCACCGTCATACGTCCCCATGGTCATGTGGGCCTTGAAGGCCCAAACCGTCGGCGGCGAAACCCCCACCTGCTCGGCGATCTCCTTCGAATCGAGCTTTCCTTCTCTCAGGAGATCGAGAATCCGGCTCTTTCGCTCCTCTGCCTCCGTCCCATCCTCCGCCTTAGCGTCGATCGTGCGCCCCGCCTCACGCTCCCCTCTCCGGCCGGCACCCTCTTCCCCGAGGTGCTCCCGAATGACATCCAGGAAGGCTCCACCGAACCGCTCCGCCTTTTTCTCCCCCACGCCGCTGATCTCGCGCAATGCCGTCTCGTTCACCGGCTTCCGCGTCGCCATCTCCTGCAAGGTGGCATTCGAAAAGATGAAAAAAGGCGGGAGCTTCATGCTCTTTGCGGTTCGCATCCTGAGCCCCTGCAGCTTCTCATAGAGTGAGCGCACCCCGGCATCTTGCAGGGAGGCATCGATGCGCGCACGCTCCGAGACCCGTGACGAGGTCTTCGAGGCTTGGCTGCGCTCCTGCCTCCGAAGATCCCGCCTGAAACGGATCTTGACTTCCCCCTTGAGCACCCCCCAGCTCTTCTCGCTCAGTCTGAGGCCGGGGTGCACCCCCCTGTCCGGGATCAGGTAACCCGCAGCCAGGAGCTGCCTGAAAATGGAGCGCCATTCCTTCTCGGACAAGTCCTTGCCCACCCCGAAGGTTTTGATCCGGTCATGACCGAATTTCTTCACCTTGTCGCTCAGACTCCCCTTCAGAACATCCGTCAAATGGACGACCCCGAAGCGCTGGCCCGTCCGGTAGACGCAGGAAAGGGCCATCTGGGCGGGCACCGTCCCGTCCCATGTCTCGGCGACATCGAGGCAGTTGTCGCAGTTGGAACAATCCTCCGGATAGCTCTCGCCAAAATACCTGAGCAAAAACCTGCGCCGGCACTCCGCTGTTTCGCAATAAGTGAGAAGGGTCTCGAGTTTCTTCCTCTGGATCGCCTTGAACGCCTCGTCGCCTTCCGAGTTCTCGAGCAGCCTTCGCCTCGCGACCACGTCCCCAAGCGAGTATAGCATCCATGCGTCCGCGGGTTCGCCATCCCGTCCGGCGCGCCCCGTCTCCTGATAGTAGGCCTCCATGCTGGCCGGCGGATCGAGGTGGGCCACGAATCGCACATCCGGCTTGTCGATACCCATGCCGAAAGCGACCGTACCCACGATCACGATGCCCTCCTCCTTCCGAAAGCGCTCGAGGTGTCTGCGCCGCACATCCCCTTCGAGTCCCGCGTGATAGGGCAAGGCGTTCACCCCCTCCTCCTGGAGCCACACGGCCGTCTCCTCGGCGCTGCGCCGCGTCCGGACATACACCAACCCCGCATCCCCGGCATGCTCCTTTTTCAAAAAGCCGAGGAGCTGCCTCCGGGGCTCTTCTTTGAGCTGCACCCGGTAGAGAATGTTCGGACGGTCGAAGCTCGAGATGAAGGACTGGGCATCCCCGAGTTGAAGCTTTTCGAAAATGTCCTTGCGCGTGATCTCGTCCGCGGTGGCCGTCAGGGCCATACGGGGCACCCCGGGAAATGCGCCCGTCACCTCCGCTATCCGCAGGTAATCCGGTCTGAAGTCATGCCCCCACTGGGAGACGCAGTGCGCCTCGTCAATGGCGAAAAGGGCGATGGGCATTTCGGCCAGGAACGCCCGGAACCCTTCGAGCAGGAATCGCTCCGGCGCAACGTAGAGGATGTCCGCTTCCCCCCGTCGGATGCGCAGCTGGGCGCGGGCGGCCTGTTCATCCGAAAGCGTCGAGTTCAGGCACTCCGCCCTGATCCCGATCTGCAGCATCGCCTCGACCTGATCCTGCATAAGGGCGATCAGCGGCGAAACGACGATACCCACGCCCTCCCGCAGAACGGACGGGATCTGATAGCAGAGGGACTTGCCGCTGCCGGTCGGCATCAACACGAAGGCATCCTTTCCACCCATCACGGTTTGGATGATTTCCAGCTGGTGCTCTCGGAACTCGCCGTAGCCGTAATACCTTTTGAGAATATCGTACGGGGTCATACAACGGCTCTGAAAAGAAAGGGTTTCAGCGGCGCAGAATTTTACCGGTCATCCGAGGTCCACCCCCGGACCTATTCGATGGGGCCGGTTTCACTAAGGATTGGCCGTCTCACTTCAGCGCCACCGCATCGAATCCTGCGATCACAGCGCCTGTCCCGTCCAGAAGCTCGAGGCGGCTGCCGCGTATTCGATAGTGTTCCACGCGCTCGAGCGCCTCGAGCAATCGCCTCTCCTGGTCCATGCCATCCGGGCAAGACATCATGGTCGTCGCCATTTGGCTGAAACGCAGACCGTCACCCTCGAGTTCGAAGCCGCCGGCCACCCGATTACAGCCGGCGCTGCCGGCGACACGCAGGGCATCGGTAGCAAACACCAGGTGCGCTTCGCGCTGCTTTTCGGCCGCAGCCACGGGGTTGCCCTCAAGGCGCACAAGCTTCCAATACGTCCCACGAAGCGGGCTTTCCGCCAGCGAACTCCCGCAGCTCTCGCCGGCACGGGGCAGCTCCCCCTCGTTGGAACCGGGCAATACGCCGATGCCCTCACCCATCGACCCCTGCTCCGGTCCACCGTGAATAAATACCAGCAGCATGCTCAGGGGCGCGTTGCGGCCTTCCAACACCGGGTATATCTGATCGGTGGTGAACAGCAGCCGACCCTGCTGCTTGACGCTTGCGCGGGCGGTATAGCGGTGGCCCGATCGTAGGGCATCATCGTCGTAGACGATCTCGAAATGAAAAGGCGGCTGCCCGGCTGGGTCCAGCTTGCTGCGGCCGAGCACCACGGCCGGCGTATCCGCTCTCGAAACGTCCTGCAACTCGACCTCGAACACCGCATCGGGCGGCAGCGCGATGCGCTCCCGGTAGGTCGCAGTGCCCTCCAGGGTGCCGGCCCATGCGGAGTTGCAAAACTGCGCGCCTGAGGAGATCAGCGCGCAGGCGGCCAATCCCCGCCAGAATGAACGAAGCATACCTCGCAGCTGGACTGCACTTGTGTGGCTGCTCATCTTCCTTCTCCTTTTGCAGATGCTCTACGTCCCATGACACTGGCCAAGGGTAATGAAAGATACGCTCAAAATACTCGAAAAAGAAATGATAATCAGGGGCGCCTCTTTTTTGCAGCTTGCGGCAGGTCGAACCGCTTCGAAAAGTCTGCTGGGTCTGCCGCAGCCATGTCTCGAAAACTGCCACCGCAAGGGGCCCGAGAGCCGCGGCCGTCTTGCCGCCTTTTGTAAAACATCCGTGACACCCATCCTTCAGAACCCTTTTCACCATTTATCTTGTCCCTAAAGGCCTTATCGTCTATACTTTCACGGTTCAGAGGACATTTCAGCGCCCACCCGCGCTCTGACACGCAGCAGGAATTCACAATGGATAAAAGCTGTCCGCAATCTGATTCGGTGAGCCGGAAAGGACCTGCCTCAGAGCAGTTGCCAAACGAAATCCGAATCTTTTTCTGGGATGTGGATCCTGAAAAACTTTCCGTAGTGGAATCCGCCCACTTTATCATCAGCCGGCTCATGGAACACGGAGACGAAAACGCCCTCCGGTTCCTCCTAAAGCATTACGACCGTAACGAATTGGTCCGGGTTTTGCGGAATAGTCGATCTATCTCCAAGCGCTCGCGTATCTTCTGGAGCCTTTTTTTTGGGATCACTAAGGAATCATGTACCCCACGACGATATCCGACGGTCTATACAGATTGCTCAAACGCCTCGATCGATCCCTGGAATTAAGAAGCGGATATTTAGGGGGCGGGACGGCCCTTGCACTCCAATTGGGACACCGAAGGTCAGATGACCTGGATTTTTTTTTCCCGGAATTCTTTAGTCCAACGGCGGCCCTCACGGATATGGATAAGTTGGGACTCGTCGTCACGGTCCTCAACCATACCCCTCGACACACGGAACTGCTCGTTCAGCGATTCAAGGTCGATTTATTGACCGAAACGATCCCCTTGAAACGGTTGGCCCGACCCATCCTTCCGGAGATCAGGAATCTGAAGATGGCCGATGCCGCTGACATCGGCCGCATGAAACTCCTGACGGTTGCAAGCAGGGGCTGCAAGAAAGATTTTCTGGACATCTTCTGCCTCACTCGACACACGATCTCTCTCAAGTCGCTGATCGATGAGTTCATCTCAGAGGGGCAAGGCGTCAGGTTCAGTAAACTGCTGTTTCTGAAAGGGCTTGTGGATTTTGAAGCAGCGGATCTTGAACCCGATCCTGTCATGCTCTGGAATCTTGACTGGAATGCCGTAAAAGAAGACCTCATATCGGAGGTCAAGCAAATCGCCCATGAGATCTGCTGAGTTCCAGATCCAAATATAGGCGGGGCACCGCAAACCGGCGTAATCTTACGGGTGGAAGCCGCCTGTCAAGGTCGAACGTCTAGAGCAACCCCTTTTCCTTCAGAACCGTCTCGACGATGGCACGGGCATCTTTCCCCATGGTGTTCTCCCCCTTCACGGTGCAGGCGAAGCTGTGTGTGCCGCTCTCGGTAACGACATAACCTACGAACCATCCCAGGACGAAAATCCCGCGGCCGTCCGTCCCGGACCCGGTCTTTCCGTAGAGGGTGCCACGTTCGGTCCTGGTGGTGAACATGAGCTCCCTCATCACCGACAACGATCCCTGGGAAAAAGGCAACCGGCCCGTAACGAGTTCTCTGATCAGATTCGCCTGTTCCGCCGGCGAAATCAGGACCGTCTTGCGGCCTTTCGCCGGGAGCCAGAAGACATCGATACCCGCCGAGATGTCTCGATCGCCATAACCGACCTTATCGATCCAGGATTGCATGCGCTCCGAACCGATCCGGCGGGCGAGGTCCTGGAACGCGGGCACGCACGAAGCCTGGAAGGCCTCCTTCAGCGTCAGATCTCGATTCCACGCCGGAAACGACCTCTCCACGCCATCCCACAAATAGAAGGCTTGATCGGGGGAAGAAAGGATGCCGGTCTCGAGGCCGATAAGGGTGTTCCAGATCTTGAATGTCGAGCAGGGCGGTAGCCGCTCCGCGGCGTTTCGGGCACGAAACGTCCAGTCGTCGCCCGATGCGCAATCGACCAGGACAAAAGACCCTTCGCGGCCGAGAAAGGCCGCGCTGACCATGGATTCAGGGGGCGGTGGCGTGCGACAAGAGGCCAGGAATGCACTCGCAAGGGCCAGGCCAATGAACTGAACGATCCTTCGTTTCATGCCTTTCTTCCTCTGCAGGATGTCATGATTCGCAATAAGAGAAAACCATCGGCGGGGCGACCAGGGCCCAGCTCGTTTGAGCGGCAGGCCGGCGCCCCGGGACCATGTCACCTCTCCGAGCGGGATTTCAAGGCGCCTCTGTAGGACCGATGCGACGGCGCTTTCATCTACAGCAGCCTTTTGCCGGGTCTATGCCTCCACTTTAGAGGTTATGCACATGCAAGATTCCATTCCTCAAGGTGGCTTTGGCCAAGTCGACCAGATGCTGGTGATGCGTAAAAAAGATGATTTGGGTATTCCGGGCGAGGCAGGCCATGCTTGCGAGGGCGGCTGCGGACCTGTCGTCATCGAAGTGGACCAGCACATCATCTACAATGAAGGGCATCGGACCGCTGGTTTTGATGTGTTTTTCGAGCCCCCCCATCCGCAGCGACAAAAACAGCTGATCGCGGCTCCCATCGCTCATCTCGTGGACCATGAGCGTCCGCCCGTCCGGCCGAAGCGCCTTGATGACCGGCTCTCCCTGCTCATCATAATCCGCTCTGAGCCCCTCGAAGGCGCCCCGCGTCATCGTCCTGAAATACCTGCCGGCGGCATCGAGCACCGGACTTTGGTTTTTTTGCCGATAGCGTTCGATGGCCCTTGCGAGAATGAGGGAGGACAGCTTCAATCGAATGTAGTGCTCGACATCCGCTTCGACCTTCCCGGCCAGCCCCGCGACCCTCTCAGCGATGTCGGCCGCGCGGGACTCTCCGCCGATGGCTTCCAGTTCTTTCCTTTGCAGGACAATCTCTTCGACCCACTTTTTCTGCTCCTGCTGCAATGCCGATTTTTCCTGGTTCAATCGCGCCAGTCTGGCCGTCAGTTCGTCGGGATCGTGGGCTTGCACCTCGGCTACGAAGGCGGCGAACTCCTGTCCAGAGGCAAGCTCCGCAAGACGTTCGTTTGCAGTGTCAAGGTCCACCATCAGCCTGGCTTTCGAGGCCGCCCGTTTTTCGATTTCCGGCAGCCGATCCGGCGCATCCGTCTGCGCCTCCTCGCACAACAGCCGCAGTTTTTCACGTTCGGCCGCCAGGTCATTCCTGATTGTCAGAAGCTCGGCATGTTTTTTCCTCCGTTCTTCCTCGAACCGTTTTCGATCCCTGAACCGCGACTGCTCCGCTGTCAGCCGGTCGTTCAGCTCCGTAATCGCCTCCGTGGCTTCGGCGGCTAAGAGATCCGCGGCTGTTTTATCCAGTAGATCCCTTACACGGATGGCGTATTTTTCATAGTTGGACTGCATGCCGTCGATCCGCTGCCGTTTGTCACGGGCCTTTTCCAGTTCACCGAACACCTGGTCCAGCGCCAGAACGAAGTCATTGACGTCTTCCGGGGTCGCACCGGCTGAAAACCCGAGTTTGCCGACCACCTGGGTCCACTGTGCGGCCCAGGTCTTCAGGTCCCGTTCGCACTCCTCTTTTCGCTGCAGACTGTCGTTGATCTGCCGCTCATAGCCGGCGATCTCGGATTCGCGCCTCTCTCGCTCCTTGACGAGCCAGTCGTTTTCCCGCCGGGTCCGCCTCGCAAGATCCAGCAGAACCGTATAGTCAAAAGCAGTTGGAAGGGGCACATTCAATTCCTTCAATCTCGCCGCCAATTCTCCGGCCATCCGTTCCATGTCGATTTTCAGTTGCATGGCTGTCATTCTTTTCCTTCGGCATTCCAAGGCGCTGCGTCTGATCTCCTCGGCCTTCGCCGCCCATGCCTGCATTTCCCGGGGCTTCAGCGGTGCAATGTCCAGGGGTCGCCACAGGGCTTCCCATTCATCCCAGCGAACGGCTCGGCCCTTTTCCCGGGCCTCCTGAAGCCTCACATTCGCCACAACCGCGTCGCGAAGATCCTGCACCGCCGATTTCAGCGCCTGGGCACGCGCCACATCCTCTGCATCTCTGCGAAGGATGTCCGCCGTCTCATCCGCGATGGAGACCGCCTTTTCATAAGCCCCCGCCAGGTCGGACCCGGAGGACACGGCATCGATGAAACCCTGATCCGCTTCCCCCTCCTCCAGCCAGACCGAGCGCACCGAACGCCACCCCCGCTCCCTCATGCCGCGGTGGGAGAGCAGATCCTCGACCGAAGGCAGATCCCCCGATTCTGTCAAATCCAAAAGCGCCTTTTGCTTTTTTTTCAGCTCCGCGTTTTGACGCGCTGCCTCCTTTTTGAGGTCTTCGATGCCTTGGTCCAGTTCCAGGAAAGCCGTCTCGAAGCCCCGCATCGTTTCTGCAGAGGGAATAGCCAACTTCTCCAAGGCATCCAGTTCCCCGGACCACAGGCCCAAAGCCGACAGATCGGCTTCGGCCTGCTCCAGAGCCGAACGGTACTCCAGTTGGGCATGGGAAAGCTGCTCTTCGATCTTTCCCAGTCCCCCGGCGCGGTCGAGGCTGTCCTCCAATGAAGACGTCTCTTTCGGCCTTTCAAGGACGTCAAGATCCTCCTTGGCGGCGGCTAAATGGGCTTTTGCACCTTGCAGATCTGTCTCGGCACGACCGGACGCCTCTTCCAGCTTGGCGAACCGGTTCCCCAGCCTCTGAATCCGGGATTTGTCCGCGGTGGAGAGCCTGAGGTCCTCGATGCCCTCCAGGGTCAACCCGGCCCGCAGAAGACGGATATGGCCTTGCGCAGACTCCTGGTGACGGTGGATTTCACCCCTCAGTTTCTTCATGTCGGCCAGGGCAGTCGTGTGAATGCCGACCTGCTTCGCCAGAGCTTCGATGATTTTTGCATGGGAGATGATGTCATCGTCATAGGTCAGCGTCTCGAGGCTCTGCTCGATCTCCGCCAGTTCCTGACGCAGGTTCTGCTCCCCCAATTCTGCGGTTCTCATCTTAACCTGGGCTTCGACCCTGCGCTGGCCGAAATCCTCCACCAAATCCGGTACAGGGCCAAGGTCGGCGAGGGCTTTTTGCAGTTCGTCTCGACGGGTCACATGCTTGAGTGCGTCGCGATGGCGGGACAAAAGACTGATTTCCGAAGACATGGCCTCCAGACGATCGGCGGCCCCGGCCTCGCGAGCACAAAGCTCATCCAGCCTCTCTTTCATCTTCTTCCACTGCTGCCGGCTGGCCGACGCAGAGCGAAGTTCCTTGTTCAAACGCTCGATTTCAGCAAGATCGGCATTGATAACAGCCTTTTGAGCCCTGGGCCGAAACAGGTTGTCCTGCTTTTCATCAAGCCCGGCCATGACCTGCCTCAGGATATTCAGCCCGGAAGTGGCGGCGAAAAGGGCATGGCCCAGCTCGCCCCCGGCCGCCAGGACGCTTTCCACCCCCTGGCGGAGGGATTGATGGGAAATGCCGAAGGCATGTTCGAACGCCTGGCGATCCATCTTCCCCAAAACGGCATCCAACTGGAATTGTTCCACGGGTTTTCCGGTCTCATCATCGATCAGATCGTTTTTCCGCCGCTTGTACCGCGTCAGGTTCAGCAGGCTGCCGTCGGAAAGCCGCAGAGACCCGCCCACCTCGAGATTCTTGTAATCATGCAGCCAGGCGTCCTCCACCTTGTGGCCAAACCCGTACAGCAGCCCCAGCATGGCGCGCAGGGCGGTGCTCTTCCCGGCTTCGTTCGGTCCAAAAAGGATGTGCAGACCGAAGTCGTCGCCGGAAAGATCCACCAGCTTATCGGTAAAGGGGCCGAAGGCCCGGAGCCTCAGAACGTCGATCTTCATGACGCCTCCTGCTTGCTTTGGGCATCCGCAAGAGCAGTCAGCAGCAAGGCTCCGGCGTCTTCCAGCACCCGCTTCATATCGTTCAGCGGAATTTTCAAGCCGCTGCCTGCGAGTTTGGACCTGAGGTCCGTGAGGTCCAGATCGATCTCCTCGGGATGGGCAGCCAACTCGTCCATGTAGCGCAGCAGTTCGCCCTGGGGGGTGTCGCTTTGCGCCAGTTGCTGGAGATCCGCCTCCGGACCGGTTTGCACTTCGACCTTTTCGATCCAGACCGTATTTCCTGAAACATCCGATGCAACCGCTCTGAGGTGCGCGGTCAGCGCGATCGGATCGGAGCAAAGCCGTCCATGAGCGGCGCAGCGCCCTTTTAAAACCCCACGCACACAGCAGGGCCGGCCGCCCTCGCCGCGGATGGCCACGCCGAGGGCCTTGCCGAATAAGGAAGCGGCATCCTGAATGCTCTCAGCCCCGCTGACGTCTGCAACGACGACAAGCCAACCGACCACATCCAGGGGAACGAACTCGGTTGTCAACACCCCCTGGTCCGCTTCGACCCATACGCACCCTTTCCGGCCGGTTTCCCTGATATGCCGACCCTGCGTGCAGCCGGCATAGACGATGCGGGGCGTTTCCCGCAAAACCGAAAAACGGTGAACGTGGCCCAGGGCCCAGTAATCATAGCCCTTGGACGCCAGTTCATCGACCGTGCAAGGGGCGTAAGGCAAGTGCCCCCGGGCGCCGGAGGTCAAACAATGCAACAGGCCGATGTTGAGCTTGCCGTCCACCGGATCCGGATAGGCAGCGGCCAGGTTGGCCGTAACCTCCGCAGATGCATAGCTCTGTCCGTGGACCGCGATCCCGAGATCGTCCAGAAGCCACGTCTCGGGCTTGCGGGACTTGAACACCTTGACGCTGTCCGGCAAGGGCAGGGTCTTGGTCATGGCGTTGGCCGCATCGTGGTTGCCCCGGACAATGGCCACCCGCACTCCAGCCTCTGCCAGGCGCCGCATCTGCGAGGCAAAGTAAAGGCCGGTATTGAAATCCTGCCAGTCGCCGTCATAGAGATCCCCTGCGATCAGCAGCAACGGAACGTCTTCCAGGAGAATGAAATTGACCAGATTGTCGAGCGCCTGCCGTGTGGCGCCCCGGATCTCCTCGACGGAAGGCGCACCCTCGTAAGAAAACAAC
Source organism: uncultured Desulfatiglans sp. (assembly GCA_900498135.1). Classification (NCBI taxonomy): domain Bacteria; kingdom Pseudomonadati; phylum Thermodesulfobacteriota; class Desulfobacteria; order Desulfatiglandales; family Desulfatiglandaceae; genus Desulfatiglans; species uncultured Desulfatiglans sp. The sequence continues at coordinate 3,994,288 of LR026961.1, forward strand.
CCCCTGAGGGGCGAATCCAGATGAATGTCAGCAGCGTGAACAAACGTAACCATGGAACCTCCCAGCCACATTGCGTGTTGGCGTTTTCGAAATCAAGAATTCTGCTGTGCATATTTCAAGATCTTCCACACAGAAATCTGTGCAGACGTCCATCATGGCATGCACCATTTCCATCCTTTTCGTCGCCCTCTTCACTTACTCGCGCATTTCACGGAGCGCATCGGGATAGCCCATTCGCCGTCAGTAAAGCAAATTGATTTCCATCCGGAAGTCACAGGTTCAACCCAGTCTCACATCCGCCCTTCCCATACCCGACCGCAATGGATGTAACCCTGGCGCACAGTTTGCAAGGTCGTAAGCGCTGCTGCGGTCGCCGCCAGACTCGGGCAACCCCGACGGTGTCCATCCGCAAAGGGGCGCAAGCGATGATGCGGTTTCCAGTTCGGAAACAACGGTTTTTGTTGGCCGCTTCCGCCGCGCAATTTCACCGCCGGCCGTCGAATCCCGGTTTGGGCTTTGCTGAAAAGACCCAAACCTATGCGCAGGCAGTGCATGAATCACGGCATGGGGCATCGGCTGAAACAGTATCACGTTATCCTGAAACTGCAAATAAGGAGCTTTAACATGGTAAAAAATCTGTTATTCGTCGTGGCGATTCTTTCTCTCTGCAATGCCTGTGCAAGCAAGACCCCTTTCGTCTACAACCCTCCCCCTATCGGTGCAAACCGCTCGGGAAGCCTCTCGATCAGCCTGGATAGACTGGATGACCGGCGGCAGGGTGACACCGATATCGATGCCATCTTCGAACAGCACCCTGTCGAGGAGATCGATCGCATCATCGAGCACGAAATGATAAGCACCGGCCTTTTCAGCAGCGTCGTGCGGCCCGACTCCAGAGCCGAGGGTGAAACGGGATTCATGGAATCAAACGAGACCGACCTGCACGCAGACCTGGACCTCCTCATGCTGCAATGGGAGTGCCCGGATGGGGACGAAATCGCGGCTACAACGGTTGTCCTCAGTGCGTTGACGGGTGTGGTGGGAGGATTGATCTACGCCTGCACCGAGACCTATGTCATCGGAACAGCCCACATGGATCTGAAATTGACTGACGTGAAAACGGGTGATCTGCTCTTCGAAAAGACCTACATCGCCGACTACAATCATCCATGCTCCAAGATCAAATTCGATCATCCAACCACAAAGGCTGAGGCCATCGGTGGATCGGTTCAGGTGCTCATGCAGGAATTCAAAGCGGATCTGAATTCACTGCTTGGCGGCAAGGCATTTCAATCAGCCGGAATTTCGAGAACCTGCGAATGAAGCCCCTCCCGGAAAGCCTGCCAGACAAACACGGAACTCTCAGGCCCCCTGGCCTTCTTTATCAGGCGGTTGAAAAAACCCGACTGCTGCGCTGCTCGCATTCCATGCAGCTGGCTTAGCATCCAGGCGTTTTTCAACTGCCTGTGTGCACGATGGGTTTTTCAATACACTGTTCAGGGCTACCCTTCCTTCATCTGGGTACCCTTCGCCCCTCTTGCCTGCGCGCCAGCGCGGACTCCCCGATCTCCCGCATCCGCTGGTTCAGCGGTGATGGATCGAAATACCGATTCGGTTGATTCTTGTGAAACCACGGTTCGGCGAGCACCGCACGCTGCAACCCGGGATCGGTGTCCATTTCCCGCACGACGCTTGCGGCCCGATCCATGGCACGGGGCATGATGCAATATCTCCAAAACACCTTATAGAAGAATGGGATTCGTTTGAGCCATCCGGGAAAGCGGGCGGATTCCGCGGCCTCATAGTCGCTGACGTTGATAAAGCTCCGCGGGTTGAATTCCCGCGCCACCGCGGGATTGCCCCAATAAATCGGTATGCAGCCCGCCCTCATGGCATCGACCAGCTTCTCCGAAGTATAACCGCGGTAACTGCGGTTCTCGAAGACCAGGGCGAACCGGAACGTTTGGAAAAAGCGGCACTTGAGGGCCTGAAACTCTCCATTCCCCCTTGACCTCCCGGGATCCCCGTCCGAAATCGGCGGCGCATTGTTCCTGCTGAGCCCCGGGGCGACAACCCTGTGGTATGCCGCCAACCGATCGAACATGGCACAGCGGGCCCAGGCATCCTTGTATGCGACGTAGGCGCAAAAGTCCCTACGCCTTTCCGCCATGATCCTGTCGGCGTAGTCTCCAGTCTTGACCAACTCCCGCCCCCAGTCATCGCGGAAAGCGCGGCCGTCGATCTCGATGGCATATAACGGTACTCTGAGGTGACGAGGGTGATGAAAATCTTCATCGTATTCGTAAGAAAATGCCCAATCGGCTGCCGACATGTCCGGACGGCTGGCCTCACCCGTATAGAAGACCTTCAAATAGTCGCCCGCAGGCAGTTCGCCTTGGAATACCGAAAAGAACAGGATATCCGGGTTCGCCGCGATCTCGACGTCGAAATGCATTCGCAAGGCATTGACCAGAAAGTTTCGCTCGGGGCTGAAATTCGGCCACCATTTTGCAAAATTTACACACAGCACCGGCCGATCAGCCCCCAGAGAATTCTGAACCGTGCTTAAAATCGGAAAACCCGCTCTGCCTGTTTGAAGTTCTCACACACTGCAATCTGTGCAGACACCCGCAACGGTACTCACCGCCTCGGACCCTTTCCCCGATTCCATCACTTGTCTGCTTCTGCGGCGCAGGAAAGCGAACCCTTATTTCCCGGCACTTCGAAGGCGGCGAAACTCATGGAATCCAGCCGTGTTGACCTGCACACGGACCTGGACCTTTTCATGCTGGAATGGAAGTACCGGAATGGAAGTGAAATTTGAGTTCCTGACCACAAAGGCTGAGGCCCTCGGCGAATTCCTTGAGATGCCTATGTAGGGCAGACAACACTTGTTTCCTTAAAATGGGCTTTTGGGCCTGCAAAAGCCGGCTCTAAGGCTGAAAATCGCTATCTTTTCACGCGATAACATCGTGATTTCAAGCAGATGGCTTGGTCCGACCCCACGATCAACCCAGTTCGAAGCTGGTGATCCCGTAAATGCCCTCCAGGGGCAGCCGCGGGGCATCGCCTTTATAGATCCGGGCCGTTTCGAACACCTTCTGCATGGCGTGCCGCTCGGCCAGTTCGCGCGCAAACGGGTTGCAGACGGGAATGTCCAAGAAAAACTTTTCGCCCGCGGCGAATCCCGTCAGGGATCGGAAGAGGTCTTCAGCGACCTGGGGTGCGTCCGCAAAAAGCGGTCCGATTTTGAAACCGACCCGGCATGGACGGATGACCCCGTAGCCGGCCACGCGCCCGTCGACGGTCGCAGCGCAGCCTCTGGTTCCCGGCCGGGTGATCCACCGCTCCAGAAAGGCCGTGCGGGAGGCGGGGAAAAAACGGCGGTCATATCGCTCGAGTTCGCTGAACGGCAGCTCGCGCAAATCGGAGAGAGGCCGGCCGGAAGAGGCCCCGACCCCTTCATAGCGCGCGTTCTGATGCGCAATGCGGAACCCGATCTGTTCATACTTTGGCAGCATCCCCACCACCCCGTCGCCCCCCACGGTGCGGTCGCCGAGATATTCCATGGCTTTGCGGGTGAGCATCATACCGATTCCGAGGTGCCGTACATCCTCACGCACGATGAAAAATCCCGCGAACGCGAAATTCTCGTCATAGGCGACGGCCGAGATGCAGCCAGCCGGCTCACCGTCGATCTCGGCCATGAAGAAGCCGCGCGGATCAGCGGCGTAAAAACATTCGGCGTCGTATAGGCCGGGGTTCCAGCCTTCCTGCGCAGCCCACTCGAGGGCCAGTTCGACTTCATCCCCCTCCATGCGCCGGATCGCGATCTTTTCCCTGCTCATATTTCCCCTGCGTGATCCTGTAATCGATCGAAAAAACTTCTTTCCGAATGGCAACGAACCTTCGGGAACGCCCTCATGGAACATTTTGGCAACTGTAACCAAGTTCGAGGACGATGTTAACAAAAAATTTCAAAAGAGAAATGTGTCTGCAAAATCAGAAATGAAACCGGATCCGGCCTTTCGGTTTTCATTCCTGATCGCTGCCCTCCTTCTCACATCGAGATCCGGGGCTACCGGGTGAAAAACCTCTACGGCAGAATTCGATCGCAGGTTGCGGGTTGGTTCCTGCCAAAAGAAATGCTAATATGCGCCAGATTCGCGCGGCAATTGCCCTTCCCACCACCATCCAAAGGCAGATTTCCGCTGGGAAGCCGCTCCCGGGCGATGGAGGGAAGCCACACCTCGAACCTGCCTCAAAAGGAGATATCCTGAAGACAAATTCGCCAAGCCTGTTGACATCGAACATCAGCCTATTTCACTGCTTTATCCTGTGTCAGATCAGAGGTCTTTTATCGAAAGGAGGATTACACGATGAAATTCCGCAGCGGCCTCATGTTCCTGCTCAGCGCCTTTCTCTGGATATCCGTCGCATCCGCCATCGAACCTTCGAAAGGATCCGGTTATTCTCACTGGACCACGGCGAAGGGCATCCGCGCTCATCATGGGACCAATCCAGTAAAACAATTCGATCCTGCCGTGGTGGCTGTCAATCCACAACTGGAGCAGCTCTACCATGATTTTTCCCCAGCCCAGATCTTTTACGTCACGGGCGGGGTCTATGTCGCCCGTGGCTACAACCGGGACAACCCTGTCCTGATCGATGGCCCGCAAGGCTTGATCGTGATCGATCCAGGGGAGAGCATCCGAGCGGCCGAAGTCGTCAAGGCCGCCTTCAATGCCCATCTGGGAAACATCTTTTCCAGAAAACCCGTCAGCGCCATTATTTACACGCACCACCATGACTGCCACATCCATGGTGCGTCCGTCTTTGCAGGCGAAAACACCGTGATCATCGGACATGAAAACCTGATGGAGACCTTGTTTTACGACTGGTATAGCCAGTTGTATCCCAGCCGGCTCGTCAGCGGAGCGGAGATGTCAGGGTCTCTCTTCGCCCATGATCGGCACTGGTTTGCCGGAGGCGGTCTTTTCGCGAGGCAGATCCACGGAGATTCAGGCTTCCTCCCGCCTACGCTGACCGTCCGTGACAGGCTGGATATCAACATCGCAGGCGTCGATATGCGCCTGTTCTCCGCACCGGGCGAAACGCGCGATGTTCTGGTCATCTGGCTGCCGCACCACAGAACGTTGGTGCAGATAGCCAACCTCTACGAGGCCTTCCCGGCCATTACGACCTTGCGGGGGGCTTACCCGCGCGATCCCTTGTCCTACATCAGCAGCATAGACCTTTACCGCAGCCTCGAACCGGAATACCTGGTCCTGATCCATGGCCCCAACCCGGTCCAGACCGGCAAGAATACCATCAACCGCATCTTCACCAACTATCGGGACGCCATCCAGTTTGTCCACGATCAGACAGTGCAATACATGAACAAAGGGCTGACGCCCGGAGAGATTGCAGCCCTTGTCAAATTGCCTCCACACCTTGCCGGCGACTCCTTCCTGCAGGAAGTTTACGGGGAAATCGATCGGAACATCTATGAAATTTTCTGGTGGTATCGGGGCTCCTTTTCAGGCAGATGCAGGGACCTCTTTTCGCAATCCCCCCAGGAAGAGGCGGAGATGACGGCAGAGCTTGCAGGAGGCATCGAAGCACTGGCGCAAAAAGCGGCCCAGCTTCTCGACATGGGAAAGCTCGAATGGGCCCTGGAACTTGCCGACAACGTCCTGCTCCTCGATCCGTTCAACGCTGGGGCACAGCTCACCAAAAACGAGGCGATGCTCTCCCTGGCCGAGGAAACCTTGAACGCCCAGAAACGCAACTACCTCCTCTCCGAATATCTTCTGGAGACCGGGCAGGCAGGGGACAACCTCAAACAAATCACCAGCAATCCAAAACTCGCCTTTGCCAACATCGATGATCATATCGTCCCCATCATGCCCATGGATGCGCTGTTCAGAATTATGGCCGTCTCTTTGAACGCTGCCGAATCCCTTGAAACAGACAATACTATCGATCTTTGCCTCACTGATCTGCATGGACCCATGCCCGAGTGCGAAGAAAAGGACAAGATTCTCGGCATCTGCGTGCAGAGCCTCTTTTCCCCGCCTGAACCGCTTCATTATGCCCTGCATGTCCGCCGGGGCATCCTCGAGGTCCAGGCCGGCACCCCCGAAGGCTCCGAGTTCGGCATCATCACCGATTCCTTGAATTGGAAGAACCTGGTGTTGGGAAAACTGCTCCCCGAGGAGGCCGTCTCAAGCGGTAAGGTGGTGCTTAAAGGGGCAGATCCCCTTGAATTCTATGCTTTCATGGCCCTTTTCGATTAAACTGCTGTCAACCGATGACCGAGGGATGCTTCCCTCCCGTGTCCGGCCTTCTCGAACCATCTGCCTCTGCTCGATCGGCATCTGGCCTGGCACGCTGAACAGCCTTTCATCAAAGCGAGAATCACGGATAGCACATGAATATGCAGGGTAAAAAGTCATTTGCAATGGTCGATTACGAAAAGTGCGAGCCCCGGAAGTGCAGCCCCGATGAGGGGATATGCGCCGCGGCGGCGGCTTGCACCCACCGGGTGATGAAACAGATAGACGGCAGATTCGAGCCGCCCATCGTCTTTCAGGACTTGTGCATGGGATGCTGGGATTGCATCGAGGCCTGCCCACTGGAGGCCGTTCAGATCAAGCACATCACCTGAGGCGCTTTCGGCGGATTCGACTTCCGGTACACCATTCGTTCCCGGTATCCACCTCTCAAAAAAAAGCCGATGGGCATATGCAGGGAGGATTATCGTCATGCAGGGAGAAACCGGACTTTCGGTGGTCATCGCGAGGATTGCATCCATCATCTATCTCGCGGCTGCGGCAGGCGCCCTCTTTAGCCGGAGCCATTATCGCAGGCTGATCGAAGACTTCTACAGAAACGCCGCCCTGGTCTATCTGGCGGGTTTCATGGCCGTCGTCCTTGGATTCCTCATGGTGAGCAGCCACAACCTCTGGGTGAAAGACTGGAGGGTTCTGATCACCATTCTGGGATGGCTGGCCCTGATCAAGGGCGTGCTCCTCATCTCCTTCCCGGGGTTCGTCCAGGGGTATTCCAGGCCTTTTTTCGGGGAGCGGGGCTTGATGTGGCTTCCACTTGCAGCAGTTCCATTGGGGCTCCTCTTCGGATATTTCGGCTTCCTGTACTGAGGCGGCCGTCCCTTCCGCGGGGTTGCAAACTCTCCGGCACGGCGACGCAGATGCCGATCTTCCCGAAGAAGCTGATCTTCCCGGAGAATCCCCAGGTCTTTCCGAACAGATAGAGGCAGGCGCATGAACATCCAAGCCAAACGGGTTTATGACCCGGTCGACGAAAAAGATGGGAGCCGTGTCCTCGTCGACCGCCTCTGGCCTCGCGGGATGAAAAAGGATCGGCTCGAGGCGGATGAGTGGCTCAAGGATGCAGCCCCGAGCAATGAACTCCGCAAATGGTACGCGCATGATCCCGCCAAATGGGAGGCGTTTAGACGGCGCTATTTCGACGAACTCGATCAGAAGCCGGAGGTCATCGACCGGCTGCGCAGCCTTGCGTCGGAGGGAACGCTGACCCTGCTCTACTCCGCGAAGGATCTTCAATACAATCAGGCGGTTGCCCTAATGGAATATCTGCTGTCGAAGTCGAGCTAGTGTTCATCCAAAAAAGAGCATCCGGCGCGGCAAGCTTTTCAATCCGGAAATGAGCTAGTATCCATCCGGAAATGGTCTTTTTGGCCAATCTCGGCGTCAATCTGCACGTTTGCTTGTGCGGCGACCTGCAGGTCGCCTCCGCGCAAACGCTTGATTTCCTTGATATTGGCCAAAAATCCTCATTTCCGGATTGGAAACTGAGGTGGAAGGCACGGCTTCATGGGAAGATTCTTTCCTGATGAGCCCAAACCGCCTATTACGTAGGCGTTTGATTCAGGATATGCGGTAGGATGAACGACACGACGCTAAAGGCCCCGCCCAAGGGCAAGCCCGAAACGCTCGAATCTCAAGGCACGCTGGGGACCTTCGCCGGGGTCTTCACGCCGAGCATCCTGACCATTCTCGGCATCATCCTGTTTTTGAGAATGGGATTTGTGGTCGGAAGCGCCGGGCTGGGGCTCGCACTCCTGATCCTGCTCCTCGCCAACACGATCTCCGTCCTGACCAGCATCTCCCTCTCAGCCATAGCCACCAACCTCCGGGTCAGAGGAGGAGGAGACTACTATCTGATCTCGCGCACCCTCGGGATCGAGTTTGGAGGGGCGATCGGGATCGTCCTCTTTCTGGCGCAATCCGTCTCCGTCGCTTTTTACTGCATCGGCTTCGGCGAGGCGGTTGGAGCCCTCCTCCCGGTCCGAGTCCCCCACCTGACCCAGATCGTCGCTGCATCGGCCGTCTCTTTCCTCTTCATCTTCGCCTGGCTGGGCGCCGATTGGGCCACGCGCCTGCAGTACGGGGTCATGCTCATCCTGGGCCTCGCCCTGGTTTCGTTTTTCGCCGGAGGGGTCCTGAAGTGGGATGCGACGCTGCTGATCCAGAACTGGCCCACCCCGCAATCATCCATGCCTTTCTGGGCGCTTTTCGCGATCTTCTTCCCGGCGGTTACGGGGTTTACCCAGGGAGTCAGCATGTCGGGTGACCTCAAAGACCCCGGTTACAGTCTGCCCCTCGGCACCTTTCTGGCCGTGGGGATCTCGATCGTCGTCTATTTCCTCTCGGCAGTGGTCTTTGCAGCCGTCCTGCCGGGGGAGGTCTTGAGCGGGGATTATGGGGCCATGCGGAGAATCGCCTATTTCGGGCCTCTCATCGACGTCGGAGTCATCGCAGCCACCTTGTCATCTGCGATGGCCTCTTTCCTCGGCGCACCGCGCATCCTGCAATCCATGGCCTCCGACCGGATCTTTCCCTTTTTGAACCCCTTCGCCAAAGGGGCGGGGCCCTCGAACAACCCGCGCCGCGGGGTCCTGCTCTCGGCCGGGATTGCCTACACCACCATCGCGCTGGGGCAGCTCAACCTGATAGCGGCCGTCGTGTCGATGTTCTTTCTGATCTCCTATGGCCTGTTGAACTACGCGACCTACTTCGAGGCGCGCTCCGCCAGCCCTTCCTTCCGGCCGCGATTCCACTATTTCAACAAGTGGCTCAGCCTGGCCGGAGCACTCGCATGCCTCGGAACCATGCTGGCGGTGGACTTTCGCTCCGGCCTCTTCGCCCTGGTGATCCTTTTCGCCATCTTTCAGTATCTCAAGCGGATGGCCCGCCCCTTCAGGTGGGCCGACAGCCGCCGATCCTACCACATGCAGGTAGTCCGCGAGCATCTGCTGGAGTCCATCGGCCTGCCGGAGCACCCCCGATACTGGCGGCCTCAGATCCTTGCCTTCTCGGACAATCCGGAGCGGCGGTCTCAGCTGCTCCGCTTTTCTTCGTGGATCGAAGGCACCAGCGGCCTGACGACCGTCGTCAGAGTCCTCGAGGGAGAAGGCGTGCAGATGCTCAAACGCAAGGAGGAGGCCGAAGCGGAGCTGCAGAGCCACATCCGGGAATACGGACTCGACGCCTTCCCGCTCGCCATGGTGGCGCCGACCCTCCAGGCGGGCATTCAATCGGTTATCCAGGCTTACGGCATCGGGCCTCTCAAAGCGAACACCATTCTGCTCAACTGGATGGGGCAGACCCCCGGGACCCTCCTTGGGCTTGACGGACTCGATTTCGGCATCAATCTGCGCGCCGCCCGCTTTTTCGGCTGCAATCTTGTCATCCTGGATGCGAAGGCTGATAAATGGCAAGCCCTGGAGGAGATACCGGCGAGTGAATTGGTCATCGATGTCTGGTGGCGCAACGATGCCACCAGCCGCTTGATGCTGCTCCTCTCCTACCTGATGACCCGCCACGAAAAATGGGCCAAGGCCAGGATCCGCCTGCTCGCCTCCGCAAGCGCCTCGCAGGAAGACATGACGATGGAGAAACTGGAGGAGATGCTCGAAGACGTTCGGATCGATGCGGAGCCCCAGATCATCGCCGATGTCGACGCCGACAAAGTGGCCGAGTATTCCGGAGACTCCTCCCTCGTCTTCCTGCCCTTCCGGATTCGGAGGAACCAGGTGCTCGATGTCTTCGGCAATCCCATGGGAGAGACGCTTTTCTTCCTGCCGGTGACCGCGATGGCGCTGGCGGCCCGCGATGTCGAACTGGATGCGGAACCCGAGTCCGGCAAGGCCGGCGAAGCGGCAAGACTCCTCGATGCGCTTGAAGATGCCAGGAAGAGAGCCGCCGAAGCGGCGGCCGAGGCGCAGGACGCGGCCGAGGCATTCGAAAAAGTGCAGCGGAAAGCGAACCAGCAGCGCCTCGAAAGCAGCGCCGATTCAGAGGCCATGGCCCTCCTTGAAAAGCAAGGCGAAGAAGCCTCGCTGAAGGCCGATAAAACCGCCCGCAGGGCCGCCAAGGCGGCGGCCAAAGCAGAAATTGCCGCTCAAGAGGCCAAAGCGGCGGGCGTCGTTCCTCCTAAGATGGACAAGGAACCAGAGTGATCTCAGCCCGTTTGCACTTCGAAAAGAGGCTTTCTCATCCTATCTGCAGAGTGGAGACGACCTCACGCACACCCTCCACCTCCAGGGCGAGCGCCATCGCCTTTCCGATGAGCTCGGCGGAAGCGACCGTGCCCGAGAGCGTCACCTGACCCTTTGTCGTGGAAACGGATATGCCGAGGGCCGACAGATCGGGGTCCGCCGCCAGTCTGGCTTTGATGATCGCCGTCGCGCGTGAATCGACCGCGGCATCCGTGGCCGCCTCCCCGATATCGCGGGCTTTGCGGCGGACGACACGGCCCTGTTCGGCGAGTTCCTTTTGGATGTCTTCACTGCGCAGCTCGAACGCCTCCAGTTTGGCGGCCAAAGCCTCCTTCACCTGTTCGCCGGCCTCCCGAACGGAGTCATAGGCCTTTTCGGCCTGCGACGCCGCACGCTCTTCCGCTTTCTGTATATCCGGAGTCGTACGGTCCGCAGTCATATACCAGTATCCGCCGGCGCCGATGATGATCCCCAAAAGCAATCCAAAAATCAGTGTCTTCATGGTGCACCTCCGCATCGATGATTACGTTCTAGTGATGTGAGCCAACCAGGTGAGTTTGTGAAATCCTAGTAAATTTGGAAAGATATGTCAACCCATCGATTCTGTCGGGAAAAGCTGGACCTCAACACCATGAAAACATTCATCTGCCATGAAACGGCAATTCTTTGAGTAAACAGGACGGAGATGCCGCAAAAATTCACTCGACCTGACTATTGATCAAACACCGTGTCGTCTATCCTGGAAGCCAGACTCGACGCGAATGCCTTGGCAACAATCGGGTTGACTGCAATCATCGGGAGCCCCAACGCTTTGACTACAGATTGACACAGCTCCATCGGGTCGGCCGCTTCGGATTGATGGACCTCCAGAACGGTTTGATGGATCTTTTGAAGATAACGAATACCCTCATCGATGCGGCTCATGATGGCTTCGCGCCCCTTCATCGGCGCTTCCCACGACGAAATGAGCACTTCGACATCCGAAACCTTTCGGAGGCGTTTCATCGATGCAACGCACGTGCGGATGTCGTCATAGATCGGCAGCTCTCCGGGGAGGATCAACGCGTCCCCGGAAAAAAGGGCCTTCTCGCCCCTGAAGAAAAGGGAGATCGACCCTGCCGAATGCCCGGGGGTGTGAAGGACCTCGCATGACACAGGACCGCCCAGGTCGAGCCTCTGCCCCTCCGCGAGCAGCCTGTCCAGCAAAACAGGCCCTCCCACGAGTTTGTGGAATCCGGGAACCGGTCGTTCTTTGAATTGCAGGTCGGTGTCCTCGATCCAGGCCTTTTCGGCCTTGTGCGCCAGAACGGTGCAGCCCGTCTCCGCCTTGATGGATTTCGCCGAACCGATGTGATCGGGGTGGGAATGGGACAGGACGAGCATCCCGATCTCGTCCGGGTGCCTGCCGTTCGTCCGGATGTAATCGAAGATCAACTGCTCCGAACCTGAGACGCCGCTGTCGATCAGGGTTATCTGGTTGTCAAAGACCATGAAGGCATAAACGAACCGTTCGACCGACTTTTCGGGTGAAAACTCGAGGCGGAAGGGGATGCGAATCGCGTGAATATGATCGGTTATCTGCATGTTTTCATCCTTATGGTGGATTGATGCCGGACCCCGGCGCACCGAGAAATACAACACATGCCGAATCCCGTCAAGCCTTTCCCGGCATCGACCCGATCCTGCGGATGATCTTCGCCGCACGTAAAGCCCAGAGGGGCGGATCCCCCCCCTGCGCAAGGTGCCGATCCACCATGATCTTCCCTGCACCTGAGGCCCGTAGGCCGACACGCCCAGATCTCCCCATCGGCGCGCTCATGCAGTTTCTTGCATCTCTTCCCTTGCGCCCGAGATCTCTTCCCTGGGAGAGCCGCTTCGATCACATCGGGGTGTAACCTTTTTCCATCTCATGGATCTTTAGAACAAAATCACACGGGGGACAAGAAACCATGGATCCGAAGATTTCACGCAGATCTTTCTTGAAGGGAACTCTGGCGGCAGCCGGTGTGGCCGGAATGAGCGCCCTGCCTCTTCCCAAAAGCGCCAGGGCCGCCGGCGGCCAGGAATTGGCGACCTTGATCGACATCCGCAAGTGCATCGGCTGCGAGGCCTGCGTGGAGGCCTGCAAGGATGTCAACGCACCCAAATTTCCCGAGCCTGAAAAGCCCTACCCCAAGATGTACCCGAGCCGGGTCAAGGTCGAGGACTGGTCCGACAAGCGGTACACAAGCGATCGACTGACCCCGTACAACTGGGTCTTCATTCAGAACGCAACGGTCAAAGTGAACGGCGAAGAGCGGACGCTTCACGTTCCGCGGCGATGCATGCACTGCCAGAACCCACCCTGCGCGGACCTTTGTCCCTGGGGTGCGGCGTTCAAGCTGAAAAACGGCATTACGAGGATCAATTCGGATGTCTGCCTGGGCGGCTCCAAGTGCAAGAACGTCTGCCCGTGGCACATCCCGCAGCGGCAGACCGGAGTCGGCCTCTACCTGGATCTTCTGCCGGCCTTTGCAGGAAACGGCGTCATGTACAAGTGCGACCGCTGCTATAACCGGATCGATAAAGGCGAACTGCCGGCCTGCATCGAGATCTGCCCCCAGAATGTACAGCAGATCGGCCCTCGCGAGGAGATCCTCCAAAAGGCGCATCAGATCGCCAACGAGATCAACGGCTACATCTATGGCGAGAAGGAAAACGGCGGCACCAACACGATCTACGTCTCGCCGGTGCCCTTTCAAGAACTCAACCGTGCCATCGAAAAGGGGCCCGGAAAACCCCATCTGAAGCCGGTGGAAAACACCATGGAACACGCCGACAATCTCGCGAAGGCGATGGTCATCGCCCCTTTCGCAGGGATCGCGGCCGCTGTAGGCAAGATTTACAAAACCATCAAAGACACCGGCAGTTCGGAGGCAGGCCATGATGAAAACCGCTGATACCAAAGTCATAGCGCAGCCCGGCCGGAAAATCATGTTCCGGCTCTACACGCTCACGTGGATCGTCCTGGCCTTTACCGGATTCGGCCAGATGCCGATCTTCAAACGCTATTACATCTCCGACATTCCCGGGATGGCCTGGTCCGCCGACTTTTTCGCAACGCACTACATCCACTACCTCGGGGCCGTTCTTCTGCTGGGGCTGATCGCATTCGCGGCAGTCGACTACCTCGCCCTCGACAGAAAACGATACCGCCTCAGCGGCGCCGGCTTCGTCAGGATCGCTTTGCTCGCCGGCATCGTCGTCACCGGGGTCTTCAGGGTGCTCAAGAACCTGCCCGACATCGTCTTCTCACCCGGAGCGACCATGTTCATCGACATCGCCCATCTAGGCTTCATGATGCTCTACCTCTTGGCCGTCCTTTTCTTCGCCTTTACCCGGTCCGGGTGGCTCGTGCCGAGGAGCAGCTGACTTTACCATCGCGCTTCGTGAAGCTTCAGTCTGCGGCCGGCAAGCGCTCCTGGGTGAAAAAAGACATTCTAAAAGGCACTCGCCTCAAAAAACACTTGCAAACAGCAGCGCCGCAAGGTATAAGACGGTTTCGTGTTTCGCCGATCGGTTATCAGCAGGGACTTTTTCCCTCCGATTCGGCGGCGAAGCGAGCAAAGCAGGAAAGCGGACCCTCTCTGGGGTGAATCCCCCGGCGATGATCACCTGCCTCGTTGCTTGACGGGTTCATCCCAGCAGCGTCCCCATCGTCTAGCCAGGTCCAGGACACCGGCCTTTCACGCCGGCAACACCGGTTCAAATCCGGTTGGGGACGCCATTTTTGTGATCGTTAGGGCAATTGGTATCCGATTAGGAACCAAGTGCCCTATTTTTTTGTTTTTCCTCTCTATTTTCGGTCGTAAGCTTTTTCTCCATCAACCATTTTTCTGACATGGTTACCCCTCATACTGAGAAAGAAAATGGTTGCCATTATTCATCCAGATGATATAACATCCGTAATAAACTCCATTGTAAAGAATAGCTATTTGGATAACGGAAGGCCCATGCATCGATGAAATTTATTCAGCCGGATTACCCAACACTGGTTAAGGAGGTCCGTCGGCAGCTTTCAATCAGCCAGGAGGACCTGGCCCGGGAACTGGGTGTCAGCTATGCCACGGTCAATCGTTGGGAAAACGGACAGGCGAAGCCTTCCAAATTGGCCCGGGCGCAGTTGGATGCCTTTTGTGAACGAATGCAGACGGCCGGGATGCTGGATCTTGACGAGAACAGCCATGGTTAAAGAAAAAACCAAATCCAAAACGCAGCAAAGCAATGAGCGCCGGCCCATCCCTCTGTGTCAATGTGGGTGAGACACGCCCCCCTTGAAAATTTAGTGTAGGCGGGTAAGGATAATAGCGGAGGATAAAGATATCCCAAATCCCACCAAGAGAAAGTCTTGAACTCGAGGAACCCGACCGGCCCGGTGGGGGACCATTTAGTTCGGCTGGACTTGATCGATATGGGTACGGAAGAAGGCGGTGCATTCCCGATTCACAACCGTATCTACGAAGCCATTAGATCATCCAAATTATTATCTAGTCTCCATCCGGAAATGATTTTCCGGTAGAACTCAGTTTCCAATCCGGAAATGAGGATTTTTGGCCAATATCAAGGAAATCAAGCGTTTGCGCGGAGGCGACCTGCAGGTCGCCGCACAAGCAAACGTGCAGATTGACGCCGAGATTGGCCAAAAAGACCATTTCCGGATGGAAACTATCTATGATTTGACCGGGAAACGCCCCAATGTTTTTGTGGAAGCGGGCTTCGCTCTCAAACACCATGAAAAGAAGCGCCTTGTTTTCCTATTCGAACCACCCAACCGGAATGATAAAGTTCCTTTTGATCTACAACATTTAAGTGTGTGCCTAATTCGCAAGCTGTTGAGATTCTGAAAAAGGTGATAGCCGAGATTGTCGCCATCCTGCGTGACACAGGAGCACCAATTTGATCGAAAGAATTGAGACATGAGTACTTTAAATTCAATTGAAGATGCCCAAAACTTGCCTTCCGGCGCCCGGTTCTACCGCTGCGCACTTCAGGTCAATCCGTTCGAGTATCTTGTGCGGCACAGTAAAATGACAGCATTCAGCAATGAAGCGGACTACAACACGGCAATGGTAGCAGCATGTAACCACGTTGGAGTTAAGGTGGTTGCCATTACTGATCATCAACGTTGCATTACAGGGCAATCACTGACTGAAGCATTAAGGTCCGCTGGCATTATTGTATTTCCGGGAGCAGAGGTGGAAACCAAGGAGGGTGTTCATATGATACTCCTCTTTGAACCTGATGCTTTGTGGGACCGGTGCAGCGGTATTTTGGGAGATTGCGGCATTCACGACCAATCTCATCCACCCGCAGCTATCAAGTACGATGTGCATGAACTCCTGCGAGAATCCGCTAAATGGAAGTGTATTTGCGTTGCCGCGCATGTGGCGAGTGAAAAAGGATTGTTACAAGTACTTGACAATCAGGCACGAATGGCTGCCTGGAAATCCGAGCATCTGATGGCCTGTTCACTCCCCGGACCGGCTGAAGACGCCCCGCAGAATCTCAAACCTATTCTGCTTAACAAAAACACAGATTATCACCGCGAGCGTCCGGTGGCGGTCATCAACGCCCAAGATGTCTCGAGCCCGGAGGATTTGGAAAAGCCGGGCGCTTCCTGTTGGATTAAAATGTCGGACGTCACCCTGGAGGGATTGAGACAGGCTTTCCTTGATCCGGTTTCAAGAATACGACTGGCCAGCGATTCAGCGCCGGAAGAGCATACCGAGTTTATCGCCATGACCTGGCAGGGTGGCTTTTTAGATGGCGCGGCCATCCACTTGAACGAAAACCTGAATGTACTCATCGGGGGGCGTGGAACCGGTAAATCGACCATTGTCGAAAGCATCCGGTATGTGCTGGGAATGGAGCCTTTGGGAGAAGAGGCGACTAAATCACACAACGGCATCATTCGCCAGGTGCTTCGAAGCGGCACAAAAATATCCATGCTGGTTCGTTCCTATCATCCGGACAAACGCCACTATGTTGTTGAGCGAACCATTCCCAATCCACCGATTGTCAAAGACGAGGCCGGCAAAGTCCTCAATCTGACACCCGCGGATGTAGTTCCCCAAACGGAAATTTACGGCCAACACGAAATATCGGAACTTACCAAAAGCCGGGACAAACTCACCCGCCTTCTGGGCCGATTCGTTGAGCGGGACACCGACATTGCCAAACGCAAAAGCAGTGTACGCCGCCAGTTGGAGCGCTCACGCACCCGCTTGCTCGAAACGCAAAAGGAATTTGCCCAAATTGAGGAGCGCCTTGCAACGCTGCCGGCCCTTGAAGAGACGCTGCGGCGGTTTCAGGACGCCGGACTCGAGGAAAAGCTGAAAGAACAAAGCCTTTTGGTGCGTGAAGAAAGGGTACTTAAAACAGCGGAAGAGCGCATTCATCCATTTAGGGAAGTTATGACTGCGCTTGCCCAATCCGTCCCCATCGATTGCGCTCTTATTTCTGAAAAAGCCTTGCAAGACCTTCCTGGAAAGGAAATTTTGAGCGAAGCCAACGGTATTCTCAACCAATTGGCCGATGACATGAGGCAAATCTCAGTTGGAATGAATCGGGCAATTGAAAAAGCGCAAACTGGGTTGGCTGAGATTCGCGAACGATGGGAAAAGCGCAAGGCATCGGTTATGGAAGGCTATCAGGCCATCTTGCGTGACCTGCAGAAATCCAAAGTCGATGGCGAAGAATTCATCCGCCTGCGGCAACAAATTGAGGAACTGCGACCCCTTAAGGAAAGGCAAACCCTTTTGAATCGCGACGCCAACGCCCATGAAGCGGAACGGCGCAACCTGCTTTCCGAGTGGGAGGACGTCAAAGCCGAAGAGTTTCGGAACATCGAACGTGCCGCGAAAAAGGTCAACAGAAAACTTCAAGGACGGGTATTGGTCGATGTGACTGCAGGCGGCAATCGGGAGCCGCTGATTCAGCTTTTGAGAGATCAGATTGGCGGGCGCCTCTCCGAGGCGATTGAAACATTGACGAGGCGCAAGGATTTCTCACTCCCCGTTTTTGCTTCAGCCTGCAGAGAGGGCAAAGACGCACTCTCTCAAAAATTCGGCATTCCGCCCAGTCAATCCGAGCGCATCGCCCAGGCCCATCCCGATGTTATTATGCAAATCGAGGAATTGGAACTACCGCCGACCACAGCCATCAAACTAAATGTTGCTGCTGACGATCAGCCTCCCACGTGGCAAACGCTTGAGGATCTTTCCACGGGCCAGAAGGCCACTGCGGTGCTTCTACTTTTGCTGCTGGAGTCCAATGCGCCCTTGGTTGTAGACCAGCCTGAGGATGATCTGGACAACCGTTTCATTTCCGATGGCATCGTACCTAAAATGCGCGAGGAAAAGCGCCGCAGGCAATTCATTTTTGCCACCCATAACGCCAATATTCCTGTATTGGGGGATGCCGAACTGATTGTTGGATTGACAGCTTATGGTGAAGCCGGGGAGGGAAAAGCCAAACTCTCCGAAGCGCATATGGGCTCCATTGACACCAGGGCGGTGCGAGAAATGGTCGAAGAGGTCCTTGAAGGCGGGAGGGACGCTTTTGAAATGCGACGCTTAAAATATGGGTTTTAAAGGATAATTAGATGACTAAGACAGAACTGTTGGAACTCCTCAAAAATGGCGAAAGCTCTGGCGTCGAGTTCAAGCGGGATACCATTGACAATCGGGCATTGGCCAAGGAATTGGTCGCATTTGCCAACTTACGGGGTGGCGGGGTGATTCTGGGCGTTGAGGATGACGGCAGCGTTACAGGAATTACCAGGAATCGTCTGGAAGAGTGGGTGATGACCGCCTGCAGGGATAAGATTCGCCCCGAGTTGATTCCCTATTATGAGATCATCCGCGATGTGGAACCCGGAAAGGATGTCGCCATTGTACAAGTTGATCGCGGGTGGGCGGTTCACCATGTCTGGCACAACAACCACCGGACCTACTATATTCGTGTAGGGACACTGAGCCGTGAAGCCAGTGCTGAGGAGTTGGCGCGGTTGTTTCAACAGCGCGGCACTTTTCGTTTGGAAGTGCGCGGTGTGTCCGGATCTTCCGCCAAAGATTTTGACTATCGCCGTTTGCACGACTATTTCCAGCGCATCCGTTCCCAAGATACACCCGAAGCGGATAACGTTGATGCATGGCAAAATCTGCTTCTAAATACCGAATTCGTGATTGAAGAAGATGACCGAAAACCAGCTACCGTGGCGGGATTGCTGCTTTTTTGCGCCAATCCGAATCGCTTCTTACCCCAAGCCGGTATTGATGCGGTTGCCTATCCCGGCAAAGAAAAAGATTATGCTGCCAAGGAACGCCTGTCCATACGGGGACCGATGACAGTGCTTATGGGAAAAGACGGGATTGTTGAGAATGGACTCGTCGAACAAGCCGTCGAATTTGTGAAGCGGAACACACAGGTCACCGCTGCGCTTACAGATGGATCAAGACGTGAGCAAACTTGGACATATCCGGAAGAGGCGGTAAGGGAAACAATCGTCAATGCCCTGGTACATCGCGATTACCTGTTGTCCGGCATGACGGTGGAATTGTCCATCTACGAAGACCGGTTGGAGGTAATTTCCCCCGGGCGCCTTCCCAATGGCATCACCCCACAGCGGATGGTCACGGGATGCCGTTCAGCCCGCAATCAATTGCTCAAGGATGTCATGAGAGACTATGGCTATCTTGAACATATGGGCATGGGCGTGCCCCGAAAAATCGTCAAAGGCATGCAGCGACACAATGGCACGACGCCGGATTTGATTGAGGAAGAAGAGATTTTCATTGTAAGGCTCTGGAATCGCTGATAGATCTTGTGCGCCAGTGTTTTCAAGAATTTTTAAGTTCAAAATTTTATCATAAGGCGGCTTTAGCTGGTGTCCATCCGGAAATCATTTCCAGCTCCACACCAGACAGTGTCCATCCGGAAATGATTTCGCGGTAGGACTAAGTTTCCAATCCGGAAATGAGGATTTTTGGACAATATCAAGGAAATCAACGGTTTGCGCGGAGGCGACCTGAAGGTCGCTGCACAAGCAAACGTGCAGATTGACGCCGAGATGGGCCAAAAAGACCATTTCCGGATGGAAACCAGATAAGAATGCCCCCTCTACAGATGATTGTGCCCCTTATGAAAAAGGATTGCCAGCCCAGAGGCTTGTCCGTTTCGCATCGACTTCCCCGTTGATAAAAAGGTCTGGACAACTGCTGACAAAGAACGGCTAGCCCATGTTTCGTCGGCGGGAGGATGATACTCAATGCCCTCTCATAGGACCTGTTTCAGGGCGGCGGCTATGTGCGTGATGATATCGAGCACCTGAGTGGCGGGTGTGGGTTGAGCTAGAGCCCCTGCAACACGATTCATCCTTGCGGCTTTTTGCGACGCTTCCAGCAGGGGCATGCCCGATCCGATCAACGCCGATACAATGCCGGTCAGTGTGTCGCCCGTGCCGCCGATGGCTTCCAGGGCTTCCTCGCTCGGTTGATCTACGATCGCCCGGATGCCTTGCCGATCGGCCATGTAATCCTTGCGGCCCTTGACAAGCAGGTTCCGGGCGGCGTTGGCATGTTCGTAGGCCCGGGCGATCATCTCCGGTGCGTCGTCCTCGCGGTGGAGGATGAACCCACGCGTGTAGAAAGGATGCGGAGCTTCCTCATCGGCGAGAAAGGCCAGTTCTCCGACGTCGGGAGTGAACAGATCGTAGGCCTCCGCCTGTCCGCTCATTTTCGCAGCGTACATAAATCCGGCGTCAGCGATCAGCACAGGCCGGTTCGACATGTCCTCTATCGCGAAGAGCACCTTGTTGTGCCAATCGGCATCCGGCTGGAGATAATGGAAGGTCAGGACATCCCATTCCACTTCACCGATATGCCTCGTCAGGTAATCATACAGGCGGCGGCTCCCCTTGCCGGGTCCGGTGTCTCCCACCAGGTACGCGAGAGGCAATGGCAGGCCGAGCGCCTTGCAGACCGTAACGGACGCCGCCAGCAGGGCCGGGGTGCCTCGATTCACAGGGAAACGCCGGTCTTCGACTTGAAGGAGACCGTCCTGCAGATCCGCCCTTCCGACGACGATCGGGACATCCTCACACGGAACGGTTCCCACAATCGCTAGCATCGCCGCCTCATTTCTTCGTAAGCCAACTGAAGCGCATAGCCGCAAAGGGTGTGTCCGATCTCCTTGGGGTGAGGCGCTTCCTCCAGGCGCTTGCCGACCATTTCGGCGGCCAGATACGGGACGTCGGGGCATCCGCCTCCGGAGATATTGACGATGATCCGCGTCTCCAGATCGATGGTGAGCTTCATATTGGCGGCGCGGACCATCAGGTGGCGTCCGTAGTCCTTTACATGAAAGAGATCCACCGGCTGGAGCAGCGGACTGTTTACCGGAACCACTTCGATAGGCTCGAGATCCGCTCCCCACAGGGTTTCACAGATCTTCATCTCTTCGATCAAGGGGAAGGTGATCACCAGGTCGCAGCCTGTCCGGATCTCGGGAGGCGGCCCCATAACGCGGATATCCCAGCCCTTCGTCTTCAGAAGCCTTTCGGCACGCAGGACTTCGCTCGTATTCTCGAAAACGAGAATCCCCCGGTCCCACACAGGCGTCTTGCCGCTGGAGGGCGGCGTGGTTTTGCGTTTGAAAAGGTTGGCAAGTGCCATAGGCTCCTTCCGGTTTGCGCTATTTTTTCACGATGTGGACGCGGAATCCATCGCCGTCCGGTTGCGTGTTTTCAACCCTCCAACCCTGACTGGCTGCCGCTCGAGAGACATTTTCCCTCGAAGTCACCGTATCGACCAGGATTTGGATCTCCCCTTCGCCGAGTCTCTTCATCTCGTCCATCGTCATGAGGACGGGTTGGGGACAAGAAAGACCCCGTGCATCGACTGTCGTTGCCATCTCCTTTGAACCCTCCATTTATGAAGCCTTTTTTCTCATGGTGAAACCGATGAAAAGACAGACCAGCATGCCGATGATCACCGCCGAGACGCCATGCGGACCGACGCCGTTCGGAGAGCTGGCCAGCCCGAAATTGTGTGAGAACCCGGCTCCTACGACCATCCCCATTACAAAGACCGCTGCATCGCCATCTCCCTCACCCGCAAGAAAAAGCTGACGCCCGGGGCACCCGCCCGCGAGGGTGAAGGCAAGCCCCGCAAGAACCATTCCTGCAAAATTCCAGAAATGCATCGTATGCGCCACCGGCTGCCCGGCTATGCCGGGGTGAAACTGTCCGAGCGCGAGGTTAACTACGAAAGCAGTGATGGTCAGAGCGAGAAGCCCGGAGAAAAGATGCGCCTGCCTGAAGAGGAGCAGATCGCGGAACGCCCCCATGGTGCAGAAACGGCTTCGTTGCGCCAGAAAGCCAATGGCAAGCCCCACGATCAGCGAGATAACGAGCGGGGCGTGCATGGATCCGGGCCCCTTCAAGCTGTAAAACAGAACACCGCTCTTCGCTTCCCCTGCCACCTGGGGAAAAACAAACAGCAGCACCAGAAATCCCGCCATCAGCAAGGGCATAAGCCAGCCAACGGATATATACGTCCTGGTCGTGCGCCCGAGGTTGTATCCGGCCTTGAGAAATCGCGTGCCGATCCAGATGCCGAAGATCAACCCGGCAATCCCGAGGATGGCGTTCCCGTCTCCGCCGGCGAGGCGCAGCAGGGCGCGCCAGGGGCAACCCAGGAACACCAAAGCGCCGATCATGGCGAAAGCGCCAAGGAAAAACCGAACGATCGGGGCTGATCCCGCCCGAGGCTTGAATTCTTTGAAGGTGTATGCCGCCAGCAACGCCCCAAGGACGAAACCGATGATCTCCGGCCGCAGGTACTGCACGACATCGGCGCGGTGGAGACCCACGGCCCCGCCGATGTCCCTTTCGAAACAGGCGACGCAGATCCCCATGTTGCCCGGGTTGCCCCACTTTTGAAGCAGGGCGGCGAACAGGCCGATGAAGACGCCGACGCTGACAATCCCCCATCGACTCGCAAAAAAGCGTTTAATGGCATCCATTTTCCCTTTCCCCCCTCTTTGATGAATACGGCTCTCCACAACATACGGGGGCTTGTGTACTATAGAGAACATTGGATTGTCAAACTGGAAGATCCGATAATATCGGCCCTATAAATATGGTTTTTCTATGAGTTCAGGAGAAGGTCGAGGAACGGAGGACCTCTCTCCCGCTCTTTCATTGAAAGAATGATTTACGAGGAAAGAAATCAGCGTGTGAAAGAGGCCCCTGTATTGCGGGGACCTGGCATCTTCGGAAGGGCCGAGACGAGGTAAGGAAGGCGCTCTTTTGGTCCATGACCAGAGTTTTGCGGCATCTACTTGCGTTGCCGGCAACGATGGCCTGGTTCGTGTCCATCCGGAAATGGTCTTTTTCGCCAATCTCGGCGTCAATCTGCACGTTTGCTTGTGCGGCGACCACCAGGTCGCCTCCGCGCAAATGATTGATTCCCTTGATATTGGCCAAACCGGGACCTGCCGCGAAACGGTGGGACTGAGCACGCGCAGCGTGTAAAGAAAAACCCTCATTTCCGGATTGGAAACTGAGTCCTACCGCGAAATCATTTCCGGTTCATCGGAGAAGGGGCCATGGGGGACGAAAAGCCACCGGCGGGACCCTGCCTCTGGTTGCAGCCTTGCAAGTTCTTTTTTAAAAGACTAATGATGCGGTCCGGATTCGGCCACCTCCGACCATCAGCAGCCTTTTGAAGTGCCGAACAGTTCTTACGACCATGCAGGATGTTGCAAATGGAGGGATTCTATCGGTTTTGGACTGGATTCCAAAACCCGGCTCTTTGAAGGAGCCGGGCTTTGGAGCCCCATTTCTTCAGGGTGGCGATGTGATCTTATGTTATAGGCAGGTGAACTTTCCATCCGGAAATGATCTTTTTTGCCAATCTCTACGTCGATCTGCACGTTTGCTTGTGCGGCGACCCGCAGGTCGCCACCGCGCAAACGCTTGATTTCCTTGATATTGACAAAAAACCCTCATTTCCGGATTGGAAACTGGGTTCTACCGGGAAATCATTTCCAGATGGAAACGAACTAAGGATTCGTGCCCCCGGTTTTGTCTTCCGCGCCGGCAGCGGCCTCCTCCGTGGCGGATGACCCGTCATCCATCATTTTCGTCGCTTTGTCGCTCAGCTGAGAAGCCCCTTCTCCGACGGCCGTCTTAGCGTCTTCAAGTACTTCGCCCGTCTTTTCCTTGATCTGTCCAGCCGCCTCTTCCGTGGCGGACACAGTGTCTTCGACCACATCCTTGGATTGAGCCTCCACCTCTCCGGCCGCTTCCTCGGTGGTGGAAGCGGCTCGATCAGCGGCTTCCTCGGCCTCATCCGCCGCCTGACCAGCGGCTTGCTCTGTCGCGGCACCGGCTTCCTCAGCCGTCTCCGTAATTTCCTGCTTGACCTGGCCGGCCTTTTCCTCTGTGGCTGTTACCGCTTCTTTAGTCTCTTCCGCCGCTTTCTGGGCATCTTCCCCGCTGCAGCCGTAGGTGAACATCAGCAGGAGACCTGCAATAATAACCCCAATCCTTCTCATGTTGTTCCTCCTCACTTCAATTCCTTCAGATCATGGTGCCTCCCTTTCACTGACGATGACTCTGGAGCATCGGTTCTCCGATGTCAAGCCAAATGAGGTTTTCTGCAGCTTCCTGCGCCGGACTCCTCTCTGTTTCACAGAACACGTGTCCAAGGCTCTGTGGCAAGCGGTCCGGATCTCGGACTCAAGTCAGCCCCTTTCCTTTTGTTAAGAGTTTCGGCGATGTAATGCCACCTTACTGCCCGGTCGGCGAGTCAGATGACCCCCTTGATACGGAGGTCGTATCGTATGGCTCACACTCCTGCGGGATGCGCTCGAGCCTATGCACAGGGTACCCTTTCGCCTCAGCCGAGCCCACCAGGGCCTCGTAAACGTCCTGATCCATGCCGGGTGTCCGGCTCAGGATCCAGAGGTATTTGCGGGAAGGATGCCCGACCATGGCCCAGCGGTAATCCTCGTCCAATGCGATGATCCAGTAGTCGCCCTTGAACGGCCAGAAAAACTGGACCCGGAGTTTTGCGCCATTGGATCCGGGCACCACAAAGGCCTTGGCCGTACTCACCTTCAGGGGGGCGTCGCGGGACCCCTTCCGGCAGGAATTGATGACGGCGACATAGTCCTTCATCATCGAATATTCCGCCTTCACGCAATGGCAATCCCGCTGGAACCAAGCCGGGAGAGACGCAACGGCATACCACCGGCCCATGTATTGCGCCAGGTCCACGGAAGGAACCGGCTGATTCGCCTCCTTTGGTTCAGGCAGAGAGGCGCAGCCGGCCAGGATAAGAAAAAGGGCGAACATGCATTTCATAATGACTCCAGAATGGTGAGTTGCACACCCCTTCATGAGAATCTACAACTGCAAATCATTATCACTGGCCGGACCTCTGCACTCAGGACTTTTATCGGAGCGAAAGGGCAGACCTCTGGGCCTCATAAAGGGCGTCATTCCGCCTCACAAAACTTTTTCCACTGCTACGATGTCGTCATAGGTCCCGCCCGCACTGTCAATGAAGTTTTTCACTGCTTCAGCGTTTGGCGCTTCCCAATCACAAATGCCTACGCCTTCTTCATTCACCCACAGTCCGTTGAACTTGACCTCCGGATGTTCTTTCAAATATTTCTCCATTGCCCCGCCAACTTGCTGTTTGAACTCGTCTGTTACAGCAGATGGAGGAAATTTTCCCTTATTGTATCTTAATACGAGAACCTTTGCCATTTTCCAATACCTCCTTTGATAGAGCTATAATAGTACGTTGATGCAATTTTCAAATTCTAATTACATTAAAGAGAATCTTTTGTCAAGGCTTTCCGGCAATAGTGTCCATTCCTTTCTAAAGTCTATCCATTGACTTTTCTTCCGGAAATAACGCATCTATTCTCCTTAGTATAATTGATAAAAGTGAAAGAAAGACGCACCCAAACGTCAAACAGATCCAAAGAAATATCCATCAACCTGCCAGGCCTCAAAACAAGCTCGCCATTTTGGATTGGCTTTGCAAGCTCTGGATCGAGCGTTTATTCGTAAAACCTTGCATTGGGAAGCTTACCGCCGATCGATTCGCGATGTATTTCCACAGAGGATGAGAACATGGCAACCGATCCGAGTTTGAGAAATCCTTATTCAGACGCGCTTCGAGTTGTTCGATCCGTTTTCGGAGCTCGCGCTTTTCCTCCGCAAGGGCGAGGATGCTCTGGATGAGCACGGAGCGCGGCACATTCTGCAGCCCCTCTTCAGTCAAGGTGATCTTCGGGAAAAAGAGGCGTTTCAGGCATGGAGCACCTCCCGGAAACGCTTGCCAAGCGGGTAGAGGTAGACCGTCTTGACCGGTTCCATGCACCGGTTAGAGCGGTCGTAGCGTCCACGCCCCTTGGTCGGTCCTGCATAAACCCAGTTGCCTGCCCGGTAGCGGGTGCTCTGGAAACGGGTCGTATCCACGAAGGTTTCGAGCAGGGCAACGGGATGGCGGTAAAACGCCTGCCAGTCCCCCGGAAGCATCCGGATGTTGGCGCTCAGGAGCTTCGAGGCCAAGTGCTCCAGCGAAACCCAGTTCAGAATCAGGAACCGGACGTTATTGACGACCTTGTAGAGGTTCGCTTCCCTGGTACGGGGCTGCCAACCGATGAACCGGTCGCGGCACTCCACCTTCCAGGCCGCTGAGCCCCAACCGAGGCAAGCCACCAGGTGTGCATCCAGGTAGGCGAGGTACTTTCAGGTATGCACCGACGATTCGGGGGCTCCCCAGGTAATGGTACTTGTCGACCAGTTGATCCCACAGGCCTTCATCCGGGGTTCGCCGGACCATGTCGATTTTCAAAGAACCAAACTCGGAGACCGTTCCGTGAATCTCCGAGGTGTCGTAGCTGTAGCTGCGTCGAACAGCCTTACAGGGCTTCCCATGAGTCTTGTGGCCAAAGGCGGGGGGAGGTTGACGAGCTTTTTTTCTTCGAGCTTGAGCAGCAGCGCACAGCAGGCCATCCCTTTGAGTTGTTCGTTCGGGTGCCGCCAGTCCCAGTGCTCACACAGCACCCGGGAAATGGCGGTTCGACCGCGTTACCAATGCCGGGAGATGGTATCGCGGACAAACGAGAGGTCTTCCTCTCTGATCTGACAGCCGCCAATTTGATACAGGGTCTCTGCCAAGGTGCTGTTTCTTCCTGGCAAAGCACCCTAGCGAAATTTAGCCGTGGACGTCAGGGAAATATACACCCCTGTGATCAGATACGAATCCTCTACTGCACCGTCGACGTACCAGAAGAACTCGCCGATATGAAACTCGAATCGTGCAGGCTGCACTCCTGCGGGATGCGCTCGACTCTTTGCACAGGATACCCTTTCGCCTCAGCCGATTCCACCAAGGTCCCGTAAACGTCCTGGTCCATGCCGGGGATTTGGCTCAAGATGCAGAGATACCTCCGGACAGATCCCTGCCTGAGCTTCTTGTTCTTTCCCCGGTTTTTTTGGTAGGATTCTTTATTACGTTTGTCCTGCCGCTTCCATATGCACGCCTCATCCATCGTCCATCGAGGGTCTGCCTATTGCGGCGGATGCTTTGGAAGCGTGTCAGCGGACACGGGAAGCGGTCTCTTTTCTGATGCTTAGCAACCTCTTACGGGGGAAAGAAGGGAAAGGACTTGAATAGGGCTATTTTCGAAGCACTCCTGGCCGGCTTGAAAACCTTCAACCTCGGCTGGAATCTGGCGAAGTCAGCAGTGCTTTGGCCTGCGTTCAGGTCCAGAGGCTATTGCACGGAGTTTCCACCTGCAAAGCGCATCATGGTCTTGGCGCCGCACATGGATGACGAAGTGATCGGGTGCGGGGGAGCGATTCATCGTCACGCGCGGCGAGGGGGAAGGACAACCTGCGTGTTCCTGACCAACGGGGCCGCCGGCCTCAGTGGGGCGGAACGGGAAAGCGTCTATGCCACGCGCCGCAGGGAAAGCGGTCGGGCGGCGCTGATACTCGGCATCGACCGGTTGGTCTTCTGTGGACGTCCGGATGGGCGCTTGAAATCCGATCCGGACCTCGAACGCCGGATCCGAGACATCATCGACGAGGAAAGGCCGGAGATCCTATTACTCCCTTACCCCTTCGACCCGCACCCCGATCATCGCGCCGCTTTCGGGGTTCTGGCCGACGCCACCCGCGCCATGCCCGAATCTGAGATCCACCTCCTCCTTTATCAGATCCGGACACCCATCCCCTGGAGAACCATAAGTGTTGTTCTGGATATCTCCCATGAACTTTCTGCCAAACACGAAGCATTCGCCGCCTTTGCATCCCAACCGGAGAGAACCTTCAAAACCGTTTTGCATCTGGGCAGCTGCCAGCGCTTTCTGATCGGAGTCAAACCGAGAGCTGTGGAGGTCTTTGCCTCGCTCAGCCTTTCAAACGCAGGCCGCGTCGGCTATAATCTGCCGTTCCAGGGTCCGCAGGTCAGCCGGATCCTTTGCGTCGGGCGGCATGCCCTGCGCCGGGGAAGGCTTCTGCATACGCATCCGTTGAAGGAAGCAGATGGCTGGAAGAACATCGCCTGATTCCCCGCGGCAGCCTGCCGCCTGTGGAAATATGAAGAGAACGCGCATCCTCTGCTCACAAAACCCGGGCCTCACGCTGCATCTGTTCAGCCAGGGCAGATTTTTTCTTGCCAGAGGAAATCCCAAACCAACCCGTGACAAGTATTGAGGTGGGAATCTTTGGCAACGAAACCGCAAAAGGTCGACGCCGTCTACCTCTGGGTGGACGGGGAGGATGCAACCTTTCACAGGCTGCGGAACGCAGCCGTACGGAGCGGTGCGAACGAAAAATCTTTTGCAAGACGGCATTTCAGGGACAGCGGCGAATTGCGGCACTCGCTTCGCTCCCTGGAATCCCATGCTTCCTGGGTCGACAAGGTCCACATCGTTCACCAGGACGGTCTACCTTCATGGCTGGACCTCTCCAACCCGCGCATTCGAACGATTCGGCACGAAGAGATCTTCCCTGACCCTTCTGTCCTCCCCACCTTCAATTCCTGCGCCATCGAATTGAACCTCCACCGCATTCCCGGCCTATCCCGGCGATTTCTTTACTTCAACGACGATCTCTTTCTGGGGCGGGATCTACCCTTCCCAGACTACGCTGCCCCAGAACGCAGACAGCGTTTCTTCCTCGAGCCCAACCCCATTTCCCTCTGGACGTGGACAAAACCCGTTCACGACAAGGCCTACGCGTTCACGCTGAGACGTATACGCCGCTTTCTGGGAAGAAAACGCTACAACGAGTGCCTCCAGGCACTGGCCTCGACCAGACGCGGCTGGCGAGCGCTCCTGCCTCTACGCTGCCTGCTGCCGGCCCATGTCCCCCAACTCTACAACCGAGAAGTGCTTTCCGAACTCGAGACGCTCTTCTCCGATGAATACCAAAAAACAAGGGCTCACAGGTTTCGCGCTCCAGAGGATATCGTTTTCAGGATACTCTACAGCTTTTACCTCGTCGACAAAGAGGCCCTGGAACCCCGGCTCCTGGATTGGGATTCCCCGGCCTACGCCTTTGTCCGACTGGAGTCCGATCCCGCCAAAATGAAAAGGGCCTTTGACCGCATCACAGCCATCGACCCCGCTTTCATCTGCGTCAACGACGACCTGAATGACTTCCCGGAAGAGCATCCTTCCCTCTGCCTTTGGCGTGAATTCATGGAAAAACGCTATCCGGTTCCCTCGGGCTTCGAAAAAAAGACCGCTCGAAGATCCCGAGCCGTGCGTGAATCTGGGAAGGGAAAGACTGAGGTTGTTGCCTCTTCTCTTGCTGATTGAAAGGTTTGGCAATGGGTGAAAAATCCGTTGTTCTCAGGCCGTTGAAAGAGGCCGGATGCGAGGCTTGCCAAATCCTGGGCAATGAGGCGCACATACAGGTGCGCAGCCGTGACAAGGGATCCGGCTTAACGCAGGAGACGGACGTTCTTCAACGGCCTTTCAGGCATCGACACCCGGGGTTTAAAGCCTCACCCATTTCAGGTCATCGAATCGCTCGGTGCAGCGAAGAATCCTGGTGTGGTAGTTGTCCACAAATTCGTTCTTCAGTCTCATGGACACATCCCTGAAAGCCTCATTCTTGAGTAGTTTTCCTATATTTTCAGGGTCTTTCACCGTAAACTCCGCGACGATCTGGCTCGTTCCGCCGAACAAGACGTTCCACCCCCCGGTCACTTCCACGTAATCGATGGTCTGCATCACAGGCAGGTGTTCGCGGATCACGAAATCATTATAAAGCTCCCTTTTTCCCGGTCTGATGTCATAGTATTGGTTGAATTTCCAGACACCCTTCTGAATCGTGTATCTCTCCCGTTTTACATTGCCTGTTGGATACAGTACGTATCGCCTGTAGTTGATAACGAGCGATCTCAGCTCGTTGTTGAGGGCATGAAACCGGCGGTTCCCTATAATCGCCACCATTTCCTGCAGCGTTTCAGTCGAGTTTACACCGATGATCCGGGGGCCGAATCCGACCTCGACATAATACCCTCCAACAGAGACAAGGCCCAGGGACGTCATCGTCGGGATATAGGTATCCGATATGAACCGGCCGTAGTCAGTCCCTTTGCCAGGCAATACATCCCATGTCTCACAATATAGAATGGACATATCTCCACCTCCTGTGTCTCCCACTTCGTTTCCACCCGGAAGCGGTTTCCAGGGTGCAACCGAGTTTCCTATTCCGGAAATGAGGCCGGTTTCTTCACACCCTGCAGGTGCTCAGTCCCACCGCTTCGCGGAGGGTCCCGGTTTCTTCACACCCTGCGAACCAGCCGATCAAGGTTCGGTGATCCGTTCGACCATTTCGGTGAGCGATTCGATCGGGGTGTCGAGAGCCACCTCGAGGGGCGTGGACAGGAAAAAACCGCTGCCTGCATCCATCACCTGCGACAGGATCGAATCGAAAAGTGCGGATCGATCCGCCGAATCCGGGAACGGGCAGGCAACCCCCGCGCACATTTCATTGCGCTCCATCAGAACGGAAAGTTTTTCCAATTCGATATCGTAGGCTTGCGCACCGGCGAAGAATACCGCATCCGCTCCGATCGAAAAATACGTCTCGAGCTCCGCGATGTCATACCGGTGAAACGCCATGATCGACCGGACATCGAAGTAATCCAGCACGTTCCAGAAGGTCTGGTAAATGGGCTTGATCCGCTCTACCTCGGAAGCTTCAATTCCTTCCCAATCCTCCTCGATCAGCCAGATCGCATCGACCCTCAGGTTGCAGTAAGCCTTCACGAGATCGAGGACAATCCCCTGAATGTCATTGAGGAAGACCTTCGCTTCGGGGAAATCCGCCTCTTTGAGGCTGAAACGATCCCTCAGGATCGCACGCAGCAGCGTCACGGGGCTGTTCACCACCCCGATGACCGGGATGTCCTGGCCGATCACCTCGCGCATCTCTGCAGCAGCATCGAAGATCAGGTTAACCGGGGGAACCTCCGCCGCGATGATCTTCCTGTCCGTGACGGCGCTCTTCCCGCCCGACGACACGACCATCTCCTTGACGCCCTTCGGCACCCACTCGAAGGAGCGCCCCAGGAGTTCCAGCTCGAGATAGGGATCGTAGTGGCTCAGCACCGCATCGTAGCCGAAGAGCTCCTGAGCCGACATGAGGGCCTTGGCGAAACGGGTGCTGTCCGAGAGCATCTCCTGGAACGGCATCCTGCCGATGCGTGAGGCGTAGCTGTAGACCAGAGGAATGAAAAGCGGACGCTGCAATGCCTTGTGGTCAAAGAGGTCTTTCCACAACCGCTTCGGCGATTTCTTCTTCCCCATTTCCTCGACCTCCTTCCTTCATCCGATCACCGTGTAAGGACATTGACCGTACAGGTCCTCGCATCCGCGTCCTTGTCGCCCCCCATGCACTGGGCGAGAAAGACCTTTGCATCCGGTATCTGGCGCTCCCCGGCCTCGCCCCTCAACTGCCGCACCCCTTCGACCACCTGGGCCACCCCCGTCGCCCCGACCGGATGGCCCTTGCTGAGAAGCCCGCCCGACGTGTTGACCGGGATGCGTCCACCGAGCCGCGTAGCGCCGGATTCAACGAGCCGCCCCCCCTCCCCCGCCGGGCAGAGTCCCATGGCTTCGTAATGCATAATCTCGGCGATCGTGAAGGCGTCGTGGCACTCGGCCCCGTCCAGGTCCTCGGGCCCGAGACCCGCCTGCTCGTAGGCGGCCTTGCACGTGCGGTAATCCGTCTCCCACGGCACGAGGTCGAGCGGGTTTTGATAACTGCCGGTCCTCAAAACAGAGGCCGCAAGCCGGATCGGATCGGAACGATAGTGCTTCGCCCTGGTACCGGCGCACAGGATGACCGCCGCAGCCCCGTCGGCATTGGGGCAGCAGCTGAGCCGCGTCAGGGGGTCGGCTATCATCGGTGCGTTGAGAACGTCTTCCACCGTTATCGGCTCCCTGAACTGGGAGAGCGGGTTGAGCCCCGCGTGGAGGCGATTCTTCACCGCTACCTGCGCCAACTGCTCGGCCGTCGTTCCATACTGCAACATGTGGCGCTGGGCCCTCATGGCGAAGCTGGCCGGCGTGACAAGCCCCTCCAGGATATCCAGTTCGGTGTCCCCGCCCCCGAGCAGCCCGAAATTCGGGACGACCATCTTTTCCGCGCCCACCACGATGGCGACATCGTAAAGCCCCGAGGCCACACCCGTCCAGGCCAGATAGAGGCCCGATGAGCCAGAGCAGCACGCGTTCTCCACATTGATGATGGGGATGCGGCTGATCCCCGCCTGCCAGAAGATGGTCTGTCCGCCGGTGATCACGCCGTGCAGATCCCCGGCAAGCGCATACGAACAGAAACCCGCTTCGATCTCCGCGGGCCGGATGCCGCCGTCTTTCATCGCCTCCAGTATCGGCAGGGTGGCCAGATCCATGAACGACGTTTGCAGGTGTTTACCGAAACGCGTCATCCCGACGCCGATGATATCGACCTCTCTCATGCGTTCTCCTTGGATGCTTCAGGCGTAAAATAGTAGCGCAGGCACGGCTCATGGTCGGCCCCCAGACCCAGGGGCGCCACCCGCAGCCCCATAGGCATCCCGATCGCCAGATCCTCGAGCCTTTCCGGGTCGAGGAGACTGATGATGCGCAGGCCGTCGGCCTGAAGGTCGACGTAGCCCACGGCATAGGGCTGAGGCAGTCCGAAGGGGGCCTTGGTCCGCACCAGCGCAAAGGAGTACAGGATGCCCTTGTCCGAGAGCGGGACCCTTTCTACAGCCCCCTGGCACACCGGGCAGACGAAGGGCTCGGGGAAGAACTTCCGCTCGCACCGCGGGCAATATCCGCCCAGGAGCCGCGCCGGCGGACCCTTTTCCAGGACGCCTTCCAGGACCGGTTTCACTGTGTCACTCATGCGAACCTCCAGGATTCATGCCGCTATTTCTTGCTGATGCCGTTGAATATGAACTTCACGATCGTATCCCCGATGTCCTCGGGCCTGAGTTCCCCGTTCTCTTTGTACCAGCGGAAAAACCAGTTGATCATGCCGAAGATGCTGAAACCGAGCACGGTGAGGTTGATGTCCTCCATCTGATTCTGCGCGATCATCTCCCTTAGGGTCTTCATGTAGACAGCACGGATCTCGCGCTGATACTCGTCGACAATCGCCTTTCTTTTTCCTTTTAGCCAGTAATTCTCTTCGACGACGATCTTCGTCGTCTTCTTGTTTCGCAGCCCGTGGGTGATCATGTGGTGCAAAAGCATCTCCCGCAGCCTCTCCGCAGGATCACCGACGCGGGCTTCGATGTCTCTCAGACTGGAAAGCAATTCCTGAGAAGCAATCGATATGATCTGGAACAGGATTTCTTCTTTGTTCTTGAAATAATGATACAGCAAGGAGTTGCTGACGCCTGCCTTGACTCCGATCTCGCGAATCGATGTGCCGGAGTAGCCCTTCTTGTAGAAGAGGTCTGCGGCCGCCTTGAGCAATAGATCCTGAGTGTTGGCCGGCATCGCATCCCCTCCTTTGCGGGCCCGTCCTTTCGTGGTCATCCGTTCCCCTCCGCTTTTTTCATAACCCTCTGCACATCATCCTCGAAGATCTCTCCGCCCTTTTGGCTGATCCCTTCAGCCGCTGCTCGGCCGCTCCTCCCTGAAGCCCTTCACCGCTTGACTTTGTACCCCGCCTTCTCCCTGTCCCAGGTATCCGGCGTCACCCCCTGATCCCGCAGCAGATTCTTCTGCACGCGCTGCGTCGGGGTCTTCGGCATCGCCGCCATGAAGCGCACGTAGCGCGGGACCATGAAGTACGCCATCCGCTCCTCGCAGTGGGCCATCAGCTCCTCGGGGGAAAGCGCCTTTCCCGGCTTCAAGGTGATCACGATCATGACCTCGTCCTCGCCCAGGTCCGACTTGACCGCCACGGCAGCGGATTCGAGGACGGAGGGGTGGGAGTTGATCACCTTTTCGACCTCATAGGAAGAGATGTTCTCCCCCCTCCTCCTCAAGGCGTCCTTCTTGCGGTCAACGAAATGGAAATATCCGTCCTCATCGTAGTAGAGGTAGTCACCCGTGTGAAACCAGAGATCACGCCACGCCTCCACCGTCTTCTCCGGCATGTTGTAATACTCGAGGAAGATGCAGTACGGCTTGAGCGGACGCAGCAACACCTCGCCCGGGGTGTTGGGGCCGACCTCGCTCTGATCGTCGTCCACGACCTTGATGGTGTAGTCGGAGCGGCAACTGCCGCACGTCCCGGGTTTGCGCCTGCCAATCGTGTTCTGCAGGGGAATGCCGATCTCGCTCATGCCGTACCCCTCGAGCAGGGTCACCCCGAAGCGCTTCTCGAAGGCCTCGAAGAGGTCCATGGGCGCCCCGCCGCCGACCATGACCCGCAGCGGGTTGTCCGCGTCGTCCGGGCTGGGATCCGCCTTGTACAGGATGGGTAGAATGCCGCCGATGTAGTTGAACTCGGTGCAGCGGTACCGCCGGATATCGTCCCAGAACCGGGAGGCCGAAAACCGTTCGCACAGAACCATGCGCGCCCCGCTCAGCATGGCCGGCAGGGTGGAGAGGACCTGGGCATTCCCGTGAAAGAGCGGCAACGCATTGTAAAGGCAGTCGTCTTCCGTGTAGCTGGTGACATCGCAGATGCATTCGGCCATGTAGAGGCCGTAGTTCTGCGGGAGAAGCGATCCCTTGGACGGACCCGTGGTCCCCGAGGTGTACATGATGATCTGCGGGTCCGACCAGACGACATCCGCGGGTTCGTAGAGCCCTTCGTTGTCGATGAGCGAGTCCCAATCGACGATCCTTTTCCCGGCGGCGGGGGCGTGACCCGTCTCTCCGCCCAAGAGGACCAGCGTTTCCACCTTCGGCAGATCGCCCAGGATCGGCAGCACCCGATCAAGGTAACGGGCGTTCATGACGATCATGCGGCTGTCGGACTGGTTCGTCATGTAGGTCAGAATATCGCCCTTGTGCGCCGTGTTCAGCGGCACCTCGATCGCACCCAGCTTGGACAGTCCGAACCAGACGAATAGGAACTCGGGCGAGTTGTCCATGATGATCGCGACCTTGTCCCCCTTCTCGATCCCCGCCTTCTGGAACCCCGAAGCAGCGCGGTTCGCCATCCGGTTCAACTCGTTGAAACTGTATTCCCTCTCATTGAAATAAAGGAACGTCCGATCTCCGTACTTCTCTGCCTGCCTCTCGAGGAGCGCGTGCTGCACCCGCTCCCGTGCCCTGTTTCCTGAATCAACCATGACAGTCCTCCACGTCCTTCCTTCAAATTCTCTCCCGCCCCCCGCCTGAACGGCACCTACCCTTCAAATCGATCCGGAAGCGGTTACGCTTTTCTTGCTCCCCCACCCGAACGGAAGCGGGCTTCAGGTCCGTTTGGCCTCCCAAACGCACGCCTCCGCCCCCGTTCGATCGGATGGAGACACCGAAGCCCGTTTGCCGACGCAAACGCTCGCATCGTCCCCTCCCGCCCGAACGGAGCTCCATCCGGCCCTACGCCGCAGCCACTTGCGAGGGGTTGGGGTAATGGCCGTAATATTTCAAGATCCCGGTCGGCGGCCGCCTCTTCAGCCATTCCCTCTCAAACGTCTCGTAGTCCTGCCCGAGTTGCAGCCTCTCGGCCAGCGCCTCCTCGCGGAGGACGCTTGTCGCGGCCTGATCGACCCGAAAGGTCACCTCGTCGTAAACGACCTTGTAGACGTTCCTCGCCTGCCAGGCGGTCGTGATGCCCGCCTTGACATCCGCCGCGACCGCTGCGGGATCCCTTTCGAGCACATCGCCGTAGCCGGCCCCTCCTCCCGCCGCAATCAGGAACACATCCCCCTCCTCATAGGGCCTGAAGGAGGTGACGACCTGGTGCATCTCGTGGACGCCTCCAAGGCTCTCCCCCTTCTCGAGCTCCAGGAGGCTCGACGGGATGGCCGGGCTGCTTTCGGCCCACAACCGATTCAGGCCCGGCTTCCGGATGGAGTGCACCGCCGGCGTCGCGGCGGCATAGCCGCCGAACAGCCCGGTGCAGGAGGGGAATTTGGACCCGAAGCCGAGGGAGCCCATGAACACGAGCGGCACCTTGTGCACGACGAGGCCGTATCCCAAGCCGTTTCCCCCGCGGTATCTGCCCATGCCGTGGTTCTGAAAGAGGTTTCGGAAGAGGTAGACGAACGGCCTGTCCGCCTCGGTCGTCTCCACATCGCTGCAGTCGCTCATCGTCGCGAAAAAGGAGCCGGCCACGTCCACGCCGTCCATATCCGGGCGCGCACCGCAGCCGGTCCCGTTCATCTCGGCGGAGATGTCGGCCATGGGCTCGCCCCACTGGTTGAATCCGCCGTAGAGCGCAAAGCCGAAGCCCGTGTACCACGGGGCGACCGCGTGCAGGCGGTCCTGGCTGTAGATGAGCTTCGCCCCGACATGGAAAAAAGACTGGGAAAACGCCGTCTGAATGAAGGGCGCGACGCCGGTGGGCGTCTCACCCGAGGCGTTCACCAGGCTGTTCTCGGGGAACTCCCATTCCAGGATGTCGAGCAGCGCGTTGTTCGCCGGCAGATCGTGAAGGAACCACCCGCACAGATAGACCATCGCCAGACCGATCACCCCCTGAAAGTAGGTGTTCAGCGGCTTGTCGGGGATCGTCGGGGAGCTGTCCCTGAGGTTCAGCCTCATGGTCTCGCCCCGCTTTTCCAGCTCGAGGTTCAGTTTGATGAGGCTCGAATCCTCCCCCGCACAGTCCATGAAGACCTGGTGGCGAAACATGCCGTCGGGCAGTTCGGCCACCTTCTTCCTGGCCGCCTCCGCCGTGTCCGCCAGAATCTTTCGGAGACCGCCGATAAAGAGATCCACGCCCTTTTTCTCGAGGACGTTCAGGATCCGGCGCTGCGCGATCCGGCAGGCGGCCAGCCGCGCCTTGAGGTCCAGGATGAACGTGCGCGGGTCCCTGCCTGCGTTGGCGAACATGTTCAACAGGTCTTCCCGCAGGGTGTAGTTCTCGCCGATCTTCAGCGGCGGGACGAGGAAGCCTTCGTCATAACGTGAACGCGACGTGGTGGGGGAGCCTCCGGGCTCTGTGGAGCCGTTCTCCCCCGTGTGGACGACCGCCCCGGTGAAGCAGACGAGCCTGCCCTGGTAGAAGATGGGCACGGCGACGCCCATGTCTCCGCCGTGGACACCGCAGTAAAACGGGTCGTTGAAGAAGAAGGAATCGCCCTCCTTGACCTGCACCGACGGCTCATTGAGCCAGTGCTTCACGATGTACTTGATCGGGATCTGCCCGAGGGCGGCGTGGAAAAAGATGCCGGTTGCGCAGACCGCCAGATCCCCCTGCGCGGTGTAGATCCCGAAGGCCACATCCCCCCAGCGCATGCCGGCGCTCGCGCCCAGCTTCTGGGTGGTCTCCTTCCCCTCGAGGGCGATCATGTTGACCTTGTGGCTGAAAATCTCGAGCTCGACCGGGTCCAGCTTCTCCATGGCCCGGGCTTCATCAGGCGTGATCGGCTCCGGCCGCAGCCGCTGCACGACCTCATAGTCTCTGCCGTAGGTGTTCACTTTCATCATCCCTCCTTCCGATCGTCAAGAAAGCTTGCGGGCCGGATCTTCGGCGACAACCTCGCCCGGGCGGTCTCCCGCCGGCTCCAACAGCCCCTGTCCATAGGGGTCCAGGGTGAATCGCCAACCCGGATTGATGACCCCCGTCGTCTCCCTGGCCTCGATCACCGCAGGCCCGGGGATCACATCGCCGGGCATGAGATCCTCGAAGACATAGATCCCCGTATCGACGAACCGCCCCAGGTCGACGAAATAGACGGGGCGGGTCTCCTTGCGTGCGGCTCCGGGGGTCTTTCGGCCGGCCCCCTCCGCAGGGCTCAGCTCGAGATGGCGGGTGGAGACGCTCGCCTTCAGGAAGAAATTCTCCACCTGGATGCCGCCCTGCGGAAATGCGGCCTCCGGCGAATAGGTCCTGGCGTAGGTCTCCCCGAAGGCGTCGCAGATGTCCTTCACATCCTGGAGGGAGCCGATCTCGAGGTGGGGCGATTCAAGCTTGGTGTAGTTGTACTGCATCCCGTAGCGCATCTCCAGTTCGAGCACGAACTGGATCTCCGCCTCCGATGAACCTTCCATCTTCAGATCTCGAAGCGCCAGATCCTTCAGTTCCCGCACGACGCTGTTGAAGGCCTCGTAGTCCTCCGTGTAGGCCTGGGTCGCGTACTGGAACAGCTTGATCGTCCGCGTCCGGTCGAAGACCTGCATGACATCGACCGTGGATGCCCCGAAGGCGCCGAAAACCGGGGAAAAGGGCGACATGATGACCTTTTTGATCTCCAGATAGGGTGCGATGTCGAGGGCATGACAGGGGCCCGCCCCGCCGCAGGCCAGGAGCACGAATTCCCGCGGGTCGTAGCCTTTGAGGACGACCTCGTTGAAGACCTCCTGCCCCATCTTCGCGTCGATGATACGCCGGATCCTCGCCGCCGCCTCCACCACGTCGATCCCGAGCGGGTCGGCGATCTTTTCACGGATCGCCTTCTCGGCCAGTTCTTTCTTGAGCTGCATCTTTCCGCCCAGGTAGTTGTCGGGATTGAGGTAGCCGAGGACGAGGTCCGCATCGGTCACCGTCGGCTCGGAGCCGCCCTGATCATAGCACGCGGGACCGGGCATCGAACCGGCGGACTGAGGGCCGACCTCCAGCCTGTCGCCGAAGAGGGTGTTGATCCAGGCGATGGAGCCTCCCCCCGCGCCGATCGACTTGACCTCGATCGCCGGGATGTTCGTGCGCCATCGGTCGATGACCGGAATGAAATCGTAGGTCTTGATCTGGCCGTCCGACACGACCCCGATGTCGTAGGATGTCCCCCCCATGTCCGTGAAGATGAGGTTGTCCATACCGTACATCCCACCGATGTACCGGCTGCCGTGCAGACCGGCCACGGGCCCGGCGTTGTAGGTGAGGATCGCGCGCGTCCGGGTCACCTTCTTCATCCCCCCGACGTTCTGGACGAGCGCCAGGGGTTGGCTGTACCCGTTGTCCTTGAGCTCCCAGATGAGCCTCGTCAACTCCTCGCCCATGACGCTGTGGATGTAGGCGTTGACGGTCGTCGTCGTGAAGCGGGTGTACTCGCCCATCTTGGGTGAAATGCTGTGGGAGAGAAAGACCGGCATCGAACCGAGATAGTCCTCCGGGTATTCCTCTTCGATGATCTGCTTCACCATCGCCTCATGGACCGGGTTGTAGCAGGACCACATGAGGCAGACGACATAGCCCATCGCGCCGTTTTCCATCAGGCGCTGCAGATTATCGAGCACATCGTCCCTCTTCAACGGCATGATCACGTTCCCGAAGGAGTCGATCCGCTCGCGCAGGCCCACGATCATATCCCGAGAAATCAGGGGCTCCGGCTTCTGGATACGGGCCAGGTTCTTGGTCTCATGCCCGAACAATCCGTCCGCCCAGGATCGCCCGCGCCCGATGGCAATGGTGTCCTCGAACCCGGCCGTCGTGATCAGCCCGAGTTTCGGGCCGGTCCGTTCGATCAGGGCGTTGGTCCCCAGGGTCGTGCAGTAGCGGATCGATTCGCAGCCGTTCATGAATTTCTTCAACGGCAGATTGAAATCCTTTGCCAGCTCCCGCAGGCCCCTCATGAAGCCGACAGAAAGATCGTAGTGGGTGGTCGGTGATTTCGTGATCGCAAAACGACCGCCATCCTGTTCCGCAAAAAAATCGGTGAAGGTCCCGCCGATGTCCACTTCGACTGTGTAGCTCATCTTCCCCCTCCTGTCGGTATGCCGTGTCTCTGCTTCAGCGCGTCGATATCCAGTTCTATATCGTGGGTGATCGGATGGCCGGGCGGGAGATACTGATTCTCGACCATCAGGCCGCATTGCGGACAATAGAATTCTATGA
Organism: uncultured Desulfatiglans sp.; assembly: GCA_900498135.1. Classification (NCBI taxonomy): domain Bacteria; kingdom Pseudomonadati; phylum Thermodesulfobacteriota; class Desulfobacteria; order Desulfatiglandales; family Desulfatiglandaceae; genus Desulfatiglans; species uncultured Desulfatiglans sp. The sequence goes on from LR026961.1 coordinate 4,034,316, forward strand.
TTCGACACCACTCGGGGTCGGGGGCGTAGGTGTACGCGGCATCCTTCGCCAGAGGCTCGTGGATCTCCTCGGGCATCCTTTCCCGCACCAGGCAGCCCTTCTTGTAGTTGTCCCGGGCACTGACCAACTCCCGGTTACACCGGTTGCAGCACCACATCTCCTTTTCGAGATCGATATCAAGCGCGTCGGTTATTCTGATCTTCATGCTGTCGCCTCCTCGAAAATCCCGTTGCAGTAGGCATCCACCGTGTAGGTCCAACCCTCCCTCACCACGTAGGTGGTATCGACGGCCTCGACGATCGCCGGCCCTTCGACCACATTTCCGGGCATCAGTTTGCCCCTGTCGTAGAGGGGCGTCTCGATAAACCCATCCTCGCTCCAACAGACCTCTCGCGCGCCCATGCGGGCCGGAGAGGGATCCCGCGCGCCAGGCTGCTGCTCCGTGATCTCGTAGTGGGGGATCGCCGCGGTGGCGTGGAGAAACACGACAGGCGAAAAGACACTTTCCGCCTCCGAGAACCTCGGCGCCTGTTTTTGGAGGGTCTCAGCCATTCCCGCCTCCCACTCGAGTCCCCTGATCCTGATCCGGCCCTCGGGCGTGTCATCCCCGGAACTCAAGAAGAATTCCACCCTGTAGCGCACGTCCGATTCGTCGAACCCCTCTCCCCGCATATCGCGTGAGGCGCCGGCATGCATCTCCTCGAGGACCCGGCTGATTTCACTCCCCGTGCTCATCCTCCCGTTCTCTTTGATCCAGTGTCCGAGGCGCCGCGAGTAGATGTGCCAGATGTCCATGCTGGAGAGCGAACACGCCGAGAAGACCGAGGCATAGCGCGGCGCGATGATCTTCCGGATGCCCGCGTGCCGGGCGAGGCCGCAGCAATGGGCCGAACCCGCACCGCCGTAGATGACGAGAACCGGATCGAGATCGGGGCGGATCGACTCGGCCGTCGCCTTGAGCTGAGCTCCCATGGTCGCATCCACAGTGTCCCTGATCGCCAACGCCGCTTCGAGCACGCTCTTGCCGGTCTGGGAGGCGACCCTGTTTTCGATCGCTTCGAAGGCCTTTTGGGCATCGAGCTGCATCTTTCCGCCGAGATAGTAGGCCGGATCGATGCACCCGAGGACGATGTCGGCATCGGTCACCGTCGCGTTCGTCCCCCCGAGGCCGAAGCAGGCAGGTCCCGGAAGCGCCCCGGCCGACTGCGGACCCACCTGAAGGCGCCCTTTGCGCACGCTCGCAATGGACCCTCCGCCCGCCCCGATGGCCTTGATGGCGACCATTGGCGTGCTGAGGGCAAGGCCCTCCACATCCGGCTTCAGGGTGAAGTTGGGCTGTCCGTTCATCACGATGCCCATGTCGAAGGAGGTGCCGCCCATATCGCCGGAGACGAGCTTCGGGACGTTGTAGAGCCGCGCGAGCGCCGCGACGCCCATGAGGCCCGCGGCGGGCCCGGAGTTGTAGGTGTTGATCGCCCTCGTCTTGGACACCCGCGCGACGCCGCCCGTGGCATGCACGATCAGCAGGGGGCGGCTGTAGAACCGTTTGCGCAGATCCTCTCCGGCCTTGTAGAGGAACTTGACGAGCCGGGCGTGGATGTAGGCATTGACCACAGCGGTGTTGATCCGCTCCTGGTCACCGGGCAGCTGGCTGACATCGGATGCGAGAAACACCGGCACCGATCCGAGATAATCCCGCGGGTATTCCTCCTTGATCCAGCTCCGCGCCCGCCGTTCGTGAACGGGGTTGTAGACCGAATTCCCCAGACAGACAACGAGGCATCGGGCGCCCTGATCGAGCAGTTCCTGGGCCGATCTCAGCACCTCCTCCCGGTCGAGGACCTCCTTTTCGTTCCCTTCTTCATCGACCTCCCCTGTCAGGGTTCGAACCATCTCCGGGTAAACGAGGGGCGAATCATCCTCGTCGTTCACCACCTCGAGACCCTCCTCCCGGCCCCGGCTCAACAGAAGACCGATCTTGGTCCCGTTCCTTTCGATCAGGGTATTCGTACCGATGGTGGATGAAAATCGAATCACGTCCGTCTGCGCCAGGAGATCTTCGACTCCGATCTGGAAGGACTCGGCTCCTGATTTGATGCTATTCATCAGGCAGACGGTTAGATCATGAGGTGTCGTCGGCACTTTGACCGTGTGGACTCTGCCGCCCCCCATAAAAAATCCATCTGTAAACGTACCTCCTGTATCGATATCGATCGTGTATCCCATAACCATCCTCCCCGCTTAATTTTTCTCTGCAAATCCTTTTCAAACGATCTCCCGATGCATCGCCGCTCTCAAACCTGCATAAAACCTCCGTGGATTTCAAAGATTAGGGTTGTCCATACCGAAGGAACATCTTCCTGAAACATTTCCAGAATACCGAGAGGATCCCAGATGCCAGTCGCTCGACTGTCTCGCAGGATTTCTGGATTCAAAGCGAAACCTGTATCAAGGTTGGTGCCCATCCGGAAATAACGCCTTGTAAACAAAATAGTTTCCAGCCCGGCTGTTTCCCGCTTCGAACAACCGGCATTCCTGGCCGCAAATGAACAGGCATATGGGCATTGCGGAAAACCGGCCTCCTCCGAACGATTGCCTCCCTCCAAAACATCCGCCGCCGTGACCAAGCGCTTCGAGCAGTCCTTCCGCTGGCGGCGAGGCGCGCGGCGTTGGCTCGGAGGCTCTTTCCCCCAGAAAAAAACCGCCCAAAGAGCTGCACCGAAATTGGATCAATTGGATTGACAATCATCAATAATCGCCATTGTAAACTACTTGTTTCACGTAACTAATAAACGTATCCATGATTGAGCGACCGATCAATTTATAGACATTGGAAATAACTTTTGTCAAGCGAAATTTATTGAGCGACCGATCAATTTGACATTTTTTCCGGCGGCGGCGTTAAGGCAGGGAATTCGGGAAAGGTGCGGTCATGCCCCCCGGACCACCCGGGAGGCATGACCTACGCCTGGGGGGGAGAAAGACTAACAGGCGTATTCGGGGTTGATGGGGCCGGCGGCAAGCATCGCTTCGACCTCGTTCTCCTTGAGGGAGTAGCGCAGCAAAAACTCCTCGTCGGATACATCAGGGCCGATCCCGCTTGCCTTGCGGATCTCTTCAATGGTGGGTTGAGGAAACTCCTCTTGCATCATCTTTTTCGTCTTTTCGAGGCTGTGAACCTTGTCCAGCACGTCGGGGGCGATCGGTGCCGGCGACTCTCCGAAGTAGCCCAGAACATATTGGATGATTCCATCGGGTACGATCTTATACCGCTTCCCGGAGATGATGTTCATCGCCGCCTGGGTGCCGACGAACTGGCTGAGCGGGGTGACCATGATCGGGTAGCCGAGTTCCTTCCGGACCAGCTTGATCTCCTCGATCACCTCGGGCAGGCGGTGCTCCATCCCCGCCTCACCCAGCTGCCGTTTCAGCGTCGAGACCATGCCGCCTGGGACCTGATGCTCATAGTAGGCTGCATCGTAGGCGGCCGGCTTGCCGGGGGTCCTCCCCTCCTTTTCCGCTACGGCGTAAAGCTGCTCCGAGACGCGCTTCAGGGCCTCCACCACCACATCCGTTTCGCACTCCAGGGCGCTCAGGCCTTCGACGATCTCGAAGATCGAGGGCTGGGAGGTCCCGTCAGCAAGGGGCGGGATAGCCGTGTGCAGCACATCGATCCCCTGGCGGATCGCCTCCAGGTAGACCTGCGGCCCGAGCCCCGCGCTGCAGTGGGTGTGGATCTCGAGCGGCTTCTCGCCGATCGCCCCTCGGATGACGGGGACCAACTCCCGGACGCGGTCAGGGGTCAACAGCCCTCCCTGGTCTTTCAGGTAGACCGTGTCGACATCGCTGCAAGCGGCGATCTCACGGGCCTTTCCGGCATAGTAGGCGTCGGTGTGCACCGGACTGATGGAATAGGAAAGCGCCACCACGAACTCCTCGATCCCGGCCTGTTTGGCCATCCGGGCGTTCTTGGAAATCACCTCGATGTCGTGCGCGGCGTCGATCAGCCAGACCCGCCGGATCCCATTGGCCGCCACGGTCTTCAGGACAAGTTCCACGATCGAATCCGGCGACCGCACGAATCCGATGAAACGCCTGCCGGTCGTGCCGAAGCTGAGGGGGGTATGGGGCATGGCCCTGGCCGCCAGCCGGATCTTCTCGAACGGGTTTTCCTTGTGATACTTGACGGAAACCCCCATATGGATGCTGCTGATGAAGTCGATCGCCTTGAAGCCGGCCCGGTCCATGTCCGTGGCCACGCTCAGGATCATGCCGGTCGTAAGACCCGTGGCATCCCACAGACTCTGATTGCCGTCCCGCAGCGTCGTATCCACAAATCGTATTTTTTTCATAACATTCTCCAGGTCTTGAAAATCCTGTCGGCAGGCTGCGGCGTCCGCCGCGAACGAAGCCGCCGGCAAAACCACCTGTAAAACCGGGGTTCACGCCCCCTGTAGAGAAAGGGGGGCGCCGTCGCGCCTGCGGCGGTTTTGGCGCGGCGCTCCCTCCTACTCCTCGTAGAGCTTGCGGATAAGTTTCCCTTTGTACTGATATTGCGGCAGTTCCTTGACGAGCTCGACCTCGGCCTGGAAGATCAGCCGGGCCCGCAGTTCCCTCTCCAGGAGCTTTTTCAGTTCCTTGAGATCCCCGGGCTCCTCGCCGAGCTCGGCCTTGATCTTCAGGGGAGGCTTCACCGCGGTCCCGGGCTCCTCCAGCTGCACCTCGATCTGCCCGCTCAGGCGCGGTTTGAAGGTCGTAGCCACATCCTTGATGGCCAGAGGATAGACATTGACCCCCAGCACGGTCAGCATGTCGTCGTAGCGCCCCAGGACCTCGATCCGCATCCCGCCCCGTCCGCAGTCGCAACGGTCGACGCCGACGACGCGCACATGATCCCGCGACCGGTAGCGCAGCAGCGGCATGGCCTGATGGATCAAGCCGCTGTAGACGAGTTCACCCGTGGCCCCTTCCTCGATCTCCAGCGGCTTGTCGGTCTCCGGGTCGATCAACTCGACGTGGACGATCCCCTGCGCGATGTAGTGCATCCCCGCGCGACCTCGGTTTTCGACGCATTCGCCCCAAACGATGCAGGCCTGCTCCCCCATCCCCATCCCTTCGATCACGGTGGCGCCGAAGGACTCCTCGATCAGCGGCCTGACTGCTTTGGTCCCTCCCTCCGCGCCGCCGATGATGCGCCTGATCCCGAGCTTCTTGGGATCGAGCCCGGCCTTTTCGATCTCTTTGAGCAGATAGCTCCAGAAGGAGACCGTGGAGTGCAGGGCGTTTGCGCTTTGGTATTTGAAGGCGCTGATGACCCGGTCCGTGTTGAAGCCGGTCGGGAAGTTGACCGCCCCCATCTTCTCGAGGCCCTCCCGGAAGGTGTCGGCAATAAACGGCGCGGTCGGGATGTTGACGACGATGCTGTCCGGCCGGATGCCACCGCCCCAGGCGAAACGCGCGATCGCCTCGGCGTGGACGTTCAGGATGTCGCTCTGCGTCAACCCGATGTAGGTCGGTATTCCGGTGGTGCCGCTCGAGGAATACACCCGGCTCAGATCGACGACATCCACCGCACGGTGCGCGCCCACCGGGGCATTGCGCATCTGCGCCTCGCGCAGTTCGCTCTTGACGGTGAAGGGTAGCTGGCCGATCTGTTCGATGCCCTTGATGTCCCCGGCCTCGAGCCCGGCCGCCTTGAATTTCTCCTGATAGAGCGGCGAGTGTTTGCTGACATGCTCCAGTTGTTTCAAAAACAGCGGGTTGTGCAGTTCATTGATCCTGTCGACGGTGAGCGACTCCATTTTTTCGTTGAACAATCTCGGCCATTGATCCGCCATGACATGTCTCCTTTCCCATTCGCCCGGGAATAACGCGGGCGCACACTGTTTCGCGGCCGCCTCTATCAGCGATCCCTTTTCATGAATTCTTCGAGGATGTCGACCATCCTCTCGGCCATGGGCATATCCTCGAGGTTGCAGTCGAGCTCTTCGAGCGGGATGTCCGCCCTGAGATGCCTCTTCAACTCCTCGACGAACAGCCGGTCCTCGGCCGGGTCATAGAGGATCCCGCCCTCCTGGTCGATCGATGACCAGCCCCGCAGGGGTACGACCAGTTTGAGGGGACCTTTCGCCTTGTTCATCTTTTCCGCATACATCCGAGCGCCGACCAGGAGTTCATCGACCGGGAAGCGCGTCATCGCCCGCATCTGATCGATCTCCAACACCCGGCCGCCGGCGACGTATTTCGGCCGATTGTGCCGGGTGGGCCCGGCCCCGGTCAGGTTGAGGCAGCACGGCGCCCAGACCTGGGGGATGCCCCGTTCCAATGCGGCGTCCAGCCGCTTCATGCCGGCGGCACGGTTGCCTTTGAACTTCTCTTCGACCAGACCCGCCGGCACGATCTCGACGACGCCGTCGAAGAACCCCTGTTCGATGAGGCGGTCCATGGCCCGGTCGCTGACCCCCTGGGCGTGGAAGGGAAAGACGTGGTATCCCCTCTCGATCAGCAGCTTCTCGACGTTCTTGGCGCATTGATCCGAAAAACCCAGCTCCGTGACGGCCACCGATGGATAGGGCAGCTTGAGGGAGCGGCAGTCCATCGACTGCTCCGCCATGCCGCAGATCGCACCCGCCACCTGCGCGAGCGCGTTTTTCATGAGATCGCTCATCCCGGACACCTCCAGGATGATCTGCATCACGGCCAGGTCCGTCGCTTCGAACCAGCGGTTGATGTACGCGGGCATCGCCGCCGGGGTGGCGATCAGCTTGGGGAGCCCGAAGGGCAGCCGGGCCATCACCCGCGCGCCGACCAGGGCGATCGTCGCGCCTCCCAGGGCCACGATGCCGTCCAGTTTCCCCTCCGAGAGCAGGCCCAGCGCGGTCTCGACAGCCCCGGCCGTCATGGCATCCGTCACCTCCGCCCTGTTCCTTGACCCTCTCAGCTGCTCGATGTCTTTGCCCACCCGCGCAGCGATCTCATCCGGTCCGATGTCCGCGTCGACCGAGGGCCGCTTCCCCATGCTGATATCCATCAGGATGGGCCGGAACCCGATCTCCTCGATCCTCCGCCTCAGGAAGCCGAGCTGCTCCGATTTTGTATCGGTTGTCCCGATCATGACGATACTCTTAGCCATCCAAATCCTCCTTCCGGGTGATCACAATCGCTTATAGTTGAACATCACCGCCAGGAGCTTCGCCTTCTTTTCCCCGACGCTGCGGCCGTAATGCGGCACGCCCGCATCGAAATAGACGCAGTCGCCCTCTTCCATCATGGTGCTCTTGCCGTCATAGACAAACTCGTGGCGGCCCTCCAGCACGTAGAGAAGCTCTTCCCCTTCATGCTGAAAAACCCCCTTTTCCTCGAAGGCCGGCTCGATGATGTAGGGGAGCATGTTCTTGCCCGGCTTTTTCGAGGCCAGGGCCTCATACTTGTAGCCGTAAAAGGCGCCTACGGTTTCGACGACCTCGCCCGCACCGCGCCTGGTGAACGTGATGCGCGGGTCGATGTCCTCTTCCCCGTTTCCTTCGAAAATGAACCGGACATCGACCCCAAGCGCATTGGCGATCTTGTTGACCGTGGAATAAGGCGGAGCCTTCTTCGAGCGTTCGATCTTCGAGAGATAGCTCTTGGTCAACCCCGTAAGATCCGCCAGTTCCTGAAGGGTCATGCCCTTCTTTTCGCGCAGATTCCTGATATTCTGTGTGATCCATTCTTCCTGCATACGCGTCTCTTCCATGTCATCGCACATTCACAGGGCACATCGCTCTTTCCCAACGCCTATTTGGTGTCCATCCGGAAATGATTTCCGTATAGAACCCAGTTTCCAATCCGGAAATAAGGATTTTTGGCCAATATCAAGGAAATCAAGCGTTTGCGTGGAGGCGACCTGTAGGTCGCCTCCACGCAAACGTGCAGATTGACGCGGAGATTGGCCAAAAAGACCATTTCCGGATGGAAGCGAATCTAGGCTTTGATATAGACGACGCCCAGGTCTCCGTCGATCCGGATGGTCATGCCGGTCCTAATCTTCTGGCTTCCTTCGACACATCCGGCCACGCAGGGGATCCCATACTCCCGCGCCATAATCACCGGATGGGACAACGCACCTCCTCCGTCCGTCACCAACCCTTTAATCACGCTGAAAGCAGCCGTCCAGGCGGCCGATGTCCCGGGGGCCACCAGGATCTCACCGGGCTCCACCTCCGGAAGCTGATCCGCGCTCATGATGACCCTCGCTCTTCCTTCATAAACGCCCGGGGCTGCAGCTGCGCCGTAAAGATCCGCCTTCAGTTCCTCCCGTACGATCGGGACCTGCGTCGAAACCGAGAGTGTCGGGTCGCTCTTGAGGACGTCCTGCGCCTGAGAGATATCGCCGTAGAAGGGAACCGGCTCGATCTTCGAATTGGCTTTCCAGGCCTCCTTGCGCCGCTGGACATAAGGCCGCAGGTCGACCTTCCCCATCGGGATGGCGGCCTTGCGGATTTCATCGGGATGCAGGAAATGGACGTCTTCGGCCGAGTCGATGCATCCGGCCTGGGCGAATCTGCGGCCGAACTCGGTCACGATCCACCGTCCGAGCGCCCCGACATAAAAATCACAGAAATAGGTGTGGTCTTCGCTCCAATACCCCGATCTTTGCGCCGCTTTCATCAGCACTTCAAAGGAATCCTTCACCTCCGCCGGCACTTTTTCGAGCACATTTTTCTCGGCCTGCTCCCTTTCTAATATGATGCGGCCCCGCTCACTATCGAAGGTAAACTCCTCATCCTTCATCAGCATCTTCACCCGGTTCAATGCCAGCGAAGGTCTTTCGATCCAGGCCGGGGTGTCATATGCATGCATCCGCTCACACCGCCATCCATGCCGGGTAAGGAACGTGTGATATTCTTCCAGCCACTCCCGTCCTCTTGTGTTTTCGTTCAACAGGCGAAGAATCTCCTCCCTGTCCGAACCTGCGAATGCCTCTTCGAGCCCCATCGAAACCGCTTTTCTGCTGAGCCGCCACAATTCCCGCATCACCTTGACATCCTGGTTCTCGAAACCGGACATGAGCCTGCCGAAATCCGGATCGATGGGGGCGTCGCGGCCGAAAAGGTCCTTCCACATCAACTGAAAGAGGCCGTTGATATAGTAGGAGGCCATCATCATGATCATGTGGATTTCACCTTCCTTGCGGTTGATGGTATAGGTGAAATCAAGGAAAAACGAAAGCAGTTCGATGTTGGTCAACCTTTCGATATCGCCCCAGTCCTTCAGCCCCCGCGATTCTTTAGCCTCTGTGTAAAGCTCCATCAACTCCTTCTTGTACCCATCCCAGACGGCATCGAAATCCTGCAGAAACGGCTTGATCTTTTGCCTGAAATAGGGTTCCCTCTCCCTCCGCTCTTCCTCGGTGGTTCGAATGGCTGTGATATAGGGGTATCCCTGAATAAATCTCGAATCCCATCCACGCGTCGTCGGCAGAAAGAGGGTTTCCGAGCCGTATCTGAATCCGGAATAGTACCAGTACCAGCCAATCCCGATATAAAGGGGCTTCATAGCCGGTTTTCCATGCACGACATCGCACAGCAGCACGCCGTAGCTTTGGGGATCTTTCTCATCGTCGAATTCGTAGAAAGACAGATCATAAGCAGGATGAAGCATAAAGGCCTCCCTTTGGTCAATGCGTTAAAGAAATGTGATTTGCTGGATCCCTTTTTCGTGCATGTCTCAGGTCCCCATCCTCGACAGCATCATGTCGAGCACCTTGTCGACAGGGTCTTTCTGTTTGGCTACGACTTCGGCGCGGGTCTGAAGGAGGAGGATGCTCATCGGAAAAACGAGATCCTGATCGATAGCCCACTCGCAATCTTGCGGAACATTGAAATGTTCTTCGAGCACCTTTCCGAGACGGCCCAACTCTGCAGCCTCCTCATCGCTGATACAAAACTGACGGCGCATATCTTCAGGTGTTTCCACCTCTTTTGTACCCAAGGCATCGAAGCCTATATAGGTCTCTTTGGTTCCCAATGTCTTTTCCACCGGTTTAAGAGTGGCCTTGTCTAGAACAAGGAGATCAGGACGTGCATTGCCGCTTACCACGCTCTCTCCCAATCCCCAGTTCGCTTCGATGATCATGCGCGATGCATTCCCGCGGTTCGGATCGACGGTAAACAGCACGCCTGCGGCTTTTGCCCTCACCATTTTCAGAACTGCGACGCCGATCGGATCGCTCTCGAGGGGCAAGCCGTGTCGGCTGCGGGACGTCAACGAGACCATGTTGAACGTGCTCGACCAGACCTTTTTCACTTTTTCGAGCAGATCCGTCTCCCCCTTCACATTCAAGCAGGTTTCATACTGTCCGGGGTGGCTGACCGCCCCGGCGGAACGGACTGACACGGCCACGTCTCTCATGCATAATCTTTCGTTCAGCTCCCTGTAGTGCGACAGAATCGGATCCTCGAGTTCATCCGGAATCTTTTTCGATTCCACGATCTCGCGCAACCGGGGGCTGACCTCCTTGAAGGCACCGAGATTCTCGGGCCGCAGATCAACGTCCGCAAGGAGCTTTTCAATCTCCTCCCCCGCCCCCGACAATTTCATGAAATCCTTATAAGCGTTTACACTCAGCGCAAAGCCAGACGGAACCCTCAGACCCATCTGCGCCATCTCACCGAGATTAGCGCACTTCTTTCCAACGAGTTCCTTGTGCCCCTGACCAAGCTTTTCGATCCAGACTACCCCTTTCATCAAAATGCCCCCTTCCTGTTGTGTTTATGCCTGTCATTCAGGAGACAGTATCGTTTCCCCTGGAACAGGCCTCATCGGCCGTCCTTCACATCGTCCCGCCGCCATTGGCGACGCGCCGGCCGAAAGGTCTTAAGCCCGGAACCGTTCAATGCCCTTTCGTGGAGACAAGAGGAACATACCTCGTGCGGTGCGCAGGACGGATGGCCACGAGGCAAAGAGATTTCTTCTCCACCCATCCGAACAAGGATCGACCGTCGATCCGGGCGTTACGAAACACTTTTTTTCTGGTAAAAACGCGTTGTTTCCGCAAAATCGCTTTCGGTTGAACACTAGTCAGGGTACTGCAAAGCTGCCAGGACGCTCTGCGTGTCGGTCACCCATCCAAAACTGGCTTTGACGTTGGAAATGGTCGCCTTCTGCAATTCATGACTGCCAAGCGGGCTGGTCGCATCCGCCACGAGGATCGCGAAATAGTCCAGAGCGGCCGCATGTCGCAATGTGGATTCGACGCATACGTTGGTGGCAGTTCCGGCAAAGATGAGGGAGTTGATCCCCTTTTGTAAAAGATGGGTCTGGAAATTTGTATCGATGAATCCGTCATGCCTTTCCTTCACTATGATGAGGTCATCGGAACGGGGCGTGAGTTCGTCTATGATATTAGCTCCCCAGGAACCCTCTAATGGGAGGCGTTTCACAATATCGGATTGGTCTTTAGCTAAGCGAAAGGTCTTGGATTTGTAAAAAAAAGGGGTATCGACTATTTTGGATCGCTCTGTTTCCCCGGGATATACCATCTTCAAATAAATCACCTGGATGGTATTTTTCCTGCAAGCATCTGCAAGCCTTCGGCAGCGATCTACGACGGAAGGCACCCCTTCCAGATCGACCCCTAACATGCCGAAATATCCTTCAGGACGCAGAAACGCATTCTGCATGTCCACTATCACCAGAGCACTTCGTGCCCGCTCCAATGAAACAGCTTCCGGTCCGGCGTTCAGGGTGATCATGAGATACAGTCCTTGTGCGCTTTCACCCGGGAGGGGCGTTTGTCGGCCTGACTCGACCCCGATCCCGGTCACCGATTCAAAAGTGGTCTGCCGCTTTTCATGATCCCTGGAACAGGTTTAAACAATCCGGACAGACAACGCACCTCGGGATTGGAAACCCGCCCCGTGGTTTCATCTGCTCTTTCCGATAGAGGGAAAACACGCGAATTCGTCTTGATATCGATCAGGCCTTGGACCAGGGCATGATACGCAACGCAAGCCCGCTTCGCGCGAAAACGGAAAACAGCAGACCGGTTTTCGATCTCAGGAAACATGCGATATGTACATTTGGTTGACATGCTCCTCATTCTTGCCGACAATCCCAGGAGACGCATAGAGGGGAACGAAACCCAACATAAATAAATAAGTCGATATATCAATATGTTATTAAGCGAGTCAATCCGCATTTATTTGAATCTCATTCAGGCTCCATCTCTAGCGGGCGGTGTCCTTTTTGTCAACTAAAAAGAAACTTTGTTTTTCATCTTGCGGGATCTGCAAAATTTTATATTATTTATTATCAACTATTTTACATATATATTTAAAAATATTTTTAGGTTTCCAATTTTGAAACATGCATCCAGCTCTTCGTTCCTTTTTGAAACGATGGTCGCGCGAAATCCGCTCCGTCTCTTTATCCGGCCCTCGAGCCGGCAGTTGAACCCCGAGGCGTGAAAATGTTATAAATGAGTTTTTCCATCCCCGAACGAGAGGTGAAAAAAATGAACCTGAAGGACCGCTATGCGATCGTCGGCGTCGGCTGCACGCCCCAGGGGCGCTTCCCGGACAGGACGGTGCTCAGCTTTTACGTGGAATCCTGCGCCAACGCGATCCTGGATGCAGGGCTCGAGCGCAAGGACATCGACGGACTGATCTGCTACCGCCAGTTTCCCACGAGGCCCGGCGAAGAGGAAGTATCCGCCTACCTCGTGGCGCAACATCTTGGTCTTTCTCCCAATGCCATCAGCCAGGAGGCCAACTGCGCGCGGTCCCACCTCCTGCATGCCCTGGCGATGCTGGAGGCGGGCCTTTGCCGGTACGTCGTCTTGAGCTATGCAGACACCTCCCGGCTGGGAACGCTCGGCAGCCCGCCCTCATACACCGACAAGGCGGTGTTCGGACATTTCGGGCTGGCCGCCGACTATGCCTTGGCCGCCAGGCGCGCCATGCACACGCAGCACACGGGCCCGGAAACCTGGAAAAAGATCGCTGTCTCCCAGCGGAGATGGGCGAACTTGAACCCCGCCGCCCTGATGCACGGCCAAAACATGAGCGAGGACGACTACGACCGGTCCCGATGGGTGGTGGAACCCTTCCGGCTGGCCGACTGCTGCCTGATGAACGACGGCGGCCGAGCCTGCGTGATCACATCGCTTGAAAGGGCGCGCGACCTGCGGCATCCTCCCGCCGTGATCATGGGGATCGGGCAGCACAACCCCTCCCGCGAAATCCAGGCCTCGACGGCGATGGACGGCCCGACGGGCGCCTTCTTCGCCGGGCAAACGGCCTTCCGCATGGCCGGTGTGACCCGGGACGACATCGATGCCTGCCAGATCTATGACTGCTTCACCTACACCGTGGAGATCACCCTGCAGGACTATGGTTTTTTCGCCCCGGGCGAGGGGGAAAGCTGGTTCGACCACGGACGGACCGCCCCGGGCGGCAGCCTGCCCGTCAACACCTCCGGCGGGCTTCTGTCCGAGGCGTACTTCATGGGCCTCACACCGTTGACCGAGGCCGCCATGCAGCTCATGGGACGCTGCGGAGAAAGGCAGCTGGGCCCGGCTACGGGAACCAAAACGCCTGAGCTTATCCTTTGCAGCGATAACGGCGGTGTTTTTCAGACCCATTCCACCACGATCCTGAGGAAAGGATGAAACCAGCGATGCCCGGAAAGATCCTGCCACAGCCGAACGCCGACACCCGTCCCTTCTGGGACTTCTGCCGCCGCCATGAACTCCGATTCCAGAAATGCGCTGCATGCGGGCACCTCCGCTGGCCCGCATCGTTCCTTTGCCCCATGTGTTATGAGAAGGCCGCTGAGTGGGTTCAGTCGGAAGGAAAGGGGACGGTCTACAGCTACGTCGTCTACCATCAGGCCTTTCATCCCGCCTTCGCCGGGGACATCCCCTATGTCACGGCGGTCATCGCACTCGAGGAGGGCCCCCATTTCCTGAGCGCCATCGTCGGCTGCGCGCCCGAAGCGGTTCACTGCGGCATGCCCGTCGAACTGACCTGGGAGGATGTCGGCGAGGGGTTCAGTCTCCCGAAATTCAAACCGATACAGCAACGGTAGAAAAGAATCCGACCTGCGGGGCGGAGACCCCTCTTTGTCCGTCCTCGATGAGGCCCTATGCCGTCTCTGCCTTACAAATGGAAGGCCCTGCTGACCGTAGCCATGGGGACCATGATGGCGACTATGGATGCCAGCATCACGACCATCGCCTTCCCCGAGCTGACCCGGGTATTCCAAACCGATCTTCCCACGGTCATGTGGGTGATGGTGGGCTACATCCTGGTCAGCAGCAGTTTGATGCTCGTGGTGGGGAAATTGAGTGATTCGGTCGGAAGGAGCAGGATCTACACGACGGGAATAGCGGTTTTCACGCTGGGTCTTATCGCCTGCGGGCTCGCACAGAGCATCGCCCAACTGGTTCTTTTCCGCCTTGTCCAGGCGATCGGTGCGGCCATGTGCGTCAGCTGCGGCACCGCCATCGTCACCGAGGCCTTCCCGGCCGGCGAGACCGGCAGGGGGCTCGGGCTGCTCAGCATATCGGTCTCTCTCGGATTCATCCTGGGTCCCTTCGTCGGGGGAATTCTCCTGGAATGGCTGGACTGGCGCGCCCTTTTCTACGTGCGGATCCCCGTGGGGCTCTGCACCCTCATCATGGCCATCGTGCTCCTGAAAAAGGACACCATTCAGCCTGGCAGAATCCGATTGGACATCCTGGGCACGGTGATCTCGTCCGCCGCCATTTTCTGCCTGGTCTTCGGCATGGGCCTGGTCAAAACCCGTGGACCCGCCGCCCCCGTCGTTCTTTTTTTCATAGGCAGCGGCATCATTCTTCTTATAGCTTTCATCTGGGTTGAACGCCGGGCCGTAAACCCTATTGTCGACCTGACGCTTTTCAAGAACAAGACCCTCTCGTATGCCATGGCGGGTCTTTTCCTCTTTTTCCTCGCCGGCCCCGCCTACATCCTTCTGATGCCCTTTTACCTGCTCGAGGCCCTCCGCTTGTCCCCCCTCGAATCCGGGATGCTCCTGGCCGTGGTTTCGGCGAGCACCTTGATTGCAAGCCCCGTCAGCGGAGCCGTCTCGGACCGGATCGGCCGGCGCTGGCCGTCCTCCTTCGGGGCCGCGGCCGCCGCCGCCGCGTTTTTCTGCATGCTCGGGTTCGATCTCGAGACGCCCCCATGGGCGATCATCCCGATCCTGGTGCTGCTCGGGCTGGGCATCGGCGCCTTTCAGCCGCCCAACAACAGCACCATCATGAACGCCGCCGGAACCGACCATCTCGGCTCGGCCTCGGCGCTGATCGCCACCGAGCGCCAGGTGGGCATCTCGCTCGGAATGGCACTGGCAAGCGCGATCTTCTCCGCCAGGCAGGAGATCTACCAGGACCTGCTGCAGCTCCAGGACATGGATGCAGCCCACGTGCTGAGGGCCTCCATCCCCCCGGCCTTCCGGGATGCCCTCCTGGTGGCCTTCTTCCTGAGCCTGGGCGTGCTGGCTTCCGCCCTGTTCTCCCCCAGGCTCGAGCATGCTGCCGAGCCGCGGTAGCCTTCCAGAAGCGTCCGTCCGCGCCTCATGCGGCAGAGGTGATTGACGGCCTCTTCGATGAGTTTTTCAGCCTGCTGAAAGGGGTTCTATCTCACTACGAAAAAGTCGATACCTATCGCCGGCGATTTATGTCCTGGATCGGAATCGCAACAAGAACGGCGATTGCAGCACAACCGTCTGATGGAGGCACCTTCCCCTTTTCCACCGCCTCCCTCAATTCCAGCCCATGCGCAATGAGCCGTCCAGGATCTCCTTTGAACGGAAACCGCTCTTTCTGTTCAGTATTGAAACGAATTCAAAGTTGTGCCACCTAATCATGCTTGACGTTAATCACGCGATGCATTATTATCCTTTTCGATGATTCGATCCTTTAAGTGCTCCGATACCGAGGCTCTTTCTAAAGGAAACCGTGTCAAGCGGTTTGCGGCGATTGCCGCTATTGCTCGCCGGAAACTAAGACAGCTTGAAATTGCTTGTAATCTCGATGACTTGACAGTACCTCCAGGTAATCGGCTGGAAGCGCTAAAGGGAGATCGAGCCGGACAATTTAGCATCCGAATAAACCGGCAATGGCGCGTGTGCTTCCGATGGACGGAAGCTGGTGCAGAGGATGTTGAAATTATAGATTACCATTGAGGTGAAAATACGATGGGAAAACTTGACCCGGTAACTCCCGGTGAGCTTCTACTGGAAGAGTTTCTAAAGCCGATGGGCCTGAGTCAGTATCGACTGGCCAAAGAAATTGGAGTGCCTGCACAGCGCATCAGTGAAATCATTTCGGGAAAACGTTCCATTACTGCTGACACCGACTTGAGACTGTGCAAATTTTTCGGTCTTTCCAACGGCTATTGGCTCAGGGCTCAGGTAGCGCACGATACAGAGGTAGCCGAACATCAAATGGGAGATTTGCTCAGCAAAATAAGACCATACACTGAGGTTCTGGCCCAATATGACGCTTCAGCCGACCGCGATTCTCGCCGCGGCTGAGTTTTGCCGTTCTGCGA
This sequence comes from uncultured Desulfatiglans sp., assembly GCA_900498135.1. NCBI lineage: Bacteria > Pseudomonadati > Thermodesulfobacteriota > Desulfobacteria > Desulfatiglandales > Desulfatiglandaceae > Desulfatiglans > uncultured Desulfatiglans sp. Next base: position 4,050,875 of record LR026961.1, read on the forward strand.
ATGGCAATAAAGGAACAGATTGAATGAACGAAGCCGACACTTGCCGGGTTCTGATTACGCCCGCCCTGCGAAAGGAGGGCTGGGATAATTCCCTCTGGAGGATGACAGAAACACTATTTCACCGATGGCCAAATCGTCCTTGTTGGCGACGGACACAAGCGCCAGAGCAGTCACTGCTGCAGCGGCGATTATTGGGCACGTAGTACAAAGTGCCGGTGTGCAGCAAATGGAGGACGACCTGATTATGGCCGAATCTCCAGTGTCCATCCGGAAATGATTTCCCGGGAGAACCCGGTTTCCAATCCGGAAATGAGGATTTTTCTTTACACGCTGCGCGTGCTCAGTCCCACCCCTGCGGGGCGGGTCCCGGTTTGGCCAATATCGAGGAAATCAAGCGTTTGCGCGGAGGCGACCTGCAGGTTGCCGCACAAGCAAACGTGCAGATTGACGCCGAGATTGGCCAAAAAGACCATTTCCGGATGGAAACCAGTTATAAACGGTGATGCTGCCCGATGTGCGGTCGCGGCTTCCCAAGGGAGGCAGGTGTCGCCGCAGCGGCACGGGATGAGCCTAACGCTGCAGACGGGCGTTTTTCAAGAGCCTGTCAGGCTGGGGTGATCTTCTTGCGGATGCCGAGCTTCTTCATCTTCGAATGCAGGGTGGTGGGCTTGAGGCCCAGCTGCCAGGCCGCGCCACCCTCCCCGCCCACCTTCCAGCTGCATCGTTCGAGGGCCTTGATGATATAGGCCCTTTCCATCTCTTCGAGGGTCATGTTGCTTGGCAATCCCCCTTCCTCATCCGCGGGGGTCTGGAAGCTCGGGAGCATGAGGGAGCTGCCCTCGCTGAGGATGACCGCCCGCTCGATGACGTGACGCAGCTCGCGGACGTTTCCCGGCCAGGGGTAATCCATGAGGTCCTTCATCCTGCCTCTGGAAACGCCGCGGATGTCTTTCCCCAGGTCCTTCTTGTACATTTCGAGGAAGTGCAGGACGAGCAGGGGGATGTCCTCCCGGCGCTCCCGTAGCGGAGGGACCTGGATGGGGAATACATTCAGACGGTAATAGAGGTCCGATCGGAATCCGCCCTCGGCCACCAGGGCATGGAGAGGCCGATTGGTCGCGGCGATCAGCCGAAAATCGGCCTTCAGCAGGATCGAGCCGCCGACCCTCTCGAACTCTTTTCCCTCCAGGACCCTCAGGAGTTTGGCCTGGATGTCGAGGGAGAGGTTCTGGATATCGTCCAGAAACAGGGTTCCACCCTGGGCGAGTTCGAAACGGCCCAGGCGCGACCGCAGCGCCCCGGTGAACGCCCCCTTCTCATGCCCGAAGAGCTCGCTTTCGATCAGGCCTTCGGAGAGCGATGCGACATTCACGACGATGAACGGCCCGCTGGACCGTCGGCTCAACCGGTGAATGCCGCGGGCCACGAGTTCCTTTCCCACCCCGGTCTCCCCGGTGATCAGGACCGTGGAGTCCATGGGCGCGACCTTCTGCATCTGCTGCTGCACGAGGCCGATCGCCTTCGAACAGCCCACCATCGACTTCAATTGAGGGGACACCTCGGAGTCCATGCGGTAATACCGCGTCTCTTCCTCGAGCCGGTCTTTCAGCGCGGCAATCTTCTCATAGGCCTGGACATTGTCCAGGGCCACCGCCACCTGGGTGCTGATGGCACGGAGCAGAGGCAGATCGTTCTTGAGCGATTCCGGAGTCACTTTAGCCGCCAGGTACAAGGCCCCCAGAACGCGATCCTGCAGAATGACCGGGCAGCAGATCATCCAGTTCACGCGCGATGCCTCGGAGCGACTGGATTCCTCAGACCCGACCGTCTTCTTGACAGCCTCTTTCCCCGTCCGCGCCACCGATTCGATCTCCTGCAGATAGGGCCGGAAACGATCCGTTTGGAGCATCGGCAGATCCAGGTTGCGGCTGGCTACGAGCTCCAGCCGGCCGTCTTGCCCGACCAAGAAGAAGCCCCCCCGCTCGGCGAAGGTAAAGCGCATCGTCAGCTGGATGACGAACTGGAGCAGCTTCTTCTTGTCCCTGACCGTCCCCAGCACGTTGGTGATCTCGACAATCGTGTTCACCAGAAGCTCCTCGTGCGTCTTTTCTTCTAGGTGCCGTTTCAGATCCTCGGGGAAAAGGGCGATGTTCGACCGCGCCATCGCCTCCCACGCTTCTTCGAGCAGCCGCCTGGCCCTCTCGGTCGCCCCCTCTTCGATCAACACGCGCGCCAGGGCGATCTGGGTCCGCGCCAACTCCAGCCGCGCCCCCGAGCGCTGCAGCAACTCGAGGCTCCTCTCGTAATCGGCCTGGACGCGCTCTGCGGGTTGGGAAGCCCGTTCGGCCCGCTGTCCCCTGAACCGATGGGCCACGCCCCTCATAAAGATGTCCGGCCAGTCGGCCAACCGTTCCAGTTCCGACGTGAGACTCATCTCCGGATGGGTCAATCCCGCGATTTCGAGCCCCTCGAGATATTCCATCACCCAGCCGCCGCGATGATGGGGGCGGCCATACTGTTTGAGGAGCTCACAGCCGCGGATATGCTCTCTCAGACACTCTTCGAGATCTCCGCGGCAGAAGGCCACGTAGGCCACGCACCAATGCGTCGCCCAGAGGATGGACGGGCCCGCGACGCCCTCCGGCAGGTTCAGGATCTTGTCGAGATAGACCTGCGCCTCCGAGATCCGCCGGGCCTCCAAAAGCGTGAAGACCATCATGAGGTCGGCAAAGATGCCGATATCTGTCAAGCGATGCTCTTTCGCCTTGATCCGGACCGTTTCGATGAGACCCAGCCCCCGGGAGGTCTGCCCGCACACCCCGTAGCACCAACCGAGGGTCGTGCAGCCCCTGAGCGTCGCCTCATCCAAGGAAAAATCCTCCAAATCGCCGATGACCTCCTCGTACCTCCGCACCGCTTCGGCCACCAGCCCCTGTCTGAAAAGAAAGTCGCTGGTCATGAGCGCCGCCCTTTTCAGCAGCTTTTCATCTCCCAGCGCCTGCGCATTTTCCCATGCCTGCTCCAAATGGCGGGCGGCCTTGTCGTAAAAGCCTTCCTTTTCAAGGGTTTTTCCCAATGCCAGCTGGACGGTGAGGAGCTGGCCCCGATCATGGATTTCCTCGGCAATAAGCCGGGCCTTTTCGAGGAAGGTCCTCTGCTCGGGCAGAAAAAGCATGTGCCCGTATGCAGCCGTGACTCCGACCGCAGCCTCGATATACAGCTTTTTGTCCTCGAGAGATTCCATGAGCCCCCCCTCTTTCTCGAGGATCGCCCGGTAATAGGATAGGGCCTCTGCATGCATGTTCTTCTTCTGGCAATAAACCGCCGCAGCCAGAAAATAATCCAGCCTGGCAGGCGCAACCACCGCCGCTCTGTGCAGGTGCGCCAGCGTCAGGCACCGGCCCTCTCCTTCTGCGCCATCCCCTTCGTAATAGTCGATGAGCTTTCGGGCGCCGGCCTCTAGATCCTTCCGAGGCATCTGCTCCAGGATGAACCTTGCGATGCCGCCGTCGGAGAGCGAGTAGAATCCCCTTTTCGAAGAGGCATTCGATAACAGGAGGTCCAAGTCCGCGATCTCTTCGAGGATCTGCAGGATATCCACCGCCTTCCATCCGCTCGCCGCTATCAATGCATCGAGGGGAAGCGGATGCGGGACCATTGCCAGAAAACCCAGGATCTCTTTTTGTCTTGCATCCAGCCTCTCCCACCACTCGTGGTTGTCCATCCATCGCCTCCGGCATGGGCGTACAGGTTCACAGAGCCAAACATCAAACGGGCCATTTCTACAATTTTACGTATAACTACCATATATCGTATAAATACTATTCCGTCAAATCGACCCACATTTTTCTAAATGTTGTAAAAACAATATATTAACATTAATCGACCGCATGGTATGCACTTTGCAGATTGTTTATGAATACGATTCATGAGCCCGATTTTATACAGCGGTGCTGATTTTTTTCTTTCCAGACATGATTTCAGAACGGTTCAGCCCAGCTCATTCAAGGAAGTGTCAGCATGATTCAGCGGGAAGTCGCCTTCGGATCCATCCGGCTTTCGGCGCAATCAAGGGAGGGGAAACATGTCATCGGAAAAACAGATCTTCTGGTTTGAGGAGTTGGAGGAGAAGCACAACGACATCGTAGGGAAGAAATGTGCGAACCTCGGACAGATGGTCCACCTCGGCATGCCGGTGCCGCCGGGGTTTGCCATCTCCATCGAGCTGTACCGAAGGTTTTTGGATCTCAGCGGCGCCGCAAAGGAGATGCGGAGCTACGCGGACGAGCTGGGGGATCTCAAGGGGGTGGGGATCGGAACCTTCGACGAGGTGAGCCGGAGGCTCCAGGACATCATCGAGGAAAAGGACATGCCCGCAGAGGTGCGGGATCCGATCCTGCGCTATTACGAAGAGCTCTGCGAACGGCTGGATATGCAGGACGCCTCGGTCTCCGTCCGGAGCGCCGGGACGGAAAGCCGTCCAGGGATGTTCGAAACCTATCTGAACGTCATCGGCGCCACGGACCTGCTGGAAAAGATCAAAAAAGTCTGGGCCAGCGCCTATACCCCTCGGGCCGTAGCGTTCCGCGTCAACAAGGGCTTCCCTCTGATCGGCGATGAGCTGGGCGTGGCGGTTCCCAAGATGGTGAATTCGAGGTCCTCGGGTGTGAGCTTCACCGTCGATCCCGTGACGGGGGACGACACACGGATCATCCTCGAGGCCAACTGGGGCCTCGGCGAAGGAGTCGTCAGCGGCTCGGGCAGCGTCGACGGGTTCGTGGTCGAAAAGGAGACCCTCGCGATCGTGAACCGGCACATCGGCCAGAAGACCCGCTGCGTGGTCAACAGGGAAAAGGGCGCCGAGTGGGTGGATGTCCCGGAGAAAATGCAGCACATCCCGTGCCTTGCCGACGAGGAGGTCCTCGAGATCGTCAAGACGGGGATCACCGTAGAAAAACGGCTAGGCTGCCCTCAGGATATGGAATGGGCGGTCGACGGCGATCTCCCCTTCCCGAAGAACATCTTCTGGCTCCAAACGCGCCCCGCCAAGGTGCAGGTGAAGAAACCCGTTTCGACCACAGATCAGATCATCGATCTCCTGGCGAAACGCTATCAGTGAACATGGGGCTGTCGACGGATGGAATGCGGCTCGAACCCCTGGGATGAACAATCTAATGATAAAAGGAGAACAGATCATGGGAGAAAACATAGGAGGAAGAACCGCGTTATGGGATGCCCTGCCCGGCTATGATCTGATCGAAGAGGTCGATCTCCCTGAGATGCATTCCTGGTTTCTGGATGCCACCCACAGCGTCCCTCCCTGGACCCCGCTTTTCGGCTGGTATTGGATCCGTTTCTGCTGCCACGGGATGAAGGTCGTCTGCGACGAACTAAGCATCCCCACCTGCAAGGGCTGGGAGATGCGGTACCGGGACGGGGGCTCCTACAATGCCTTCCATATCGTCCGGGACAAGAAGGAGATCGCGGAGCGGGCCGTGAAATTCCGTCAGGCCCTTCGCCCCTGGATCGAGAATTTCGACGGACTATGGGAATCCGGCAAACGGGAACTGCTCGGCATGTATGACAAGCTCAAGGCGATCGATTTGGAGAACGCCTCCCACGTCGAACTCTACAGACACAATTATGACCTGATGAACACCTATCGCCGGATGTTCGAGATCCATTTCCTCGGGATGTACTCGTCCTACAGCGCCTGGCTGCTCCTTGAAGACCTCTGCAAGGAGCGCTTCGGGATGAAGGACCAGGATCCGGAGTTCCAGGACATGCTGCGGGGCTTCAACAACAAGGTCTACGAGATGGACAAGAGCCTCTGGGACTTCTCGCAGCTCGCGCTCGACATGGGCCTCAAAGAGGTCTTTGTGCAAAATAAGCCCGACGATCTCCGCGCCAAGCTGGAGATGTCCGAAAGAGGGCGGGAATGGTTCCGGAAATTCATGCACTACCTCGAGACGGACGAGGTCGGCGGGTGGCGCATGAGGCGGATGAACGACCTGACCGAGCCCTACTGGCTGGAGGATCCCTGCACGCCCCTCGGGGTCATCCGCAATCACGTCCTGAAAGAGACCGAGGATGTCTTCGGCAATGTCCACGCGGAGCTGAGCAAGAACCGTGAAGCAGCCGTCGCCCGGTTTCTCGAAAGGGTCCCGCCCCCCGAAAGGCCCTTCTTCGAAGGGCTCATCAACCTTGCGGGCAAAGCCAGCTCCTACAGCGAAGAGCACGATCTCTACTGCGAACTGATCTCACACGCCCTTCTGCGCCGCGGCTATCTGGGGATGGGGCGGAGGCTCGCCAAGAGCGGAACCATCGATCAGCCGGATGACATCTTCATGCTGAACCCGGACGAGATCGACCGGGTCCTGATGGTGCCTGACAGGCATGACCTCAGGTTCATCACCCGGAGGCGCCGGGCGGAATGGCTGGAATGGCACACCCGGCCCAATCCCCCCGTCATCACCGACCGCTCCGGGATGGAAGAGGCCGTGGCCATGGACCTGCTGCCCTCGATGGACGCCGTCGCCATGAAGATCGTCGTAGGCGAACTGCCCGAGCACAAGCCCGAGTTGGGGGCGGACATGTTCGGCATCTGCGGCTGCGCGGGCGAAGTCGAAGGTCCGGCACGCGTCGTGGTCAATTACGAGGACCTGAAGGAGGTTCAGCCCGGTGAAATTCTCGTCTGCCCCGGAACCAACCCGGCCTGGACGCCGGTCTATGGGATGGTGGCGGCGGTCGTCGCCGACAGGGGCGGCACCTTGTCCCACGCAGCCATCATCGGCCGCGAATACGGCGTCCCGACCATCGTCAACACCTTCGAGGGAACCGCGAAGATCAAGACGGGCCAAAGGCTCCGAATCCATGCAGCGGAAGGGGCCATCTTCATCCTCGACAAATGAGCGCACGGTGGGAATCACTTTCCGAAAAGGAAAAAATCGCTGCGGGGGTCTTCGCCCCCTGTGCGCCTCATGTGTAGCAGTGTTTAGCGTATCTATCCGGGAAAGAGCATCCAGCACGACAACGTTTTTAGTCCGGAAATGAGGAGTTTTTGCCAATATCAAGAAAATCAACCGTTTGCGCGGAGGCGACCTCTAGGTCACCGCACAGGCAACCGTGCAGATTGACGCCGAGACTGGCCAAAAAGACCATTTCCGGATGGATACCACTTAGTTTCCATCCGGAAAAGAACATGCAGCGCGGCAAAGTTTCCAATCCGGAAATGAGGATTTTTGGCCAATATCAAGGAAATCAAGCGTTTGTGCGGAGGCGACCTGCAGATCGCCACACAAGCAAACGTGCAGATTGACGCCGAGATTGGTCAAAAAGACCATTTCCGGAAGGAAACCACTCAAGGAGCGAGGCCATGATGAACACGGATAGTCCGGTAAAAGGCAAACGGATCCTGATTGTGGACGACGAACCGGATGTACTGGAAACCGTCCGGGAAATCCTCGATGTCTGTGTGGTCGATCAGGCTGCCGACTTCGACTCTGCTATGGGCTGTCTTTCGAATCAACCTTATGACGCGGTGATATTGGATATTCAAGGGGTCAGAGGGTTCGACCTGTTGAAATTCTCCGTTTCGAAGGGCTTCCCGACGCTCATGCTGACCGCCCATGCGGCCACCCTCGAGTCGCTGAAACGATCGATCGACCTCGGTGCGGCAGGCTTTCTCCCCAAAGAATACATGATGGAGTTGAGGGACCTGTTGGAGGAGGTCATGGGCGGGGGCGGAAAGCGCTTCTGGTGGATGAAAACGCTGGATCGCACGGACGCCTTCTTTTCCGAACGCTACGGCTCCGATTGGAAGGAAAAAGACGCCTTCTTCAAGGAATTCCATGCTTCCCTCCAAAAGGAAGCCAAGAAATCAGAAGAATGAGCGCTCTCGATCCCCTTCTCCAAAGCGGTCCCTATTGACGTCCGGATACTGTCGGACGGTCTTGAGACGAAACGCCCTGCACAAGGAGAATGCGATATGACCGATGTCCTGATTCCGGGAGACATGAAAGAGGGTTCACTGGACACACGGACCCTGGAACTGGTGGGGGTCGGCCGGCGGCTGGGCAAGGAGCGGGGCGGCGGCCTCTGCGTCCTCCTCGTGGGGGAGGCGGCGGGGGGCGGTGTCGCTTAAGCGCTCTTCTACGCCCCGGCGAAGATTTACAGCGTAGCGCGCCCCTGCTGAAAGGTTTTCAACCGGAGCCCTAGCTCGCGGCCCGGGAGCAGATCCAAAGGACTATTTCCGGTCTGGAAACATGGTTGAACCGGAAAACCCTTTCCAAGCGGAAACCATCCATAAATATTTCAATCGGAAGAGGAGGTACCTCCAGTGGCGGATAAATCATATGATGCGGTGGTCATCGGGGGCGGACATCACGGCACCATCATCGCCCCCTACCTGGCCAAGGCAGGGTTGAGCGTAGGGGTTTTCGAGCGTCTGGATCATCTTGGCGGCGGAGCGGTATCGGAAGACGGGCCCGGGCCGGGCTTCAGGATGAACTTCTGCGCCCATTTCACCCGGTTCTTCGGGCATCCCGCCTACAAGGAGTTCAATCTTCGTGACGAGGGCCTGGAGTATGTCTTTCCCGACACCAACGAGGCGATCGTGTTCGATGACGACACGTCCTACCTGGGATACGCCGCCTGGCGGGTCGTGGATCCCAAGACCGGCCGGGTGGAGTTCAGCGAAAAGAACGTCCAGAAGACCTACGAGCAGATTCGCCGGTTTTCCAAGAACGATGCGGAAACCTATCTCCGCCTGACAGAGTTGTACAAGGAGAAGTGGCGGCCGGCCTTCAAGAAATACCGGTACTCCTCCCCTACGCCGTGGGGGACTCCCGATGCCCTCGAGGCCCTCTTTTCGGACCCATCGAGTGGACTGGACCCATCGATGCAGTTCATGAACTGCAAGCAGTTCGCCCGCTATTTCTTTGAAAGTCCGGAGCTCAGGATCCTGATGCTGAGGGGTTTTCTCACGTCGGGGGGGATCTTCCCGGACGACATCCCGGGGCTCGGTCTCATGATCGCGACGATCCACCTGGCCCTTGGCTGGGAGTCCGCGGCGATCGCCAAGGGCGGCACCCAGTCCATCACCGACGCCCTGGTGTCGGCGGGGAAAAAGCTCGGGGTCGAGTATTTCATCAACTCGGAGATCAAGGGGATCAAGGTCGAAAACGGCAAGGCCAAGGGGGTGATTCTGGCCGACGGGACCGAGATCGAGGCCAAAAAGATGGTGGTCGGGGACGTCGGGACGCCGCAGCTCTTCGCCCGTCTGGTAGGCGAGGAGCACACCTCCCCTGAGATGAAGCGCAGGCTCGACACCAACCTGTATGACCGGGGGCATGTCTGGTGGGGGACGATCGGCGTCCACGAACTTCCGCAATACAAGGCGGCCAAGGACAATCCGGACCTCGATGCCACGCCCCGGACCTATTGGGCCCCCAAGGATCTGGCCTACATGGAGAACAAGTACATGCACGAGATCTTCCTTCTGGGCATGAGCAGCAAGCTCTTCTGCCTGTCGGCGCCCGACAGCATCTGGGACCCGACCCGCGCCCCGGAGGGAAAGCACTCGGTCCTCTTCGAGGAATACACCTGCCCAACCCCGTTCTTCTCCAGGCGGGAATGGCGTCAGCTGGGCAATGAATTCATGGAGGAGCTCATGCAGCAGTGGAGGAAGTACGCCCCCAATATGAAGAAGGACAATATCGTCGCCTCCCGGATCATCACGCCCGTCGACGTTCAGGAAACCCACCTGGATATGCGGGATGGGTCCTGGAGCGAAGGGAGCATGTCGGGTGCGCAGAACGGGCGGTTCAGAGGGATGCCCGGCGGATTCCGAACGTTTATCGACAATCTCTACATGTGCTCCTCCTCCATCGTCGGAGGGGGCGGAATCGGGCGCGGCTCCAGCTACAACTGCTACAAGGTGATCGCAGAGGATTATGGACTGCGGGAGCCCGAGTAGCCCCCCTTCGGTTGCAGCCTTGCACCCTCTCAAAGCCGGCCATGGAGGAGCGGTATGCCTACGACAAAGCAGCTTTTTGATCTGTCCGGGAAGACGGCCCTGGTAACGGGAGCCAGTTCGGGCTTCGGGCGAAGCTTCGCACTGACGCTGGCGGAGGCCGGTGCCGATGTCGTCATATCTGCCCGGAATCCGGAACGCCTCGCCGAGACGGAAGACCTCGTGAAAGCGACGGGCAGACGCGCCCTCAAGATCTTCGGTGATATGTCCGTGCCGGAGGATGTCTCCCGGATGATCGACGAGGCCGTCTCCGTCTTCGGTCATCTGGACATCGCGGTCAACAACGCCGGGCTTCTCACCCGACCGGTCCGCTTCCACGAAATGACCCTGGAGGACTGGAACCAGGTCATCTCGGTGAATCTCACCGGGGTCTTCCTGTGCATGCAGCAGGAGATCGGCTGGATGCTGCGCCAGCAAACGGGAGGCAGCATCATCAACATCTCCTCGGTCCTCGGCCTGGTGGGGCTGGACGCCGATCTGAACCCGCGCGTCAACTACATCGCGTCGAAGCACGGGGTGATCGGCCTGACCCGCCAGGCCGCAGTGGAATATGCGGAGCGCGGCATCCGGGTCAATGCCATGGCGCCGGCCTGGCATTCGGGCACCTCCCTCGCCAAAGCGCGCTCGGACATACAGACCGAGCAGGAGCAGGCGGAGCGGGAAAGGCGGATGCTCGCCCGCACCCCGATGAAACGGCGCGGACGCTTGGAGGAGCTTCAAGGGATGCTGCTCTTCCTGGCCTCCGACGCCTCGACCTACACGACCGGGCAGGTGTTCGCATCGGACGGGGGATGGACCGCCCATTGAAGGATTGCGAACGATCGTGGCGGCTGGAGCGATGGGAGGCTTATGACCATTCATTGGGATCGGGTTGCCGGCAGCGAAGTCTCTAAATGAACCGTCCGACAGCGATTGGAACCCGGCGGTGAATTCACGGAGCCGGTCGAAACGGTGCGGAACGGTCCGACAGCGAGTGGAACCCGGAGGCTATCCCTGATACTCCTGGGGTGAAAGGGGATCCTATACTGTCTCCTTGTCATACCCCATCGCTGCGCTGAGACCCCTGCGATGAGAGGGGATTCCCCCATGAAGAAGATCGTATTTGTCTGCAGCGTCAACCGCTGGCGAAGTCCAATGGCGGAATATCTCTTCCGGGATATCCTTGAAAAAAGAGGCCGCGATCTCCTGAGCCGGATCGACGTCTCATCCGCCGGCATCGTACCGCGGAAGGAAGAGGAAGCCCTCCTTGCACAGGGGCTGCCCCTGCCCGAACCCCTGTTCGGCTACCGGCCGCTCGCCTGTGTGATGTTCTACCTGATGCAGCGCGGTATCGATTCTTTCAAGCACCGGTCGCGGCCGTTGAACAGACGGATCATCGAAGAAGCCGACCTGGTCATGGGCGTCGTGCGGAAACACAAAGAGGCCGTGCTCGAGGCCTACCCGCATGCCGAACCAAAGGTTTTCTGCCTGGAGGATTTTTCGACCCCCTTCACCCTCCCTGAAATCGCCAATGAACCCCCTGGTCTGATGCCCCCGGACACCTTCTGCATGCTCGAGTGCGATCACTGGGAATTCACGGATCAGGTCATGGAGATGATCGAAGCGAGGCTGAATGAGGCCTCTCCACGCATCATGGACTTTCTCGGGGTTCGGAGAGATGCTGGATCCGATCTTTGAACCCTCTGATAGGGAAAGCCATCTTTCTGCCAAAAACATCGCGCGCGCCGGTAGTGGTCGCAAGAATGCACGGTCGGATACAAGTCCGGTCGTCTTACTCGCTTTCCCTGGTTTACAAGCATCAAAAGCGCCTCAACGATGAGGCGCTTTGGTCTTCCGAGTTCAACCCCCCTTGGGCCGCCGGCTGCGGTGCAGCAGGATACATTTCAGTTTGGAAGGATGTGCTCTCGGGATTCTGTTTTCAGATGAAGGTCTCTTTGGGTAGAATCATCCGCAGGCAGGGAGGGGGATCGACACGGGTTGTCCTGCACCGCGCGATCCTTAAACGAAGGGTTACGACCTCGGGCAGCGAACCCATACCCTGTTTTGTCGCGAACGGACAAACGCCATCCGGCTGCCGGCTTGGATCGTGGGCGCGGGGTGGAATCCTGGCTTTTGGAAGCTGTAATCTTGCCGGTTGTCCGGCAAACAGGAGGTCTTGAAATGGCGGATCCTCAGGTTTTCGATGTCGTCGTAGTGGGGGCCGGGCCCGGCGGTGCAGCGGCTGCGAAACGGTGCGCTGAAAAAGGGATGAACACGCTGCTGATCGAAAAAAAACGGCTTCCCCGCGACAAGGTGTGCTCGGGGATGGTCATGGGGCGGTGGGCCGCACAGACCATCGAGCAGGAGTTCGGCGTCATCCCCCGCTCCGTCTTGACCGAGCCGCCCCTGCTCGCCGGACATCGCTTTTATGTAGGCGAGGAAGCACCGACGGAGCTGAAATGGCCCACCGCCCTCTCCTGGCGGAAGGATCTGGATTTCTGGCTGGTCCAGGGAGCGATCGCGGGCGGCACGCAGCTGAAGGACGGGGTGCGCGTCGCCGGCATGGAGCGGGAAAAAGCGGGCTGCCGCATCTTCCTACAAAAAGAGGGCCTCGAGGAGACCCTCCGGGCGCGCTGCGTCATCGGCGCCGACGGGGCCGTCTCCATCGTCCGCAGATCCCTCTTCCCCGACCTGGAAGTTCGATTCTCGGGCCCCATCCGGGAATGCTACGCGGGCGAACTCGGTCTGGAAAAAGACGTCTTCCACTGGTTTTTCCCGAAGGGCCAGGCCCGCCCGCGCTTCAACGTCAATCACAAGGGAGATGTGTTCCTGATCGAGGGCTCCGGACTCCGCGAGCTTCGAAAGGAGATCGACGAGATCCTCTCCGCCCATGGCTTCAAGCCGGGCAGCGAACCCCTGTGGAAGGACGGCTGCAGCATCGCGCTGCTCCATGAACCGCTCCTTACGGGCCGATTCACTCCCGCCCTCGAAAATGTCCTGCTGGTGGGCGATGCCGGGGGGCTCATCCTGCCCATCACCTATGAAGGGATCGGCTCGGCGCTCAAGAGCGGCCTTCTGGCCGCCGATGCCGTCATCGCACATTTCGGGCAGCCCGGCAAGATTGCCCCCGCCTACCTGAAGAGCCTCAAACCGCTGCTCGATGTCATTGGGCGCCTCCTGGCGCTTCAGTCAGGGCTCAAGATCGCCGCCGAAGCGGGCCCCCGATTCCTGGCGCGCGCGCTCGCCGACGCCTATGAGGAAACGCTCGGCATACAGGAACGATTTTTGTAGAAAGAACAACACGCAGCCTCCCCTGTTTCAGGTGTTTCTCGGCCCCCCGATCCCTCCGGCTGAAAACAGGCCTGAAGCACCCTCCGTTTATGCACTCTTTTGTGTGCACGCATCCCCTCCTGTGCTGCATTTTTTGGCCCCCTCAAATGAAAACCTCTCGACTCGCTCTGGCCAGAATGGAACCCGAACGCGGGTCTTCAGCCTCCAAAGTTTTCTGCCAAACCGGTAAACGGCTTGCCAGGCGGTCTTTTCAACCTAAGCACGGCCGCATCGCGGATGCCCCTCCCTCGAGCGGATTTTCGTCCGACAAGCCTCCCCTTTTACGGCTCGAAAATTGCTTATCTCTTTGTGGTTCTGGGTGGAATTTTCCCCGCCAGCTTCGAGGCACTCAGACACCTGTGCAGATACCTCCCTTAAACCGCTTTACGCTCAACCCAGAAAAACGCGGCAGAGGCGGGCAAAAATCTACCGGGTCGGAGACTTGGTCGTCCCGGCTGATGCTTACCAGAAACGGATACGGCAATCAGCGGCTCCCACCAGTATTCGGCGAAAGCGTATTACGCCTCTGCGGAGGCAATGAAACAACTGGCTACAGAGGGTGCCTTGAAATCTTTCGAGACCATCCTGCACCAAGGCCGCTCTGAGCCCTCCCTATAACGACCTGTTTCCTCATGAGGTTTATATGGTAACGAATGCTACGGCTCCTTACATGGCGGCTGCCCGTCAAGGGGGTGAAATACTGTATTACAAATCCGCGCCCAATGGGGGAGGACTTATCGGTACAGGAACGGGTATACGCAGTTGGTTCGTCCGAACATCCATGGACATGTTCTACTACTTCTCGAAGCCTACCAACCAAACGCTGCAGACGTTTCAGCAGCGAAGAAACGCTGAGCTCCGCCGCTTGTTTCGCGCCGCACTTAAAAAAGATTATACAGGCATATTGACAGACGCAGACGTGCAGCATTTGGTTACTGAGGGAAGCAAGCCCCTTAGCGCTAGAGAAATAATGGATGCACTCCAACGTGCTGATGACCATGTCAGACTATGCAACATGAATTCTTACGATCAATTAGTAAAGTACATAGAAAATTGGACACCTATAAATCTAGATAAAGATAACCCATCTAATATTCAGTTACCGGATATCGAAATTCCCAAGAACAAGGCTGCAGTTCGATTATTTTTGAATATTGCCAATCAGCTTTCCAGAGAAGCGACCTCACGTTCGCAGAAGGTAAGCCTCCAGTGGTTGATAGAAACGTCCGCCAGACGATTCAAAGAACACCTTGCTGACGTTCAGAAACATGTTTCCCGCTTGACGGAACATACCTCTGCTCAACGATCCTTCCTCCAGAAGATCCTTCTCCATCCTAGCATCGTAAACATCCCCGTAACTGAAAGAGACCTGGCCATGCAGCTCCTGACCCATAAGTACAGAACCGAGATCTTACCCGGATGGGATTCGCCCGACAACGAGCTTCTCAGGAACACAGTTCAAAACCAGGAGGAAAATACGCCACTCGACCCGAATACAATATTCGAAATCTTTTCCTCCAAAGATATCGAAAAGCGATTTCTGAAGGTCGATGAATCCAACCTCCTTCCGGTTCTATACAGGGTCAGCGCCGAAAACCTCATCCGCCAGGACAAAGCTCTACAGCTGGAAGGCCTACAGAGGACGCTTTTCCTCGCCCTGACTAGTCCAGAATGGTCCCGCAGACCTTCGTCATTGGACGATTTCTACAGATACACCGTACTCGTCGAACAGGATATCGAGACGATCGCCCGGGATTATGAAAACTATAAGGATTCGCTCGGAAGACCCACATTGTCCATGCGGCGGGTCTGGAACATCATTGCACAAACCGATCTACCCTCCAACGTAAGCGAAGCGAATTTCGCCGGTTGTCTGGTAAATCACCCGCTTCTTACCCCTATCAAACTCCAGCGCAAAGACCACTCACTCTTCTGCCTGACTGCGCCCCCAGAACCCGTGCAATCGCCTAATAAAATTCAAAACCAACGTATGTCGCCCCTACCCGAGAACCAGAGCGACGACCTCTCGCTGGAAGACCAGAACGACGAACTCTCGTTAGAGGAGCAACAATACCCTCCCCAAGGCCTTGAAATTCAGTCGCATACGCCTATTGGTATAGCAAACCAGCAATTTCCTGCGCCGCAAACGACGGATACTGTCCAAAACGAAAGTTCAAAGCAAAACATATACTTTGCCGACTTGCTGAAGATCCATAGCTTGAAAGAACCCCAATCTGGCGATAACCTTGAACATCGAGATGAGACCGATCCACTTGAACTGACACCATCCCCGCATCAACACCCGTTTACCAAGGCGCCTGTCGAGAAGCCCATTAATGCCAAAAATCCTGGAGAGGATTCAATCCCTACCACCCCGCTGACACACACGGTGGAATCAGATGAAAACACAAAGAAAAATCTTGAAACTTTCCCGATCGAATGGATTGACACAATACCAAAATATCCCAAACTTCCAAATGAAACGCAAACCGAACAATGCGAAATTGTCCCAGCAATCAATGCAGAGCAAAATACCGCCTTCTACACCATACCAATTTCGGAGAACCTCAAGCATTCAGATTGGATTGACAGCTTATATCATGGTGACGTAACTCTGGATGGCAATACCTGCTACATTCAATGTGTTCTTGCAGCCTTACTGGAAAAAAAATGGGGTAAGGATTTTTTGAAATCGTTCTGTCAGATATCTTCGAAAATCAATGCTGCCGATCCTTCAAAAAAAGAGCGCTTCCTCTCCATTACTTTAAGACTTCATGGCCAAGGCAACCCAAATTCCTTCGAATTCGAATACAATAAACATGACACTAATTTGCTGATTCCCTTCTTTGAATCTGTTTTGGCGGCCAATTTTCATAGAGATCGGACTGAATGGGGGACTCCACAAGAAGTGCTGGAAAACCTCGGGTTGGATTATATTTCCCTGATCGAATCCGAGGAAATCGCCCCAGAATTGAACAGGTCGATGCTGCTAAGACCGTTGTCAGCAAAAAGCCCAGCTGAATTTTCAAGAGAAGGGAAAGCCATTGTTCGGCACCTCAAAACGCTATTGATGCAGGAAGCCAACGCCCTCGAACAAGGCGGTGGAAAAGATCAATATTTTCTTACTCAGATCGAAACGCTCCACAAGCAGATGCTTTTGCGATTATTTAATGATTCCGACACCTCTCCTTTACTTACTCAAGAAAGGTTCAGCACCTACCAGCAATCGACCGCTCAATTCCTCCAAGGCCATGTGAAACCGGATGTCGACCGATTTTATGCATTTTTATGTGAATCAACCGAGCAGGCGCAAAAAGAGAAGGCGTACTTCACCGAGCGCGGCGAAAAATCCAAGAAAGCGTTTCTAAAGCAATTCAAAAAGGAAGCCATCAACCGCGATCACAATTTTATTAAATCCTGCATTATGGACATCACTTCATTTATAACAGATGAATCTAACTTATTAAAGTATAACAACAATGAAGCACACAACAAGAATATCCGTACGTTTCAGGAAAATATAGAATCCATTCTATTAGATAATCAGAAACTATTTTTTGGTGATTCCCGTATTTTATCCAATGATAAAATAAAATTATTATTGGGAGATATCAAAATATACCTGCAAAAACAACCTTCGATCATACCTGAAAATCCAAAAGAAATTCGCTCATTCTCTAGTAAGTTGATAAAAAGAACAAACATCGAAATATTGCTTAAAAAGAGATGCAAAGAAAATCACAAAATAGGGATGAATCATATAATATTACAACTCTCTCAATATCATACCCAAAAAATAAATCCAATGTATGATCAATTCTTTCAATTATACCTTTCAAATTTAAAATTTAAACAAATAAATACTCTTTTATCTCACCTCGGTAGTCAAACGCTTGATTTTTATCGAAACCTAAGAAAGTTGTATAAATCTGAACTTGCCGTCTTACACCAAAATTTCCCAAATATAATGAAAACAAAGTTACGAAATTTTATCTCCAATGGCTTGGAGAAAGATTCACCGATGGTTCTTTTTGCAGGCAATCACTGGATGCCGCTCATCAGCACCTCCCCAACCTACTTCATCTGCTACTCCATGCAAAGCAGTTCAGACCGTCGGCAAATTCCGCGGGAGGGGTTTTTGGAGGAAATGTGCCTTCCGCTTATCCAAAATTATGAGGATGCAGCAGGGACTCCGGTGGACATAATCCAAATCAAAAAACCTCGAACGGATATAGAAAAAGAGAAATAAGCGAGATTGAGCAGCCGGCGGGAGAAGACCATAGATGCCCTGTCGGAGGTCACAAATGCTTTGAGGCCCGGTCCATTCTCCAGGCATAAAGGTTGAAGCCGAAGCGGTTATCCATTATGATGGCTCGCGTCTTTTCATGTTGGTTCTGAAGTCCTTTCCCGGGATTTCTCATGAGGTTTTTATGAAAGGCCGCCCGTCCATCATCATCATGCTCGTGGTCGCATGTTTTTTGGCTGTCGGAGGCTATGCCGCCTATTTTGACTGGTCACGAAGGCAGGGGCTGCCCGAAGGCCTCCTTCTGGCCAACGGGCGCATCGAGGGGGACCGGGTCACCGTTGCCGGCAAGTTCGCCGGCCGCATCCAAACGTTGCTGGCCCATGAAGGCGACTGGGTGGAAGCCGGGCAGCCCCTTGTCACCCTGGACGACACCCAGATCCGCGCCCGGGTGGATCAGGCCCGGGAAGGGCTGGCCGCCTACGAGGCTCGGATCCAGGCGACTTCGACCGCGCTCCGCGTTTTGAGGCAGGAGGTGCCGCTTTCGATCGAGATGGCCGAGGCGGATCTGGCCCGAGCGACGGGGGCGCTCCAGAAGGCGCAGGCCGCCGAGGCCCAAGCGGAAAGGGACGCCAAACGCTTCGGCAAACTGGCCGCAAAAGGGGTAGTCGAGGCACGGAGGAGCGAGGAGGCCGATCTGGCCCGGGAGGCGGCCCGAAGCGACCGGATTTCAGCCGAGGCCTCCCTCATTCAAGCCCGCAAGAAGGCAGCCGACGCACAGCTCGGCTGGGAGCGCATCGCGGCCAAAGAGGACGAGTTGAAGGCCCTGCAGGCACAGCGCGATCAGGCCCGTGGCGCGCTTGCCGAGGCGGAAAGCGTCCTGGCCGACCTCACCATCACGGCCCCCTCGGACGGCATGATCACCCACCGCATCGTCAACCTCGGCGAAGTGGTTCAGGCCGGCAGTCCGTTGTATGAGCTGGTCGATCTGGACAGCCTCTATCTCAAGGTCTACATCCCGGAGATCCAGATCGGCAAGCTCAGGCTGGACCTGCCGGCCCGCATCTACACGGACGCCTTTCCGGAACAGCCGTTCCCCGCGCGCGTCCGATACATCGCCTCCAGCGCGGAGTTCACCCCCAAGGAGGTCCAGACCCCCGACGAGCGGGTGAAGCTCGTCTTCGCCGTCAAGCTTTATCTCGACGAAAACCCGGACCACCGCCTCGCCCCGGGCATGCCGGCCGACGCCGTCATCCAGTGGGACCCGGAAACCCCGTGGACCGAGCCGCAGTGGTGATCCTATGCCCGGCCAACCACCCGTCATCCGCGTCGAGTCCATCGAAAAGGCCTATGGCAGAAGCCGCGCCCTTCGTAAAGTGAGCATCGAGGTCCGCAGCGGAGAGATCTACGGGCTGATCGGCCCGGACGGCTCCGGCAAGAGCACGCTCATGAAGGTGCTCGCCGGCGTGCTGACCTTCGATGCCGGCGAGGTCCAGGTCTTCGGGACGGCCCTTGACACCGAGCGGGCGGCCGAGCGCATCAAGGGGCGGATCGGCTTCATGCCGCAGGGCCTGGGCCTCAACCTGTATCCCGAACTCTCGGTCGAAGAGAACATCGATTTCTTCGCCCGCCTGCGACTGCTTCCGGAAAAAGAGCTTGCCGAACGGAAAGAGGAGCTCCTCGCGATGACGCGCCTGAAGCCCTTCCGCGGGCGGCCGATGAAGAACCTTTCGGGGGGCATGAAACAGAAGCTCGGGCTCGTCTGCACCCTGATCCACGAACCGGAGCTGGTGATCCTCGACGAACCCACGACAGGCGTCGACCCGGTCTCGAGGCGCGACTTCTGGGCCATCCTGGCGCGCATCCTGCGCGACCGCGGCATCACGGCCCTCGTCTCGACGGCCTACATGGACGAGGCTGCCCGGTTTCAACGCAGCTCCCTTTTCTACGAAGGGGAGGTCCTGGCCGAAGGGGCGAGCGCCGAAATGACCCGGCTCGTCCCCGGCACCCAGGTGAACATCCGGCCCACGGGGCGCCCCCTCGAGGCCTTGAGCCGTCTTCGCCGCTCCTTTTCGCAGGTCGAGGCCATCGGGCCGTGGTTCAAGGTGTTCGTCGACCAGGAAGAGCACCGGGAGGCCGAGGAAAGGGTCCTGCAGGCGTTGGATGGGCTGGAGATCGAGGAGGTTTATTCCTCGGACCCCGAACTGGAGGATGTCTTCATCGCCCTGCTCAACCGCCGGGAAAAGGGTCTGCCGGCGGCCGGGGAGGAAACACCGTCCGCGCCCTCTTCCGCAGCCGGCCGGGAGGCGGCCGGCAACGCTATCGAGGCCCGTGAGCTCGTCCGGGACTTCGGCGCCTTCCGGGCAGTGGACCGGGTCAGTTTCACCGTCGCCCAGGGAGAGGTATTCGGCCTGCTCGGGGCCAACGGCGCCGGCAAGACCACCGTCATCAAGATGCTCACGGGCATTCTGCCCCCGACCGCCGGCGAGGGCCTCGTAGCCGGGGCGGACATGCGGAGGGCCGGCAGGACCATCAAGGAGCGCATCGGCTACATGTCGCAGGCCTTTTCGCTCTACCAGGACCTGACCGTCATCGAAAACATCCGGCTCTACGCAGGGATCTACGGCCTCGGACGCAGCCTGGCCAGGGAGCGCGCCGCCTGGATCCTGAACCTCGCCGGGCTCGAGGGGCGCGAGCGTGATCAGGCGGGCCGGCTCCCCATGGGCCTGCGCCAGCGGCTGGCCCTCGGCTGCGCCCTCGTGCATCGGCCCCGGATCCTCTTCCTGGACGAGCCGACGAGCGGGGTGGACCCGGTCGGCCGCCGCCGCTTCTGGGACGTCCTCTTCAAACTCTCGCGCGAAGACCGGGTCACGATCCTCGTCACCACCCATTACATGAGCGAGGCGGAGCACTGCGACCACCTGGCGCTGATGTACGCAGGCCGGATCGTCGCCGATGCCGGTCCGGCCGAGATGAAGCAGTCGGTCGAGGCCGAAGCGGGCAAACTGATCGAAGTCCTGACCCCGAAGCCTTTGACGGCCATGGGCCTGCTCGAAGAGGCCGGATTCGAGGGGGTGGCCCTTTTCGGCAACGCCATCCACCTCCTGAGCCCCGACCCGGCCGATAGCGAAACGCGGATCCGGGATGCCCTGGATGCCGGGGGCGTCGCCCTCCAGCGGATCGAGACCCGCCCGCTCAGCATGGAGGACGTCTTCGTGCACCGGGTGCTGAGCCTCGAGCGGGAGGAGCGCCGGACCCCATGAAATGGAAGCGCATCTTCATCGTCGCCCAGAAGGAGTGGCGCGAGATCCTGCGCGACCGCCTCTTTTTCACCCTCGCCTTCGTGGTGCCGGGGGTCCTCATGCTCCTGTTCGGATACGGCATCTCGCTCGACGTCGAGAACCTGCCCTTCGCCGTCGTCGACCACGACCGCTCACGCCTGAGCCGCGATTATGCCTACCGGTTCATCGAGTCGCGCTATTTCGATTTCAAGGGATACCTGGACGACGAACGGGACGTCGACCCCCTGCTCAGCGACAATGTCATCCGCGCAGCCGTCATCATCCCCGAGCATTTCGAAAAAAGGCTTCTGGCAGGACGTCCGGCCGCCGTGCAGACCCTCATCGACGGGACCTTTCCCTCACGCGCCCAGACGACCAAGAGCTACGTCACGGCCATCAACAACGCCGTCACGATGGAGCTGGTCTCGCGGCACCTGGCCGAACGGGATGGAAAGGACATGGACCGGGCGCGTAAGATGCTCCAGCCGGTGGGACTGCAGATCCGGTACCTGTACAATCAGAGCGCCAAGAGCATCTGGTCGATCGCCCCGAGCCTCCTGATGGTCATTCTCATGATCGCACCGCCTTTCCTGACCGCTATCGGCGTCGTGCGGGAGAAGGAAAACGGGTCCATTTACAACATCTACGCCTCCACGGTCAGCCGCGGGGAGTTCCTGATCGGGAAGCTGGCCCCCTATGTCATTATCTCGACGCTCAATATGACACTCCTCTGGGTCCTGGCGGTCCAGCTCTACGGGGCACCCTTCAAGGGGCAGCTCGGATTCTTCCTGCCCGCCTCCGTCCTCTATCTCCTGTGCACGACCGGGATCGGGCTCCTGATCTCCGTCTTCGTGAGAACCCAGATCGCCGCCATCATCGTGACCGTCATCCTCACCCTGGTGCCCGCCGTCCTCTATTCGGGGTTCCTGATCCCCATCGCCTCCCTCTCGGGCCAGGCCAAGATCACGGCTCACCTGATCCCGGCCATGTATTACACGAATATCGCGGTGGGAAGCTTCCTGAAGGGGGTCGGTCTGGAGGTCCTGTGGGGCGATCTCCTGGTGCTGGCGGTCTACGCCCTGATCGTCTTTTCTGCGGGCTTCATCCTGTTCAGCAAGAGGCCGAAGGCATGAGCGGACACGCCCGAAGCATTCCGTCTTCCCCAGGGGTTTGGTTTCAGCGCGTCGCATCCCTCACCGTAAAGGAGCTGCGGCAGCTCTACCGCGACCCGATCCTTATGCTCTTCATCCTCTATGCCTTCACTTTGGACATCTATCTGGCCGGGTCGGGCGTCAGCCTGGAGCTGAAGCAGGCGCGCCTCTTCGTGCAAGACCACGACCGCTCGACCGCCTCCCGTGAACTGATCCACCGCTTCCGCCCGCCCTATTTCCGCTTCATGGGGGAAACCGCGGACGAGCGGCGCGGAATCGCCCTCCTCGACCGGGGCGAGGCGATGCTCGTGCTCGACATTCCCGAGCACTTCGAAAAGAGGCTGCTCGAAGACGAATCAGCCGATGTCCTCCTCCTGGTGGACACCACCAACTCCGTGCTGGGCTTCCTGGCCTCATCGTATGCGGCGGAGATCGTCAGCGGCTACGGGATGGAGGTCGGCATGCGGCGCGCCGGCCTCGGGGAGGACGCCCTCGAACGGATGCCGCTGATCGAAAACCAGGCGCGCGTCTGGTTCAACCCCAACCAGAACAACACCTGGTTCATGTCCCTGACCGAGCTCCTGAACATCATCACCGTGCTGGTCGTGCTGCTCCCGGCCGCGGCCCTCGTGCGCGAAAAGGAGAGGGGCACGATCGAGCAGCTCCTCGTCTCGCCCCTCAGCCCCTTCCAGATCGTGCTGCCCAAGATCGCGGCGATGTCGGCGGTGATCCTCGCCGGCACCGCCCTCTGCCTCTTCTCCGTCCTCGGGGCGGTCTTCCATCTCCCCTTCCGGGGGAGCCTCCTCTTCTTCTTCGCCGTCACGGCGCTCTATGTCTTCACCACCGCCGGCCTCGGGGTGCTCGCCGCCACCTTCGCCCGGAACATGGCCCAGGTCGGCATGCTGACCGTGCTGATGGTGGCCCCGATGCTCTTTCTATCCGGCAACTGGACCCCTCCCGAGGCCATGAACCGTGTGATGGTGTTCTTCATGACCCTTTCCCCGCTGCACTATTTCATCGACGCGAGCTTCGGCATCCTCCTCAAAGGCGCCGGCCTGAAGCTCCTCTGGGACGACATCCTCGCCATGGCGCTCATCGGCGCCACGGTGTTCGGCATCGGTCTGTGGCGCTTCCGGCGGCAGTTTCATTGAAGATCTTCAAAACGACCACCGTTTCTGGCATGAGAGTCGCATCGGCCACGCTGAGCTGTACATCGCTCGAGCAGGAAGCCAGAAGGACGTATCTCGGGGCGCCAGACGGAAGAGGAATCCTTCGTGCCGCTGCGCCGAGGTTGCAGAGCACGAGCACATTCCCACGCCTGACGCTCAGCCATCCCTCCTCTTCGCTGAAGGAAACGCCGGGCCGCGCCCCGGCGCGCAGATCGGGCTCGGAGCGGCGCAGGGCGATCAGGCTGCGATGCCAGGCCAGGAGTTCATCGTGCGGCGTCTTCGATATCTCTCCCCAGTCGAGCCTCGAACGTTCGAACGTTGCGAAATCCTGTGGATCGGGGACATCTTCCGGCTCCCACCCGAAGGCCGCGAACTCCTTGCGTCGCCCCTCCCGCACGGCGCGCGCCAGGTCCTTGTCCTGATGATCTGTAAAATACTGAAAAGGCGTCGACGCCCCCCACTCCTCCCCCTGGAAGATCAACGGGGTGAAGGGCGAGGTCAAGACGAGGGCCGCAGCGATCTTGAGGCGCCCGATGCCCACGATCCGGCTCAGCCTCTCACCCCTGGCGCGGTTCCCGACCTGGTCGTGGTTCTGGCTGTAGGCGAGCAGACGGTGCCCGGGAAAGGAGGCGAACGGCCTGCCGTGGCGCCGCCGGCGGTAGCGGGAGTACCGCCCGTCGTAGATGAAGCCCGAGGTCAAGGCCTTGGCCAGGTCCCCGAGGCTGCCGAAATCGACGTAGTACCCGTCCTGCTCTCCGGTCAGCAAGGTATGCAGGGCGTGGTGGAGATCGTCGCTCCATTGGGCATCGAGGCCGTAGCCGCCCGCCTCCGGGGAGCGCACCAGGCGCGGGTCGTTGAGGGCGCTTTCCGCGATCAGGCAGAGCTGGCGGCCCATCGTGTTTTCGAGCAGGGCCGCCTCCCGGGCAAGCTCTTCCAGAATATGCAGCGCAGAGGTGTCGAGGATCGCATGCACCGCATCGAGCCGGAGCCCATCGACGTGATAATCCTCGAACCACATGCGGGCGTTTCCCAGGAAAAATGCCCGCACCGCGTCACTGTCCGGCCCGTCGAAGTTGACCGCCTTGCCCCACGGCACAGGATGAAGCTCCGAGAGGTAGGGGCCGAAGGCCTCGAGATGACTGCCCTCCGGACCGAAGTGGTTGTACACGACGTCCAGGATGACACCGATCCCGGCCAGATGGCAGGCCTCGACGAGCCGCTTCAGCCCTTCAGGGCCCCCGTACGCCTCCTGCGGGGCGTAAAGGGCGACGCCGTCGTACCCCCACCCCCGGCCTCCTGAAAAACTGTTGACCGGCATCAGTTCGATGTGGCTGACGCCGAGGTCCTTCAGGTAATCGAGCTTTCGCACCACACCGTCGAAGCTCCCTTCAGGCGTGAAGGTGCCCACGTGGAGTTCATAGAGGATAGCGGCGCCAAGGGGCGGCTGCCGCCATCCCTCGTCATGCCAGACAAAGCGGGCGTGGTCGAAGAAGCGCGAAAAGGCCTGGACGCCGTACGGCTGCCAGGGAGAGCGGGGATCCGGCAGGGGCGCCCCCCCATCCAGAGAGAAGGCGTAGTCCACGCCATGTTCAGCTAGGGCGGTTTCCACCTGCCACCAGCCGCCCGGAAGCGCCTGCATCTCGAGCGCACGCCCCCCGATCACCAGGGCCACGCTGCGCGCCCTTGGCGCCCAAACACTTACCACCGTCATGATCCGTGCACCCCCATGACCGATCCTTCCGGATCCTTTCTCCTTGGCCCCATCCGCCCGCCGGGTTATGATGGCGCATCGCCCTATGCCGGGAGGTCGAAGTGCACCCGTCTCGGCAGGCAAAAGAAAAATGCCTGCAGATCAGGAGCAGTTCACGCTGCCGATCTTCTTCCCGGACAAACCCATTGCGTTACCTGTGGAAGCGGAGGAGAAAGACTTCATGCAAAAAGGAACATTCAAAAAAGTGAAACCGTCCAACACGAGAATGTACGGGCCGAAAGGGATCATCGTCTGCGGGTACCCGGCCGGGGAGCACGCCTTGCTGCTTGAATTCGTGAAGACGGCAGGCATGGACGAAAGGCCCGTCATTTTCGCCCGGACCGCGGATGCCTCGGTTTGTTTGAAGGACCTGCTCTCCTGTTCATCGGGTTCAGGGATGGGCGTCCCCTCCGAGATGCCGCGGGCGCTCATCCTGTCAGGATTTACCCAAAACGAACTGCACCGGATGATGTCCGCCTACCGCAACGCGGGGCTGCCCGCCCAGCTTTGGGCCACCCTGACGCCGATCTCCGAGAACTGGCCCTTGTGCGATCTCCTGGAAGAACTCCAGCGGGAACGAGAAGCCGTCCTCGCCCGCCGCCCGACGGCGCCATCGCACAACCGTTGAATGATCCCGGTGGTCCGGCGCCCGCTTCCTTTTGATTGAAAACCAAGATCCGCGGGCTGTCAAGGGGAACGGGGTGCGCAGGGCAGCCTTCCCTTCCCTCACGACGCATCCGTGGTTGTGGTCATGCTGCGATGCCGAGAGGGCCTTTTTATCCTTGTCCACGCGGAGCCGGCTGAATCGACGAAGCGAAGCCCTTCGCTGGGGATCGCGACGACCAGCGGAAACGCATCTCCTCACGCATGCAATAGAGCACCGGCACGACAAACCAGGTCAGCATCGCAAAGACCATCCCGCCGAAGGACGGGATCGCCATCGGAATCATGACGTCCGCGCCGCGCCCCGTGGAGGTCAGGATCGGCAGCAAGGCCAGGATCGTGGTGGCGGAGGTCATCGAAGCCGGCCGGATGCGGCGGACCGCCCCGGCCACCACCGCCTTGCGGATGGCCGGAATCGAATCGGTCGGGCGCTCGGCCCTTGAATCGTCCAGGTAGGTCGCCATCAGGACGCCGTCGTCCGAGGCGATGCCGAAAAGGGCCAGAAACCCCACCCAGATGGCAACGCTCAGGTTGATGGGGTGGACTTGGAAGAGGCTCTGCATGGAGACGCCGAACAGGCTGAAATCCAGAAACCAGGGCCGGCCGTAGAGCCAGACCATGATGAAGCCCCCGCCCCAGGCGACGAAGATGCTGGAGAACACCATGCAGGTGGTCAGGGTGGACCGGAACTGCAGGTAGAGCACGATGAAGATCAGGAGGAGGGCCAGGGGCAGGACGACGGCGAGCTTCTTCTGGGCGCGGACCTGGTTCTCGTAGCTGCCGGCGAAGCGGTAGGAGACGCCCGCCGGCAGGACCAACTCCCCGCTCCGCTCCTTTCCCTTCAGAAAGCGCGCGGCCTGCTCCACCACGTCCACCTCGGCGAAGCCCGGCTTCATGTCGAAGAGGACGTAGCCCAGCAGGAAGGTGTCCTCGCTCTTGATCGCCTGGGGGCCCCGCACATACCGGATGTCGGCCAGCTGCTCGAGCGGGATGTGCTGCCCCATCACGGGGGAAGCCACCAGCACCCGGCCGAGCGCCTCGACGCTGTCGCGCAGTTCGCGCTGATAGCGCACCCGGACGGCATAGCGCTCCCGGCCTTCCACCGTCACGGTGGCCGTCCGCCCGCCGACGGCGCCTTCGATCACCTCCTGCACCTCGTTCACCATGATGCCGTAGCGCGAGACGGCCTCCCGGTCGACGACGATCTCCAGGTAGGGCTTCCCGACGATCCGGTCCGCGAAGACCGTGGCCGGCTCGATGGAAGGAACCTGTTTGAGGAGCCCCTCCATCCGGATGCCCACCTGTTCGATGGTTTCCAGATCGGGCCCCTTGATCTTGATCCCCATCGGCGCCCGCATGCCGGACTGGAGCATCACGATGCGCGCCGCGATCGGCTGGAGCATCGGGGCACTGGTCACACCGGGGACCTCGGCCGCGCGCACGATCTCGTCCCAGATCTCGCGCGGGGATCGAATCCCCGGCCAGGCCTCACGCTCGGGATTTAAATCGGGGTCGAGGCGCGGCCGCCACAACCGGAAGGGCTTTCCGTCCGGATCGGGGATGAGGGCGCCATCGGCATCCCGCACATATCGCCCCGGCACCGTGTAGGGCAGACCGTCCGGCGCGTGCACCGGCCTGCCGCCGGCATCCCGGAAGACGTCCCTGCCCGAGGGCTCGAACCGGAAGGTCAGCCGCCTCCCGTTTTCATCGGTCAGGTATTCCGGGTGGTAGTTGATGACTGTCTCGATCATCGAAACGGGCGCAGGATCCAGGGGCGTCTCGGCGCGGCCGAGCTTGCCGACCGCGCCCGCCACCTCGGGAATGGCCGAGACCGCCTTGTCCTGCAGTGCGAGGATCTCCTGCACCTCCCCGATCGAGGCGTGGACCATGGTGGTCGGCATGTAAAGGTAGGAGCCCTCGTCGAGGGGCGGCATGAACTCCTTTCCAAGGCCGGGGAACACGTGATGGAGGGCGACGAAGGGCGGGCTCGCGCGCAGCGCCTCCGGAAGCCATGAGGTCATCGCCGGCGCCCCCTGCCAGATCATCGCGCCGAGAAGGACTACCGCTGCGGGAAGAATCAGGAAGAGGCCCTTCCAGGCAAGGAACCAGGAAAGGAGGCGCGGGTAACCCAGCCGAAACAGGCCGATCAAAGCGAGGAGCCCGCCGATCAGCCCGAAAACGAAGAGGAAGTTTCTGAAGGACCCCGTTTCGGGGCCGAGCGGCAGCCAGTGCTCCGAGAGCAGGATCATGACGAGGCCGATCAGGAGCCAGTTTTCGGCCCGCGAAATCCAGCGCTCCGGCCCCGCCGGCAACCGGCCCTCGAGCGCCGCCCGGGCGGCCAGCCACAGGAGTGCGAACCCGAGCCATCCGTTGACGGCAAACCCGACGCCGATTCCCGCCGCGGCGTACAAGCCCGGCCGCAGCCAGCGGCGCACGCCGCGCACGAGCATTCGCCGATGCGCCATCAACATGGCCGCCAGGGTCGGCAGGATGGTCAGCGCCACGATCAGGGAGGCGATCAGCGCAAAGGTCTTGGTGTAGGCAAGGGGTTTGAAGAGCTTCCCCTCGGCCCCCTCCATGGCGAAGACGGGGAGGAAGCCGATAATCGTTGTCGCGACCGCGGTGAGCACCGCCCCGCCCACCTCGACGGTGGCCCGGTAGATGAGCGTGAGCCTGTTTCCGCCTGTCTTGTCGTTCTCCAGGTGCTTGAGGATGTTCTCGGTGATGATGATGCCCATGTCCACCATCGTCCCGATGGCGATGGCGATCCCCGAAAGGGCCACGATGTTGGCGTCGATGCCGAAGAGCTTCATCCCGATGAAGCACATCAGCACCGCGAGGGGCAACAGCGCCGAGACGATGAGGGAACTCCGCAGGTGCATGACCGCGATCAGGATGACGATGACGGTGACGAGGATCTCCTCCACGAGCGCGGTGTTGAGGGTCCCCAGGGTCTCGGCGATCAGCCCGGAGCGGTCATAGAAGGGCACCACCGTCACCTTGCTGAGCGTCCCGTCGGCCAGGGTCCGCGAAGGGAGTCCGGCGCTGATCTCGGCGATCTTCTCTTTCACGTTCCGGATGGCGGCGAGCGGGTTTTCCCCGTAGCGAGCCACAACGACGCCCCCCACCGCCTCGACCCCTTCCTTGTCGAGGGCGCCCCGGCGCAGCGCGGGGCCCGCGGCCACCCTCGCCACATCGCCGACCCGCACGGGAACGCCTTCCCGCACTGCAACGACTGCGCCCTCGATGTCGGGAATCCGCTTGACGAAGCCGACCCCGCGGATGATGTACTCGACGTCGTTCAGCTCGATCGTCCGCGCCCCGACATCCAGGTTGGACATCTTCACAGCGGCCAGGACCTGCTCGAACTTCACCCCGTACGCCCGGAGGGCATCCGGCTCCACGTCCACCTGGTATTCCCGGACAAAGCCCCCCACCGAGGCGACCTCGCTGACCCCCTCGGCGGAAAGGAGGGCATAGCGCACATACCAGTCCTGGATGCTCCTGAGCTCATCGAGATCCCACCCGCCGGCCGGCCTCCCCTCCGGGTCCCTCCCTTCGAGGGTGTACCAGAAGACCTGCCCGAGGGCCGTCGCATCCGGCCCCAGGGTGGGGCGGACACCGGCCGGGAGGGCTGCGGGGGGAAGGCTCGAAAGCTTTTCGAGGAGCCGGGTGCGGGACCAGTAAAAGTCGACCCCCTCTTCGAAAATCACGTAAATGCTTGAAAACCCGAACATGGAGAGGCTGCGGACCGTCCGGACCCCCGGGATGCCGAGGAGCGAAACCGTAAGGGGGTAGGTCACCTGATCTTCCACGTCCTGCGGGGAACGGCCGGGCCACTCGGTGAACACGATCTGCTGGTTTTCGCCGATGTCCGGGATGGCATCCACCGGCACCGGGTCCCTGGGGATGCCGCTTTCCCACTCGAAGGGCGCCGTGAAAACCCCCCAGCCGATCACAAGAAGCGTCAGGAGGATGACGACCAGCCGCTGCCTGAGGCAGAAGTCGACGATGCGCGCAACGAAGGAGGACTGATCTTTCATTGCAACGCTATCATCATTTTTTTCAATATGTTGTCCGTCATTTTTCATAAGCTGGCTCAGGGTTGGTCGACGCGCCGTTTCACCTCACCGCAGGCGAGCATCGCAGCGCCGAAATAAGGGTTCCGCACCTGCTCGTCCAACTGGAGCCACGACGCGCCTCGATCCTCGAAGGCCATGGGGCAAAAAACCTCGAAGACGGGCTGGTCCATCACAACCCCCAGAGCGGCAACCGCTGCGATGAGACCGCTCGAGACCGGCTCGAAGGCGCTGCGAAGATCATCGATCGCCTCCGCGCCGTGCATCCCGTGAATCCCCTTCTCGATCCTCCGAGCGGCATCCTCCCAGACGCCCCGGGCAGGCCCGGGGAGCACGCCTCCGTCGACCTCCCGAAAGACCTCCAATAAGGCGTGGACCCTCTTTCGGGCGCCTTCGGCATCATCGGCGGCGAGGGCCTCGGAGACCGGCACATAGGCCATGACCAGATCCCCGAGCTGTCGGCGAAAGGCGTGAGGCACATCCGGATGCCCGGGGGGCGCCTCGCCGGCCGCAGGTCCCAAGCGCTCCGCCAGTCGGGCCATGTGCCGGAAAAGCTCGCCATGCAGGAACCGGGCCTCCCCCAGGTCCACCGCCTCGGAGCCGAGGAGGCTGTCATTGCGGATCAGCATGGTCCATTCACGCCACAGGAGCCCGGCTTCGCCCTCCGGGGCCTCCTCGGCGATCGCGCCGATGCGCTCGTGGATTTCCTTGAAGGCGCCCCTGGCGGCGTTCAGGTCCCCGGATGCCAGCAGGCCCTCCAGGGCGGCCCCGTCCTCGAGCAGCGACCGCAGCCCCGCCTCTGCGGGAGCGGAAACAGACCAACGGCTCCTGGCTCCCGCCATCCCTTGCTTAGGACCTTCCATGGCGTGGTCATGCCCCCCGGCCGGCGCCGCACCCGGCTCCGGGGCCATCATGCTCGGTTTGGCCTGGATCTGCAGGGCGCTGTCCAGCCTGAAGGCCCCGCGCGTCACCACCTCTTCCCCCTCCTGCAGCCCTTCCCGGACCACGTACCAGTCTCCGGCCCGCGGCCCGAGGACCACCTCGCGCCCCTCGTAAAGCCCCTCTCCGCCCGGGAGCGCTACATACACGACGGCTCTTTTTCCGGTCAGGAGGGGGGCCGATGCCGGGATCAGGAGGGGCGCTTCATCCTCTGAAGCGGCCGCGGCTTCGACCCGCTGCACCGCCCGCACGATCATTCCCGGCCGCAGCCGGAGATCCGGGTTTTCCGCCTCGAGTCGCACCCTCGCGGTGCGCGTCCGCTCATCGAGGAAGGGATCGATGAACACGACCCTGCCGCTGAAAGACCGGCCCGGAACGGCCTCCGTCCGAAACTGCACCGCAGCCCCCGGGCGCACCCACGGCAGATCGGATTCGTAGGCATCGAGCATCACCCAGACCCGCGAGATGTCGGCAACCGTGTAAACAGGGCTGCCCGTAGCCACATACACCCCTTCGGTCACCTCCCGCCGAATGACGACCCCGGTCAGGGGGGCGTAAAGGGTGACGTGCTCGGAGGGACTCCCGCGTTCGGCGAGCGCATCCACCTGGGGCCTCGTCATCCCCAGGAGGCGCAGCTTTTCACGTGCGGCGTCGGCGGTGCGTCGGGCCGAATCGCGGATCAGTCGAAGACCGTTCTCCTGCAGATCCGCCAAGCCTTTCACCGCCTGGATGAACTCCGACTGCGCGGCGTAGAGCTCCGGACTGTAGATCTCCGCCATGGGCCGGCCTTTCTGGACGAAGGCGCCGGTGTAATCCACGTAAAGTCGGTCGATCCGTCCCCCCACCCTCGCGGTGATGGCGCCGAGCCGGGTCTCGTCGTAGGCCACCTCCCCGGTGAGGCGCGTTTCCACATCAGGCGTCCTGCGGATGACGGGCGATGTCTGGACCTGCGCGAGCCTGCGGGCGTTTTCGGAGAGGCGGATCTCCCGGAGGCTCCTGGCGGAGCCTTCCGAGGCCTCCTGTTTGAGCGGGATCAGGTCCATGAAGCAGATGGGGCATTTCCCCGGCTCGGGGAGCTGGATCTGCGGGTGCATGGAGCAGGTCCAGATGGTCGCCGCCTCCGCCCCCGCATGGACCCGTTCCTTCTCGGCAGGCGCTTCCCGGGCGGCCTGGTGCAGATCACCCGGCATGAACCACCTCCCCGCTCCCCAGCCGAGCAGGCCGCCTGCCAGGATCAAAGCCAGGACCGCTCCGGCCCGGCGTGCGGCAAAACGCCCCCGGGTCTTTCCCCGTTCCTCGTTCATGACCCGCCCCCCTCCATCTTCAGCGGCCGCCTTTCAAATCCCCTTTTGATCCGTCTCCGGGGCCTCTCCCTGGAACGGCATCCGGGCTGTCTTCCAGGAAGATTCCCTCCTCCCGCATCTTTTGCAGGTAGGTGTCGGGATCCTTCATGAACGTCTCAGGGCAGCTCGCACAGCAGAAATAGATGCGCTTCCCCTGATAATCCACGAAGAGCTTCTCCGTGGGCTTGTACCCCATGATGGGGCACTTCTCCTGTTCGACTTCCGCTGCCGCGGGCAAAACGCCGAAGACGAAAAAAAACACCGCCAAAACCGCAAGGACTTTTCCTGGTCGTATCATGCTGCAACTCCTTTCCTGGGCTGAATGCCTTGAAACGCGCGAGACAACTCTGTGTTCCAGCAGCTGAGAAACCTGCCCCGTTGAACGTACCGCGGGGTCCTGGGCGCTCTATACCACGCAGCGATTCGAGCAGCGGATGCTCGGCGGCTCACAGACATGCCCCCATGCGGACTGCGCGGGATTCCGGGCAATGGGGTGCCCCGACGCAACAGGGCCCAATCCCGGCAGCCGGCCGAATCCTACCGGCCGGAGCCTGCCGGCTGACCATCCCCGCCTTTTGCCCGCTCGAGCCCGGGAAGATGGACCGGGGCGCCCTGCACCCTGCACGGGATCTCCTGTCCCAGCAGGCTTTCCATCTCAGCCAGGTACTGCCCCTGGTCCGCCACGGCGCGCAGATAGGAGAGCTGAAACTCGAGGAGCGTGCGCTCCGCATCGATCAGGTCCAGAACCGACTGGCCCCCGGTCTGGAAGGCGTCGAGGGTTGCGGCCATGCCCTGCTCGGCCTTCGGGAGAAGGCTGTTCCTGAAAAGCGAGATCCTGCGGCCTGCATCCCGGTACTTGAAAAGCGCCAACTGCAAAGCGGCGCCGAGCCGGTCATAGGCGCCCGTGTTCTGCCGTTTGAAGGACGCCTCCCGGCTTCGGGCCTCCTCCACCGCAGCCTTGCGTGCATCGAACCACAACGGAATGTTGAACGAAACGGTGGCGACGAGCGGATCGTCGCCGTTCCGGTCGGGGCTGCCGACACGGGCCTTGTCCGTCTGGATGAACTCGAGCCCGAGCGTGACATCGGGAAAGTAGCCCTTCCTGGCAAACTCGGCACCGGTCGCCGCGGCTTCGGCCTGGATTTGGAGGGCGCGCAGCTCGGGGTTTCCGTCGGGGAGGGCCGCCGCGATCTCCTCGTCCGTCCGGTCCGCGATCAAGATCGGGATCTCGTCCGGCAGGGGCAGGGGGTCCGTCGAGGGGCGGCTCATGGCGGCGTTCAAACGCGCCTGAAGAGGCAGAAGGAGATCCTCGAGGGACCGCAGGCGGTCCTCCAGCCTGGCAAGCTCCACCTGGATCCTCAGAAACTGGGCGTAGGAAGAGAGCCCGGCCTTGTAGCGGTCCTCCGTCACCCGCTCGAGGTAGCGCAGCAGCTCGATGTTCCCGCGGGTGACCGCGATCGCCCGTCCTGCATAGGCGTACTCGAAATACGCGTCCTTCACCCGCCGGATGATGTTCGCCTGCGCTTCTTCGATCCGGATCCGCACCGCCTCGGCCTCCAGCACGGCCTGCCGCTCTTTCAACGAAAGCCTGCCGAACCAAGGAAAGGTCTGGGCCAGCGCGAAACGATGCCTCTGCGGCCCCACGCGCGTTTCGACCGGCGTAACGTAGTAGCCGTAGCTGAACCGCGGATCGGGCGGGGCCCCGGCCTGCTCGGCCCTATGAACCGCAGCCCGCCAGTTCTCCTCGGCCGCGTGGATCTCCCCATTGGCGAGGAGCGCCGCCTCGATGTACCCGTTCAGGTCGGGCATCCCGAAAGACGCCTCCGATGCAGCCGCTTCCTCTGCCCAGCCGATGCCGGTCGCTAACAGCAGCACGCCGAACACGAGGCCCTGGACGTATGCGATCAGCCTGCTTCCAGCCAAAATCGAGCCTGGATCCATCGGAAACCTCCCGTGCCTGTTTCGACCCGACCATCCCCGGACAACACCACCTGCCGCTGCTCATCCGCAGGCGGTGCCGCCTGCCATGAACCAAACGAAGGGGACAGCCTCGCTGAGGATGTACCACATTGTAGTTATCCCCTCCTCTGTGCGCAATCATTCTGGTAAAATTTTTTGCGCGGACGACGCAGAAAGACCAGTCAAACCCTTGTTTTCGGCCGTTATCGGAAAAATGTCCGGTTCCGTGAAAAAACGTGCGGTTGAAGCGATGGGCTGAATCAGATGACGCATCGGGTCGAGAGGCGCCTTTCAGGCGCTGACCGTGAACCAGTCCGGATCCCGCGGATCGAGCCGGGGCCAAAGGCGCCACGATCCTCTGCCGGCGACGAGGAGTTCGGCCCCTCAAGCGGGGCGGCTGTTGCGCATCTTCTTGAAGGCGTTGATCAGGCCGTTTGTAGAGGCGTCGTGGCTGTGGATCGAATCCCCGCCTTCGAGCTCCGGGAGGATTTTCTTCGCCAACTGCTTGCCGAGCTCCACGCCCCACTGGTCGAAGCTGAAGATGTTCCAGATGACGCCCTGGACGAAGATCTTGTGCTCGTACATCGCGATCAGGCTCCCCAGGACCCGGGGGGTCAACTGCCGGAAGAGGATGGAATTCGTGGGGCGGTTGCCCTCGAAGGCCTTGTAGGCGGAAAGCGCCTCGACCTCCGCTTCGGGCTTCCCCTCGCGCCTGAGCTCGGTTGCGGCCTCCTCGCGGGTCTTGCCGTTCATGAGGGCCTCGGTCTGGGCGAAGAAGTTGGACAGCAGGATCGCGTGATGTTCTCCGATCGGATTGTGGCTTACGGCCGGTGCCAGGAAATCGGCGGGTACCAGCTTGGTGCCCTGATGGATCAACTGATAAAAGGCATGCTGCCCGTTCGTTCCCGGCTCGCCCCAGATGATCGGGCCAGTCTGCCAGCCGACCGGCCTGCCGCTCCGGTCCACCGACTTGCCGTTGCTTTCCATGTCGCCCTGCTGAAAATAGGCGGGGAATCGGTGCATGTACTGGTCGTAAGGCAGGATGGCGTGCGTTTCGGCGCCGAAGAAATTGTTGTACCAGACCCCGAGGAGCGCGAGGATCACGGGGATGTTCTCTGCGAAAGCGGTTTCTTGAAAGTGCCGGTCCATGGCATAGGCGCCGTCCAGGAGCTCCCGGAACCGGTCGAAGCCCACGGAGCACGCGATCGAAAGCCCGATGGCCGACCAGAGCGAGTAGCGGCCGCCGACCCAGTCCCAGAAGACGAACATGTTCTCCGGATCGATCCCGAAGGCCCGCACCTTTTCCGCATGGGTCGAAAGCGCCACGAAATGCCTCGCGACATGCCCCGGGTCGCCGGCCTTCTCGAGGAACCACGCACGCGCCGAGTAGGCGTTGGTCATCGTCTCCTGGGTGGTAAAGGTCTTGGAGGCGATCATGAAGAGGGTGGTCTCCGGGTCGAGGCCGCGGAGGGTCTCGACCAGATGGGTGCCGTCAACGTTCGAGACGAAGTGCACGTTCAGCCCCCGCTGCGCGTAGGGGCGCAGGCACTCCGTCACCATCAACGGCCCGAGGTCGGATCCGCCGATGCCGATGTTGACGATGTCGGTCATGCGCCGGCCGGTGTATCCCGACCAGGCGCCTCCCCGGACCGCCTCCGAAAAACGCGCCATCTTGCGGAGGACCGCGTCCACCTCCGGCATGACATCGCGCCCGTCCACCCGAACCGGCTGGTCAAGGCGGTTGCGCAGGGCCATGTGGAGCACCGGGCGATTCT
The DNA here is from genome assembly GCA_900498135.1 of uncultured Desulfatiglans sp. Taxonomy (NCBI): domain Bacteria; kingdom Pseudomonadati; phylum Thermodesulfobacteriota; class Desulfobacteria; order Desulfatiglandales; family Desulfatiglandaceae; genus Desulfatiglans; species uncultured Desulfatiglans sp. Next base: position 4,086,569 of record LR026961.1, read on the forward strand.
CGGTCTCGTTGATCCGCTCACCGCTGAAAAGGCTCGCGACCGCCTCTTTCAGGCGGACCTCCTCCGCGAGTTCGAAGAGCAGCGCCAAGGTTTCTTCGGTGATCCGGTTCTTGGAATAATCGACCAGGATGTCGTCGAATCGGATGGAGAAATTTTCGAAACGGCGGGGGTCCTGCTTGAAGAGGTCCCGCATGTGGAGGGGCTCGACCAGCTCGAAATGCCGCGCGAGCTTCCGCCAGGCATCCGTCCGGGTGGGATCGATCTTGGGCAGCACGTGTCACTCCTGGGAGGGTTGGTGGAGTTTTTTCCTGTCAATGTAACGGAGTGCACCTCTTCTGTCAATTCGGCGGTTTCGCGGTCGAAGGCCGATGGCCCCCGGGTGCCTCCGGCCGGCCGAGTCGGGCAACCGCGTCTTGCCGGCGACAAACCGGTGTCCATCCGGAGATGCTTTCCCGGTTCCACGCCGTTTCCAATCCGGAGCTGAGATAGGCCTGCGGCGGGGGGTGTTGCCGAAGGAGGCCCTGTCCCCTATAATAGAAGGGTAAACGCTATGGAAACAGGGCGGGGCGCCGACACGAACCTTCATCCGCTTTCAAAGCCGAGGACAACCGACCGCAGCCCGCTCGGCCTCCCCGCCCTCGCCGCCGAGGCAGCCATGCGTGCCCGGTGACGTGAACAACGATACCCTTTTTCGCCATGCAAACCCACAAAGGAGGAAAACCCGTTTTGGATTCGGAGACCATCGAACACAAACTGGAAATACGCAACATAGAACTCCGTGATTACGAAGACATACGGAATATAATGGATGTGGTTTATGCAGGGATGGGCGGCTCCTGGACACGCGAAGAGTTCACCACCCTGCTGGGCCGCTTTCCCCAGGGCCAGATCTGCATCGAGGACAACGGCAAGGTCGTCGCGGCCGCCCTGGGCCTGATCATCGACGACGCGAAACTCGACGACGACCACTCCTACAACGAGGTCGTCAGCCGCGGGAAGTTCAAACAGCACGACCCGGGCGGCGACTACCTCTACGGGATCGATCTGTTCGTCCATCCGGATTATAGGGAGATGCGTCTTGGGCGCCGCCTCTACGACGCGCGCAAGGAGCTTTGCGAGCAGCTCAATTTGAAAGGGATCCTGGTCGGCGGGAGAATCCCCGGGTATGCGTCCTATCAAAAGGAGATGAGCGCGAAGGAATACATCGACAAGGTCAAGAACAAGGAGCTCGTCGACCCGGTCCTCACCTTCCAGTTGGCCAACGACTTCCACCCCAAGAAAGCGATCTACAACTACATTCCCCAGGACACCGCATCCGCGAGCTACGCGGTGCTGCTGGAGTGGAACAACATCTATTACAAGGCCAAGAAGAAGAAGCTCGTCTGGGGCCGGAAGTCCTATGTGCGGCTTGGGACGGTGCAGTGGCAGATGCGGCTTTTCAGCTCCCTCGACGAACTCCTCCAGCAGGTGGAGTTTTTCGTGGATGCCATCTCGGGTTACAACGCCGACCTGATCCTGTTTCCGGAGCTGTTCAACGCCCCGCTTCTCGCCCAGTTCGACCAGGAAGACCCTCCCGAGGCCATGCGCTCACTCGCCGAATACACGGATCGGATTCGGGAGGAGATGGTCAAGATGGCCCTCTCCTACAACATCAACATCGTCGCCGGGAGCCTTCCCCAGTACGACGGGGAGCACCTCTACAACGTCTCGCATCTCTGCCGGCGGGACGGGACCTGGGACACCCAGTTCAAGCTGCACATCACACCCGATGAAGAAAAGTACTGGGGCCTTCAGGGGGGCCCGGAGCTGAGGGTCTTCGACACCGACGTCGGCAAAATCGGCATCCAGATCTGCTTCGACGTCGAATTCCCGGAGCTTGCAAGGATCCAGGCCGACCGCGGCATGCAGATCCTGCTGGTGCCTTTCTGGACGGACACCAAGAACGGCTATCTCCGCGTGAGGCGCTGTGCGCAGGCGCGCGCCATCGAGAACGAATGCTACGTCGCCATTTCGGGAAGCGTGGGCAACCTCCCCAAGGTGGAAAACATGGACATCCAGTACGCCCAGACCGCCATCTTCACGCCGTCGGATTTCGCCTTCCCCCACGACGCCATCGCCGCCGAGGCGACGCCCAATACGGAGATGACCCTTCTGGCCGACCTGGACCTCGATCTCCTCAAAGAGGTGCGCTACCAGGGCAGCGTCCGCAACCTTCAGACCCGCCGCCTGGATCTCTACCGGATAACCGAACTCAAGTAGTTTCCAATCCGGAAATGGTCTTTTTGGCCAATCTCGGCGTCAATCTGCACGTTTGCTTGTGCGGCCACATCCAGGTCGCCTCCGCACAAACGCTTGATTGCCTTGATATTGGCCAAACCGGGACCCGTCGCGAAGCGGTGGGACTGAGCACCCGAAGGGTGTGAAGAAAAATCCTCATTTCCGGAGTGGAAACTGGGTTCTACCGGGAAATCATTTCCGGATGGAAACCAAGTAGACTCCCGCTCGGAAAGGCCCTCGCCAAATCCGTGAGCGATTTCGGCGCCTGGAAGAAGACCCGCAAATCCCCTGGCGTGTCATGGGGGTCCCTGCGCCGCTTCGCTGCTCCTGGATGGGATACGGAGAACTGCGGGCGCCTCCCTTTGAATGAGGCTGTGCCCTCTGACCCTTGTTCTGCAAGCTATCTTCGATGCGGAGGCGGGCTGTGCCCAATGCCGGCAGTCAGTTCGTGCCGCCCGTGACAGTCGTTTTTTGAAGCACCTTCCCCCGCACGTTTCTTTCGACGAAGACCTCTTCCCCCGAAAAGGGATCCCTGCCGGTGTGGTACATGAGGGTCGAAAAGGTCGATGGGGTGGGTGTGAAAATCTGGACCTGCTCGGGCAAAACCTTCATCCTGGTGCCGGCGAAATCGCTCAACCGCCGCATGTCATCGAGCGAAGAGCCCGGATGCGCGGCCATGAGGTAATAAGTCAGAAAGGCCTTCTGCGGGTTGGTCCGATTCAGCTCGTCAAACAGTCGGAGAAAGGCCTCCAAACGCTCCACTCCCGGTTTTCCCATCAGTGCAAGCACATGCTCCGCGACATGCTCGGGCGCGATCTTCAGCTGGCCGGATGTGTGGAAGCGAAGGACTTCCTCCAAATACTCCCGCCCGTGCTTCCGATCATGGAGGATCAGGTCGTAGCGCAGGCCTGAGCCGATAAAGACCTTGCGGACGTGGGGGAGCTCCCGCAGCGCCCGCAGCAGGCGGATCTGGGGGCCGTGATCGACCTCGAGATGTTTGCAGACCCGCGGAAAGAGACAGGCCTTGTCGGCGCAGGCGCCGCGCACCGCCTTGAGGCGGCATTCGAATCCGTACATATTGGCCGTGGGCCCGCCGACATCGGGGATGTTGCCCTTGAAATCCGGATGGCGCTCGAAGGAGCGTGCCTCGCGCAGGATCGAATCCGGGCTGCGCGAGACCACGTGCCTCCCCTGATGGACCGTGATGGCGCAAAAGCGGCACTCTCCGTAGCAGCCCCGGTGGGTCCCGATCGAAAACCGGATGGTGTCGAGCGCCGCGACCCGGCCCGCCTTCCGGCAAGACGGATGGCAAGACCGGGTGTAGGGCAGTTCACAGATGCGATCGAGCTCCCCCGGCGACAAGGGCGGCTGAGGCGGATTCTGAATGAGGAACCGCGTATCCTGCCTCTGGCACAGCCGCCTGGCCGTGAACGGGTCCGAATGCTCGTAGAAGGTCCTGAACATCCGGGTAAAGGCTTCCCTGTCCCGGCTGACCTCTTCGTGCGAGGGCAGCTCGATGCAGGGTCCCATCGGGTCCCGATCCCCGGACGGGACCTCGCGGCCGATGGTGCAGATGCCGCGGACACCGGTCACGGGCCGCCCCTCGGCCAGGCACGCGGCGACCTCCAGAACGCTCTTTTCCCCCATGCCGTAGACGAGCAGGTCCGCTTTGGCGTCGAAGAGGATCGACCGCCGCACCCTCCCGGACCAGGCGTCGTAGTGGGAGACCCGCCTGAGGCTCGCTTCTATCCCGCCGAGCACGATGGGCCTGGTCTCCTTGAAATGGCGCCGGATCAAATTGGTGTAAACGATCGCAGCCCGGTCCGGGCGGCGGTCGTTCACCCCGCCGGGCGTCATATCGTCCCTCCGCCGGCGCTTCCCCGAGGCCGTATAGTTCGCCACCATCGAATCCACGCATCCGCCGGTGACCCCCCAGAAAAGCGCCGGCTCTCCGAGCCTGCTGATGTCTCCTCCGCTCTCCGGGTCGGGCTGCGCGATGATTCCGACCCTGTAACCGGCCGCGAGAAGCACCCTCCCGATCACGGCGACCCCGATGTGCGGTGAATCGACATAGGCATCGCCGCTGACCAGGATGACATCGAGCCCCTCCCAGCCCAACCGGTCCATCTCCTCGGCCGTCATCGGCAGAACGGGCGTATCTGTAAGATCGTTCTTCATCCTTTCAACCTGTCCCCCGCTGTCAATCCTCGATCAACCTGTCAAAAATTTTTACACCGCCCATCGCCGCCGCACCGCAGGCGCCCTTGATCGAATGCCGTATAAACGATTGTTTTCAACATGTTAAAGCCAAATCCTCTGGGCCCGTCGTTTGGCCCGTTGTTTGCTTTGCATGGATGACGCTCGGACCGTTTGCCGGCCATAGGTCTGCGCCGCCCCGTTCAGCGCCCGCCGCGAAGCCACCGGGGGCGCGCCCGGCGGTTCGAGGCCGTGAGAAAGGCTTTCGGTTCGCCAGCTTCAGAGCGGACCCCGTTCCACCCGCGGGATCGGGGGCCCCTCGCGTTTGCAGCAGGGGTCGATCCGGAGGCCGCCCCACAGGCTGCGCTGGACATGCTGGGCAGATCGATCCGCCAAACGCCCTGGAAACCTATCCAGGCGGACCGATTCCATCAACCCACTGGAGGCAGGAGGCTCCTGATGCGAAACATACAGATCAAAGACCTCATGGTGCCGCTCACTGAGTATGCGGTGGTCAAAGACGATGCAACCCTCTATGACGTCGTGCTCGCCCTGGAAGAGGCCCAACGGAGATTCGACCAGAACCGGTACACCCATCGGGCCGTACTGGTGGAAAACAAGACGGGTCAGGTGATTGGAAAGGTGAGCCAGTTGGATCTCTTGAAGGGGCTCGAAACCGGCTACTCCAGGATCGGCGACCTGAGCGGGGTCACCCGAAGCGGCCTCAACCCCGATTTCATCCGCTCCCTCATCAAACAGTACAGCCTCTGGCAGGACCCCCTGGATCAGATCTGCGGAAAGGCCGCCCACATCAAGGTCCGCGACATCATGCACACCCCGGAGGAAGGGGAATACGTCGATCAGGAGGACACCCTCGACAAGGGGATCCACCAACTGGTGATGGGGCGCAAACAGTCGCTGCTGGTGACGAAGGACGGCCGGATCGTCGGTGTCCTGAGGTTGGTGGACGTCTTCTCGGAGGTCTGCAAGGTCATCAAGGTCTGCAGGATCTAGAAGGAAAGCAACTACTTGCACGAAAATACCTGCATGACGAGACACCCGCAGACGGACGCTTTCAGATCCGAATCTGCAGTCAGGTCCTCCGGACGACGGCTGCACAGCACTATCCCATAGCGTGTCGGGCTTCAGGAGGGAAGTAACACCCCGTTTCCACACGCCGCCCGCTGGATTTGGGACGGCTCACCAGGTATCTGCCGGGCCGGGCCGCAGATGAACGGGTCATTTCCTCACAAGCGAATACACGTGGACCGGGTGATCGATCCCTTTGAGGTTGACCACACCCCGATCGTACACGGGCCACAGGCCGTCGATCATTTTCCGGGTTTCTTCGCCGATCAGGATGTCGCCCCCTGAGGCCTGTCCGGCCAGGCGCGCGGCGAGGTTCGTGACCGGGCCGCTCGCGGTGTAGGTCATACGGGTCTCCAAGGAGCCCGTGAATCGTGTCATCCCGACGAGCGCCGTCCCCGTGTTGATCCCCATGTTCACGTGGATGGGCGCAAGATCGAACCCCAGTTCCGCATTGATCACCCGGTTCCGCTCCTGGATGTCGAAGGCCGCCTTCACCGCGTGCACTGCGTTGGTGTGCGCATCGTCGTCCTTGAAGATGATCATCAGGCCGTCCCCGGCGGTCTCGTTGATATCGCCGCTTGAGCGGTGGATCGGATCGACGAAGCTCGAGAACATCTTCTCGACGATCTCGTTCACCTCCGCCTCCGGTCGCGATGAGCTCAGGCGGGTGTAGTCCTCGAGGTCCAGGAAGAGGACGCTGACATTGCGCGACTGCTTCTCCCGGCTGAGCATCTCCGGGTTCTGCTCGACCAGGCGCCGGACCGAGTGCGGAACGAAGGGGGACAGATGAGCCAGCATCTGGCTGATGTGGATCTTTTCCTGCGTAATCTCCCAGTGCCGCTTCGCACTGAGAAGGGCGTTCCCGACGAACTCGGAAAAATCCTTGAGAAAGTAGAAATCCTTGCGGCCGAAGTGGACGCCCGGCAGGGCCACGGCGCTCAGGACGGCCAGGATCCGGTCCCCCACAAAGGCCGGGATGGCCGCTTCGGGCCCGACGGCAACCTTTGACCCGTCATGCCGCACCACGGGCTCGCTTTCGGACACCAGGACGCCCTTCCCCTCTCGGATCGCCTTCTCGATGGCGGGCCGGTGCCGCTTGCACTGGAGGCAGTTGACCGGCCGGTCGTACAAGGCGCACTGAAGGGGCCGAGTGTACTTCGGCGCATCGGAGTCCAAGAGCAGGATGCAGACCTCCATGGCGCTCGGAATCACGTGCCGGATCTCGGTCCGGAGCTTCTCGAGCACCTGGTTCACCTCCATGATTCCGGCGATGGTCCGGGCGACCCTGCGCTGCGCCTCGAAACGTTCTCGGTAATATTTTTCCATAACCACCCTACAGCCCTTCGGCTGCCCGCCAGACGTCTAAACGATTCAGACGATCGGCTTCACCCGCCAAGGGGTCCCTTTCATGCCGGGCGTCCTGAATCCACGTCCGACCCTCGCCGTCAACCCGAGCCGTTGAAGTTGAGCCTCTGCCGTGCGGAGGAATACCGCGCCCCCCTTCATCCCCCTCCAAGGCGGATGATCCGGCCGCGGATCCCATCCCCGACCTCCAGGATCCCCAGGCTGCGCACACCCCCTGCGATCCATCCGCCCTTGAAACTCCCCGGGTTGAAGTAGAGCACCCCATTCTCCATCTGGTTGAGGACCCGGTGGGTGTGCCCGAAAACCACGGCATCCGCCCCCTCGAAGGCGCCTTGAAGGCGCCCCACGATCCCCCAGGGCGCGCCCCACCCGTGGATGAGGCCGATTCGGAGCCCCTCGGCCTCGATCAACAGCCTTTGGGGCAGCCGCGCCTTCACCGCGCGGTCGTCGCGATTCCCTGCGACCGCCTTGAAGGGCCTCCGCCCGAAGGCCTCCAGGACCTCCAGGGTGCAGATGTCTCCAGCGTGCAGGATCAGGTCGGCCCCGTCGAAATACTCCTCGACCGCGCGCCGCAGAAAGGCGTCGGGCCGCTTCAGGTGGGTGTCGGCAATAACCCCGATCTTCACGGTTCCCCTCGCAACCAAAAGCCTCTGCGCCGCGCTACAGTTTCAATCCGGTCCGGAACCCCTCGCGGGTCGCGTCGAGGGCCTTCCGCGGTTCGGAGGCGTCCCCGATCACGTAAATCTCCGGCACGAGGCCCTCCAGGGCCGCCGCAAGCCCGCGCTCCGCTCTGGAGCCCGCTGCGAGGACGACTGAATCGGCCTGCAGCTGCTCAGCTTCCCCGTCCTTTTCGATCTCCACGAACCCGTCGCCGATCGCCACCGCCTTCGCTCCGGTCAGGACCGTGACCCCGAGGCGCTTCAGCTCCGCCATGACGGTCCAGCGGGTGGACTGGCCGATGTCCTTGCCGGCCTTTTTAAGCATCTCCACCACCACGACTTCCTTGATCCCCCGGTCGATGCCGTTCAGGAGCGTTTCGACGCTCTCGGCCCGGTTCGCCATCAGGAAGTGGAGCACCTCGGGCGGCAAGGTCCCTATGCTCGCGAGGTACAGGGCGGTCTCAAGGCCGACGGCGTTGCCCCCGATGACCACCACCCGCCGGCCGACGCCAGCCCTGCCATCCAGCAGATCCCAGGACTGCACTACATCGGGCCGCTCGATGCCGGGGATCGGCGGCTTCATGGGCCTGGCGCCCGTGGCGATGACAACCGCATCCGGGCGGATCTCCTTGACCGCCGCGACATCGGCGGCCTGCCCCAAACGGACGTCGACCGGCAGCTCGGCCAGATGCGCCGCCAGGTCCCTGGCCGCCGTCACCATCTCGCCCCGCCCCGGGATGAGTCGGTTCAGCAGCAGCTGCCCGCCCAACCGGTCAGCCTTTTCGAAGAGGATGACCTCGTGCCCGCGCTCGGCCGCTGTGCGGGCGCACTTCATGCCGGCGGGGCCGCCGCCGATCACCACCACGCGTTTCGGCTGCGCGGCGGGCTCGGCGCGCCATTGCCCCTCCATCCCGGCCTGCGGGTTCACCAGGCACGTCGCCGGGCGGAAGCTGAAGATGCTGTCGAAGCATCCCTGGTTGCAACCGATGCAGTGATCGATCAGATGAGCCTTTCCTTCGCGCGCCTTCCGCGGCAGTTCGGGATCGGCCAGCAGGCCCCGCGCCATGGTGACGAGATCGACCCCGCCGCTGCGCAGGACCTCTTCGGCCGTCTCCGGGTCGTTGATACGGTTGCTCGCCAGGACCGGCACGCCGACGGCCGATTTCACGCCCTGGGCGAGATACACGTAGCCCGCCCGCGGGACGTGCATGGTGAGCTGGGGGACGCGCGTCTCGTGCCATCCGCCCGTCACATTGAAAAGGTCCACGCCCGCCTTCTCCAAAGCCGCCGCAAAAGCGCGCGCCTCTGCGTTCCCGTTCCCGCCCTCCATGAAATCATTCCCCGCCAGCCGCATGATGATCGGGTAGTCCGGGCCTACCGCGCGCCGCACCTTCTCGACCACCTCCACCCCGAAGCGCATCCGGTTTTCGAGCGACCCCCCGTAGCGGTCTTCGCGCAGGTTGGTGAGCGGGGAAAAGAACTGGCTGATCAGATAACCGGCGCTCCCGAGGATCTCCACGGCGTCGAACCCCGCCTTCCGCGCCCGGACCGCCGCTTCGGCGAAATGCTCCTGCACCTCCGGGATCTCCGCCAGGTCGAGCGCGCGCGGGGTCTCTCCGGTCAGCCGGGAGCGGACGGCCGAGGCGGAAAACGGCTGTCTCCCGCCGATCATAGCCGAATGGGTGTAGCGCCCCGCCTGGTAGAGCTGGGCCGCAATCCTGCCGCCCGCATCGTGCACCGCCGAGGTCAGCCGCTCGAGCCCAGGCAGAAAGCGGTCTTCGTGAAGGCAGATCATGTTCGCCATGCCGGCGTATTCGTCGATCGGGCACCCTCCTACGATGATCAGGCCCACACCGCTCCGGGCCCTCGGGACATAGAAATCGATCAGCCGGTCCGTCACGGTGCCCTCGGGGGTGTATCCGAGGTGCATGGCCGTCATGACGATCCGGTTCTGAAGATTCATGCCGTTGATGCTTACAGGGGAAAAAAGATGGGGGAATTGCATGCCTTCTCCTCCTCAATGGTCTGGCGGCGTTCAAAAACGGGGGCTGAAAAACAGGGACGCGGATGGCCTTGAAGGCGATCCGGCAGCCGAAAAGCGCCATTCGGGCCGGAGGGCCCGAATCCGGGTGGTCGAGCGGCCTGCATCCATCCCTCGATGAACGGCTCGAGCCGCCCTCCATAGGCGGCCGAATATGCACTCAGGCCCGACGGCCGTTCCCGGCGGAGGCCGCCTGAGGCCATGGCGATGGAAATGCGGGTGGCAGGGCCTGCCCGAGAGCACCCGATCAGGAGGGCCCGTTCACCTCGGATCACCCATCGACGGCTGACATCGGATTATAGGCGGAAGAGCCGGCATCGGCAAGGGATTTGCTCCCACTCGGACCGGTGCCGCGGCCGCTTCCAGGCGCTGACCCAGTTTCCGTCCGGAAATGGTCTTTTTTGCCAATCTCGGCGTCAATCTGCACGTTTGCTTGTGCGGCGACCACCAGGTCGCCTCCGCGCAAACGCTTGATTTCCTTGATATTGGCCAAACCGGGACCCGCCCCGCAGGGGTGGGACTGAGCACGCGCAGTGTGTAAAGAAAAATCCTCATTTCCGGACTGGAAACTGGGTTGTACGGGGAAATCATTTCCGCCTAGTGAAGCGTGAGGTCGTCGGGATCATCCGGCATTTCGCGAAGATAACGCCTTTTCCTTATCCATGCCCTCACAAACGCATAGACAGAGGCGAGGGCAGCCAGGACGAAGAGGATCTCGTAGAGGTGGCCGCTCAGGTAGCTCAGCCAGGACACGCTGGCCCGCAGGTCATCCCGCCACTCCTTCTCGAACCGCCCCGGCGTCAGGAAAAAATCCCGTTCGATCACCTCCTCCAAATCCGCTCCGGAGGCCATCGAGGCGAGGATCCGCATCAGCGCCTCCCGCCCGTAGCGCTCCACGATATAGAGGACAACCGATTTGCTTTGCTCATAAGCCAAACGGAGAGGATACTCCTCCAGCGGGAATCCGCCTTCGAGGTGGCGCAGCGGGATGAGGCGCCCGGAGAGCACGGCCTGATCCAGCAGACCCGCCCTCTGATCCATCACGATCTCGCTGACGCCGTCGGTCGCCCACTGGCAGACGCCTTCGTCGAACCACCTCGGCAGTGGGACCTCCGTGATCCGGCTGTGCAGCAGCAGATGACACATCTCGTGCTTGAGGATGGTCTCGAGGCTGAAGGGTTTCTCGAAGCCCCGGGAGCACTCCATCACGATCAGGTTCCTCGCCGGGACCGCGAAGGCCACGATCACCCCGCTCTGCGTCGAGCGCTCGAAGGCCGCCCTGTCGGCCGTCAACAGGACTTCGGGAGGCGTCTTCAACCTCCAGCCGAACACGGCCTCCAGTTCCGCGTTCGCCGCCGGGTATGCCGAAAGGACCTCCCTGGCGCGTTCTTCGAGGCCCGGCTCGTAGTGGACCCGCAAGAAAGGGGATTCGATAGCCTCGAGCGGACCGCTCCGCCCCCACGCACTCCCCATCATGCAGAGGCTGAGAATACAGAGAATCAGGTAAATAGAATTCGAGGGGCGCGCCATGCCGCCTTCCGCCTTTCTTCCGCGTCGACCATCGTCCGCCGCTTCTCCGGCTGCCGATGCACGTGCCCGGTCGCCCTCGCCGCTTTTCAGGCCACCGATGCAAGACCCCGGAAGCCCTCTCCTCGACATCCGGCATTACGCCCCGTCGCGAGGCGCGGAGCCTTTTCAACGGGCGGCCTGGAAATGGGCTTGAAAAGCCCCAAACCATTCCGTAGGATGCCTTGGGCCGTCGAGGAGCCGTTCTTCGCCGTCCCGAAGGGCGTCAACCTCCCATGAACCGGGTAAAACTCATGCCAGCGACCGCTATGGGTATCGATCGCCTCCGCGAAGGCGAATGGAAGAAGTTCAAGAGCCGGAACCTGCTTCTCCTGGCCAACCAGGCCTCTTTGGACCGCCGCCTCGAACCGTCCTGGAGCGTCATCGCACAGACGCTCCCGGGGCGCCTCAAGGGGCTCCTCGGACCGCAGCACGGCTTCGGAGGAGAAGATCAGGACAACATGGTCGAAACCCCCCATGCCCGGGACGAGGAGACCGGTCTCCCGGTCTACAGCCTTTACGCCGAGACTCGGGCCCCGCTTCCCTTCATGCTCGAGGGGGTCGACTGCCTGATGGTCGATTTGCAGGACGTCGGGACAAGGGTCTACACCTTCGCCTCTACCCTGCTCAACTGCATGAGGGCGGCCGCCGAGGCCGGCGTCGGCGTGGCCGTCCTCGACCGGCCGAACCCCCTCGGGGGGCGGGTGATCGAAGGCAATCTCCTGCAGGAGGACTTCTTCTCGTTTGTCGGCCCGGCCCGACTCCCCATGCGCCACGGCTTGACCATGGGCGAGATGGCCCTTCTCTTCAAAGAGGCCTTCTCCATCGAGTGTGACCTCGAGATCATCGCCATGGGGGGCTGGGAGCGGCGGATGCTGTGGTCCGACACAGGTCTTCGCTGGCTCATGCCTTCACCCAATATGCCGCTCTTCGAAACGGCGCTTGTCTACCCCGGGCAGGTCGCCCTCGAGGGAACCAACCTGTCCGAAGGACGCGGAACGTGCCGCCCGTTCGAGATCTTCGGCGCCCCTTACATCGACCGGAAGGCGGTCCTGGAGGCCCTCAGCCCGGCATGCCGCCGGGGCATCCGCCTTCAGCCCTTCACCTTCCGCCCCACCTTCAACAAATGGCACCATCAACTGTGCAAAGGGTTCATGATCCACGTACTCGACCCCGGCCTCTACGAACCCTACCTCACCTCTCTCGCCCTCATCCAGAGCATTGCGCAGGTTCACCCAGGCGATTTTGCCTGGAAAGAGCCTCCCTATGAATACGAGTACAAAAAAAAGCCCATTGATTTGATCATGGGCGATGATGAATTCCGAAAAGGCCTGGAGAATGGCATCCCCGTCAGCCGGTTGAAGGAGCGCTGGCATCCGGATCTGTCCGATTACGGGGAATGGCGCCGGCCTTTTCTGCTCTATACCTGAAGGTCCCGGCCCTCCCCTGCCGCTCCTGCCGGCCTCCCCATCGATCAGGGGATGCCTTTCCCCGACGTCACTTCGATTGCTGCCCGCCGCTGATCCAGCGGTCTATGGCCTCTTTGTCGAACCGCCACACCCGGCCGATGCGAATGGCAGGAATCTTGCCTTCGGCGGCGTATTTACAAATGGTAATTTCGTGAAGCTTGAGATATTTTGCCAGTTCCTTTGTTGTCATAATCTGAGGCATGATGGTCTCCTGAATATTGCTGGATTTACAGCTGCAATTCATAGTCGTGGTATTAAATATCTGGAAGTTCTAACCTTTTAATATTATCTCGTATAAACATCAAAGTCAATAGAAAATCCTGCATCCGCAAAGAGAGAGACCCTAAAATCGAATTTCTAATCTATAATATATTTTATAATGCTATAATTTAGAGTATTTGAAAGAATCCCCCGTCGCTTCACAAAACAGGCCGTCCTACGGCGCCGGGATTTATGCTTGACGCATGGGCAACCGCCTTTTATAAGGGGAGCGGAAAGCATTCGGCCTGGTTTCCATCCGGAAATGGTCTTTTTGTCCAATCTCTGCGTCAATCTGCACGTTTGCTTGTGCGGCGACCACCAGGTCGCCTCCGCGCAAACGCTTGATCTCCTAGATATTGGACAAAAATCCTCATTTCCGGATTGGAAACTGAGTCCTACCGCCAAATCATTTCCGGATGGATACCGGTTATTTTTTCGAACCTACAACGAATGGCCGCGGGGTGTCCGCAGGCCGCATGCGGAGATGGTTCCGATTCAGATCCCAAAACCGGCATTGCCTTCATCGCCCGCCGGCCGCACCTGCCGAACGGGGCCTCACCCCCTCCGGGAGATTGAATGACCCGTTCCGACGAGCGTAAGACGACGACAACAGCCCATCGGCCCGGCCGGTTTCTTCTTTGGCGGACGAATGGCTTGACGCACGCCGGCAAATGGATCTTCACCTATGTGTTGATCGGCCTGATCGCGGGATTCGGATCCATCGCGTTCCAGTATCTCTGCCAGGTCGGTTCCTATTTTTTCCTCGACATGCTGGCTGGTTATCGCCCGCCCGCCCCCGTTGGAGAATCCCATCTTTTCCCGCCTTCAGGGACGCCATTCACCCGCTGGATGCTCCTCGTCGTGCCGGTCATCGGCGGCCTGATCAGCGGATGGCTGGTATACACCTTCGCACCCGAAGCGGAAGGCCACGGCACGGATGCCGCCATCGATGCCTACCACAACAAGGGCGGATTCATCCGCGGACGCATCCCCATCATCAAGACCCTCGCCTCGGCGGTCACCATCACGTCCGGCGGTTCCGGGGGCCGTGAGGGCCCTATCGCCCAGATCGGCGCCGGCTTCGGTTCCTTCCTGGCCACCAGGCTGAAGCTCTCGGATCGGGAACGCCGCATCATGCTCGCAGCCGGTATCGGCGCCGGAGTGGGCAGCATCTTCCGGGCGCCTATGGCCGGAGCGCTCTTCGCCGCAGAAGTGCTCTACCGTGAACCGGAGTTCGAATCGGAGGTCATCATACCGGCCGGCATTTCATCCGTCGTCGCTTACTGCGTCTTCTGCCTCTTTTTCGGCTGGGGCTCCCTCTTCCACTCCGATGACTTCGTCTTCCGCAACCCGCTCGAACTCGGTCCTTACATCGTTCTGGCCTTCGTCCTGGTGGCCGGCGGCGTCCTCTATATCAAGTCCTTTTACGGCGTCCAGAAGGTTTTTAAACGCCTCCAGATCCCGAACCATTTCAAGCCCGCCCTCGGGGGGCTGTGCACCGGCATCATCGGCTTCTTCCTGCCAGCGACCCTCTCTTTCGGATACGGCTATGCACAGATGGCGCTGGAAAACGAGCTTTCCATTCTCTTCCTTCTCGGCCTGGCCTTCGGAAAGATCCTGACCACCTCCTTTTCCATCGGCTCGGGGGGCAGCGGCGGGGTCTTCGGCCCTTCGGTCGTGATCGGCGGCGCATTGGGCGGCGCGGTCGGAAAAGCCTTTCATGCGCTGCTGCCCGGCATCGTCACCGCACCGGGGGCCTTCGTCATCGTCGGCATGGCAGGCTTTTTCGCGGCGGTCTCCAAGGCCCCTATCTCCACCATCATCTTCGTGAGCGAGATGACGAATTCCTATCACCTCCTCCTCCCGAGCCTGCTCGTCTGCTCGCTCGCCTTTCTGCTGTCCAAACGATGGACCATCTACATCAAACAGCCGCTGAACCGCCTTTCATCGAACGCCCACCGCGGGGATTTCTTCGTCGACGTCCTCGAGTCCATCCGGGTGCGCGAACTCCTTCCCTCTCTCCGGAAGGTGCGCCTCATCCCGGAAAACATGACCTTCAGCGAGTTCCGCGAGATCTTCCGATCCAGCCAGCAGCATTATTTCCCCGTCGTCAACGAACGGAAGGAACTCACCGGGATCTTTTCCATCAACGACGTCCGCAGCGTCCTCTTCGACGACGAAATCGGGGAACTGGTCCGGATGAAGGATATCGCGACGACCGACCTCATCACGGCGACCCCCTCGGAAGACATCAACTCCGTGCTCAAGAAATTCACGGTCCGCAACCTTCAGAGACTCCCGGTCGTCAAGGACGATGACCCCGCGTTTTTGCTGGGGATGCTGGATCGGCGCGAGGTGATCGAATACTACAACCTCCGGGTACAGGCTATCAAACAGCGGGAGGGAGAGCCGGAAAAACAGCCCGCCGAACGGGAGGCGTCGCGCCTGAAGGCAGTTTCCGTCAGCATGGCCATGAACCGCCAGGTCGAAACCATCCCGGCGGCCAAGACCTTCGAATCCCTCTCCGACTTTCTTCGCACGCGCCGATTCAGCGCCTATCCCGTAGTCGACCAGGAAGGCCGGCTGCAGGGGATCCTGTCGCTTTCGGACATTCTCAAGGCCTCCAAGAACCCGCGGCACCCCCTGACGGCCGGAGATATCGCCACCCCTGGCCCCGTCACCGTCACGGGGGAGGACACGCTTTACACGGCCTTGAACAGGCTGTCGAAGGGTGATTTCGCCATTCTTCCCGTTGTCGACCGGGAAAACCCCAGGCGCGTCGTCGGTGTAATCAGCCGTCGCGACATCCTGAAGGCCTTTGACGACCTGTTTTTCAAAAAGACAGTCGCCCATGATGCAAAGAGGTAAGCTATTCGTCCCCTTGGTCGCCCTATTCATCCTGGCGACCCTGATGCTTCCAGGATGCGGCGGGAGATCGCTCCAAACGGAAAACACCGACGACCTCTGCGAACTGTTCCGCCGCCAGCGGGGATGGTATCCCGCAGCCGCGGCCGCCCGCCATCGCTGGGGGATCTCCATCCCGATCATGATGTCCATCATCCGCCAGGAATCGCACTTCGCGGCGGAGGCCAAGCCGCCGCGTACCCGCTGCCTCTGGGTCTTCCCCGGCCCGCGGCCCTCGTCGGCTTACGGGTATGCCCAGGCAGGCGACGCGGCCTGGGAGGATTACAAGAAGTGGACCGGTCGGGGAGGCGCCGACCGGGATGATTTTGAGGACGCCGTCGATTTTGTCGGCTGGTATTGCCACATGAGCCATATCCGCTGCGGCATCGCCAAATCAGATGCATATCGCCTGTATTTGGCGTATCATGAGGGGCACGGTGGATACAACCGCAGGACTTACGCAGGGAAAACCTGGCTGCAGAACGTGGCGGCGAAGGTGGCAAGACAGGCCCAGGGATATGCCGCCCAGTTGGCAGTCTGCGAGCCCGCCCTCGAGAAGCGGCGACCCTGCTGTCTGTGGCCTTTTTGAGCAGCGCTGGTGATCTGTCCAAGCGCGGCCAGCGTTCGTATCCATCCGGAAATGAGGATTTTTGGCCAATATCAAGGAAATCAAGCGCTTGCGCGGAGGCAACCTGGTGGTCGCCGCACAAGCAAACGGGGAGATTGACGCCGAGATTGGCAAAAAGGACCCTTTCGGGATGGAAACTTCCAGGAGCAAAGCGATGAAAGTGATCGAACTGGATCAGAGAAGCGGAGAGGAAGTGGCCCTGGCCGAGTACCCGGACGACGAGAAGGGAACCAGGCAAGCCGCTGCCAAGGTGGAAGAACTGCAGAAGAAGGCCGCCAAAGAGGGGAAGGATTATCTGCGCTACTGGGCGGCCGACTGAGCCGTCGGTGGGGTTTACGCCTCCGCCCGGGGCGCACCGCTCAGCGTCGATCGAGTGCCTTCCGAAGGCTTTGCCACGGCAGGGTGTTCAGGACGTTCTCCGGCTCGAGCCAGCCGCGCCTCGCCTGATCGATGCCAAAGCGCATGAAATCCAGGTCCGAAGCGCGGTGGGCGTCGGTGGAGACGGCCACACGCAGCCCCATCCCCTTCGCCTCCCGGCAGGCCTGATCGTCGAGGTCGAGGCGGTCGGGGCAGGCATTCAACTCGAGGAAACAGCCTCTCTCGAGGGCGGCCTGCATGATCTTCTCGAGATCCATCTCGTAAGGCGGGCGTTCGCCGATCAGGCGCCCGGTCGGATGCGCCAGGATGTGCACACAGGGGTTGTCCATCGCCCGGATGATCCGGGCCGTCTGCCGCTCGCGTGAAAGGGCCCGATCATAGTGGACGGAAGCCACCACCAGGTCGAGTTCCCTCAGGATCTCGTCGGGAAGATCGAGTGATCCGTCCCGCAGGATGTCGACCTCGATCCCCTTCAACAGGCGGAAGCCTTTGAAGCGCGCGTTCAGTGCATCGATGCGCGCCATCTGGTCGACCAGCCGACGCTCGTCGAGGCCCTTCGCCATGCTGACCCGCCTGGAGTGGTCCGTCACGGCAAGGTACGCGTACCCCTTCCTGCGCGCGGCCTCCGCCATCTCCTCGAGCGAGGCCTGGCCATCGGTATCCCGGGTGTGGCTGTGGAGATCCCCCTGGATGTCGCTCAGCCTCACCAGCCGCGGAAGAGCACCCGCCTCGGCCGCCTCCAGTTCACCGCGGTTCTCCCGCAGTTCCGGTTCGATGTAGGGAAGGCCGACCGACTCGTAGACCGACTGCTCCGTCCTGCCGGCAATGCGCTTCGACTCCTTGTAGACGCCGTATTCGTTGACCTTGAAGCCCCTCTGGATGGCGCGTTTGCGCACCGCGATGTTGTGGGGCTTCGACCCGGTGAAGTAGTGCAGCGCCGCCCCGTAGCTCACCTGGGGCACGACGCGCAGATCCACCTGGAGGCCGGACCGGAGGAGGACGGTCGAGCGTGTCCCGCCCTTCGATAGGACCTTCCGGACATCCTCGTAGGATACGAAACGCTCTATCACACGGGCCTCCTTCCGGCACGTCACGAGGATGTCCAGGTCGCCGATCGTCTCCTGACGCCGCCGAAAGCTGCCGGCGATGATGACATTCTTCATCCCCTCCCCCGCCTTCAGATACCGAAGGAGCGGCTCCGCCCGCTTCTCCGCCTCGGCGAGCTTCAGGCGCCGTTCACCGCCCCGGTGCTCTTTGAGCCCTTCCAGGATCTCCGCCTCGATCTTCGCCCCGAACCCCTCGAGTTCCCTGATCCGGCCCTTCTCCGCCGCCTCCTGCAGTTCCCCGAGGCTCGAGACCCCCAACCGCCGGTAGATCACCTGTACGCGTTTCGGTCCGAGCCCGGGGAGCTTCATCATCTCGACCAGGTCCGGGCTGAGGCGCTCCTCGAGGGCCTCCAGCTGCGGCAAGCGTCCGGTCCGTACGATCTCTTCGATCTTCCCGGCCAGATCCTTGCCGATCCCGGAGAGTTCCGTCAAGTCCTCCCCGGCGGCAACCATCTCGGAGAGCTCACGTGAGAAACCGGAGAGCAATCGGGCGGCATTTCGATAGGCGCGCACCCGGAATGGATTGGCGCCCTCGATGTCGAGAAGATCAGCCATCTCCTGAAAGATGCGAGCTATATCACTGTTTTGAATAGCCATTGCCTTATCCTCCAGAGGGTTTCCAGGTGTCTCTTCGAACCCGTACACGGCCTGACGGACACCCCGGCCGTCACAGGATCGGGGTCGGCCGGGAGCCGTGCATACGCCCGCAGCTAAACCCTGCCTCGTCAAAAGCCGTGGGCATCCGATTTCAACAGGAACATTGGATCGGAGGCTCCATCCCAAGGCCGAAAAAACGGGCTCCGGAGTAAATAGTCTCCATCCGAAAATGATTTTGCGGTAGAACTCGGTTTCCAATCCGCAAATGAGGATTTTTGGGCAATATCAAGGAAATCAAGCGTTTGCTTGTGCGGCGACCTGCAGGTCGCCGCACAAGCAAACGTGCAGATTGACGCCGAGATTGGCCAAAAAGACCATTTCCGGATGGAAACTAAATAGTTCTTCAGTATGCGTGCGATTTTCATCTAAATGATTATACCTGATATATCAGCCAACGCACGCTCTTATCCGCACCCTTTTGATTGAGGGTTGGAGCTGACGAGCTGCACAGCGCCCTTCAGCACCGCATCGCCGTGATGCGTCTGGAACCAGGCAGCGCTCAGTGGCATGGCAGCCATGTCTGCAACAAGCTCCCGGCAGCCTTACCATGGCGGCCCCGGCTGAAGCGCAGGATGGAAAAACACAGACGAGACAAGAAAAAGGAGGCGACTCATGTCAGCGCGCGTCCATGAAATGGCCTCGTTCAGGAACCGGCATCACGTCTTCGAGGATCGCCTCGAGGCGGGTAAGGTGCTCGCCCGGATGCTCCTGCCGGAATTCAAAGACCGTGAGGACGCCATCGTTCTGGCCATCCCCTCGGGCGGTGTACCGATCGGGCTCACCATCAGCCGCGAATTGCAGCTTCCTTTCGATCTGATGCTGGTGAGGAAACTCCAGATCCCCGGGAACACGGAGGCGGGTTTCGGCGCCCTGACACTCGACGGCAGCCTCTTCCTGAATCAGGAACTTCTTGCCTACATCCGCCTGTCCGAACATGACATAGAGGAAGAGCGCCGCACAGTCGAGGCCGAGCTTCAAAAACGCAACCAGCGCTTCAGGGGGGGCGCTCCGCCGCCCCTTCTGGAAAACAAGACCGTCGTTCTGGCCGATGACGGCCTGGCCTCCGGCTTCACCATGATGGCCTCGATCCATTCGGCCAAACGCCGTAAAGCCAAAAGCGTCGTGGTCGCCGTGCCGACCGCACCGCTCAGAACCATCGGACGTATTCAGGAGTTGACGGACGCCGTGTATTGCCCCAATATTCGAGAGGAGCACTCATTTGCCGTGGCCGCGGCCTATAAATTCTGGTATGATCTGAGTCACGAGGACGTCCTTGAGCTTCTCGACCATCGTGGAGAACCTGATAGCCCCGGCCTCGCTTGAGGCTCCGCCCTCGTTGGAAGCGACGGTATGCATCGCTCTGAAAGGGGATATTCCCAAGGAGTTTCTCCATGAGGGACCGTCGGGCGGTGCACCCGCATTTTTGCGACGGCCTTGGGATACGCAAGGCCTCAAACCTCAACGAGTAGTCATCCGGAAACGTTTTCTCGTTACAACCCCGTTTCCAATGCGGAAATGAGGATTTTTCGCCAATATGCAGGAAATCGAACGTTTGTGCGGAGGCGACCCGACGGTCGCCCCACAGGAAAACGCGCAGATGGACGGCGAGATTGGCAAAAAGGACCATTTCCGGATGGAAACCAACCAGGAAAGGAGATTGCGATATGGCCGAAACCAAGACGACTCCTGCTCATTGCCCAGGATTTCAGAGCTTCCGCAACCTTACATCTTTTACCTGCAAGTGCCCGGAGTGCGGCAAAGAAGTCGAGATTTTCTCCGACGAATTCGATCGTCCGCACAAATGCAAAGGCTGCGGCAATCCGATCGACTTCACCCGCTGCAGCATCGAAGGCGCAGCAAAGGACCCGAGTCCGCGCTGATCCGACGTCTTGACCCAGACGGTATATCGTTCATCCGCCTGGACGACGAGCTGCGCCCGGATGATGGGTCGCCGTTTTCCCGTCGTCGCCGCGCGCAAGCTCCGTCCCGGCGGACGGACTGTCTTTTGACGCATTTCCCCCTCCATATTTCGGCGAGGAAACAGCGAGGGGATCGAGCACAAGCCCCACGATCACGCCTACACCAAGGGATCCGACAACGGTTAGACCCGTAAATACCGCGACATAGGGCCACCCGAAGAAGGTGATCATCAGAGGCAAAAGGAAAGGCTTCACCGAACGGTTGACGAGAAAAACAGCAATCAGCGAGAAAGCCGCCCCCTTCTCACGGAGTTCCTTGAGCAACGGATACCAGGCGTATATCGGACCCGTCGAAAGGAAGCCTGCGGCCACGGAAAGGATCTGCTTCTTGACGACAGACCCCCTGCCCAGGAATTCGGCGACACGGGACGGGTCCAAGAGGGCGTTTATGCCCACCATGCAGCCAAAGACCATCAAAAGCGGCATCAGCAGATGATAGAAGATGCCGACGCTCCGATTCAGCGCCTGGATGGTTTTTTCCGGTGCGGCCAAGCCGGACGCGATGTAGAGCACCAATACCAGCGCGGGAAAAAGAAAGCGCGAACGGAAGACCTTTCCTTGGAATCGCTTTTTCGCCCCTTCGAACATCCAATCACCTTCCTGCAATCAACCCGCTCCGGAACAATCCGCGGCTGACGCGCTGAAACACCTTCCGGCGCCGAGACCCCCTGCACCCTCCGGCGGACGAGGGCCCCGACTGCCCGCAGATCCGTTCACGGCAGAAACCACCGCGCCCCCCCCCTCAGACCCCGAAGAAGGACAAGAGGCCTGTCGCTGCGATGGCTGTTCCTAACGAGAGTCCGAAACAGCAGAGGTTCCTCAGCAAGGCGAACTCCCAGCCGAGGGCTGCGATTTCGGCCGGCAGCTGCACCAGACCGACGCTCACCCATGCGCTCATGAAGGCCGTAACCGCAATGAGGCTGACGCCCTGGTCGAGCATTTCCCGGCCGATGAGGTAGCTGTTGACCGGGTTCCCTGCGAAGAGGCTCCCAGCGCAGGCGCCCAGAAACGAGTCCCAGGCTGGGTCGCCGGAGAACAGGTCCGTCAAGATCCGCGCCGGGAGAAACACGCTGGCGAAGCCCATGAGCAACACGACACCGGCCATGACAGGCAAAAGATTCCTGAACTGACGGCACGCATCTGAAAACGCACGTCCGAGGGAACGCCGATCGATCCGGGACCGGACCAACCCCGCCTCCAAGGACTGCCCATCGAGGCCTTCGGCTCTCCCGTCCTGGTACTGCTTCAGTGCCTCCGCGGCTGTCCCCTCGACGCCTTCATGAACTTCCACCCCGTGCGCGGAAAGGTATCTTCGGGCAACGGGACTGCACCACCTCACCAGGAGGACGTCGCTTTTCATCTCTATGATCCGGGCAACCACCTGCAGTCCGGCACCGCTGCCAGCGTCCCTCATGCTCCGAACGACCTCGACGCATCCAGAATCAGGATCGACTACGAGCAGGTAGGGCGAAAGTCCGAGCCTGTCCGACACCCTGCTGTCCAGACCGGGTCCTTCGGCAGGAATGACAACCTTCAAACCGCGTCCCCTTTCCTGCCCTGGTTCGGCGTCCCCCCATGCAGCCGTGCATCCTTGAGAACCATCGCCCCGAGTTCGGCGCCGAGATGCCTCGCGATGACGGGGCATTTCACCTTGAGGAGGAAAAACAAGCGGCCCGTCTCCTCTGAGAGCGTCTCAAAATTGCCCTGTCCCTTGCTGATGACGAGATCCGCCTCCTCGTATACCCGCAGAAAATCCTCCGAGCACCCGGACAGGATCGTCCCGGGGGCGTAGCATCCCGAAGGCAGAATCCGCGCTACCGCATCGAGCCCGCTTCGCCTTGCATCCTCATCCGTGGCATCGTTGATGACGGGGATGTCCCGCACGACGTAGGTCGTCTCCTTCCCCATCGTTTCGATCAGGACCCGGTCAAAGACCGTCTCCCCGGCATTGTCGCCCAGGTAAACGACGCTCCGCGCCTTTGCGAGCGTCTCCCGGAAGGACGCGAAGTGATCGATGGCAAGCCTTTTGTCGAAGACCTCCTCCATCGCCGCATCGAGGTCGAATTCGCTGGATGCGCCAAAGTCGATCAGATTCCCCACGATCGCGATCCTCACCGCCGCCTCCAGCGGATCCTCGGCCTCTTCGACGGCACTCTTCAGATTCGTGTACCGCGAAAGCGCGTTCTCGATGCTCTCCTTCTTGATCTGTGCAAAGGGATCCTGGACGCCGGTGATCTCCTTAACCAGCGCGTAGACCCGGGTCGCCATCTCGGGCGGCGAGCTTTCCATGGATATATCGGGGATCAGGCGCGCCACCCCGTCGAGGACCTCCTTGATCCGCCTGTCGTCGGTGGTGGCCGCGCCCGCTGCGAACAGCGCCTGCTTCAGGAAGCACGGGATGCATTCAAGATAGGTTTTCATCAGTCGATTGTTTCCTTTCTCGGCCGGCGCCCTCGGGAACGCGGCACCGGCCCGATGGACCCTGCCTGACCGGTCGGACGACGCAAAGGCGGCATCGATGGAAAAAAGCCCCCCTGCGGTGGGTCCTGTCCGCCAACCAAGGTACAACGCCCGCGCTGATCCTGCAAGGGGAGTCTGAGAATCCCGGCGCGGTGCATGTTCCCGCGCATCGAAGATCTGCGGCGTACCTGCATGGAATCTGCCCGGCGCCCCCTGCACATCGGAGGTTCTTCCCTTGAAGCGAGAAATTAGGTTGCATCAGCCGTTTATGTCCGCTAGTTAATATCCATCCGGAAATGATTTCCCGGTAGAACCCGGTTTCCGATCCCGCAGCGCGCATCCCTCGCGACGAAGTTCGCTCCGCATAGGATCCTTGACGCGCAGGCTCCCATGCAAAGCCCATGGCTCGCAGGTCGCGTGCGGTCGGCAGCATGGGGACAGGCAGCTGCGAAGCCCGGGGGCGGCGCACGAGCGGAAAACGCCGCCGTGGACGCTACGAGGCAGGGCGTCTGCCTTCCGCCACCCTGAAACCACGACAACCAACAGCATGAACGGGGCATCATCGATGAACATTCGAAGCAGCGGCATTCTTCTACATATCACCTCCCTGCCGTCGCCCTTCGGCATAGGGGACCTCGGCCCCGAGGCCTACCGTTTCGCGGACTTTCTGGCCGGCGCCAGACAATCCGTCTGGCAGATCCTGCCCCTGAACCCCACAGGAGAATCCCCTTACCACAGCGATTCGGCCTTTGCCGCCAATCCCCTCCTGATCAGCCCCGAGCTGCTGGTGCGCGCCGACCTGCTGGACGAGGCCGACCTCCATCCGCTCCCGCCTCTTCGACAGGATCAGGTGGACTTCGCCGCGGTGATCGCCTTCAAAGAAGGGCTGTTCGAACGGGCCTTCGAGCGGTTCGACCCGGAGCGGGACCCCGCCTTTCGGGAATTCTGCGATGCCCACGCCGGCTGGCTGGATGACTACGCGTTGTTCAGAGCCCTCAAATCAAGGTACAACGGCGTGGTCTGGAGGAATTGGCCTTCCGATCTGCGGGACCGCGAACCCGCTGCCATCGACCAGGCGAGGCACGACCATCGCCGGCGCATCCGCAAGGAGAAATTCCTTCAGTATCTCTTCTACACGCAGTGGTCCGCCCTGAAGCGCTACTGCAACCGGAAGGGGATCCTGATCTTCGGCGACATCCCCATCTACGTCACCTACGACAGCGCCGATGTCTGGACCCACCCGGACCTGTTCAAACTCGACCACGAGAGGCGGCCGGAGGTCGTGGCCGGGGTTCCGCCGGATTACTTCAGCCGGACCGGGCAGCTGTGGGGCAACCCGGTGTACAACTGGACGGTCCTTCAGGAAAGGAACTACGACTGGTGGATCGAGCGGTTCGCCCGCAACCGCGAGCTCTTCGACTTCGTGCGGATCGACCACTTCAGGGGGTTGGTCGCCTATTGGGAGGTGCCGGCCTCGGAGCCGAACGCAATCAACGGCCGGTGGGTCGAGGCCCCCGCCCTCGACTTCTTCACCACGCTGTTCCGCCGCTTCCCGGCCCTGCCGGTGCTTGCAGAGGACCTGGGCCTCATCACCGCGGATGTCCGCGAGGTCGTGGCGCAGTTCGGTTTCCCGGGTATGAAGGTCCTCCTCTTCGCCTTCGGTCCGGATATGCCGGCCAACCCCTACATTCCGCACAACCTGCCCGTGAACTGCGTCGCCTACACGGGGACGCACGACAACAACACCATCCGGGGCTGGTTCGAGAACGAGACCTCGGAGGAGGACAAGCAGCGGATCTTTGCCTACATCGGGCGGCAGGTGCCCGTCGAGGAGCTTCACTGGGAACTGATCCGGCTCCTGATGCGCTCGGCGGCCGGCATGGTCATCGTCCCCGTGCAGGATCTGCTGGGGCTCGGGCAGGAGGCCCGAATGAACAACCCGGGCCTGAACGGTGGGAATTGGGGATGGCGCCTTTCGCCGGGCATGACAACCCTGGAAACGCAAGAGAGGTTGAGGCGGATCACCGAGATGGTCGGCAGGGGATGAACATCGCGCTGCTCCGCCCCATCCTTCGATCCTCTGCAGGAGAGCGAAGCTGATGAATCTTTCCGAGATCCTGCTCCGGCATCGGGACAGGATCATCCACGACTGGGTCGAGAGGCTCCACAGGGATGTAAGCCCCACCTATTCGGCCTTGCCCGAGGAGAACCTCCTGAGGACCATCCCGGCGGTGACGGATGCCAACTACGCCGTCCTGGCCGCGGGCGACCACTCGAGGATCGACGCCTTTATCGAGTGGATCGGCAACATCCGCTCGAGCGCCGGGTTTTCGGTATCCGAGGTCCAGAAGGCCTTCGAACTCTACCGGGCCATCCTTCTGCCCATTTTGGCCGCCGAACTGGAGGCCCCGGACCTGCTGCCGGCCATCCAGCATCTGAACGACTGCCTCAGCTACACCCTGCATCGATTCAGCGACCATTTCCAGGCGCTCCACAACGCCGAGATCAAAAGGTATGCCCAGACGCTCGAGGTCAAGGTCGCCGAGCGCACCCGGCAACTGGCCGAATCCGAATCGAAGTACCGCACGCTGGTCGAAAAGATTCGGGACGGGTATTTCGTAAGCCGGGCGGGAAGGATCCTCTTCGCCAACAAGGCGTTTTGCGGCATGCACGGCTACCCTAAAAAGGATGTGCTCGGACGCCCGTTCACCGACTTCGTCGCAGCCGGATCGCTCGGGAAGATCCGCCGGATCGATGAAGGGCAACCGCCGGGGAGATCGCACGGCAGGCAGTATGTCTACAACCGGCTTCACCGCAACGGAACGGAGCTGCCCACCGAGAACACGGTGACACTCGCGCTGTACGAGGGGAAGGCGGCGACCATCGGCATCTCCCGGGACATCGCGGAGCGGGTGGAAATCGAACGGCGGGTACGGGAAGCGGAAGGTCTTGCGCGCATCGGGCACCTGACGACATCTCTCGCCCACGAGATCCGGAACCCCTTGTCATCCGTCAAGATGAGCGTCCAGATGATCCTGAAGAACACCGGCTTCGGCGCGACGGACCGGCGGAGGCTCGAGATCCTCGCCCAACAGATCTCCCGCCTCGAAGCCATCGTGGGCGACATGCTCGACCTCGCCAGACCCCTGCGTTTCGCCTTTGCGCCCGCCTCCATCATCGATGCGATCGAGATGTCGCTCGAGGTGCTCGAGGCCAAGCTGAACGAAAAGCGGATTCACGTGCGCAGACGATTTGGCAAAGCGCTCCCTCTCCTTGCCATCGACCGGGAAAAGATGGAGCAGGCGATCATCAACCTTCTCCTGAACGCGGTCGAAGCGGTGGAAGCGGAGGGGCGCATTCAGCTCTCGGCTCGGCTTCTGCGGAAAAAGAACGCCGTCGAGGTGGCGATATGCGACAATGGCCCCGGGGTAAGCCCTGAAGATTTGCCCTATCTCTTCGACCCGTTCTTCAGCAAGAAAGCAAAAGGCACCGGCCTCGGGCTCGCCAATACCAAACGCATCGTCGAGGCCCACGGGGCGTCCATCCACGCCTCCCCCGCGCAGGGAGGAGGTCTGTGTTTCTTCATGGTGTTCCCCACTTCGCCGGGACCGTCCGCGGGCTCCGGCATTGAAACATGAGGATGATGTTTCCATGGCTAAACCAACCCTGCTGATCGTCGACGACGAACCCTCTTCGCTCGAACTCCTGGAGGGCTATCTCCGTGACAAAGGATT
This sequence comes from uncultured Desulfatiglans sp., assembly GCA_900498135.1. Taxonomy (NCBI): domain Bacteria; kingdom Pseudomonadati; phylum Thermodesulfobacteriota; class Desulfobacteria; order Desulfatiglandales; family Desulfatiglandaceae; genus Desulfatiglans; species uncultured Desulfatiglans sp. Next base: position 4,113,338 of record LR026961.1, read on the forward strand.
CCATGTCGCCTGCGCCGTGACCGGCACCGAATGCATCGACAAAGCCCGCTCGCTGCAGCCCGATGTCGTCATCCTGGACGTGCGGCTGCCGGACAGAAGCGGACTGGAGATCCTGAAGGAACTCCGGAAAGGAGAGAATCCCCCCTATGTGATCATCATCACCGCCTTTCACGACATGGACACCACCATCCAGGCGATCCGCTCCGGCGCCTTCGAGTACATCCCCAAACCCATCGATGTCGACGAACTGGAAGATGCCATCCAAAGGGCGCTCGAGCTGTCCAGGATGCGCAGGCGCCAGGCTCCCGCCCGAAGGCCCCGGGACCAGGAATTCAAAAAGGGCGAGATCATCGGCAAGACCAGGGAGATGAACGAGATCTTCAAGACGATCGGCGTCTTGTCCGCCAACCGGGTCAATGTCCTGATCGAGGGTGAAACCGGGACCGGCAAGGAGTTGGTCGCCCGTGCCATCCACTCTCACAGCGCCTGGAAGGACCAGCCCTTCGTCGCGATCAACTGCTCGGCCATCGTCGAAAACCTCCTCGAAAGCGAGCTTTTCGGGCACGAAAAAGGCGCCTTCACCGGTGCGGTCTCCTCCAAGAAGGGGATGTTCGAGATCGCCGAAGCCGGCACCCTTTTTCTGGACGAAGTGGGCGAGATCCCGGTCGAACTGCAGGCAAAGCTCCTTCGAGTCCTTCAGGAAAAGGAATTTCTGCGCGTGGGCGGCGAAAAGCCCCTGCAGCTCAAGGCCCGGATCATCGCGGCAACGAACCGGAACCTCCGCAGCATGGTCCGCAAGGGGGCTTTCAGGGAGGACCTCTTCTACCGGTTGAGCGTAGCCACCGTCCGGATCCCGCCACTCAGGGATCGTCAGGCCGACATCCCTCTGATCGTCGACCACCTTCTGAAGCGTATCGGCACCGAACTGCAGCACCGGATCGAGGGCGTCGAAGAAGCCGCGATGCAGCGGATGATCCGCTATCCCTGGCCGGGGAATGTGCGGGAGTTGGAAAACATCCTCACCAAAACGGCGATTCTCACCAAGGGGAGCCTCATCACGGACGCGGTGACCGCCCCTCTCCTGAATAAAACCCATGCGGGAAGAGGAAGCGACGAGCCCGCAAAGGCTCCGGAAGACCAGCCGGCCGAATCTGAGCGCGAGCGGATCCTGCGGGTCCTGAACGAGGTCCACTGGCATTACGGCAAGGCCTGCGAACAACTCGGGATCTCCCGCCCCACCCTGAGCAGGCGGATGAAGCTTTACGGCATCGAGTCGAAATCCCGGCGATCCTTGCGCGGCTGAGTTGGGCGCGTTGCCTTCACCGGTAAACCTCTCGGCGGTGACCGATGGTCAGAGCGAGAACAACCGCCCGCTCGTCTTGAATCTCGCAGAGCACCCTGTAGTTTCCTATCCGATATCTCCACTGGAAGCGGCTCAACCGGTTTTCAATTTTTAAAAGCGCTTTCGATTCTTTTCGATTTTTCGAAGCGCTTTGTTTTCTATCCGTTCAGTATCGACAATGTAAGGCACTTATATTAATAATCTTTTCGCATAGCCTCCATTTTGGCATGTCCCTTGCGTTACCTTCTTACCAAACCATTCAAATCAAAAGGGGGTAACGCCATGAACGAGCAGATCAGACAGGACACGTTCAATATCGCCTCACGGCTCCTGGACGAGAACGCCGCCGAGCGAGGGGACAAGGTCGCGATCTACTGCGGAGAAGAAACCGTCACCTACCGGGACGTACTGAAGAATGTCAACCGATTCGCGAACGTCCTCAAAAAGCTGAACGTCAAGCCGACCGAACGCGTCATGATCCATCTGCCCGATTCGCCGATGTTCATCTATGCCTTCCTGGGCAGCATCAAGCACGGCGCCTGGCCGGTCCCGGTCAACACCATGCTGGGCGTGGCCGACTACGAATACCTCCTCGAGAACAGTGAGGCGCGTGTTCTGGTCACGGAAAAGACCAGCAAGGCGGCCTGCGCCGGGACACGCCACCTTTGCTACCGCCTCTTCGCCGATGACGGACTGGATGAATGGCTTTCGGAGGCCTCGGACGAGGCCGAGGCCCATCCCGCCCATGAAGACGACATCGCCTTCTGGCTCTACAGCTCGGGCAGCACCGGGCGCCCCAAGGGGACGCCCCACAAGCACATCGACCTGCTGTTCATCGCCAATGCCTACGGCCGGCATGTCCTGCACATCACGGAAGAAGACAAGCTCTTTTCGGTGAGCAAGCTCTTTTTCGCCTACGGGCTCGGAAACAACCTCGCTATCCCGTTCCGCTACGGCGCGCCGGTCGTTCTCCTCTCCGACCGGCCTTCGCCAGAAAACGTGCTGCAGATCATCCAGGAACAGCAGCCGACAATCTTTTTCGGCGTACCGACCCAGTACAACTCCCTCCTGAAAAAGATCGACCAGATCCGTTTCGAGTCCCTCAGGCTCTGTGCGTCGGCCGGGGAGGCGCTTCCGCCCGAAGTCCTGAGGAAATGGCGCGAGAAGACGGGGCTCACCATTCTCGATGGGATCGGCTCCACCGAAGCGATGCACATCTTCATCTCCAACTACTCGGATGATGTCCTCGAAGGGACCTCGGGACGCCTCGTCCCCGGATTCCAGGCAAAGATCGTGGACCTCTCGGGAAAAGAGGTTCCGCAGGGCGTGCCGGGGCACCTGCTCATCAGGGGCCGCAGCATCACACCGGGCTACTGGAAAAGGCCGGAAGAAAACGCCGAGAAGATGCTCGAAGGGGGCTGGTTCAGGACCGGTGACATCTACAGCCAGGTCGGAGGCTATTTCACCTACCAGGGGCGTGGGGACGACATGCTGAAGGTCGGCGGAATCTGGGTCTCGCCCGTCGAAATCGAAAACGTCCTCATGGAGCACAAGGCTGTTCACGAGTGCGCCGTGGTCGGACAGGAGATCGAGGGGCTGATCAAGCCGTTTGCCTATGTCATTCTCGAACCGCAGTACGCGGGCGCCGACACGGACAAGCCCAGGCTCAGCCGTGAACTGCTCGACTACGCAGCCGGCAGACTCCCGAGGTTCAAGTGCCCCTGGGACATCATGCTGCCGGACGAACTCCCGAAGACCGCCACCGGAAAGATCCAGCGCTTCAAGCTGCGCATGCCCGAGCGGCAGGCTGCTTAAACCCTGCTATTTTTCCCCCGCCTTGCCTGATGCGTACGTGCTGGGCTGGGGGACCTGTCCATCCGCATCGCGTGGGGTGGCAGCGTTCTCCCCTCCCCCACCCAGCACAGCATAAAGCCGCACTTGATTCGCCAGCCGTGCGAAGCGGATAGTGATCAGGCCCTGCTGTGCGGCGTAAAGGGAGCGCTGGGCATCCAGCACGTTCAGGTAGGTGTCGATCCCCTTTTCATACCGTGACTTCGACAGCTGATAGGTCTCCGACGTAGCCTCGACCAGCGATTCCTGCGCCTCCATGCGGTCCCCGAGGGTCCCTTCGCCCGCCAGGGCATTGTTCACCTCCAGAAATGCATTCTGAATCGCCTTTTCGTAGCGCGTGACGGCAAGCTCCCGGTCGACTTGACTCACCTTGAGCGCGGACCAGAGGCCGGGGTAGAAGATCGGCAGATCCACCCTCGGGGCGACATTCCAGACACCGGAGCCCGAGCGGAACAACCCGGAGAGCTCTGCGCTCGCGGTCCCGGCCGCCGCGGTGAGCGAGATCCGCGGGAAAAGGGCCGCGCGCGCCGCGCCGATGTTGGCGTTCGCAGCCCTGAGGAGCCTCTCCGCCTGAAGAACATCCGGACGGCTGAGCAGCACCTCGGAAGAAAGCCCGGGAGAGACGGTGCCCAGGGCGGCCACCGTGCTGAGCCCCTCCGGCTTCAGTTCATCGGGAACGAGTCCTCCCACCAGAAGGTCGAGGGCGTTTTCGACCTGGGCCGTCCGCTCCGTGAAAAGGGCGATGTCCACCCGTGCGGAATCCACGCGGGTCTGCACCTGGCGCAGATCGATCTTCGGCGCCAGGCCGACCTCGTAGCGCCGTTTGATCAGGTTGTAGCTGTCCTGCTGCGCCTCGAGCGTGGACTGGGCCAGCCGAAGGTTTTCACGCTCCGTGGCGAGGCTCAGGTAGGCGATCGCGATCTCCGAGATGAGAAGGATCCGGGTGCTCCGCCGCGCCTCCTCGGTGGCGAAGTACGTCTCGAGGGCCTGCTGCTCGAGGCTGCGGATGCGCCCGAAGAAATCGATTTCCCAGGAAGCGATGCCCAGATCCACGCGGTATTCCTCACTTGTCCTGGGCGTACCGCTGCTCGAGAGATCCGCGGGGATCCTTCCTTTGTATCCACTTCCCGTCGCACCGATCCACGGCAGCAGCTCGGCGCGCTGGATCCCGTAAAGCGCCCGCGCCCGTTCCACGTTGAGGGCGGCCGCCCGCAAATCCCGATTGTTCTGAAGCCCGAGTTCGATGACCTGGCGCATCCGCTCATCGGTGAAAAAGGCGCGCCACTCAAGATCCGCCGCCAAAGGCGCATCCGACGTCCGCAGGCCTTCCCGGTAGGCGGGTCCGCTCTTCCACCCGCCCGGGATCGGGGCATCGGGCCGTTCGTAATCGGGCATCAGGCTGCACCCGTTGAACACAAGCGCCCCCAGCGGCAGACAGGCAAGCATTTTCCGTATCATCATTCTCTCATCTCCAGACGGGCTTCGACCTCAGAAGCAGGGGTCTGATCCATGGCCCCCTGCTTTCTCCCAAAAAGCCTCACCACCACGACATAGAACAGAGGGATGAAAAAAATCGCCAAAAAGGTCGCGGTCGCCATCCCACCCAGAACACCGGTGCCGATTGCATTCTGCGCGCCCGCCCCCGCGCCCGTGGCGATGGCGAGTGGAAGCACCCCGAAGCCGAAGGCGAGTGATGTCATGACGATCGGACGCAGCCTCAGTTTGGCCCCTTCCAGGGTGGCGTCGATGAGGCCTCTGCCTTCCCTCACCTTGGCCATGGCGAACTGGACGATCAGGATGGCGTTTTTGGTCGTGAGCCCGAGGACGGTCAGCATCCCGATCTGAAAATAGACATCGTTCGGCAGCCCGCGAAAGGAGGTCGCGAGCACGCCGCCGATCACGCCGAGCGGCAGCGCCAGCATGACCGAGATCGGAACCGTCCAACTCTCGTAAAGGGCGGCCAGACAAAGGAAGATCACGATCATCGAAAAGGCGTAAAGGACCGGCGCCTGGGATGTCGCCATCCGCTCCTGATAGGAGATGCCGGCCCAATCGAAGCCGGTTCCCTGCGGAAGCTTGCGTGCGATCTCCTCCATGGCCTGCATCGCCTCGCCGGAGCTGGTCCCGGGGGAAGGCTCCCCCCAGAAATTCAGGGAGGGAAAGGCGTTGAAGCGTTCTAAACGAGGCGATCCATAGGTCCAGCGTCCGGTCGCGAAGGCGGTGAGGGGCGTCATCGTTCCCGCTTGATTGCGCACGTAGAGACGATCGAGATCGCTCGGCAGCATCCGGTAGGGCGCATCCGCCTGCACATAGACCCGCTTGACCCGCCCGTTCTGGATGAAATCGTTGACGTAGGCGCTGCCGAACAGGGCTGAAACGGTGTTGTGAATCGAGTCGATGGGCACACCGAGGGTGCCGGCCTTTTCCCAATCCACATCGATCCGGTATTGGGGCACATCCTCGAGGCCGTTCAGCCGGACGCGGATCAGCCGCGGGTCTTCATTCGCCATCCTGAGCAGCTGATCGCCAGCCGCCATCAAGGCTTCGTGGCCGATCCCCCCCCGGTCCTGCAGTTGAAAATCGAAGCCGCCCGCCCGGCCGAGTTCGATCACGGCGGGCGGTGGAAAGGCGAAGACCCGCGCGTTCCGAATCTGTGAAAACCGCCCCATGGCCCGCCCCAACAGGGCCTCGATCTTGAGATCCGGCCGGTCCCTGAGATCCCAATCCCGCAGCTGAACGAATGCCATGCCGGAGTTCTGCCCGGCGCCCGAGAAGCTCCGGCCGGTCAAGGTCATAATGGATCGAACCGTCTCCTTCTCTTCTTCCAGCAGGTAGGTCCGAACCTCCTTCATGACCTCCTCGGACTGCTCCATGGTCGAACCCGGCGGCAGAGTCGCCTGGACGAACATGATGCCCTGGTCCTCGTCCGGAAGGTAAGCCGTGGGCATCCGCAGAAAAAGGAAGCCAAGGGCTGCGACCAGAAGGAAATAGATGAACAGGTAACGGAGCTTCCGTCTCAGGATCCCTCCGACCACCAGCTGGTACTTGTCTCTGACCCAGAAGAACGTCCGGTCGAACCAGCGGAAAAAAGGCCGGAAAAGGAAAAAGGCGCTGTCCGCGGGCGTGTGCCCTTTGGGCATGGGCCTCAGGAGCGAGGCGCAGAGGACCGGCGTCAGGATCAGGGCGACCAGGACCGAGAGCAGCATGGCGGCGATAACGGTCACGGAGAACTGGCGGTAGATGACGCCCGTAGAGCCGCCGAAAAACGCCATAGGGCCGAACACCGCCGAGAGGACCAGGCCGATCCCGACCAGCGCGCTCGTGATCTCGCCCATGGACTTGCGGGTCGCCTCCCGCGGCGGCAGGTTCTCGTCGCGCATCACCCGCTCGACATTCTCCACAACCACGATCGCATCGTCCACGAGGAGGCCGATCGCCAGCACCATCGCGAACATGGTCAGCATGTTGATGGAAAATCCGAACAGCCCCAGTACGGCGAAGGTCCCCAGGATCACCACCGGCACCGCCATCGTCGGGATCAGCGTGGCCCGGATGTTCCCCATGAAAAGGTACATCACCAGAAATACGAGCACGATCGCTTCCAGCAGGGTCTTGACCACTTCATCGATGGCCACCTCGACGAAGGGGGTCGTCTCGTAAGGGTAGATGACTTTCATGCCAGGCGGAAAATAGTACGCGAGTTCCTCCATCTTCGCCTTGATGGCATCCGCGGTCTCGAGCGCGTTGGCCCCCGGGGCCTGGCGGACCGCCAGGGCGGCGGCGGGCATCCCGTTGAAGAGCGCGCTCGTTTCGTAGCGCTCCGTACCGAGTTCCGTCCACCCGATATCCCGCAGGCGCACCGTGGACCCGTCCGGATTGATGCGCAGAGGGATCGCGGCAAACTCCTCCGGGGTCCGGAGCAGGTTCTGGACGATGATGGAGGCGTTCAGGCGCTGGCCCTCCACCGCCGGGACCGCCCCGAACTGGCCGGCGGAGATCTCCACGTTGTAGGCGCGCAGGCCGGCGATGACATCGTCGACGGTCAGCTTGTAGTCCGTGAGCTTGTCCGGATTGAGCCAGACCCGCATCGCATACTGCGAGCCGAAACTTTCGACTTCTCCGACCCCCGGCACGCGCGCCAGCACCTTCTCGACGTTGGACTGCGCGTAATCCCTCAGATCGTTTTCGCCCATGCTGCCGTCTTCGGAGACCAGGCCGACGAGGATCAGGTAGTTGCGGGTGGATTTGCTGACCTTGACCCCCTGGCGTTGGACGACATCCGGGAGGCTCGCCATCGCGAGCTGGAGCTTGTTCTGCACCTGAGACCACGCAAAATCGGGGTCGGTACCCGGCGCGAAGGTCAGCTCCAGCCTCCCCGCGCCCGAGCCGTCGCTCGTCGCGGACATGTACAGCAGCCGGTCGAACCCCGTCATCTTCTGCTCGATGATCTGAATGACGCTGTTTTCGACCGTCTCGGCGGAGGCGCCCGGATAGAAGGCATCGATCGCGATCGAGGGAGGCGCGATGGGCGGGTACTGCGAGATGGGCAGATTGTAGATGGCGAGCGCCCCGGCGAGCATCATAATGATGGCGATCACCCACGCGAATACGGGACGGTCCAGGAAAAAATTCGACAGCATGACCGTCCTCCGCTATTTCGCTTCCGGGCCTGCAGCGCCCGCCCCGGCTTCCTTCGCACCTGCCGCCGGACTGTCCAGACACACCGCCCGAACGCTGACCCCCGGCCGCACGTTGAGCAGCCCTTCGACGATCACTCGATCGCCGGCCGAAAGGCCCGAGGCGACCAGCCACTGGTCGCCGATGGCCCGGTCGAGCGTCAGGATGCGCTGCTCCACCTTGCCGTCCCCGCTTATGACCTGGGCCACGGCCTCCCCCTTCGGATTGCGGCTCACACCCTGCTGCGGGACCAGGATCGCATCCCCGGCGATCCCTTCCTGCACGATCGCCCGCACGAACATCCCGGGCAGCAGCAGGTGATCCGGGTTCGGGACGACGATCCGCAGCGTGACCGACCCCGTTGTGGGCTCCACGGTGACGTCGCGGAACTGGAGCATCCCCTTGTGAGGATACAGGGTCCCGTCTTCGAGCCGGATCTCGACCTCCCGCCCATTCCGCCCGTCCGCACTGAGAAGGCCGGCCTGGAGGTTCCGCTTCATCCGCAGGAGTTCGGCCGAGGACTGGGTCACGTCCACGTAGATCGGATCCAGCTGCTGAATGGTCGCCAGAGGCATCGCCTGATAGGCGGTGACCAAGGCGCCGACGGTGACGTTCGATATCCCGATGCGCCCCGTGATCGGCGCTACGACCCGGGTGTATTCCAGGTTGATGCGGGCCTTTTCCACCTCGGCCTTCCAGAATTCGATCTCGGCCCTGGCCTGCTGGAGCGCCGCCAGGGCGTCGTCGAGGTCCTGCTGACTGACGGCATCGTCCGCCACCAGCTCCTGGTACCGCTCCACCCGCAGCCGGATGGAGGGCACAACTGTCTCGGCCTTGAGCAGGGACGCCTTCGCCGAATCGAGGACCGCCTGGAAAGGGGCCGGGTCGATCTGATAGAGCAGATCCCCTTCATTGACCATCGACCCTTCCGTGAACGCGCGCTTCTGGATGATCCCGTTGACCTGCGGACGGATCTCCGCCACGAGGAAGGCGGAGGTGCGGCCGGGCAGCTCGGTGGTCAGCTCGACACTCTGGGGCTGAACCGTCACGAAGGCCACCTCCGGCTCCGGAGGCGGCCCGCCCATACGTCCTTCCTCCTTGTCACAGCCGCCGGACAAGACGAGGATCGCAAGCCCGATGAAACATGCCTTCGACACGAAAAACCAGTAACCGGAACTATACCGCTGCATCGAAAATCCTCAGATCTTTCTATTGAATCGCTTCTATCGAATCGATGTTCTAAATTCCAGCAAAACCCCCGGCCTAAAAGGCCCGCCGCGTAAGGGAGGTTCCGCCGTCTTTCCCGCCGAATCAGCCGCGTCCCGCGCCTTCTGCTCTCATCGCCTTAATTGCACCGAGCGAAAAACGGGTGATATGCTCGGTCAGCCGCTGGATGTCGGCCGAGTCGATTCCTTCAGGGGACAGCAGTTCGATGACGCGCCTGGCGGTGAAGTAGTGCAGGCACTGCCCCACAATGCTCGTTGCGCAGAGAAACGTCAGTTCGTCCTCCCGCTCTTGTGCAGGCCGGGAACTCCCGAGCAGTTCGCTGACGATGTCGCGGAGATAGATAAAAAGAGGCCGGATAGCGTTTTCGATAAGCTGGTCAAATGCTTTGGTGGGTTCGGCGATCTCGAAGGCCATCAGCTTTCCGTGCCAGGCCGGAAACCCTTCGGCCAACATCCTCATCAGCAATGAACGGACAAAGGCGCGAAGCCTCGCCTCCGGATCGCGCTTCCCGGCTTCGAGTCCCAGGTCCGGCGGATAGCGGCGCATGGCTGAGGTGTGCGCGTACGCAAGCACCGCCGCATAAAGCCCCTCCTTGTCCCCGAAGTGGTAGTTCACCGCGCCGACATGCGTCCCGGCCCGGCTGCAGATCTCCCGGATGGTCGCCGCACGGAACCCCTGCTGTGCAAACACTTCCCCCGCCGCTTCGATGAGGCGCTGCTTCGTATCCTCGCCCCTACCCTGGCAATCCGTCATCCAGACCTCCCCCCAAAAAAACAAACGCCAGTTTGAAACAGGCGTTTGCATCTGTCAAGCGGTTTTTCTCTTTCGGGGATGGCGGATTTTCTCTTCCGGGGATGCTCAGGTGACCGGACCACGGGCCGCTCTCGAGCCACCGCGGTCAGCAGCAGGCGGCATCCCGACCGCGCGCACTCCTAACCGAAAAGATACCAGCACCCCATTACGGCGAATGCCACGCCGGCTGCATCGGCCGTCAGGGCGGCGGCGAGCGCGTGCCGCACCCGCCTGACCTGCACCGCCCCGAAATACACCGCCAGCACATAAAACGTGGTCTCGGTCGAGCCCTGCAGGGTGCTGACCAGATATCCAACGTAGCTGTCCGGCCCGACGGACGGGTCATCGATGATCGAAGCGAGGATGCCGTAGGCCCCGGAGCCCGACAGCGGCCGCAGCAAGGCCATCGGGAGGGCCTCTGCGGGCAGCCCCACCTTCCCGGTCCAGACGCCCAGGGTCTGCACCATGACCTCCAGCGCGCCGCTCGCCCGGAACATCCCGACCGCCACGAGGATCGCCACGAGATAAGGGATGATCTTGATCGCGACCTGAAAGCCCTCCTTGGCGCCTTCCACGAACGCCTCGTAGACCCGCACACGGCGCACCACGCCAAACAGGAGAAAGCCCACCATCAGCCCCGGGATGATCCAGGGCGAGATCATCCGTCCGTAAAGCACCGTCAAGGGCACCAGGGCCACCAGCGCGCAGAGGGCCGCCGCACTGATCCAGAGCGGGTAGCCCACCGCATCTTCGAGCGATGCACCCTTTCGGTCCCCGGAACCGCCTTCCAGCCCGTGGTCTCCTTCCGCCGTCTCTTGAGGCCCATCGACCGCAGAGCGCCTGAACCACGGAATCCGGCCATAAAGCTTGGCGGCGGCGATCGCCACCGCCGTGGACCCGATGGTCGCAAACAGAGTCGTGGGCAGAATGGCGGCCGGGTCCGCAGAGCCCGCCGCCGCACGGAGCGCGATGACACCGGTCGGCAGCAGGGTCACGCTCGAGGTGTTGATCGCCAGAAACAGGACCATCGCGTCGGTGGCCGTCCCTTTCTGCCCGTTCAGGGTGTCCAGTTCCTGCATGGCCCGGATCCCGAAAGGCGTTGCCGCGTTTCCCAGCCCCAACACATTGGCAGACAGGTTCAGGATCATGGCGCCCATGGCGGGGTGGTCGGCCGGCACCTGCGGGAACAGCCGGATCATGAGGGGGCGCAGCAGCCGGGCGACCACCTTCAGCAGCCCCCCTTCCTCGGCGATCTTCATCAGTCCCAGGAACAGCGCCATGACACCCACCAGACCGATGGCGAGTTCGACCGCGCCGCCCGCAGACTCGACCATCGCCTTAGACAACGCCTCGACAGGAGACGGCGCCCCCTCGATCGGCGAAAACCCGAACTCCCGCCACCCGGCGAACACGAAGGAGACCAACACGATCAACAGAAAGGCTACGTTCATACAGGCTCACCCCAACGCAAAGATGATGATTAAAAAAGGCCTCCAGACGATCGAGGACGCGTTCAAGTTTACGGGTTCGAAGGCATTGTCTCCAAAATTTCTATGACGTTCTGCAGGTGGTTGCCCATTTCTCATTGCAGGATCAAGCAGACGACATTTTCTTCCCATAACGCTTCGTTACCGTTTTTGCAGGTCTTATCCGCCCCAGAAGGAAGCCCTCCGGCCAATGCCAGGACCCGGCATCCGGAACGTCAACGTTGCATTGACCTCGCTATTTTTTGGCGCTAGCTCTTGCTGCGCTTCGCCTGTACGACGCGCATGGTTTGACCCCACACAAACGGGATCAGACTCATGCCCAACAACAGCAGCCAGCCTTGCACCCCCGGGTCCCGGGTCTGCAGCAGGCCGGAAAGCACCGGAACGTATACCGCAGCCAGCAGAAGCCCGATACACAGCAGGATCGATCCCGCCACGTAGGGATTGCGCACCACATCATTGCTGAACATCCGCGACCCCGGGTTGCGAAGGTTGTAAACGAACCACAACTTCCCGAACGCCAGGGTCAGAAATGAAACGGTCACGGCCTGGTGCGGGTCGAGCCCCAGAAGGTACAAAGCCGCGGCAAGGCCCCCAAGCACGCAGGCCGATATCAGCACCGCCCACCCGCCTATGGCGCCCCAATAGTCGCCCGTCAGCACCGGCTCGCTGCGCGGCCGGGGCTTGTTCTGCATGATATCCGGTTCCCCCTGCCCCATGCCCAGCGCCAGGGCCGGGAAGACATCGGTGACAACGTTCAGATACAGAATTTGCAATGGCAGCAGGGGAATCGGAAAATCGTAAAACCCGCCGATGACAGCCGCCGCCACCACGGCAAGCACCTCGGCCACATTTGTGCAGATCATAAACATTACAGACTTGCGGATATTTGCAAAAATAATGCGACCGTATCGCACGGCCGATACAATAGAGCCGAACGCGTCGTCCAGCAACACCATATCGGCTGCCTGGCGCGCGGCATCCGTTCCACGCCGCCCCATGGCCACCCCGATATCCGCTTTCTTCAAAGCCGGCGCATCGTTGACCCCGTCTCCGGTCATCGCCACGGTCAGCCCCTCTTCCTGCATCAACTTGATGAGATGGAGTTTCTGTTCCGGGCTGACCCGGGCGAAAACACGGGTATCCAAAATCCTGCGCCGGTCCTCTTCCGTCATCTCGTCCGGATCTTTCAGATCTCGCCCGTGAATGACCGAAGGCTCTTCGCTGTCCACCACTCCGGTTTGTCTGGCAATGGCGGCTGCCGTGGCCGGCTGATCGCCCGTGACCATGACCACCCTGATACCGGCTGCCTGACATTCCTCGATGGCGCCGCGCACATCGCCGCGGGCGGGGTCCAAAAGCCCGAACAGGCCGACAAATCGCAAATTCTCGTAGGGCCGGGCCTCGGCGCTCTCCACGATTTTATCCGCGGCGGCAAGCAATCGGAATCCTTTTGACGCCATCTTCTCGGACTTCGCCAGCCATCGATCCCGTGCTTCCTGATCCAATTCCGCATCCGGCCCGCCCTCCGCCCGCGCCACATGCGTGCAAACCTCCAGCACCCTCCCCGGCGCGCCTTTCACCGCCACCTCGAACCCGTTTTCGACTTCGTGAAAGGTCGCCATCATCATCTGTTCCGAATCGAACGGCACTTCGCGCACTTCGGGTTTTCGGGCCAACAGTGCGCCCCGTTCCATGCGCAGGAACAGGCCGGCCCTCAGCAGCGCCGTTTCAGTCGGATCGCCCTGTTCCTCTTCCGGCTCCAGGTCCTGGTCCTCATCGCGCATTGAGGCATTGCTGCACAACACCCCGATCTCGATAAGGCGCTGCAACAGAGGATGATCCTCTCCACTGGCCCCATCCCTGCTCTCGAGCGCATGAATCTGCTTGCTCTCCTCATCCAAGATAAAGTCGCCGGCCGGCGTGCTGACCTGGCGCAGCACCATCCGGTTCTCGGTCAAGGTTCCGGTTTTGTCCGTGAAAATCACCCGCGTGGCCCCCAACGTTTCCACGGCCGGCAGCTTGTTGATCAGCGCGTTGCGACGGGCCATCAGGTGCATGCCGCGCGCCAGGGCAATGGTGGCCACGATGGGCAGCCCTTCCGGAATGGCAGCCACCCCCAAGGCAATCGCGGTCTCGATCATTTTTTGTGGATCACGGCCCACCAGTAATCCGACGGCGGCGATCAGCACGGCGATGCTGATCGTTATCCAGGCCAGACGCCGTCCCAGTTGATCGAGCCTTTTCTGCAGGGGTGTAGCCGCCTTTTCAGCACTTTCAGCCATCTCGGAGATACGCCCGAGTTCGGTCCGCATCCCGGTGCCGACCACCACGCCTTGTCCCGACCCTTCCATAACCGTGGTCCCCCGGTAAAGCATGCAGGTTCGCTCGGCCAGAACAGCATCGGGTTCCACCGGCCCCGTGAGCTTATAGACCGGCACGCTTTCCCCGGTGAGGGCGGATTCGTTCACGCGCAGGTTGTTGGATTCGAACAGCCGGACATCGGCAGGAGCCAGGTCCCCGCTCTCGAGCACCACCACGTCACCAGGCACCAGTTCCGCCGTGTCGATTTCCGTTTCCTGCCCCCCGCGGCGCACCCGGATCCTGTCTCCGCTCATTTTCTGCAGGGCTTCCATGGAGCGCACGGCCTTCCACTCGGTGAAAAATCCAATGCCCGCATTCACCAGCAGCACGGCGGCAATGGCGATGCCCTCGGCCCAGTGCTGAAAGGCAAAAGCCACGGCATCCGCGATCAGCAGCACGATGATGACCATGCTTTTGAACTGTTGTGCCAGGATTTTCCAAACGCTCCGCCTCTGCGTCTCTTGCAGTGTGTTCGGCCCGTACCGCCCCTGGCGTTCCCGCACCTGACGGGGAGACAACCCCTGGTCAAGGTCGACCTTCAAATCCTTTTGGATCTGTTCGATGCTCCGAGCGTGATAAGGCGCTTCGCCGTGGTCTTTATGGTTTTTCATCGCTTCTCTCGGCAGTCTCCGGTTCATTGCTGTCCATCCGGAAATAAAACGTTGGAGACCAAAGGGTTTCGGTCCGGAAACGGTCTTTTGTTTTTATCCGGAAACGGCCTTTGGGATCAACCTCGGCGTCCATCTGCGCGTCTTGTGCGGCGGCCTGCAGGCCGCCTCCGCGCAGACGGTTGATTTCCTCGATATGGTCCAAAGCGGAACCCGGCGCAAAGCGGTGGGACCGAGCACCCAAAGGATGTGAAGAAACCGGAACCCGCCCCGCCGGGGTAGGACTGTGCGCCCGAAGGGTATAAGGGAACCGGGACCCGCCTCCTTCAAGGGAAGCCCGAAAAAGAACTTGATAATGTTCTATCAACCTATACACTGGGGGAAAACCGTATGGCAACTACAAGAGTCGACAAAATGTCCGCGCATGGCGTCTAGCGCTTGAACCCCCTCGAAAGGATGACACCCCTCTTAGAGACGCTTTTAGCGAACCGGCCGATCAAGGCCCTGGCAGTCTTCGCGGGCATCACGCGACGGGCGAATGGTTTTGCCGGCGGCTTTAGCCCGGGCCGTTCTCCTGCAGGCTGCGGGAACAACCCTCGTTCATGGCACCTTGCCGGATCTTGGGGTGAATAAACCCATCTTTTTTTTTGCGGCGCTGCGACTTCCGGAATCGCTCGATCGCTGGAATCGAGCCTGCCTGCGGGGGCAGCAGCCGAAAAGAAACTGGAGACGAAAAATGAGATTTTCAGAGCGCCTGTTCCTGATGTTTGCCACGTTGCTGGTGCTGACCGGATCGGGGCCTGGGTTGGCCCTCGAAAACGGGACCGCCGCGCAAAGCGAGGTGGTCGTTTTTGCCGCCGCATCCACCACCAATGCCGTCACGGAGATCGCCGATCTCTTCACGGCCAGGGGGCTGGGGCGCATCACGACATCCTTCGCTTCTTCCTCAACCCTGGCCAAGCAGATCGCCAGCGGCGCACCCGCTAATGTCTACCTGTCGGCCAACGAAAAATGGATGGATTTTCTCGAGGAGAAGGGCGCTATCGAAAAGGCGTCCCGGTTCGACCTTCTGGGCAACCGGCTGGTTCTGATCGCGCCTGTGCAAAGTCCGATTCAAACCGTCGACGTGAGAAGGGGATTGGACCTGGCCGCCCTGCTGGGCAGGGACGGCCGTCTTTCAACAGGCGACCCTGAGCATGTCCCGGTCGGGATCTACGCCAGGCAGGCCATGGAGAGCCTGGGGCTTTGGGATCAAGTCAAGGACCGCCTGGCGCCCATGAAAGACGTGCGCGCGGCCCTGGTTCTGGTGGAGCGCGCCGAGGCGCCTTTAGGGGTGGTATATGCCACGGATGCGGCCATCACTAAAAAGGTGCGGATTGTCGGGGCGTTTCCGTTGGAGAGCCATCCGCCCATCGTCTACCCGGTGGCGGCGGTAGCCGGCCAAAAGACCGACGCAGCGGCCAGGTTCCTGGACTTCCTGAAGACCCCCGAAGCCCGGACGGTGTTTGAAAAATACGGGTTCGAAGCCAGGTCATGCAGTTCTGGCATCTGACCGACGTTGAAATCGAGGCCCTTCGGCTGAGCCTGTGGGTGTCGGGGTGGGCCGTAGCGGTCAGCCTGCCGATCGGCATCCTGGTCGCATGGGTTCTGGCGCGGCTGCGCTTTCCGGGCAAAAACCTCCTGGACGGCCTGGTGCACCTGCCCCTGGTGCTGCCGCCGGTGGTCACCGGATANCTGCTGCTGGTGCTGCTGGGACGCAACGGTCTGATCGGGGCGGCGCTCTACAAATACCTGGGCCTGGTGTTGGCGTTCAACTGGAAAGGGGCCGTTCTGGCAGCGGCGGCGATGTCGTTTCCCCTGCTGGTGCGGGCCGTGCGGCTCTCCCTGGAAGGTGTGGACCAGGGGTTGGAGGCGGCTGCGCGCACCCTGGGTGCCGGACCTCTGCGGGTCTTTTTCACGGTCACCCTTCCTTTGATGGCGCCCGGCATCATCACCGGGCTGATTCTCGCCTTCGCGCGAAGCTTGGGAGAATTCGGCGCCACCATCACCTTCGTATCCAACATCCGGGGGCAGACCCAGACGCTGCCGTTGGCCCTGTACACCTTGACACAGGTTCCCGACGGAGAGGTCGGAGCCATGCGTCTTTGCATCCTTTCAGTGCTGATCGCCATGGCGGCCCTGGTTTGTTCGGAAATGCTGGCGCGGCGTTTTGCCGCCCGCATGAAAGCTTGAGTCGTCGTGGAGATCAAACTCACCCGCAAGCAAGGCGGCTTCCTGGTCGATGCGGCCTTCGAGGGCCCTGAATCGGGGGTGACGGCTCTGTTCGGGCCCTCCGGCGCCGGCAAGACATCGCTCATCAGCATGGTGGCCGGCTTGATGCACCCCGATGCCGGCCGCATACAGGTCAACGGGCTTTGCCTGTTCGATTCGGAGCGGCATATAAACCTGCCGCCCGAGAAACGGCGGATCGGCTATGTCTTTCAAGACGGCCGTCTGCTGCCGCACCTTTCGGTCCGCGGCAACCTGACCTACGGCATGCGCCTGACGCCGGCAAATCGCCGTTTTGTCGCCTTTGACGCCGTGGTCGAGTTGCTTGGCATCGGACACCTGCTCAGCCGGCGGCCGGCCAGGCTCTCCGGGGGCGAAAAACAGCGCGTGGCCATCGGCCGGGCGCTCTTGACCAGCCCAGCCATGCTGCTGATGGACGAGCCGCTTGCCTCCCTGGACGCTTCACGCAAGTCCGAGGTGCTGCCCTTCATCATGCGGCTTTCCCGCGAGTACGCCATTCCCATTCTTTACGTCAGCCACATCATGGATGAAATTCTGAATCTGGCCGATCGGCTGGTCATCATGGACATGGGGCGCGTGGCCGCATTCGGGGACCTGGATGATCTCCTGTCCAGGCCGGAATTGCAGCCGCACCTTGGCACGGAAGATTATGGATCGGTGATCTCTGCGGTGGTGGATGAGCCCCTGGACGCTTCAGGCCTCACGCGGCTGCGCTTCGGCGGCCATTGGCTCAAAGTGCCGCCGATGCCGGCAGGCCGGGGCGACCAGGTTCGTGTGCGCATCTCCGCCCGCCACGTCGCCGTGGCCCTCCGAGCACCCGAACAAAGCAGCTTTCAGAACATCTTCCCCGGCAAGCTCGACCAGATATTCGACCGCGGAGAGCCCTTCGTCGACCTTCGTTTGGACATCGGCTGTCCCCTGCTGGCGCGCATCAGCCGGAAATCCTTCTCCGACCTGAATCTGAAGCCAGGCCAACCGGTGTTCGCCCTCGTCAAGAGCGTGGCCGTATCACTCGGCGCCGTCCATGCGATGCCGGACGAAAGCAAGGTGCCACCCATCTGACAGGCCCCTGCGGTCCTTCCTGATCCGCCGCACGAGGACCCGGACACAATCCGTGACCAGCATCACCCCATCCCCGCTCGACAGGGCGCTCGCCCATCGGGCGCCGTCCGGCACATTGCGGAGAACCCGTCGATCCTCACGGCGATTGGGATGCCACCACCGATGGGGCGCTCGAAAAGCCCGGTGAAAATGGCTCGCTGCCGCCGCCGGGGGCGGATCGACCACTCCCCTAAGCGCTAAATCCCGTATTTCCGATAGATCCGGTGCCGGAAGGCGTGGGTCACCTTGACCAGACCGTCGGCGCCGCGCTCTTCTTCAACCTCCCTGTCCGTGGTGGAATAGACCGGGACCAGTCCTTTCTCGAAGGCGAAGCCCGCCATCAGGTAGCACGCACCGAAGTCCCCCTGGATGAGGACAAAATCCCCGGGTCGGGACTCCTCCTCGAGCCATTTTCGGACCGGTTGGAAAAACCCGCCGATCTCCGGCAGATCTGCAGGGATCTCCCGCCATACCTGCTTCAATCCCGTCGGGAGGTCCATGATCCTCCCAACGCCGAGGCTTTGAGGTGGACCCCAAGTACGGGACCATTTTCTTCGAGATTTAAGGTGTAAGAACCCCAATTTCACTCCGGCTGTTGGTTAGTCGGGGCTTGGCCTCGCCTCGCGGAGCCTTGCGGAGTTCAGGCTAGGCGTGGCCAAGCCGGCGCTGCGGCATACTTTACCCCAGCCCATCAGGCTGCCATCCTGAGCAGCGGGGTTTCATAGTAGACATCTGCCGGGGTCCGGCCGTTCAGCCCTTGGTGCGGCCGGCGGTTGTTGTAGAACTTGAAGTAGGCCCTAAGCCCGTCGATCAGGTTCGATGTGGTTTATCTTATTTCAATAAATATTTCAGGATGCTGTTCAGCAATGCGCAAAAGAGATTTTGCTGGGCCTTGAGGCTTTCTTCTTCCTTGCTCCCAATCTTGAATCGTGCGAGGGCTAACTCCCATTAAGCTGGCAAAAGCAGATTGTGATATATTTAACTTTTCTCGAATAATTTTCGCTGAAGAAGGCTCCTGAAGAATTCGTGTCTTTAATTGAATATCTCCCTTTTTAAAGCTCTTAATCTCTTTTATTCCTTCCAATATTTCTTGACCAATATTTCGATCATTCATTTTCGATTTCCTCCGCAATCTTTCTTAAAATATGGCCGGGGATCGATGCCTTTTCACTCTTGGAATATAAAGTGAGCAACCATATTTCCTCATCCGATTTCTTCCAATAATACATTATCCTTATCCCATCTCTTTTACCTTTCCCCTCCGGTGCCCACCTAACCTTCCTCACGCCACCACTTCCACGAACGAGGTCCCCGACTTCAGGGCTTAGAATCAGATACCATTGAAAAAGCCGATATTCATCATCAGGTAAATATTTCGGCAGCAGTTTTGTAAATGTAGTGGTCTCAATGAATATCATAATACTTTTATACGGCATCGCCGTATGGTTGTCAATGATTATTTATAATCGAACATGTTGAACTGTACGGCGCGGGTCGCGTAATCATACCGGATCCTCACGCCTTCGTCGTCCCGGTAGAGCAGAAAACCATCGAGATCATAACAAAAAGTCGTAGCCGAACCTCTGCACGGTGAGGCCCGTGTCGAGGTCGAAGCTCAGGAGATGATCCCCCGATGAGGAAAAGACGTAGCCCGAATCCCCATCGGCGGCGGGGATGTCCCTCTGCCCCATCACGTCCGAGAAGGTCGTGGGCGGCCCCACGCGCCGGATGCACCGGTTCTTGCCCTCGGAGAAATAAGGAAGGTGATGATCACAAAAAGTGAAAGAAAAGCTGCTCTGCCATGGTTCATATCCGCCCTCCCGGCTTCTGGTTGCCATCATCACGTGTCGGCCAGGCACTGGAAGGCGGCTCTTTGTGCGTATGCTCAAAACGGTGTGCATGCCTTCGGCCTGCGCAGGTCAGGCAGGGATCTACCGCAAGTTCTGCGCTAAGCTGGGTGAGGGCTGCGCCATCGGGCGGTCGCTATTTATGCTGCAGGCATGCATCCGGTTGAATTTATGCGGATAGGGGTTTTTTGCTCGGGAGGAGATTTGGCCGGGAACAAGGACGGACAAGGCAATGGGGGATCCTGGAAGGAACCTCGAAACGGGTCGATGCACAATCTAGTGGGCATTACTGCCGGGATTCAGGCCTCCGATGAGCCTTCCTCTCTGAGCTGAGGGCCGCGAATATGGTACAGAATCTTCGCCAAGGTGCTGTCCCCTCCTGGGGAAGCACCTTGGCAAAATTCAGCGATAACGTCAGGAAACAATGCACCCCCTGTGATCGGAAACGAAAAATTTACACCCAATCCGTGGGCTGTCTCATACGCTGTTAACGATATATGTCAACACGAATTTTGCATTAACACTGGATTTTTTAACCAGTCAGGGTTATCATATCCCCCAAACCACGCTTTTTGAGCTTTAGGGGGACACCTAATGGCGATAAACGACCGGATCAGACGACTCAGACAAGAAAGGCGATGGACCCAGGCCGAACTCGGCGAAAAGGTCGGCGTCCACCAAAAACAGGTCTCGGCCTATGAGCGCGGGGCCAATGTGCCCTCCACGGAGGTGCTCATCAAATTGGCCGAAGTATTTAATGTGTCGCTGGATTATCTGGCCTTTGAAGCCAAGGGCCAGGCTGCCAAGATCAATATCCAGGATCGGGACCTTTTGCGGCGCTTTGAAGAACTTGACAGCCTTTCCGAGCCGGATAAGACTTTGGCTAAGCAAATGCTCGACCTTTTGATTTTAAAAAACAGATTCAAGGACCTGGTCGGAACAGGGCCGATATGAAGAGGGCAACCATGAAAGCCGTAACTTACAATAATGCCAAAAAGAACCTGAAGGCGCTGATTGAGGAAGTGTGCAAAGACTCCGAACCGGCCGTCATCGTCAGCGACCGCACCAAGGACAAGGCCGTGCTGATCTCGTTTGAAGATTACCAGGCGATGGAGGAGACCGCCTACTTGCTCAGCTCGCCGGCCCACCGGGCGCATCTTGAAAAATCCTTAAAGCAAGCGCAGTGCGGTGAGCTGATTGACTTTCCCGCCGAGGATCTATGAAGATTTAATTTACGCAGGAGGCCTGGAAGGATTTTGAATGGTTTTTGGACAATGACAAGCAAATCGTGAAGCGCATCCGCGAGCTGCTCAGGGACATCCTGCGCCATCAGCAAGAGGGCATCGGCAAACCCGAGCGGCTGAAGTTCCAACTGGCCGGCTGCTGGTCCCGCCGCATCACCAAAGAGCACCGGCTGGTCTACCAGATCGAAAAAGACGGCATCATCGTCATCAGTTGCCGCTATCACTACGAGTAGAAAAGATATTCTGTCGATTTGATAAGAACAAAACGGGGGTTTGAAGAAGAAATTGTCTTCTTCAAACCCCCACTCAATAATCATTTTAGCTCAGCCGCAAACGGCGCATGGAATGCACCCTACCTGGCTGCGCTCATCCGAACTTAAGCTTAGGCCGTGTTACCCAAGAAAATCATGACCAGTATCCTAACCACTTCCGATGCCATTAAAAATGCAGCTGAGACAAGAGGATATCTCGCAGCCATTCTTCCCGAATACAACAGCCCCATACTCAAACTCTTTGCCGATGATGCCTTCAGTAGCAAAGCCCAGACCGTCACGGTAGAAACGCAATGATGTGCCGAGGTCATCAACGCCGATGGTGATAACTGTGATTCGTGGCTTCATTTGCTTTGGGTCCTTTAGGCATAACGCCCAGCATCAGGGGCACCGGCGCTAGCCGGCGTCCCTTGCATGTGCTGGTTAGATTTCGCCTTTGTATATATCCTTACGATTGCCGATTCCACCATCACGGATCCAGGGGTAATCGAAGAGTTTGGAAAAGACGGCTCGCTGAAGCAGCCGAGGGAGGGTCGATCTTCCCCCCAAGCGCTAAACCCCGTATTTCCGATAGGTCCGGTGCCGGAAGGCGTGGGTCACCTTGACCAGACCGTCGGCGCCGCGCTCTTCTTCAACCTCTCTATCCGTGGTGGAATAGATCGGGACCAGTCCCTTCTCGAAGGCGAAGCCCGCCATCAGATAGCACGCACCGAAGTCCCCCTGGATGAGGACGAAATCCCCGGGTCGGGACTCTTCCTCCAGCCATTTTCGAACCGGTTCGAGAAACGCGCCGATCTCCGGCAGATCCGGAGGGATGTCCCGCCACACCTGCTTCAATCCGGCCGGGAGGTCCATGATCCTTCCAACCCCGAGGCTTTTCGACGCGTCCTCGCGCTGCGCCTCTGTAATCTGGTGGTTGAACAGAAGAAAGAGGGTCCGCTCAGTCATTTTCTCATCTCCCTTAGTCAGTATCATTCCTGGAAACCACCCGGTATGACAGGAGGTGTATTCTGGCAACGCGTCATTTCGTAAGCAAGGTTTTTTAATTGGATGGCTGCAAACCGTCCGACCCAGGCAAACCTTTTTCGTCGCAACGACACAAACACGTGCTGGCCACCGCCGGCGGAAGCGGTGACCTGCCAACCCGTGCATTGAAACGGCTATATCAGCGGATCCAAACAGTCCCTCCACTCCACGGGCACATCGTCCAACTGGATGATGGCCAGGCCCCTGGATCCGTCACGGCTGGTTTTTTCGGCTGCAGGAGCCAGGTTCAGGTTCACCGTCTCCGGAGAAAGCGTCCACATGGCGCCGGACAGAGGGTCGACAATCAGCCAACCGATCAAGCCCCCGAAGATGAAATTGCCGCCGACATACCACCCATTCGGCCCGCTGACGACCTGCGCCGTCTGGGTCTCGTGGCCTTCCTTTGAGATTGAAACGGTGTAATCCTTTCCACCGAAATAGGTCCCGTCCGCCTTCTGGAGCACCACGGTCGTCGGGGTCTGCCCTTTGAAGACCTGCTGACCTGTTTCGTCCGTAACACAGACCTCGGCACCCTCGGGTGAACTGTTGATACTCAAGAGTTGGGTCTTGTCGCCTACGATCGTAGCGCAGCCGACCAGCCCAAACACTCCCAACACCATTGTCCCGATGATCCAACGCATACCTCTTTCCTCCTTTTGATTGTTAAGAAATCCCGCCTCGGCCGGAGGAACCTCCGGTTCGTGGCCGCGCTGCGGAAAACCACGCGACCTCTGCGCCATCCTCCACCTGACAGTGCTGAACGGCGGGGAAGCGGGAATTTTCAAAACAAATCCGCTAATGGATGAAAGCAATCCGCCATTCACGGCAAGTGCGGCTTTGTGCGTGAGGGCCAAGACCGGCCGGTTCTGCTTGATCTCCGGCAGCTGTCTCGCGGCCAGATTTTGGATCGAGTGGTTGTCGGAAACGTCTTCTGACTGCTTGACCGTATCCATCCGGAAATGATTTCGCAGTAGGACTCAGTTTCCAATCCGGAAATGATTTCCACGTAGAACCCGGTTTTCGAGCCGGAGATGAGGATTTCTGGCCAATATCTAGGAAGTCAAGCGCTTGCACGGCGGCGACCTGCAGGTCGCCGCACAAGCAAACGTGCAGATTGACCCGGGATTGGCCAAAAAGACCATTTCCGGATGGAATCCATGGGAGCTTCATCTCCACAAGAAGAGATGAAACCTGAATCCGTGGCGGATGGAAACTGTTGAGCGGGGGTCACGGGCTGGAGAGGAGAGCGGGTGTATACTGGCAACACGGGATCCGACACCCGAGGTTTTTTGCACCGGATCATTGTTTTTGGCCTATAAATGCGCTATAGACTGCCGAGCATTGCACAGTTCCGAACAGCACAGGGATTGAGAGGTCCAATGGCGAAGGCCGGGTCTAATCAAGGATTTGCCGCACGCCTCTGGGGTGAGGCCCCAAAACAGCCGCCGCTCGACTGGCGCCGCCTGGGGGCCTCCATCAGACGCCTGCCTTCGCCCTACTGGGAAGAGCGGATGTTCTTCCACGGGGCGGATGACCGGAAGCTCAGAGACGCGACCGGAGGTTTTCCCGCCACCTTCCGCAGGGACAAAAAGACCCATCCGCTCTTCGTCCTGAAGCGGCTCGCCAATTTCGGCTTCCAGGTCTGCCCGTGCACTTCCGTCGCATCGAGTCCCTTCTATATCGAGAAAGGATGCCTCCTCGAACCGAGCGAATATGCCATGGAGCGCACCTCCTACATCATGGAGCGGTTTCGCTTCGGCCTGCCACGCTCGGGAAACGTGAACTTCACTTTGCGCTTCATGGGTGTCGTGCCTGAATCGTGCCTGAGGAGAAGCCTCTGATGGACACGTCGACCTGGGAGGCATGGATCGACAGCCCGGGCTGCTTTGCGGTCCTGGAGCGCTGCGCGGCAACCGTTTCCCGCAAAATAAAGCCCCTGAACCTCTCCAGCCGCCAGTGGCCTTACGAGGACAACCGGGAGCTTGCGGCGGAGATCTGGGCCTTCCTGAAGGAGAAGAAGGAGTGCAGCCTGCCGCCCGATTTGCTCCGCCTGCTTCAGGACGCTGACTGGAGCCGTTTTGCCGGCTATCTCGGCACCTTGTTCCTCAACCACGCCCTCGACCGCTTGCGCACCCGGGAAATGAGCCCCTGGCACGCCCTGTACCGGCGCGTGCGCCAGGTCCTCTCCAACGCGGACGGCATCCATTACAAGGCTGGACGGGAGGCGGCCTTCTATTCCTGGGAATCGGGAGACGAGAGGCCCGTCATCCCGCCCATCCACAACCTCTCCATGGACGAGACCGACTGGGCGATGGACCCCGCCGACGCGGTCAAACAGGCGAATCTCGCCGCCCTCTCGAAGTCATTCGAGCGCCTCCTCGTCGAGCGCACAGGCATCCACGGCTGGGTCCCCGTCCGCTCGTTCGTGAGCTTTCTCGGCGAGCTTTTTCCTGCACTCCTCGAATCCTACCGGGAGGTGCCGCTGCCCGACGGCGATGCGCCCGGACCCGGCGGGCCCTACCTCGCACCGCCTTCCGACCCCGGCCCGACCGCCGAGGAGGCGGCCGCGCTCGCCGAACTCGCCCCTCTGGCCCAACGGTTCGTGAAGGCGATCGACGACCGGAAACGCGCCGTCTTGCATCTCAAATACGGCATGGACCTCTCCCTGGAGGAGATGGCCCGCCGGCTGGGGTACAAAGGCCCAAGCGGCCCCCTATATCAATTGAACCTCGCGGAAGACGCCCTCCGCGGCTTCTGCAGCCTGTGGCCCGGGCTCTCACCGGAGGATCTGGACGAACATCTTTTCGGAGAATTCGTGGCGCGGGTGCTCGAACTTTGCAAATCCGCCTTCGAAGGCCGTTCAGATTCCATGAAAGAAGACGAAACGGAGCCCTCCGATGAATGACCCTGCTTCCATCCGCATGAAGATTGCCTGGCAGAACCTCTTTTCGCTGCGCACCTGTCCGCCGGACCGCATTCTCTTTTCGGCGGACCGCGATCCCCTTCTGGAGCGCCACATTGAGGCCTGCCCCTTTTGCGCGGAGCGCCTTTCAGCCGCTGAGGAATGGAGCGCATGGGAGACCCTCGGCAGCCGGCTGGCGGAAGCTTCGCCTGCAGCCGAGCATGGAGCCCCCGCCCCCGGCGAGATCCGGGAGGTGAAGGCGACCCTCGGCGGCTGGGGCCCTTCGAACCGGTACTACAATCCGCCGATGGTGTTCATCCTGGACATCGAGGCCTCGCCCGAACCCTGTGCGCGCGTCGCGCAGGTCTGCGGCGATGCAGCGCTCATGGGTCCTGACGACGCAGCGCTCCCGGAGGACAAAGGTTTCGTGGAGTGTTGGAATACCTATGCGCTGGCCCTTGAGGACATCGGGCGACGCTGGGGGCAGGCGCCTCCCGAAATCCTTTCAGCCGTTCAGGATGCGGCCGTCCAGGCGCCCCAGCCGGTTCCCGAGCACTCCATCCTTTTTTTCTTCCGCCAGCTCGAACTCGAGCTGGCGGGGTACCTTGCGGCCAAGAGCGTCGAGCGGCTCCTGTCGAAGCAGAAATCCCCCGCCCACCCAGCGATGCCGCCCGCCGGCCTCGCCCTGCGCGCCTTCCTTCAGGAGGCCTACCCCGGTGCCGAACTGCCGGAGCATGCGGCAGACGACTACGAACTGCTGGCCTTCAGCCGTTTTCCCGAACTGGAAACGCCTCTGGCGGCCGACGACAAGGGGGGCTGGGACAGGGCGAACTGCATCTGCCTCACCACGGAAGGCTTTGAGGTCCAGGCCGTACCCTTTCAGGTGGACCTTCTAAGCCAGTCTTCTACCGGCCTTCTCGTCGCCGGGAAAATCCGGCAGACAAGCTGTCTGCCTCAAACCATCCACGCGTGGTGGGAAAGGCCCGGCGCTGACCCGCTGCCGGCCGCCGAGCACGAACTCGACCGGGGCAAAAGCCTTTTTCGGATCGTTTTCAGAGGCCTCAGGGAAACCGAGGTCCAAAACGGCACCCTGGTCCTTCTTCTGGTGGGCGATGCGGTATAACCCGAACAGCTGGGATCTGCAGGTACTCCAGGACTATTCCGCGGACTGGGACATCCGCGATCGGCGGGGCAATCTCCTGCATCCTCACCCGGGGATCTGGCCGGATGACGGCAGCCGCCTGTCCGCCCTTCTCGGAGACCTCCTCCAGAACATGGGCGCGGACGAACCCTTTCGAAGGCTTTTCTGCCTCAGCTGCCTCGCCGCAGCGATCCTCGCCCCGGAAAGACGCCGCCCGGAGCTGACCAGCGCCCTCTCGGCCCACACATCCCCTTCCGCCCTCGGACTGCCCTTCCTCGATTGGGACCATTTCCGTGCCTGGAGATGGGCGGGGATCCCGCTGGTGCTTTCCCGGCCGCAGGAAAACGCGGGCGAGGTGCGCTGGGCGATGGTGGGGTTCGGCGAAAAACCTGCCGGTGCCCGCATGCCCCTTTGGGCAAGCAGCCGCATGGATGCGACGGCCTGTCGGGCGGTTGAAACCGCGGCCGCCCTCGCCGCGCAAAAACAACCCGAAGGACATTTCTTCTTCTGGCCGGTGCTCGATCCCTGTGGAAGCAGCATCGTCCTCCACGGGTCGTCACTCGGACTGGCCGTCTACCTCGGCTTCCGATCGGCCCAGGAAGGCTTCTCCGTCCCGGCGCTCGCGGCTACTGGCGCTCTCAGCGCAGACGGCGATATCCTCCCGGTCGAAGGCATCCTTCAAAAATGCGAGGCCGCCCATCAACACCGGCTGGCCGGCATCCTTTGCCCCGCCCAAACCCACGCGGCCAGCCTTGTCAACATCGGCCGCTTCGAGTGTCTTCGCGTAGGCGACCTCGAAACCGCCGAGATCCTCTGGCGCTTTCACGCCCCGGGCACCGGGTCCGATGCGTCGGCGTTTTTGTCCCCACACCTGGAAACGACCTGGATCATCGACCACTTGGAAAGCGTCCCGGCCAAGCTTCTTTCCTGGCTGGAGGCCGATCGGCGCATCATTTCCCTCCGCCTGCCTGAAATCGTCGGCGACCCCTCCATCGCCAAGCGATTCGTCAGGGCGATCGAGGCGCTGCTGGACCCGCCGGACTGGTCCAAGCACCGGGCCCAGTTCCTTCTCGACCTGGTCACGCCAGAACTGGTCGACACCCTGGGGCGCCATGCCCCCGGCCTGGCGTTCCGGCTGTGCAAGGCCCAGGTGGCCTGCGCCAACCACTGCGGGGCCGCGGGGAAGGCCGCCTTCTGGTTGAAAGCCGCCCAGTCTTTCCAGGAAGCAGCCGTCCACATGACCGACGGCGAGAGTCTGATCCTCCAGCACGCCTGCCATCGGATCGGGCAGGCCCACAACCGCTTCGAGTTCGACCCCCGGCTGGCCGAACACCTCCCGGAGGACACCCGCGCGCTGATCGAGCGCATGGAAGGCATCTTCGCCGAAAGGCGCCGATGCGACCCCCTGGCCGTCAATCATGACCTCGGAAGCTTCTACGGCACAATGGCCCAGAATGCCGCTTTCTGCGGACCGGAGCACCTGCCTGCCTTCGAAGGCTGGATCTCGAAGGCCCTCGACGCCTTCGGCGCCGGTCTGGTTCAGGAAGAAGCGCACACCCACTGGCTGAGAGATGTCTCCTATAAGGTATACGCCTACCTCGATGCGGGGCTCCTCAAAAGCGCCCGGACAGCCCTTCTCACCTATCTGAAAACCTCCACACCCGATACGTGCAACCCGCGCTGGAACCCATACCAGCACGCCGCCCTGATGCGCTGGCTGGCGGACACCGAGGAGCCAGCCCCCGCCTATCTCGCGTGGGCGTGCAAACGGATCGGGAAGACCGCCCCCCAGCATCCCTGGCAGCTCTGGCTCTACAACCTCGGCCGGTCGTCCGTAGACCCGTCCGTGAAGGAGCAGGCCTGGATGCAATCCCTGCAGCTCTGCAAAACCCAAGGAGAGGAAACGGTCAACGTCATGGGGCTCCTCCCCCTCGCCGCCCTGCACGCCGATCGGCTGGGGGACCCCCGCATTCTCCAGCGCGAAACCGGGCGCATCCGCTCCCTGCTCGATGGCCCCCATCTCAGCCGCAGACACTTCGCCTGCCTGCTCGACACCCACAGATGGGAAAAACTCCTCGAGACCGTGATCGACCAACAGGCCGCCCTTTTTCCCTTTTCCTACCGCTGAAGCGGGCTCCCGCCCGCGCACGCAGCTCAGGCGAGATCCCGCTCAGCGCCAGCAGCAGATTCGCCTCGGCCCGTGCGGAACCCTCCCTACAGCACCGCAAACTTCCGCTTCTCGGGCTGCTCGCCGACCCCCGAGAACTCGAAGTGCGACAGGCAGCCGCCGCACTGCCGGTAGTAGCGCACGCTGTCCTCGGTAAAATCGATCAGGCGCTCGATCCGGTCCTTGAGCTTCAGAAACTGCTTCTCGTTCAGGTCGGCGCATTCGAAGACGGATTTCTGCACCCGCGTGCCGGCCCCCTTGAGCGCCTTGGCCACCCGGTTCCGCACCTTGTCGTCCACAATGTCGAAGCAGATCAGATAGAACATGGCTCATCCCACCTGTGACCATGGAAACGGCTGATACGCTTTCAATTCCCCCAGCAAATACCTCTCGAAGCGCCTCACCTGCTCCAGGATCAACCCCCGGTAGGTCAGCCTCTGATCCCCGTCAGGAGGCTTCACCCGCTGCTCCATCCACTTTTCGTAGGACTTGAGCAGTGCGCGCGAGGTGGCGGGCTTCATCTCGACGGGGCGTTTCCCCTTGAGATCCTCTTCGTCGACGAAATCCGTGTCCTCGATCTTCCGGTAGACGAAGTCGTCCGGGCTGAGGACACTTCGGTTGATAAGCGCCAGCACGAACCGGTCGGCCAAAAAGACGCGCCACTCCTCGACGAGGTCGCAGGCAAGCGACGGCCGCCCGTAGTCCTCCAGGTGCAGCGCACCCAGGTACGGATCCAGACCGACGATCTTGATGGCGGTCAGGACCTCGCTCGTCAACAGCGTGTAGACGAATGAAAGCAGCGCGTTGACCGGGTCGAGCGGCGGCCGGCGGTTGCGGCCCTTGAAGGTGAAGGCCGGGTTCCGCACCAGCCGTGGAAAGCCCTCGTAGTAGACGCGCGTCCCCTGCCCCTCGATCCCCCTGACAATGTCCAGATCGACGGCCGGGTCCAGCGCGCTCCTCTCCATGGCGCGGATCGTGGCCGCCCGCGCCAGCAGGGAATCGACCCCGAGCTGCTTCCCCCTCAGGGCCAGAAAACGCGCCTGGCCGCGGAGCTTGCCGCCAACGATGGAGCGCGCGGTCTCGAGGGCGAACCCGGGGTCGGAGAGCCGGAGATACTGCGCTTTGCGCCGGCCGACATGCTTGTGTTCGTCGACCGACAGCCGCCCCTCGAAGCCGCCGCGAGGGTTCAGAAGGACCGTCTCCACACGGCTGCGGATCAGCATGCGCAGCACCGCACCGCTGATGGAGGTGTAACCTACGAGGATCAATTGCTCCAGGTGTTCGAGGTCGATCTCCTCTTCGACCCTCCCATCCCGGAAAAGGGCGAGGTTTCCGCCTGACTTCCTGAGATAGCTTCCATTTTCGAGCACATACATCCGCTGCACAGCATCCCCCTCAAGACGTCTCCCGCACCGCGGGCAGAAAACGCGTCACCAGGTCGAGGCTTCGCCGAAGGTGCTCCAGGGCATCCGCCAAATTTTCGACCCGTTCTGCCGCCACGGGCAGGTCTTCGGTCATCCACTCCCGACAGTGGAGCAGCGGATGCGCGTAAGGAAGCGGAGAATCGAACCGGCAGAAATCCAGGGCAACCCCCAGCAGGGTGTGGATCTTCCGGCAACCCAGGGGCGTGCCCCTCAGCCGCGAGAGCTTGTAGTCGACGAGGTGCGGGTTGTACTCCGGCACAGGCTGAAGCAGCGCGTGAAGAAGCGTCTTGCCCCGCTTGAGAAAGCCGACGGTGGCAAAGAGGATCTTCTCTTCGCGCACCCCCATCGCCTTTCCGTTGCGGCAGGCCGTGATCAACTGGCCGAGCGGAGGGCACCGCTCCGAGAGCCGGTGAAGCTCAGGGAAGCGCGCGATCCACTCCCCCTGCCGGGGGTGGATGAGAACGCCGCCGCCGGACCCCGTCTTCCCGAGCGGCGGGTCCTTTTTCTCCAGCGTCGAGTAGGCGGCGCCCTCCAGAACCTCCAGGGCCTGCCACACATCCCCGGATCTTTTCTGCAGAAAATAGGAGGGCTTTCCGGTGACCCGGTGCAGCCCGAGGGGAAGCTTCACGAGGTTCCCGAGCCCCTTCCCTCCCAGCTGGTCCTGCTTCGGAAAGACCTCCAGATCGAAAAACGTCAAATCGGGCCTGAGCGCCCCGGCAAGCGCTGCGAGCGCCTCCTTGAGCGGCCGCGCCGGGACAGGCTCCTCGAAAAAGAACCAGAAGTGATACCCCTTCCCCCCGCTGAACTCCGGCAGCGCGAAAAGGTTCATCGGCTTTCCGAGTTCCTGAACGCGCTCCACCAGGTACGCGCATTCGCGCTGAATGCCCGAGCGCTCCTTGGCAAGCGCCGCCCCCGTGCGGTAGGCCTGCTTCAAATCGGCGTCGATCACGCCCGTCGCCACCCGGCTGTCCCGCCGCAGCAGGTAGATGCCGTAGGTCTTGAGGCCGCGCAGATGATCCCGGACATCCGCCGGCTCGATCGCCCGCCTCACGGGAACGTATCCGCTCGTGCCGGCGTTCCGGTCCGCCCACTGCCTCGCGAAGCAGTCTTCCCGCCCCTGGAAGAGCGCCATATAGCGGGCGATCAGGCGCTCCTCCCGCTTCATGGCCGCAAAGGGCTCGTCCAGAAACTGAAAATCCCCCCCGCCGTCGCCCGTATGCACAGGCTGCGCGTCATGTTGTCCGAAACCGGGGATGGCACCCTGAGCGCGCGCCCTGAGAGCGGCGGCCTCCGCCCCCTTGCCGAGCAGGACCAGCAATTCGATGTGCTCGCGCCACCCCGGCTCGAAGGCCGGGTGGCGCCGATTCAAATCCCCGAGCGTCCGGCAGGCCACGTCCATCTCGCCCGCCATCTGGGCCAGCCGGCTCCACTCGAGGCACTGCTCCGGGTTGAGCCGCTGGAGGACATCCATCTTGCGAAGGATCTCCCGGCACTTCTCGATTTCCCGGTTTTCGATGATGAAGGATCGCAGCCGGGAGAAGAGCAGCTCGAAATCAGGTGCGGCCGGACGCTTCGGGGCCGCTTCAGCGGGCGTTTTCATGTTCGGATCTCCTTTCGCTTGGCCTTCCTTCCCCCTCACGGGCCGGCCTTCTTCGCTATCGCCTGCCGGAGTTTCCCGAGGAGCGGGTAAGCCGGCCTGAACGCGGCCAGGTCCGCAGCCTTTTGCCTGGCCGCCTCGAGCTCGCCCTTCCTCAGGTGCGCCGCGGCCTGCCAGAAGAGCCCGTCCGGGTCCGGGGTCGTGAAGGTCTCGATGTGGAACTGGACCGCTTCACCGGCCTGTCGGAGCACCTGGTCGTCGTTGCCCTCCCGGTACGCCATCCTGGCCAGGCGGACCAGGGTCCGATGCCGCGAACGCCGGTCCCGCTCGAGGGCCCCGGTCAAAACGCTCCGCGCCTTGTCGTGCTCGCCGAGCCGATTGAGGATGTCAGACTCCGTCCACCGGACGTAGGGCCTGCGCACCCGGGGCGGGATTCGTTCAACCGCAGCCAGGGCCTCCCGCGGTTTGTCCTGCGCCAGGAGCACCCGCCCGAGGAGTTCGAAGACGTAATCGCCTTCGGCCGGATTCACCACCCGGGACGTGAACTCCAGGGCGTCCTGCGCCTCGCGGTACCGGCCGAGGTGGAAGAGGACCTTTCCCAGGGCGAAGTGCTTGTGCTCGACCCGCACATGGTTCTTCTCCCCGTCTTCCTCGATGCAGCTCTGGATGCTCGCGAGCGCCCCTTTCATCCGCCCCGTCTTCACCTGGCACGAGCCCAGGTTGTATAGGGCCTTGATGTAGTTGCGCCGCTCCTGATGCCGGACCTTCCGCTCATCGTCCGTCAGCGCCAGCCAATTCTTCACCGCCTGCACCAGAAGCGGCAACGCCCGGTCGGGCTTCTGCAGGATGTTCTTGTAGAGCATCCCTTCGCGGTAAAACGCCGTCACCCCTTCGGGCCGGAGTTCCCTCGCCTTTTTGAAGTGATCGAGCGCCCTGTCCGTCCGCCCGGCCTTGACCTGAGGCGGCAGGATGATCTCCCGGTTCTTGGCGGCCAGGAGGCTTTCGTACAGCGTGTAGGCCAACCCCGAGTGGAACCGGAAATCCTCCGGGCTGCGCCTGAGGCACACCTCGTAGGCGACGATCGCGTCGTCGTAGCGTTTGAGGCGGCTGAGCGCGAAGGCCACCTCAGAGCGCAGCGGGAGGTCCAGGCCGAAACGGACCATCTCCGGCTCGCGCTCCTCGACGGGATGATACAGATCCAGGATCTCCTGCCAACGGTTGTCGGCCCGCAGGAGTTCGATCTCCCCGATGTGCGCCTTCAACCTGGCCGCAAGGGTCTCCTGGATCCCGCTCTGCGCGGCCAGTTCCTCGAAGAACGCCTCTCCGGCCGGGGTCTTCCCGTTCTTGACCGCCTCGGTTGTCTGTGGGGGGTTGGGAGCAGCCTCTCCCTGCGGATACGATAGGATCTTCGCCGTGGTGCCCATGTCTGCCGCCTCCTTCAAGTTGAGGTTTTACGCCCAAGGGCAGGACTCCCGGGCAGCCCATCCCTTAGAGAGGGGCTACCCGGGGCCTGCACTAATGGAACACGGCATCGAAGAGAGGATTTTCAAAAAACTTTTGCAAAGACCGTCGGTTTTCAGTGGCAGGGATACTGCGCGGATTATTCCTTGAATATCTTTATTTCATTCGAGCACCATGGAAAATCGGCCTTGACCTGGCATTCACATTGAATTAGCATTGTTATTATTGAAAGCGATGAAAACATTGATAACCAAAAACGCTTTGCCTTCAGAATACCATCCGCGTAAGATTACCGGGATTTCGAATGAGGAGAAGTAATTGAAAGAGCAGATTGGTTTCCGGGTCGAGACCCACATTAAACGAATCCTAGAAAAAATCGCCAAAGATGAGTTTCGCTCCGTCGCGAATGTAGCAGAGAAGTTGATTTGTGAGCAGTTGCGAGGAATGGGTCTTTTGGACAAGGATTTTCTCCCCGTGGACCACCCGGCGCAAGGAAATTCAGTTGAGGGTGCAACCGTTGAATGAGTTTCCATCCGGAAATGGTCTTTTTGGCCAATCTCGGCGTCAATCTACACGTTTGCTTGTGCGGCGACCCACAGGTCGCCTCCGCGCAAACGCTTGATTTCATTGATATTGGCCAAAAATCCTCATTTCCGGATTGGAAACCGGGTTGTGCCGGGAAATCATTTCCGGATGGAGACGAGTCAGGAAATAATTGATTTCGGAGCTGATCAGCTATCATTATATGGTCGGTATTTATGATTAGATTGAATTCCGCCGACTTATAAAATCAGTGAGACTGCGCCGCCTGAGCAGGCATAAGGCAAGGGATGGTCTTCACATCAAAACCACGTGGGATGACAGTTGATAAAAATATGCCGATACCCGGAGATATTAAGATCTATCATATTGTTCATATTGACCGTCTCCCTTCGATTATCTTGGATGGTTGTCTCTGGTGCGACGCGGAAATAATTCGCCGCTCTGCACCTGGAACCCGCATCGGGATGATGAATATCAAAAAACGGCGGCTTGAAGAATTAAAACTGACCAGCCGCCCTCAGCTTTACGTGGGTCAGTGCGTCCCATTCTATTTCTGCCCACGCTCGGTTATGCTTTACATTATTCATCAGGCTGATCACCCCGAATTATCCTATCGTGATGGGCAGGCCCCCATAGTACATTTGGAGGCGGATCTCCTCCAAACTGTGGCTTGGGCCAAGGAGGGGGGACGCTCATGGGCGTTCACCCTTTCGAATGCCGGAGCCCACTACTTCGAGGATCGTTGCGACCTCTCCCACTTGGACGAAATTGATTGGGCAGCGGTGCAGGCTAGGGATTGGCGCCAGTGTAAAGAAGGTAAGCAAGCAGAATTCTTAATTGAACGGCAATTTCCATGGGAATTGGTCAATCGCATCGGCGTAATATCACGGCCCGTACGTGATCAAACCCTCAGAATCCTTCAAACGGCAGATTACAAACCTCGTGTAGATGTGAAGCCTGAATGGTATTATTAAGAGAGTGGAGAGCTATATGATCGTATACAAGACAGGCGACATACTCAGTGAGGACGTCGAGGCACTGGTCAATACGGTTAACTGCGTGGGCATCATGGGCCGTGGCATAGCCCTTCAGTTTAAAAACGCTTACCCGGATAATTTCAGGGCATACGCTGCGGCTTGCAAAAGGAAGGAAGTGCAGCCTGGAAAGATGTTTGTCTTTGAAACCGGGCGACTGGTGCACCCGCGTTATCTCATCAATTTCCCAACCAAGCGTCACTGGAGAGGCAAGAGCCGGATGGAGGATATCGAGAGCGGCCTTGTTGCTTTAGTGGAGGTGATCCGATCAAGGGACATTCGGTCCATCGCCATCCCGCCTCTAGGAAGCGGATTAGGCGGTTTGTGCTGGTCAGAGGTCCGTCCGCGTATCGAAGCGGCTTTAGGAGAGTTCAAAGAGCTTAAGGCGGTCATTTTCGAACCACGTGACGCATCGATTAACACGGAGATCAACCATTCAAAGAGTGTACCTAAAATGACGTCAGGCAGGGCTGCCTTGGTAGGATTGATGTCCCGCTATCTAAACGGGTTGCTGGACCCTTTTATAACCTTGCTCGAAGTACACAAGCTCATATATTTTATGCAAGAGGCTGGAGAACCGTTGAAGCTTCGCTTCACGAAAAGCCATTATGGGCCGTATGCCGAAAACCTCAGGCACGTATTGAACGCCGTCGAAGGACATTTGGTTTCCGGCTACGCCGATGGAGGAGACGAACCTAACAAGCATTTAGAGCTGATACCCGGCGCAATCGAAGACGCACTAGCATTCCTTAGAGATGCAGCAGAAACCAAGGCACGATTTGATAAAGTAACAGAACTGGTCGAAGGATTCGAATCACCATTCGGTCTCGAGTTATTATCTTCGGTTCACTGGGTTATTAGCAGGGAGAAGGTTCAAACCGAGGATGACGTTGTGACACGAACATATGAATGGAATGATCGGAAAAGGCAATTCACAAGACGTCAGATTGCGCTTGCCGTGGACGTGTTATCCAGGAAAAACTGGATTAAGAACTTCGCTGATCAGACGATTTGTCAGTGACATGCGCTTCTATGAACCGGTTCTTATCCGATCTTCCATGCGGTTATAACGGTTTTGGACCTCCTTCCTTCCCTTCCGAAGCTACCGGGGACTGCCAGTTTTTCTTTTTTCCGCCCTGCAGCAGGAAAACCACCACTTCCTACGGCTCGAAAATCGAGGCGAGGGCGGTCTGCACGACGCGCGTTTCCTTGCTCCGCCGGCCACACACTTACACGCCGGCCTGGCAAACGCTCGTTCCAAGAAAGCCGATCATCCTCTTACCCGACCTATCACCCTCCTCACGAGCTATAAACTACAAACGCCACCCACCAGCCTGAGGGCCAGCCGCGACCACAACTCGAACCGATCCAGGTCCATTTCCCGGGTCTTCAGCCAGCTGAAGGAGTCGAGTTCCCTGTCCGCGCGCACCTGGTCCGCTGCGCTCAGCCGCAGCCGGTACACCAGCCCGAGGTGGACGCGGCCGACCGCCGTACGTTCCTCATTGATCAACCCGACGAAAACCGGCGGATGCGCGGGAGCCGAGAGGCCCAGCTCTTCACCCAGTTCGCGCCGAAGACCCCGCTCCACGACCTCGGGCAAAGCCGCATCCACCCCGGAGCTGTCCCCCCGGTTCACATGGCCGCCTATGCCGACGGACCACAGATCGTGCAGCCTCGCCTCGGACCCTTTCCTCCGATAGCACGCGGTCTCGACCCCATCGACGCTCTGAACCACCACGTAGGGGATGAGCTGCTTGAAGGAAGGATCGCCTTCGGCGCGCTCCCGCGGCAGCCACGACAGGGCGGCATCCGGAAGCCGGGCGGCGAACGCCTCCATCGACAGTTCACAGGCGGTCATCTCCATCAGCCACTCCTCCGGGAGACCATCCCGGGGAACGCACAGAACCTGCTCCGAACGGCTTTTCTGATTCATCACTGCAGCCTCTCCTGGATGAGCTGGATGATCTCCTTCTCCGCCTCGCGAAGCAGCTCCTGCCTGCGCCCCCTCGGCGCGAAGGACGCCTTGAATCCGTTGCGCACCAGCAGCAGGATCTCCCACAGGGTCAGCCCGCCTTCCGTCAGGCGGGCGGCCCGGTGCAGCTCCCTGGTGAAGTCGGTCCTCGATATCCCCGGGTTGTCCGTGTTGACCGTCACCCTGAGCCCCCGTTCCAGATACTCTTTCAGGGGATACGGCTCGCGGCGCCTGGTGGCTTGCAGAAAATTGTCCCGGAAGCCGACGATCTGAACATTGCTCGATGGGCACATCTCTATGGCGATGTCCCGGTCCCTGAACTTGTCCAGGAGCACCGGATTCTCCTTCAGCGTCAGGCCGTGCCCGATGCGCTCGGCGTTGAGATGATACACGGCCTCCCAGATGCTCTCGGCCGAAGACGTCTCGCCCGCGTGGATCGTCAGACGCAGGCACCGGCGCATCATCGGCATGAAGGCCTCGCGCATCTGTTCGGGCCTGGCGGCCTCCTCGCTGCCGGCAAGATCGAAGCCCCTCAAGCTCCGAAAACCCGACCCATCGCCTCCCAGCAGGCGTTCGGCCAGTTCGATGTTTTCGTAAACCTTGCTCATGATCCCATGCCGGCTCGCCGTGAAAATCAAGGCATAGCTCGCCGGACCGCCCTCAGCCGCCAGCTCGGCATCGATGACCCGGACCACCTCGGCGGGGTCCAGCCCGCCCTTGCCATAATTCATGGGCGAGCAGCGCACCTCGAGATGACGGACGTTGTGCTTCGCAGCCTTGCGGCACAAGATACGGCAAGCTGCGCGCAGGCTGGCTTCCGACTGAAGAAGGCCCGATCCCTGCAGATCCCCCGCCTTTTCGTACGCTTTGAACCCGACTCCGCAGAATGCATCCTCATGCCTGAACGTCCC
Source organism: uncultured Desulfatiglans sp. (assembly GCA_900498135.1). Lineage (NCBI taxonomy): Bacteria > Pseudomonadati > Thermodesulfobacteriota > Desulfobacteria > Desulfatiglandales > Desulfatiglandaceae > Desulfatiglans > uncultured Desulfatiglans sp. The sequence goes on from LR026961.1 coordinate 4,150,617, forward strand.
GTAAATGATCTGCTCCAACAGATCCGCCCGGTCTTCGAAGGCGAGGACGAACGCCGCCGTACACAAGGGTTCGGGAACCCCTGGAACGGCTTGCCGCAGAACCTTGAAATCGATCCCCTCCCCGGCTTCCCCCTCGGCAAGCCTCCGCCATTCCTTGACGTACGGACCCCATCGGTCCCGGCACCGCTCCAGTGCAAGGCGATTCGCCTCGGCAATCTCGAGGATCTCGGCCGGGTCCGCGACGCCGCCGAGATGGCAATGCAGCTCGGCCTTCGGAAGCCTCTGAAGCCACACCAGCTCGTCATCCTCCCTGGCCGGGTCGACGCCGATCCGCTGCGTCTTCAACCGTCTCACCAGGGAAGGGCGCAGGTTGTAGAGCGCGAGGAAATTCGTGCCCGTCTCCTCGCCCATCAACCGGTTGGCCTGGTTGCAGAAAAGAAAAGACGCCCTGCGCGAACGCTCCTGAACCTCCTCCATGAGGCCGGCCCCCGCCACGGCCGTCTCCAGAGGCTCCGATGCCGCCGGCATCTCGAGCGGATACCGATCCCGGCTGATCACCCTCCCGCTCTCATCCCCGAGGTCGGCGGCGGGGTTCCGCTCATGCCGCCCTGCCACGAGGGGAGTAACCGCGTCCTTCAAGTCTTCAGGCAACGGTTCGAGGAAAAAAGCCGCTTCCTGGCCCCACAGCTTTTTCGCGTAGTCATCATTCTGGATGACGTGAATCAGGGCGTGGCACCCGAAAAACACGGCGGCGTTCTGGATGTCCGAACTCATGGTCTTACGTCCGCCTGCGAGAGATATCAAGAGATGCCCGTCCGCGCAGCGCTCGGCGGCGTGCAGAACGACCCGGAAAATGCACTCCCCCATTTGCCGGCACTCCTCTTCGGAGGCCAAATCCCCGGCTCCCGCCACCTGCCATATCCTGAGGACAGGGAGTCTCCCGCCTCCCCCGAACAGCCGGTGCCAAGCCAATAGATTCTGAATGGGCGTATCGGTCTTCTCACCCTTTGTCGTCACCATCCAGACTTCTTCGACCGGACGGATGTCCGCTGACCGGCGGGTCTCGGCGATCTCATCGCGCTTCGGATGACGGGCGTAAAGATCCACCAGATTCGGGTTCGTGAAACCCAGCAGCTCCGGCACGATCTGCCAGCTTGTGCCGAGCGTGGTTACCAGGATGTCGGACATAATGGCTGTCCTTCTTGAGTGTCAAAAATCGCAACATACCATAATCTATGCCGCTGGGTGCAATCAAGGCACCATCCTACTCAACAGACACGATCGCGTAATTTTTGCCCCCAGCGGGCATCACCTCGATTTGCTGGACCTTGACGATTTTATTTTTCTTGAGTTTGGCGCGGTATTGCTCGGGGATCAGATCCATACCCTTCATGAAAGCCTTTTTCCCAGCAACTTCGGCGCTTACCTCCTGGCTGCCCGGCAAGTAACGGAGGTGAACGTTTTCCCAAATTTCATGAACAGGTTCGACAGGAGCATTTGCGGATTTCGCTTCAGGTTCTGCCTCTTCGCCATGGCTGCCCGGATCATCCCGTTTGGCGATGTCAAGGCCAAACCTTCCGTGGCCTACAGCGGTTTTCGCCCCCAGACCGTGGCGGTCCAACGCGGCTTCAAACGCCTCGGAAAAATCCGACACGACGGTCTTCTCCTTCGCCAGCTCCGGTCCCATGAGGATCCGAAACACGAATCGGGTGCGCTCGCTGCCCTGACGATCCAGAAACGGATCAACCGCCCAGTACTTTTGAGGATTAGGGGACTGGTCCTCCGTCGGCCTCCCATTCGCTTTATTGAGATAGTCAGGATAATGACAGTTCATGATCTCCGCCTTCAGGAGGGGCAGTTTCGCAGGGAAAGCGTCCATGAAGACGACCCCTCCCCTGTTTGGTTCGAGATTGTCTTCAGCCGACGTCTCTAAATTTCCAAAGACCCTGCGAGCTTCCCCCGCCTCGTTCGGAAGCCGGCCTTTTCCCACCTGTTGCCAAAATCTTCGGGCGTCTTGCACCTCGGGAATCCGGTTGAGCGCCCTCACCAGCCAAGCCAGACGCACCACCCCCTTGATTCCGCTTGCCGGGATATACTGCACACCAAGGGTCCAGTCGAATGAAAAACCCTTTTCAGATGGATGACCGTTGCCAAGGCCAACGACCAGCGGCGTTTCAAGAATCGCTTCGAAACGCAGAAGTCGATATCCCAAGCTTTCAAGAGACCGGGCTGCCGCTTCCTGACGTTCGTGGCGTTTCTCGAGAAGCCTGCCGGCGGTCTTTCTGTCCCATTTACCGCCCGTGGGGGAAGCCTCCCCATTGAACATGGCGATTGAGGGGAGTAAATTGTCCCCGGGATCCTCTGCATTCCCCTCGACAGGACATTTTCCGCCGCTTTCCTGAACATAAAACCACTTGTTAAAATAAAGGCCGTAATTGAAAAAGCCTTTCGGTTGTTTTCCAATCACGCGGTCGACGGCAGGATTGACCGGCCGCACAACCGGCTTCGGAGCAGCCTTCGCATTCATGGCGTCTCTCCTTGTTCCTCGAGGAAAAGGGCCGAGTTCGCGTAGCGCTTCACCCATTCGAGCACCAGCAGGGCCTCCTCTTGGGCCCGCAGGTACTGCTCCTGGGACATCGCCGAAAGGTTCATGAGAAAGGGCTTGGGCTCTTCATCCGGGATGATTCCACGCTCTTTCAACCATCGCGCGATGATCGCGAAGGCTGCGTAGTGCTTCTCTTTTACTGATAACTGCCCATCCTTCGTTGCCTTTGAAATGAGAAAGGCCAAGGCATGTCCAAATCCGTTGCCGAGGATCATCGCCGGCAGGCCGGCCGTGAGGTTTGCAAAGTCCTTGTTGACCGGGATCCGCTCGAGCTGCTCCAACGCGAATCGCGACCGCTTCTGAGAAATCGTCGTCTCCATCGCTCCCTCCTATGCCTTTTCGCCCGGCAGCCAACGAACCTCCATGAGGCCGCGGCCCAAGGTCATGTCGCCACCTATCTGGACATGGGTCGCCAAGGCGGTCATGGTGAGATCCGCTATAAATTCAACCGGCTGGGGCTGTTTCTGCGTCCTCTCCGTAGTAAAAAAGACAAGGGTGTACAAGGCTGAATCAGCCGGCAAAAGCTCCTGATAACGGAGCGACCCAGCCGTGGTCACGCCGGTTTCCGGGTTGATGGCAATCTGCGCCTGGACTTCCGTGGCATTGCGGACCAGATAGGTGAAATCCGCATCGGAAATCAGCACAAGACGCGCAACCTGGGGTGCCAGGGCTTCGAAGGCCGCCTTCAATGCCACGGCATCCGTCTTCGATTCAACAATCTTGACCACCAGGTCTTCCAGCACCAACCCGTTTTCCGTGGCGATATCACCCCGAATCAGCATGCCCTCGCCGGAGCCCGGCGCCGAACCCAACTCCATGCCGGGAAGCGTCAACCCTGCATCGGGGATCAACCGGAGGTCACGCGCGAGCCGCATAAGCACATAAGGAGCGGTCACCCACACGAATGGGGCGGCGTTGCTTCTCACCGGAAATGCCAACAAACGGCCGTCGGTGATGGAAATCGCCCCGGCGTGGCCTTCAAGCCCGTCTGGGGACTCTTCTCGGCCGAAGACCCTGCAGGCCAGTTCCTTGGCCTGGGAATGCGCTGATTCGTAACCCATTTCGCCCGCTTTACTATTGGCGTAGTAGCGCGTAAACCAGTCCCGGAAAGCCCCTTTCAAACCCGACGACTGGATCATCGGCCAAGAGGTGTGGCGCTCCCGCTGAATAGGAAGGTCTACAGCCCCGGTTGACTGCCCCGCCCCTGCGTGAAGCGGTGACACGGCGTAAAGAACACACACCCTGGAAGCGTTCGTCGAAAACAACATGGCACTCTCTCCTCTCCTAACCGTTATAGAAACCCAGCGGCAATTCCCCTGCATCCGCCGTCCTGATCGAGGTGCCGGGCGGCAGATACGCCGTCACCGGCTTGTGAAACGCCTTTTTCATATCCCAGCCGGCCATCCGCACCGGCGCCCGAGAGATCCTTGGCAGATTCTGCCAGTTATTGGCCCGCAATTCCTCCCACGGAAAATGCGAGAGGGCTACAGCCCAAGGGCCGCGCTTCGGCGGAAGGGGCATTCTGTCAGGCACAAGCGTATAGCTTACCAGCCGCTGCTCCCCGCCCAAGGTCAGGAGCCCCTCCGCATCCAGATGAGAAGGCACCAGCTCCCGGTCAAGCCCCAAAAGCATCGCGACGCCCTTCTTGAGGCGGATATGGCTCGCCGCATACAAATATCCTGACTTGGCAGTCCGCCGCCGGTCCTCGAGGGCGATCCCTACCCGCTCCTCATAGGTGTAAAACGCCTTCAACGGCAATAGGGCAGGGCCTCCCGTATAGGATGATAAATCCGAGAAACAGGATAATTCGTTCCTACCCTGGTGGACCTCTTCTAAAGCCTCCACAGAAATCCAGTGATCCAGAAGCGGCGCGAGGTCCGCTGCCTGCGGATTGAGCGCCCACAAGGGTTCGGGGATGCTGCCTTTGAGGCCCACCGTGCGAATCAACTCCGAAAAGAGGTCAGCCGGAGCAATCCGGATCCTTCGCTTTGGCTGGGTGGACTTGTCGCTTTCAGCCGAATCCTCGCATGCGTCAGAAGCGCCGTGATGCATCGCTTCAGCCTTCTTTAACGATTGTTTTGAGGCCATCCAGTGGGCAGGCGCAGGCAGAAAACGCACGACCGCGCCGCCAGGCACCGTTGCTTCGAAAATCGGCCCGACGACCTTGAATCCAGGACGCTCGGGCGTCCCCAAAAGGGGATAGCGGCCGGCAATATCCCGGCCCGTCTTTTCCTCTCTTGCATACATAAAAGGGTCAAGGCCGCGCTGCAGCAGCACCGCTGTACGGAGGGCACCCAAAAGGGTCGACGGCATGGGTGGAAAAACAGACCGGGCGGTGTGGTTTTCACCCGCGACCATCGGTTCGGAACCCTTAAAGAAACAGCTGTCCAACGGCTCCAACCTCAGCCATTGCAATTCTTCAGTCATGGCATCCTCCATCGCCGGCTCCCTGATACCGAAAAAGCTGCGGCCCAAGAAAACGCGCAATCAGCAGGGCCTCCGGCCGAACGGCGGCGTCGGGGCCAAAGAGCAGGGCCGCCGCCTGCCATGCAATGCGCTCGAGGCTCGGATTGCGTGCTTCACCCTTTCTGGGCTTCAGAGACGGATCGGAGCGGACAATCAGCGTCTTCAGAAACTTGGGCAGATCCGCCGGGTTCCTGGCAGCCAATGCGTCCAGGCCATCCCGCATTTCCTCCACCCGATACATCAACGAAGAACTCATGCACAGGCGCGTCCTCGCTCCGAAAACCCTTGAAAAATCCAGGAAATGATCGACGAGCGTATCGTCGGGAGAAATCTCCTTCGGAATTTCAGCCAGCAGGTCCTCGTGCGGGCGGGCATTCCACTTCATCACCATAGCGCGCGGGCCCCCGCTCCGCTTGGCGAGTTCGACGGCCACCGCATTTCTCCCGCCCTCTTCTTTGGCGCCGCTTTCGAGAAGCCTCCGCGCTGCAGCCATGGCATCCGCGAGCGGCCTTTTGTGATGGCATATCAAGACCGCCCCTGAAATGGACAGGCATCGATCCTCTCCCAAATGATAGGCCAATCTAAGGCGTTCAGGGGCCCAAGGTCCAACGATGGGCTGCGCTGTGCCGGTGACAGCGTCGTAAACCACGTAGGGCGTCGCATACATCCTTGCGATTTCATGGGCCGCAGCCAGCGCCGTCGAGACCGGCATGACGGCGCACACATCGTCGCCGCCGGCATAGATGAGGCGGCCGCGACACCTCCGGATGATCTCAGGGACCGTATGAAGCGAAAAGTCGCCCAAGGCCTCCGACAACGCTGCATGAACACCAGGAGTCACCACTCGGGTCTCTCCAAGGTGCTCTTTCCAAAAGCCCCGATACGCCGCATCGAAAGAGGGCGTACGCAGCCGTTCGGTCAAGTCCGGGTGAATCGTCGATTCCCAGCGTGCGGGAAGGGTTTCCCCTCCTACAAGTCGCCCCATCCTGTCTCCGTCCATAAGGAGGATGGCATAGTAGCGATCCGCATCGGTCCACAGACGGCCCCGCTTCTCCATCGCGTGCAGAATCCCGCTGCAAGTCCGGCGCGCCTCCCGCTCGAGCACGCGGCGGTGCTCCCCTTGTCCTGCAGGCGCATCCGGCTCGTCGGTGTCGTGGATGAACTGGGAGAGCACCTTGCGCCATGAGCCGTATGGCTCCAACGCCTTAACCCCCTGCGGCGCCTCCCCGGCGACTTCATTCAACCATTCCCCGAAGGCAAGCTCCGTCGTCGACGGAAAGACGTCCGCCTTTCCGAAAAGAGGCTTCAGTGGATGGTCGGTCTTCGAGCCCTTGATCACACGGCCGGCCAAACGCTTTACGGTCGCCACAGCGCAGAGCCTCTCCGAAGATCTGAACTCGGGACGCAAATCCCTGTCCTGCTTCAACAGGCTCCAGAACGGATCAACGCTCGGCCTCGGGTTGCGATCCTCTCCGGGCCGCCACTCGAAGCGCAAGGCCTCCAGATCGCCATGAAGCCCGCACTTGATGCCTTCCTCCCGCTCTGTTGAGCCATCAGGTCGGCCGTTTTTTTCGACCGGGAGTCGGGATTCCGCATCTCTCTCCAGCGCTGCACCTTCGCCGTAAACATATTTGCCGGCAGCCAAAAACGACTGAGCCATTGCATGGCTCACGGAATAGAAGGCCGCCTGGCCGCTCAAGGGGTAAGGCAAGGCGTGTTTTTTGCTGTCGGCAACGAGGTTGAAGGGCTTCTTCCAAACGCTCGGAGGAAGAAGGCCCTTAATCTGCAGTTCCCGGCCCTCGTCCAGCAGCGGACAGGCGCTCCAACGAAAGGTCCAGTAGCCTTTCATCTGACGCTGGAACTGCTCGATGAGATAGGGATCTTTCTTCCCCCCGATAATGGTTTCAATCCGGTCGAGGGTCATGCGGCCCAGATCCTCCCACGCCTCGCGGATCCGCGCCTCGATCGCGGCTGCCGTCTCCTCTTCCTCCCCAGCCGGGACGAGGCAGACAAATTTATTGGGAAGCGAAGCGCCCTCCGCTTTCGGCACTCCATCATCGCCCGCAAGGAGCCCCTCCAGGCCGCACTCCCTGCGCAGCATGTCCTCCACCAGGCCCTGGCCGATCAGGCTCGGGTAGAGCACATGATCCGAGCCCAGCCGGTAAATCACCTCCCGTATACCCTCGAATGCGAGCCACGAAAGAAGGACCGAACCGACCCACAGATCCCGCAGCTTCCGCGCCCGCTCGATGAAGCCCTGAACCGGAGCCAGGCTAACCACCAGCAGCACGGCCCGGCGGGTCTTCGATCTCTTGAAACAGGAATAAATCGCGGCAGCAAGACCGCAGTGCTGCCAGATGCTGTGGTCCGGAATCCGCGTATCCGCCGGAAGCCGACCCCACAATCCTCCGAGGCCGCCGATGTTCTCGCGCCGCAGACGCTCGCGCAGCGCATGGTGCACATAGTGGAAGCGGGCGGGGGAAAGAAGCTCCGGCCTGCCGGGAAACGAGTGGCACACCCGCTCGATATCCTCTTCGATCAGGGCTTCGATAGCGCGGGCAACCGATGCACAATCCTCGCGCGTCATATCCAGCTGGAGGGGTAGAACCGCCTCGCGCGCCGTTGGGTGGGTCAACAATGGCCTTCTCAGAAAGTCGATCGAGCCGTTTAAATCGGCCCTGGCGCTGTGCCCGGGCAGCTGAGTGCGGTCCATGCCGGCCGCCGTTTGATCGGCCATGCGGATCAAGTCCGGATCGGGCTGAGGGAGGGGCCCCAGGATATCCAGCAGACGCCGGCTCCGCTCCTCGTGTCCTGGGATGCGCAGGGCTTTGTCGGGCGGATCGTGCAGATAGGCCGCGAGCTTCTCATCCCAGTAGGCTGAATCTTGAAGAAAACCGTTTCTCATGCTACGCACTCCTCGTACTTGGCACGCTTCAACAGGGTGTCCAATTTCCGATGGATTTTTTCCCATGTCTGGATCTGCTCGCTATTCTTGGAGTTGAGCTGATTGCGGCTGTGCGCATGCGGCACATGCAAAACGAGCCCGCGGTATTTGTCCATTTTCTTGCGTACGCAAAACCGAAGGGGCGAGGCATGCCGATCATTCTTATTCTTCCCTATCGGGTGATGGGTCAGCGGCACCCCGATCAGATGCCGCTCCGCAAAACTACCGCCCCCGGGGTCCAACCGTTCGTCTTGCCCCACTTTTTCGGCACGCACCTTGATATAGGCGGAGGCAAGCTGCACCATCACCTTCTCCCATGTTGAGCAAAGTTCAGTTTGCCAGAGGAGAGGGCCCTTTTCGTCTTTCCCCAGACAATTCGGGTAGTCCTTCTGGAACCCCTTTGTCCATGATTTGGTGACAGATTGAAGAAGTGCTGCCTGCTGCCCCCCTTCCAACCCTGGATTACTGATATTGAAGCTGCCCCAGCCATTCCGGGAGCGCGCTCCTACGGTGCCGAAAACCGCGACAAGGGCCAACACCGCATCGATCTCCTTCTTCAAGGCGGCTGGGTATTGAAGAATCAACTGGAATGCAGACGTCGAAGGAAAGTAGCTATGCTGGATGCCCTTTTTAAAATGCACAAGCCCCATGCCTGCCAAATAGCCCAAAGCATCAACCTTTCCCCCGTGATCGACCTCAGGATGCGGAATCTTCATTTTCTGAAAAGGAGTTTTGACCGCCGCTGTGCCATGGCCCGGCACCAGCCGGATTTCCAAAGGGCTTTTTCGGCTTTCCCTCTCATCTCCTGCCCGCCCGAAAACGCGCCCTTCCTCTTCAAGCAGGGTCTTTTCTCCCGGCAAATCAATGCAGGTCACCCTCCACCAATATCGCAGCAGGGCCTTGAACGGCTCAGCGCGCCACTGCGCTTCCTGATCCGCCCCGCCAAGGAACATCGGAGTGACCACCTGGCAGTCCAGACGCCGATGTTCGGTTTGATAGTACCGCAACGACGGCAATACAGTTTTCATATCGGACCATTCCCCCTTTCACGGCTGCATAAGGCCTCTGACCTTTCAGGAAGGCCTTGCCTTACTGCCTGAAAAAATCCCACTGACTGAGAAACGCATGATTCCAGTGCGCATACCCATACGATTCAATAGGCAGAGTTCAGTTCTCTCGCATTTGCAGACTCTTCTCATTCGGGCAGCCCATCCCTTGGAGAGGGACCACCCCGGGCCTGCACTAATGGATCACGGCATCCGAGGGAGGATTTTCAAAATAACTTTTTCGGAGACAGTCGTTTTTCGGATTATTCAAAAACACCGGCCTCTTGCACCTTCTTAGTGCCGCAGCCCGTGGACAATCAATTCCTCAGAACCGTTCAAACGCCAATTCACAAATCTCATACAGACATAGAGCCTGAGTGAAATCAGTTTCCTTCGACGAAGCTCCTCCACAAAACTTCCTGATCGAGAAGCCTTCAAACGAATACGGAACTCCTGCAATCAACTACAAGACCGGAGATAATCCAGAAAGCCTGTGTAAAAGGTTCCAAGTTCCTTCTTGAGCTTGTCAGCCTTTGCACTATCCTGCTTCATCTCCGAATGGTTGATGTCATTCCGGCGTCGAGCCAGCTTTTCATAATCCAGGAACAACGTTTCAGGTAGACGGCTGCGGCAATCAGCCAAAGAACTGCTGTCTCCATATACATGACCCTGCAAAGGCTCCTTTCTGCCTATTTTGTTAAGCACTGCGGAGACATCCCCCCGGTTCTCCATTTTCACCCAGTCCAGCCCCCCTTTCAGGCAGAAATAGGTCAGAATGGTCTCGGTCAAAAGCGTGTAGCCCTGTTGAACCAACCCGTGGTGCAGACACCAGTTCACAGCTCCCAGTCCGCGTCGGATATCTTCGCTCAACCCGGGGCTGTCAACCACCAGCAGATCGAGCTTGGCCGCCAGACGCTCCAGCAGGGGATAGAAGGCCGGCAACGTGTTGGGCAACCGCTTCAGTTCTTCAACGCGAGCTCGTATATCGCCGACGAAATCGGTTTCATATAGTATCTTGCCCCGGCAGGTCGTCACGCTATCGTTGAGCCTGGCAAGCCTCTTGCTCAGTTCGTCCAGCTGCACCGCCTCGGCATCTTTGCCCCGGCTCTCCCGCCTGCGGGGAATGACCTCCTCCTCTATAAAGACTTTCATCGCCTCCACGGAACCCGACCTCTCGAACTCTGCGATGGCCTGGCTCCAATCCATCAACGCCGCAAAAGGCGTCAGGTCGAAGACCGGAACCTCCGGCAGACCGCCGTCTGCAGAGTCCCGCCGGGCCTCCCAGGCCCCATAGTAAATCCCTCCGAGCTTCACGCCCTTCAGGGTTCGCAAGTACTGGATACACGCCAGCGCAAGGATGGGAATGGACCTGAAGGAATGCGTGACATCGAAAATGATCTCATCGCCTTCCTCCACCTCATCGAGGATCTCCTGGAAAATGGCCCAGATCTCCTCCTCATTGCTCCCGTCAGGTATATCTCTTCCACGGAACCGGATAGATGGGACCTCGATCCGAACCCTATCCTCGAGGCCTTTGAGGCGGAGGTCTCCATCCCTCCCTTCCGAACCCGACGGGGACTGCCAGTTTCTCTCTCTTGCGCCCTGAGTCAAGAAAACCACCACTTCCGAGGGTTGGAAAATCGCGGCGAGTGCAGCCTGCACAAAGCGCGTTTCCTTGCTCCGTCCGCCAAACACATATACCCCAGCCTTGTAAGCGCTCGTTCCAAGAAAGCTGATCATCTTTTTGCCCGACATAGCACCCTCCTCATGCTTTAAAAAAGCGAAAGCTCTGGCGTAGAATCAGCTAAGTCACTCTCAATACCCTCAAGCCGTAGCATTCATTCTGACAAGTGGATCCAAAAACTTATCTCAATAACCGCATCGAGTCTCAATCCCCTCAAGTCGGGGCATTCATTCTGACAGAAGGGTGAGAATTTGCCCTTTGACGTGAAGAGTTTGTCTCAATCCCCTCAAGTCGGGGCATTCATTCTGACTTTGTGGAAAAG